>JAJFKS010000035.1 GCA_021773115.1 Woeseiaceae bacterium | reverse complement strand
CAGGATGCGCGTGCCCTGACCGTGCAACCGCGCCAGGCAATCCACCGCCGCGGGAAAAGCGCGCACCCCATCATGCACCACGCCCCACAAATCGACGATAAAGGCATCGTAACGCCCGGCCAGCGGCGACAGCCCGTCGTGAATCGGTATCTTTAGGATGGTGGGACTCCGGGCAGGTCTCGGTAGGAGGGTCTGTTCTGCCACAGCGCCGGGCACGTTGAAAGGTCAGCGCCGAGGGTTATGGATTAGGTCGTGACCTCATAAACAAAAGTTGGCCCGGCGGCGGACTGCCGATGTCGGCTTTAAAACCAACACCGGTCACAAATCTTCGCGCTTGGATACTTCCGCCTATAGCCACAAGCCGACCAAAGGGCATGTGGGAATGTTTGTACACCGTTTGCTCTAGCGCACCGAAATTTCCTCAAAAACGGGCCAAGCCAGGCCCGGCAATGCAGTGGGCTTGGACACAACTCCTTCGGCGCCATCGAAACGGGGTGATGCCGCCAACCAAGTATTAACCATATATCACCTACATTTAGCGACCCGCGCGCCTTCTTGTGAGCCGCTCGTATTTCCTTAACCTGGGACAAATTGGTATGGGCTCCAACCGGGCACAAACAACAACGATGCGGCCAAATAGGGCCGGGCAACCATCGGACGCATTTGCTAGATGCCGTGCCGCCCGTGGTCGGCCTATGTTTGAACGGTCCTTAGCTGTGCCGGTGGTATTGCTTTGCGCAGTAACGACCACCACAATTGGGCACACCAGCCGCCGGCAATCGATCATGGCGAAGGCGTAGGCAGCATGGATACGGTAGCACTGTTGCTGGTCTTGTCGCTGGGGGCGTTCTTGGTCATAGGCGTCGTGTTGGGACTTCAGCGACGGACTGTCATCGAAACGCAAGAAGTGTCCAAGCGGACACAAGAGGCCAACAAAGAACCGAGAAGTGAGGTCACAGAGCGCCAGCGAGCGGATGAGGCGACGCGCGCTTCCGAAGCTAGGTTCGCCGGAATTCTAGACATCGCCCGGGAAGCGGTAATCTCGGTGGATGATCGACAGCGCATCCGGCTATTCAACCGGAGTGCGGTTGCTATCTTTGGCTATTCGGCCGACGAGGTTCTTGGACAACCCCTGGAAATGCTCATGCCCCCCCGTTTCAGGGAAGGACATCCCAAGAAGATCGGAGACTTCGCGAGAGCATCTGAGGTCAATCGATTGATGCACGAGCGAGGGGAGATAGTTGGATTGCGAAAGGACGGGACCGAGTTCCCGGTGGAGGCCTCTGTCTCCAAGCTGGTACAGGGCAAGGACACGATTTTCACAGCCATGCTTAATGACATTACCGAGCGCAAGCAGGCTGAAGAGGACCTGAGGGTGCGTGAGGAACTCTTGCAGCAACGCGTACTGGAACTAACGGTCGCGCGGGATGAACTCGAGCAGCAAGGCTCGGAATTGGTGGCGCTAGCCGAGAGCCTCCACACGGCCCGTAGCGAAGCCGAAGTTGCCAACCGTTCCAAGTCCGAGTTCCTGGCTAACATGAGCCACGAACTGCGGACGCCATTGAACGCCATCATCGGTTTTTCAGAAATCATCAAGAATGAGACATTCGGACCAGTTGGTAGCACCCAATACCGAGAATACGGAGGCGATATACACGAGGCCGGTCAACATCTCCTCGATCTAATCAATGACATTTTGGACCTCTCCAAGATCGAAGCTGGAGGTGAGGAAATGCATGAAGGGGTGATCGAAATTCTGGAGATCGTCAATTCCGTTGTGACGCTTGTAAAGGGGCGTGCCCAAAAGGGCGATGTGCGGTTGGAGTTGGACATGCCAGACGACTTGCCAATGCTTTATGCAGACGAGCGCAAGATCAAGCAGATACTGGTGAACATCCTTTCCAATGCAATCAAGTTCACCAAGGCGGGTGGCAGCGTTACGCTCACAATATGGTACCGACCAGGAAGCGGCTATGTCTTCCAGACCACAGATACTGGAGTAGGTATGGCCATCGAAGATATCCCGAAGGCGCTGATGCCGTTCGGTCAGATCGATAGCGGACTAAACCGCAACTACGAGGGAACAGGTCTAGGGCTGCCGTTGACCAAGCATCTCGTTGAAATGCACAGCGGTTCCCTTGACCTACAAAGTGCGAAGGGCGTCGGTACGACAGTCACCGTCAGGCTCCCTGCCGAACGAATTATGATTGCGGAAACGACGATTCAGGCCAACTCAGCTTAATTCCCCTTCCTGCTAGTTCGCTTCACCCGTACCTTGAGCAAGCTCGTCCGAAACATTCAATTTGGTTTCTGCCATCCGAACCCTAATGTCCGCTTTGGGTCAAACCCGGTAGTTTGCCAACTTCATTAAGGTTGGCCGGTTTGGACCGATGAGCGGACATCTCTGCCCGCAACACCGGCAAACGAGTTGATGTTCTAGGCCACGCAGCGCCCGCACCCTTCACCGCGCGCGGCGTAGCGCGGCGATGGTTAGGCCCAGGCCGCCGACCGCGCAGGTGATCAAGGCTATTCCGGCGATGGCGGCGCGTACGCCTAGTAGGGGGACCGAGAATCCTGCCGAGACGCCGCCCAACGGGCCGCCGCTTTGCATTAGGGTGCGCATGATCGCGAAGCAGCGGCCGTGGAAACCGGGCGGGATGATCTTCATGCGCAGGGTTTGTCCCCAGATGGTCAGCGGGGCGCTGAAGGCGCCGTAGAGGGCCAGGGCTATGGCGGCACCGGCGGCGTTGGGGCTAAGGGCCGCCGCGCCGACGGCAAGGCCGCTGAGGAACATGGTCAGGCAGATGGCCAGTCCCTCGGGGATTGGCAGGCGGATGAAGCCGATGGCCACGGCGCTTGCCAACTCGCCGATGGCGATGCTGCCGAGCAGCAGGCCGTAAAGCTCGGGGCCGCCGTCGAGAACGGTATCGGCAAACACCGGCACGACCACGAGCAAGGCGCCAAGACCTACATTGAACACAAGGTACATGAGGGTGGTGCTGGCCAGCACCGGGTTGCGCGCGATGATCCGGGCGGCCGCGAGCAGGCTCGTCCCGTCGGCGGTTTCGGTCCTTTCGGGCTCGGCCCGCGGACGGCATCGCCACACGGCCCAGGCGAATATCAAATAGGTCGCGGCGTCGAAGTACAGGGCCTCGAGCGGGCCAATCTGGGCGATCAACAGGCCGGCCAGCGGCGGGCCGAGCACGCCGCCCGCGGTGTAGCCGACGGTCTCCAGCGCGTTGGCGGCGTTCAGATCGTCCTCGCCGACCAAGGCCGGCAGCAGGCTTGGTACCCCGGCCAGGGGGATCATCATCAGAAATCCGAACACGCTGGCGACCACGAACACGTACCACAGCGGCATCGCATTCATCGCCGCCAGGATGGGAACCGAGATCACCACCAGCGCCTTTGCCAGCGAGTCGATTATCATGATCGTGCGGCGGTCGTACCGGTCCAGCAGCCAGCCAGCGGTCATGCCGCCGACGATGACCGGCGCGGTAAAGCAAAACGACAGCCAGCCCAGCGACACCGGCGAGCCGGTCGCCGCGAACACGTACCAGATGAGCGTGGTTCGGGTGATCGCATCGCCCAGCACCGACGCGCTGAAGCCCAACCAGAATACGCCGAATCCGCGTTCCGAGCGGAGTGCCCGGCGCATGCTCATGTTGCCGCCCGTGTGCGCATTTTTGTCGCCGTACGGTTAAAACCCAGGTTCGTGTCGTAGAGCACTTCGGGCAATCTCACTGGCCGAATTCGGACCTCGTTGTCGAGGGGCGCTCGCTTATGCTCGGGCGGCTTTGTATGATGGAGCGATGTTGGATTTCGATACCTGCAACGCGGCCCGGCTGCGGCGCGATCCCGC
>JAJFKS010000034.1 GCA_021773115.1 Woeseiaceae bacterium | reverse complement strand
CGAGATGCAAAGCTATACACAGGTGGTCGTTGCCGACAGCGGTAGCAGCGAGTTTGAGCAAAGCAGAGATTTGCTTCCTGGCGGTCTTCGCTGGACCGTTTCGGACTTTGCTGCAAAAAAGGAGATATTGTTGGCGAATCTGGGATGGGGAGGTATTCCCACCCACATGATCGACAATGAATTGGCCCAAGGCAAGTTGGTAGCCCTCAATGTTGAAGGCTATCAAAGACGCCAATCGCAATTGTTTCAAATACGCAAACGTGACAAGGACGTTGGCGTTGTTGCGCAATCGATCTGGGATCAACTCCGACGAGATTAATTTGCTGCAACCGTTGCGTCGACCGGTTGAAGTCGCAGCATCAAAGCGGACGGCCCGTATCTTATGATTTTCGAATAATCCCGACTGTCAATCAGTGCCAATAGCACGGCGGCGCTGGTTCAGAAACGAAGTTTTTCGTTCTGGTCAACAATCCCCCACCGGGGGGATTGTTGACCGCTTCGGAAAATGTTTCAACGTCGTCATCCAGCATGTCCAACCAGTTGTAGCCACAGTCAGGGACGGCGCGTCCATCGGGGCGCTTGAAGTACCAGCGATGATCGAAATCGCGCTCGATTGAATAGCCGCCTTCGTGAACCAGTTTGTGATGTCGTGTGCACAGCAACATCAGGTTGTCGAAGTTGGTTTCACCGCCTGCCGACCAATGTCGAATATGGTGAGCTTCGACAAAGCGTTGATGCCGGTAGCGACTTGAGCGCATGCGCAACACGAACTTTTTCGCGGGCCGCGTTCATGCTGAGATCGCAACGCCAGTGCAGCCATTCGGCGCAATTAGCGAGCCCCCAGCGAAGCCAGCCGGCGCGCTCGTCAAATTGCCGGATCAGTACAAGCAGCTCGTAAGTAGCGGCGTTGATTTTTGCCGACAATCCGACAATCGCCTTGTCGAGATCGTCGATGGGAAGGAGGGATTCGGTGCGTTGGATAACAGCTTTCATGGCACGTCCGGGCAAAATGAAATAGACTGTTATTATATACAGTGGTTACGCTTTTTTCAATTTATAATCAGTAGCTTATAATATAATTTCGCGCAATACAGAGGTCGCAAATGCCCCGCGGCCAAGGGCGAATGACAGCACGATGCTGTCGTCGTCGGTCTGCGCCTGAAGGTCCTGCACCCGCAGGCGCAAACTTCGACTCCCCGGCTTGACGCGCGCGTTGTTGAACGCTTTTTGCCAGGCCTCGTTGCCACAGTTCGATCCATCGCCGGGCAATTCCGCGGCCGGATGAATGTCCATCTCCCGACAACGCTGCTGCAGTTCCTGATCGGGTGACTCCACGGCAAACACGCTGCCGGTACCGTCCAGATTTGCAATATCGCCGGGCAATAGTCGATTCCAGCTGCCGTCCAGAACACGCGGGTGCAACTGCTCATTAAACAGAAACGAGCGCGCGCTCGAGATTGCGATACTGCGTTTGTGGCGTGGCAATCGTTTGCCGCTGGCCCACGCGTTGGCAAGGTCCACATTGGCGCCACCACGACCGAAACGCTGCGGACCGAAATAATTCGGCACGCCCTGCTCCCTTATCAAAGCCACAATCTCAGAAATGGGCACGGACCCCAATTCTGGACCGCGGAGGACGATGCGAAAGTGATTGGCTTTGTGCGCACCGCGCCTGAGTTTTTTCGAATGCCGCTGTACGTCTCGTACAATGACCCCGTCGATGTCAAATGCATCCCAGTCCGGGGAATGCCACCGTGGCACGCTGAACCACTGCCGGGTAACGGCGTCGCGGTCCTTCAGCCCTGAATACCCGACGTCTTTCGCGGATACCTCAGCGAAATTCGCCAGTTGCCGCGCCAGCCATTCGGTATTCGTGCCGGTTTTCTCAAGGTAGAGGTAGTCGTGTTCGCCAGCGCCGTCGAACGCGTAACCGAGCACTTCGGTCACATCGAAGTCAGCGGGTGAACTGCGGATTTTCGCTGCAAACAACGGCAGCGGGTGCGCGCGCGCCCAGTCGGGCAATGCCATGTGCTTTATCGCAGCGGTGAACTACCGGGACGCGGCAGCGACCGGTACCACCTGGTAGAAGGTTTCGTGTTCGCCAATCATGCCGAGATCCGTTCTTGCGCGCTCTTCTGCCGCGTCACGGCCCTGCTTCAGGTTAATGACTTCAGCATCCAGTGCCGCATTTCGCTCGCGTAAGGAATTGTTAAGGGCGCGTTGCTCGGCGACTGCCTCACGCAAATTCAGGGTCTTTCGATAACCGTCGTCAGACAACCAGAGGTCACCCTGCAAGCCGAGCCCGGCCAACGCAATCAATACCAGAAGTCCCCGTGAACCTGACAAATGCTTTCCTTAAAAAAACGTCCAGCGACGCACTAGCCAATCTTGACCGAGAACGCCTCGCGCCCGGCATAGCCCGCTTCACTACCCAATTCTTCTTCGATTCTAAGCAGCTGGTTGTACTTGGCGGTCCGATCCGACCGTGACAAGGAACCGGTCTTGATTTGGGTCGCTTTCGTGCCAACTGCGATGTCGGCAATCGTAGCGTCCGAGGTTTCCCCCGAGCGGTGCGAAATCACCGAGGTGTAGCCCGCTCCTTCAGCCATAGTAATGGCATCAAGAGTTTCGCTTAAGGTACCGATTTGGTTAGGTTTTATCAATATAGAATTAGCAATCTTTTCATCGATGCCACGTTGCAGGATTTTCGTGTTGGTGACGAACAAATCGTCGCCCACAAGCTGTACGCGGTCGCCCAGCGCATCGGTCAGTGCGCGCCAGCCCTCCCAGTCACCCTCATCCATGCCGTCTTCGATGCTGATAATCGGGTAGGCATCGGCAAGTTCAGCAAGGAATGCGCTGAATCCGGCAGCATCGAACTGGCGACCTTCGGATTCGAGGTCGTACACACCGTTGTTGTAAAACTCGGAACTCGCAACATCGAGGCCCAATAAAATGTCGTTACCGGCACTGAATCCGGCCTGCTCAATGGCGATCATGATGGTATCGAGTGCGGCACGATTCGACGGCAGGTCCGGTGCAAATCCACCTTCGTCGCCAACGGCGGTATTGAGCCCCCTGGCATTCAGGACACTCTTCAGGCTGTGAAATATCTCCGCACCGTAACGCAGCGCCTCGGTGAAATTGGGTGCGCCGACCGGCAGGATCATAAATTCCTGGATGTCGACGCTGTTATTCGCGTGCGCACCGCCGTTAATAATGTTCATCATCGGCACAGGCATGGTCGTGTTGTCGCCGAGGTGACGGAACAGTGACACGCCGGACGATACGGCGGCGGCCTTGGCAACGGCCAGCGACACTGCCAGCAAGGCGTTGGCGCCGAGCCGACCCTTGTTGTCGCTGCCATCGAGTTTGATCATGCAGTCATCGATAGCGCGCTGATCCGCGAATTCTTTGCCGACCAGGGCATCGCGCAACGCTGCATTAACGTTGCCAACCGCTTTTCGAACACCTTTACCAAGGTATCGCGACCTGTCGCCATCGCGCAGCTCAACTGCTTCGCGAGTACCGGTCGAAGCGCCGGACGGAACGCCTGCGCGGCCAGTGCTGCCATCGGCGAGTGTGACATCGGCTTCCACCGTCGGGTTGCCGCGTGAATCGAGAATTTCCCGGCCGCGAATGTCGCTAATCTTGATCATTGTTACTCCGTTTCTGGAACTCCGAGGCCATAGTCTGCCTCCTGGTAACCACCTTTCTTAACGATGCCGTCGATCGACTGCAAGGTTTCGAGAAGTTGTTTCATTTTGTGCAGCGGCCAGGCGTTGGGCCCGTCACTCAGCGCTTTTGACGGGTCCGGGTGTGTCTCCATGAAAAAGCCTGCAACCCCTGCCGCGGCGGCGGCTCTCGCCAATACCGGAATGAATTCGCGACGGCCGCCTGAAGAGGTGCCCTGCCCGCCGGGCAACTGCACCGAATGTGTCGCATCGAAAACGACCGGCGCCCCGGTGCCGCGCATGACCGCGAGGCTGCGCATGTCAGATACCAGGTTGTTGTAACCGAAGGAGAAGCCGCGTTCGCAGACCATGATATTTTGATTGCCGGTCGATTTCGCCTTGTCGACGACGTTTTGCATTTCCCACGGCGACAGGAACTGGCCTTTCTTGATATTCACGGGCTTGCCCGCCGCTGCCGTACGCAAAATAAAGTTCGTTTGCCGGCACAGAAAAGCCGGCGTCTGCAACACGTCGACGACGTCGGCGACTTCATCCATCGGAGTATCTTCGTGGACATCGGTCAAAACTGGCAGGCCAAGTTGCTTTTTGACTTCGGAGAGGATTCTTAGGCCTTCTTCCATACCCGGCCCACGAAAACCATCGCGCGAACTTCGATTGGCTTTGTCGAAGGACGATTTGTAAATAAACGGAATGCCGAGCTCGACACAGATCTCTTGCAGCGATCCCGCCGTGTCCAGCGTCATTTGTTCACTCTCGACCACACAGGTGCCAGCAATCAGGAACAGGGGTTGGTCGTTACCCACCGAAAACCCGCATAAATTCATGCTTGTGCCACCTCCGGCAACTCGCCTTCGTTATGTTTTCGAACCGCATGAATGAAGCTCTTGAACAACGGATGGCCGTCGCGCGGATTTGACGTGAATTCGGGATGGAACTGGCTGGCAAGAAAAAACGGATGATCCGGTATCTCGATCATTTCGACCAGATCATCAACCGACAAGCCGCTGAATTTGACGCCCGCGGCGCTTAGCTGTTCCCGGTAGTTGTTGTTCACCTCGTAGCGATGCCGGTGACGTTCCCGAATCCGGGTGCTGCCATAGCTCCGCGCCGCAAGCGAGCCTTCCTGCAGCGTCACGGCCTGCGCACCGAGTCGCATCGTGCCGCCCATCTCGGATGCCTCGCTGCGTTCTTCCGTATCACCAGTCCGATCCCGCCACTCGGTAATCAGCGCGACGACCGGGTGCGGCGTCGCACTGTCGAATTCAGTACTCATGGCGCCGTCGAGACCCGCCAGGTTTCGAGCGGCCTCGATTACAGCAACTTGCATACCGAGGCAAATACCGAGGTACGGCACGCCGTTCTCGCGTGCAAACCGGACTGCCTCAATTTTGCCTTCAATACCCCGATCACCAAAGCCACCCGGCACAACGATGCCGTCCATGCCCTTCAGACAATCGGCGCCCCGCTCTTCAATTTCGCGTGATTCGATATAGCTGATGTTGACCCGGGTACGATTGTGAATGCCGCCGTGCTGCAATGCCTCAATCAAGGAAATGTAGGAGTCTTTAAGGCCCATGTATTTTCCAACCATGGCGATGTTGACCTCACCGGTCGGGTTTTGATTCGCATCGACGATCGCCTGCCATTCATGCAGGTCGGCCGCCGGCAGATCGAGCCCCAGCTGCCGGGTCACAATCTCGTCGAGGCCCTGCTCATGCATCATGGACGGAATTTCGTAGATATCGTTCGCGTCCCACGCCGAGATAACGGCTTTTTCCTGCACATTGGTAAACAGCGCGATCTTGCGGCGCTCTTCGGCCGGCAGCGGTTTTTCCGAGCGGCAAACCAGGATATCCGGCTGGATACCGATGGAGCGCAATTCTTTGACAGAATGTTGCGTCGGCTTGGTTTTGATCTCCGACGAGGTCGACAAATGCGGCACCAGCGTCAAATGCACATACACAACGCGGTCATGACCGAGCTCAATGCCCATTTGACGGATTGCTTCGAGAAACGGCAGAGACTCGATATCACCGACGGTTCCACCGATCTCGACTAAGCAAATGTCGGCATCGCCGGCACCTTTTTGTACGCCTTCTTTGATTTCATCAGTGATGTGCGGAATGACCTGCACAGTCGCGCCGAGGTAATCACCGCGACGTTCTTTTGCGATAACGCTTTCGTAAATACGCCCGGTCGTGTAGTTGCTGTGCCGTCCGCCTTTTGCCGTGCGCACAAAGCGTTCGTAATGTCCGAGGTCCAGATCCGTTTCGGTGCCGTCCTCGGTGACAAAAACCTCACCGTGCTGGAACGGGCTCATCGTGCCCGGATCAACATTAATGTACGGATCGAGCTTGATCATGCTGATGGTAAGGCCGCGGGCTTCCAGAATGGCGCCGAGGCAGGCCGATGTGATTCCTTTTCCTAATGAAGAAACCACACCGCCGGTAATGAAAACATACGATGTCATGATCGAACCCAAGGTTTGTAACGCAAACCGCTACAGGTGGACATTCATAAAGCTAAGAAACAAGAAAGGGCTGGACCAAAAGCACGACCAGATGGCGTGATGCTTTTTTCCAACCCTTCGAATTCCGCGCCGTCGTTTGGACTAAAGACGGTGTTAAACGTTATCAGGCAGCCCCCGCTAATGCAATGCAGGCCGGTCGATCCAGCGCAGCAGAAAGCCCGGTCGCGTCACGGCGTCGTCCGCCAGCCACAGGTCCGCGACCGCCACCAGCTTGTCGCCGGCATACACCAGTGGCAGCCGGTCCCGCATCCAGGGAACGATCCCCTCTTCTTGAAGTAGTTTCTTCAATTTACGTGTATGTGTTTGACCTTCCGGCTTAATTTCTTCTCCACCCTGGCGAAGTCTGACATGCAGTCCGGCGCGAACGAGATCCTCGGACAGCCCCAATTCGGCGTCGGCCACGAGTTCTAAACTGCCCATACCCGTGCCCAGCGGCATTTTGTGAGCCGACAAGGCAGATGCGACGATTTTGTCCGGCAGTTTTTCGGGCAGCAAATACAGCGTATTTCGGTAACGGCGAATGCTCGCGCCTGGCCAACTCACCAGCGGTTGCGCGTCGATTCGCGCCGGAATGACTTCGTTGACGACGCGATCGAGCAATTCGGTCGATGGCGTCGTCAGCAGAAGTTCACGCAATGCAAATCGCAGCAGGTTCTTTTGTCGGGCAAGCCCAAGACTCTGCAGTCCTTCGATGTCCAGTCGCCGGGTCCGGCCGCCGATCGCACGCAAATCAATGCGTGCCAGTTCCGCCATTAACTCGGTCGCTTCGCTTGCATGGCTCGCGCTTCGATGCAGTCGCTGTGCAATGTCCGGCCAGCGACTGGCCAGCGTTGGTAGCACCTCATGTCGCAGGAAGTTGCGGTCGAAGCGCGGGTCCTGGTTCGATGGATCATCGAGCCACCGCAACGATGCGGCATGCGCATAGTTGCGTATCACGGCCTGATCGATACTGAGTAAGGGTCTGAGCAACCAGGCAGGGCCGAAATGGCGGGCCTCGGCAATGCCGGCAACGCCGGCCGGTCCACTGCCGCGAATCAGATTCAATAGCAACGTTTCCGCCTGATCGTCTCGGTGATGTGCGCTTAACAGCCAGTCGCCGTCACGGAGCTGGGACATGAGGGCGGTATACCGGGCATCCCGGGCGGCCGCTTCGACGCCCTTGCCCGCCTCGGTATCCACAACGACCTGCAAGGCCAGAAATTCAACACCGCGACTCTTCGCGAACGAAGCGCAATGCTCACTCCAGTCCGATGCATCGGCATGCAGTCCATGATCGACATGAATCGCGAGCAGTGGCACGGCGGCGAAATGCGGATCTTGTCGAGCCAGTTCCGCGATACAGTTGAGCAGCACGCTGGAATCCAGGCCACCGCTGAATGCGACGACGTATCGGGAAGGTTTGCCGGTCACGGCTTCGAGTTCGGTGAACCGCGAAGCGAGAATCGCGGGCCCGAAGCTCACGCGTCTTTGAACTGACCGAAGCTCGCGATACGCTTCTGACGATTGGCGAGCAATTGCTCGATCGGCAGTTTAGTCAGTTCATCCAGGCTGCTGGCAATCGCGTTGCGAATGACTTCGGCCATGGCTTCCGGGTTACGGTGCGCGCCACCGAGTGGCTCCGGCAAGACATCGTCGACCAGATCGAACTCGTTTAGCTGCGCAGCTGTCACACGCATTGCTTCGGCGGCATCTTCAGCCCGCTCTGCACTCTTCCACAAAATAGACGCACAGCCCTCGGGTGAAATGACCGAATAGATACTGTATTGCAGCATGATGAGTTTGTCGCCGACGCCGATGGCCAGCGCGCCGCCGGAACCGCCCTCACCGATAACGACGCAGATGATTGGCGTTTTGAGACCGGCCATCAGGTACAGGCTGTAGGCAATCGCCTCACTCTGGCCGCGCTCTTCGGCACCAACACCGGGATAAGCGCCCGGAGTATCAATAAATGTCACGATCGGCATGGAGAATTTTTCTGCGAGGCGCATCAGGCGCTGTGCCTTTCGATAACCCTCGGGCTTCGGCATGCCGTAATTGCGACGCACCCGTTCCTTGGTATCGCGGCCCTTCTGGTGGCCGATGAACATCACGGCACGACCGTCGACGCGCCCGACGCCACCAATAATGGCCGGGTCATCGGCGTACATTCGATCGCCGTGCAATTCCTGAAAATCCGGTGCGATGGCATCGAGGTAGTCTTGCGTATACGGGCGCGATTCATGCCGCGCTACCCGCGCGACCTGCCACGGTGAGAGCTTGGCGAAAATGCTCTTCGTCAGTGACTCGCTCTTGTCTTTAAGGCGCGCGACCTCCTCGTTGATATTAACCTCGGAGTCGTCGCCGACGTAGCGCAGTTCATCGATCTTCGCTTCAAGCTCGGCGATCGGTTGTTCGAAATCCAGAAATTTCACACTCGACTCTTGTCATTTGCGGCCCGAAGACCCTAACCCTACATGATTTCCCGTCCCGGGGCGTAGAGCAGTCGGACATTATTATTTCCCAGCAATTCCGTCAACTTATCGCGTAATTCGCGACTGGGTCGCACGGCCCACTCCGGGCCCAGCGACAAGCGCGCGGCCGCGCTGTCGCCGATATAACGCACCGAGACGTCGCAACTGCCTTCACGAAACGGCAGCAACAGGTCATGCAGCTTTAGCAACAGGCTCTCACCGTGCCCGTTGGGCGCAAGACAGAGCACCATACTTTTTGCGCGGGATTCGATGACCCGGTCGATATGCAGCACGTTCTTAACGTTAATCGTCCAGCTACCGATAAAGTCGTCGTAGCGAAGACCACCGGTGACCACGACAATTTCATCCTTGACCAGCAAGTGGCGAAATTCCTGGAACGCTTCGCTGAACAGGCTCACTTCCATGCGCGCTGTGTCATCGTCCAGCACCACGCTGACGCGATTGCCCCGCTTGCGTACATCGACGATCAGTCCGGCGACTGTCGCCTCACGCTTCGCCTGGCCGTACTTGCGTTCGCCTTTCGCCGTTTGCGGCGCAGGCTCTGCCACGATGTCGCTCAGCTTGCCGTCTGACAGGTGTCGCGCATCGAAACGCACCGCGTCGAACGGGTGTCCGGTGAGATATAGCCCGAGCGCTTCCTTCTCATTATTCAGTAATAAGCGCTCCTGCCATTCAGCCAGTTCGGGCGGCTTGTTGTCGTTCGTATCCAAGGCCGGTTCGGCGAGCCCAAACATGTCGTTTTGTCCGGCGGCAGCCGCTTTCGCCACCTGGTCCGCACTGCGTAGTGCTTCGGGGACCTGGTTCATCATGCTGCGTCGTGATTCACCAAGGGTATCCATAGCGCCGGATTTGACCATCGCCTCCAAGGCTCGGCGGTTGATCTTGTCGTGGTCAACCCGGCGGCAGAATTCGACCAGACTCCTGTACGGGCCGTTTGCTTCACGTTCGGCAATCAGCGACTCAACCGCGGCACGTCCGACACCCTTGATGGCACCGAGGCCATACAGAATGGTTTTGTCATCAGGAACGCTGAAGTGATAGTCAGAGGAGTTGATATCCGGGGCGACCAGCCTGAGGTGCAGTTGTCGACAATCATCCTTGAGGGTAACGAGGCGATCCGTATTGTGTAGATCAGCGCTCATGACTGCCGCCATGAATGCCGCTGGGTAATGTGCCTTCAAGTACGCTGTCTGGTAGGACAAGACCGCGTAGGCAGCAGAGTGCGACTTGTTGAAGCCGTAACCGGCGAATTTTTCCATCAAGTCGAAGATACGCGTCGCAGTTTTCTCGGCAACGCCACGTTCCGTGGCACCGGACACAAAAATCTCGCGCTGCTTGGCCATCTCTTCGGGTTTTTTCTTGCCCATCGCACGGCGCAGCAGATCGGCGGCGCCGAGTGTGTACCCGGCCAGCACTTGTGCAATTTGCATGACCTGCTCCTGGTACAGGATCACGCCGTAGGTTTCCTCCAGTACTGGCTTGAGCTCCGGATGCAGGTAGTCGATATCCGCCTTGTTGGTGGCGTGTTTGCGGGTGATGAAGTCGTCGACCATTCCGGACTGCAGTGGGCCCGGGCGAAACAGTGCGACCAGTGCAACCAGGTCATCGAACTGATCGGGGCGCATGCGCTTGATGAGATCGCGCATGCCACTTGATTCCAGCTGGAATACGGCCGCCGTGTGCGTGCTTTGCAACAATCGAAACGTCTTCGGGTCATTCTCCGGGATGCGTTTGATGGAAAGATTCAGGTCCGGCTGGATCCCGTTGATAATCTTTACGGCCCAGTCAATGATGGTCAGAGTCTTAAGCCCCAGGAAGTCGAACTTCACCAGGCCGACGGCTTCAACATCGTCTTTGTCGAGCTGCGTAACGACGTTGCCGCCACCCTCTTCACAATACAGTGGTGCGAAGTCTGTCAGCGGGCCGGGCGAAATTACGACGCCACCCGCATGCTTGCCCGCGTTTCGAACCAGGCCTTCGAGTGACTTTGCGAGGTCGATGATCGCCGCGACTTCTTCATCATCACGATACATCGTCGCCAGTTCTTCCGAATCCTCCAGTGCTTTGTCCAGCGTAATACCGATTTCAAACGGCACCTGTTTCGCAATACGATCGACAAAGCCATAGGGCTGACCCAGCACACGTCCGGTATCGCGAATAACGGCTTTGGCGGCCATCGTACCGAAGGTAATTATTTGCGACACACGTTCACGACCGTAGCGATCGGCAACGTAGTCAATGACGCGATCGCGACCTTCCATACAGAAGTCGACGTCAAAATCGGGCATTGATACACGTTCAGGATTCAAAAAGCGCTCGAACAGCAGCACATGCTGCAAGGGGTCGAGGTCGGTGATACCCAAAACCCAGGCCACCAGCGAGCCAGCGCCGGACCCACGGCCAGGGCCAACCGGCACATTGTTTTCGCGCGCCCAGCGAATAAAGTCGGCGACAATCAGGAAGTATCCTGGAAAGCCCATCGACTGAATAACACCGAGCTCGATTTGCAGCCGCTCGAGGTAGGGTGCGGTCAGCGCAGCACGCGCCTTTTGCGGAATATTCTCGGTTTCGAATTTGATTGCGAGCGCTGCATCCAGACCCTGCTGCGCTTCGGACTCCAGGAACGCGGCTTCCGTCTGGCCCGCCGGCAGCGGAAACGCAGGCAGCACACTGTCACCGAGCGTCAGGTCCAGGTTGCACCGCCGCGCGATTTCGAGCGTATTAGTAATCGCCGATGGAATGTCTGCGAACAGTTCGCACATTTCCCGCGGTGTCCGAAAATACTGATTCTCACTGTAATTTTTTGGCCGGCTCGGGTCGGCGAGGGCACGGCTATCGTGAATGCAGACTCGAGCCTCATGGGCGTCGAAGCCGTCGCGATCCAGAAAGCGCACGTCGTTGGTCGCAACCACCGGCAGGCCTTTGTCACGCGCCAGGCCCAGGCTTCTTTGCACCACCATTTCTTCGTGCTGCCGTCCGCAGCGAATCAACTCGAGATAAAAGCGATCACCGAATACCGCGCACCAATAATCGAGCGCCTCACTGGCACCGGCATCATTGCCATTCACGAGGGCTCGACCAATATCTCCAGCGCGCCCCCCCGACAAAGCGATCAGCCCACTGCAGCTTTCCGCGGTCAGCCATTCACGCTTTGCCAGCGGCTCGCCACGCACCTGGCCTTCCATATAGCTCCTGGTGACCAGCTCGCACAAATTGCGATAACCGGCATTGTTCTGCACCAATAAGATCAGTGTGAAGGGATGATTTGGGTCGTCGTCGTTGGCAATACGCAGATCCAGACCGATGAGCGGTTTAATTCCGCTCGCAATCGCTTTGCGGTAAAACTTCACCAGCCCGAAGAGATTGTTCTGGTCCGTCAGCGCGACGGCCGGCATCTGTTTCTTTGCGCAGCGTCGCATGAGCAACGGGATGCGCACAGTGCTGTCCACCATGGAATACTCGGTGTGCAGATGCAGGTGAACAAATTGCGATGGCATCAGGATGCGGCCCGTACGGGTGCAAAAGTTTGTCGATGTGCCCGGCAGGGACCGAACTCTCGAAGCTTCTCGCGGTGGACTTCAGTGCCATAGCCTTTGTGCCGGGCGAATTCGTAGCGTGGGTAGATGCGATCGAGTTTCACCATCATGGCATCGCGGCTGGTTTTCGCAAGGATCGAGGCAGCCGATATCGCGTCGATCCGATCATCGCCGCCAATAATTGCCTGGCCGTCGATCGAACCGTGCTCAAATCGAAGCTTTGGCAATCGATTGCCATCGATCAGGACTTTAGCAGGCATAAGTCGCAGGCCGAGAATCGCGCGGCGCATCGCCAGCATTGTTGCGGCAAGAATATTGATCGCATCGATTTCGGCCGGATCCGCCCAGGCCACTGCCCAGGCCAGCGAATGGCATTTGATCTCAACCGCGAGGATCGAGCGCTTGCCCGCACTCAATTTTTTCGAATCGCGCAGTCCGGCAAGCGGCGCGCACGGATCGAGAATCACCGCAGATGCCACTACCGGCCCGGCGAGCGGACCGCGGCCCGCCTCATCAACGCCGGCGACCAGCCCGTCTGTTTCGAAAAAGTTTGCTTGCTGCATAGCCTGCTAATGCTTCATGAGCGCGATCACTGCGTCGGCCGCACGCTGGTCTGTGTTTAACGCCAGCTCAGTACGCAGTTTATCAAATCTGTTACTGATCATTTGCCTTTGAGCCGGATCTTCGAGCAGCTCGATAACCGCCGCCGAGATCAGGCCAGGCTCTGCGTTTGACTGCATGAACTCGGGAATCAGCGGAGTCTCGGTCAACAGGTTGGGCAAGGTAAAATGTGTCAGCTTAAGCAGCTTGAAGGTGTTCAGGATTGCGAAGGTCAATCGGCCCAGGCGGTACACTGCTACGGTGGGTTTGGCCAGTAGTGCCGATTCCAGCGCCGCGGTACCGGACGCCAGAAGGACAAGGTCGCTGGCAATCATAGCGCGCTCGGAGTCGCCGTCCAGCAAAATGAATTTTTCCCGCATGCCCGCTGCATCGAGTTGTGCTTCGAAAGCCGGCCTGAGCTTAGGTGTCGCGATTGGCGTGACAAATTGGACATCCGGCAGTGACGCCGCTATTCGCTTCGCGGCCTCAACAACAATACCGCCGAGCATCGATACCTCGCTCATACGACTGCCTGGCAAGACAGCAACCACTTGCTCAGCAGTGAGCTCCAACTCAGCACGCGTCGCGTGCATGTCAGTATTTATCGGCACACTGTCCGCTTTGGGGTGGCCAACGAAATCGGCGGCGATGCCTGCTTCGTCATACAAGGCTTTTTCGAAGGGCAGTAAACAAAGCACCTTGTCGGCGGCCGCGCGGATCGCTTTAATGCGACCGGAACGCCAGGCCCAGATTGACGGACTGACGTAATGGACGGTCTTTATGCCGACCGTGCCTAGTTTTTTTTCAAGGCCAAGATTGAAGTCCGGCGCATCTATTCCCACGAAAACGTCGGGGGGTGATTCCGACCAGCGATTGACGAGATTCCTGCGCAGTCGCAGCAATCTCGGCAAATGTGCGAGCGGTTCAATAAGCCCCATTACGGCGAGCGATTCGGCCGGCTCCCATTGCTCGCAGCCGGCTGCCAACATGGCCGGCCCTGCGACACCCTCGAAAATCGCATCAGGTTGGCGGCGCCGCAACTCGTGAATCAATCCTGCGCCCAGCAGGTCGCCTGACGTTTCGCCGGCGACCATTCCAATCTTCATGGCCAGGGAATCTAGCGAATGATGCCGCGTTCGGATGAACGCAGTGACTCAAGAAACGGGGCCAGCTCCGGCTGGGTGTCGAGTTGCGATTCCAGGCTTTGCATCGCTTCTGACAGTTTCAGACCTTTGCGATAAACCAGCCGATACGCATTCTTGATATTGCGAATCTGCTCGCTTGTGAACTCACGCCGTTTTAATCCTTCGCTATTGATACCCTTTGGCTTCCCCGGTAGGCCGGCAACCAGCGTGTAGGCAGGAACGTCACCATTGATCCCCGCGTACATGCCGAGGAACGCATGCGCCCCAATTCTGCAAAACTGGTGGACGCCACTGAAACCGCCGCAGATAACCCAGTCACCGATGTGCACATGCCCTGCCAGCGTCGTGTTGTTGGCCATGATCGTCTTGTTACCCACGACACAGTCGTGTGCGATATGCACGTAAGCCATAATCCAATTGTCATCGCCAATGATTGTCTCGCCCAAATCCTGCGTCGTACCACGACTGATTGTGCAAAATTCACGAATCGAATTGCGATCACCGATCGTCAGTCGAGTGGCCTCGCCCGCATACTTCTTGTCCTGCGGATCGTCACCGATCGACGCAAATTGATAAATATGATTATCCAGGCCAATTTGGGTTGGCCCATTGATCACGACATGGCTGCCAATCTTGCAACCGCTGCCAATTTCGACCTTGTCGCCGATCACGGTATAGGGGCCAATCTCGACATTATCGGCGATCGTCGCGGAATCGGAAATTATGGCGGTCGAGTGGATCATTTTTCCAGTTTCTTCACGCGGTCGATGAGAGAACCGAGGCGACGAAATCGTGCCACCTGTTTGGCCCAGGATTTCGCATTCTCTGCCGGAAAACTCGCAGCGTAGGTTCCCGGCTCAGTAATGTCCTTGCTGATGAATGATTTTGCAGCAACGATGACGTCATCACAAATCGTGATGTGGCCGACGGCACCACCCTGTCCCGCAAACATACAGCGCTTGCCAATGGTCGTACTTCCGGCAATACCGGTCATTCCCGCCAGCGCGGTATGTGCGCCAACTTTTACGTTATGCGCGATCATGACAAGGTTATCGAGGCGCACACCGTCATCGATCACGGTATCGCCAATGGCGCCACAGTCGATTGTGGTATTCGCGCCTATCTCGACGTCGTTGCCGATGATTACGCCGCCGAGCTGCGGTACCTTGACCCAGCCCTCAGGCGTCATCGCATTGCCGAAACCGTCCGCACCAATAACAACTCCGGGATGGATGACACAGTGATTGGCGATTTTTACGCGCTTAACCAGCGTGACATTTGCGACCAGGTGGCAATCCCTCCCGAGTTCGCAGTCCGGGCCGATAACCGATCCCGCGCCAATCGCAGTGTTTTCACCGACCCTGACCCTGTCACTAATGACAACATTGGCCGCGATATGTGCGCTGGGGGCTACGATTGCGGAACTCGCAATGATCGCTGAAGCGTGAATTCCGGGCGGCAGAACGGGTTCTGGACACACGATCGCGGCCATTCGTGCGTACATCGCGTAAGGCTGCTCACTCAAAAATGCGTTCACAGGGCAGCTTGCGGCATCCTGTTTGCGCAATATGACAGCCGCTGCCTTTGTTTTCGGCAGCTCTGTCAGATAAGCAGAACCGGAAAGAAAGCTAAGCGACTTCGGACCGGCATTTTGCAAGGACGCAACATCGCTGACGAGGGCGTCCGGATCGCCGATCAGTTCGCAGCCGAATCGGCTGGCAAGGTCTCCGAGACTGATTGGCATACAAGTCGGCCGCTGCCAGATTATTCTGCCGTCGCTTGGTATTTGGCCACGATCGAATTTAGAACTTCTTCGGTGATGTTGACTGAGCTACTGACGTACAACACCCCGTCGCCGACGATCAGGTCATAGCCTTGCGCTTGTGCATAGTCCTGGACATCTTTCAATACAGAACGTTGCAATACGCCGAACTCTTCGTTCTGGCGAACATTGCTGTCTTCCTGATACTCAGTTTGCATGCGCTGAAAGTCGCGACCCAGGTCACGCAAATTTTTCTCAGCATTGCGACGTTCCGTTTCGCCCATAACCGCCAGGTCTTTTTGGACTTTGGCCTGCAGATCTTCAATTTCCTTCTGCTTGGCAAGAATTTCGCGTTCACGAGGTGCAAACTCCTCACGCAAGGCGTCCATCACGGCTTTCGTCTGAGGTGCACGTTCGACGATCGCTTGCAGACTCACAACGCCAATCTTGGTTTCTTGTGCCGCAGCCGGAAGTGCAAATACGCACACCGTGACGACGCCAATTGCTATTTTAATAATTTGATTCTTCATAAAACTCATCTATCCCATTCCCTTAAAACGCTTGTCCGATGGAAAACTGAAATCGTTCGACTTCGTCTCCGTAAAATCTGTCGTTACCCTTAAACTCATTGAGAGGAAACGCGTAGCTGAATCTGAATAGCCCCAGTGGCGCCAACCATTGCACACCGATGCCTACCGACGTACGCAGCTCATCAAAATCCGGGCTGTATTCCAACGGCGTACCCAACTTATCCGTGAAACCAACCTCACCCGTGCTGAACACGTTGCCGAAGTCATAGAAAATGCTCGCCCTGGCCTGGCTTGCGAATTTATCCGGCAGCGGGATTATAAGCTCAACTTGCCCAGCCACCAAGACGTTGCCGCCATAGGGACGCCCGAAGCTGTCACGCGGACCCAGGTAGGATTCCTTGAAACCTCGAACCGATTGCGGTCCGCCGCCGAAAAACTGCTTGAACGGCGGTGTCGCTGTGGTGTTACCGAGGCCTTCGCTTATCCCCAGTTCGGAATTTGCGGCGATAATCCAGCGCTGCGTTATCGGGAAGTATTTTGTGAAGTTATAGCGCGCCTGGTAGTACTCGACGTCGCTGCCCGGAATTGCCATGCTAAGAAACAGCTGTTGGTGAGTACCGCGAGTCGCAAACAGCGTACGGTTGCGACTATCGTAGGACCAACCTGCTATCGCCTCAAACGTGTCGAATTCGGTACCGAAAAAGACAACACCACTGCCAATATCTTCGACAAACGGATTGCCGTTGTTGGCGACCCATTCCTGTGCCTGCAGCGTGCTGTTCGAAGATGACACCAGTTCCGCATGTTGAAACGAGAGACCGAACGACAGGCTCTGAAACTCGGAGATCGGGTAGCCGTAGTCAACAGTTGCGCCGGCGCTCGTCGTCGAGAAGTCCGATGACGCAGAAGTAAACTGCGTGATGTCACGATAGTTAATACTAACTGTTCGCCGCACGCCATCCATGGTCCGGAACGGATCGGTGTGCGAAAGACTGTAGAGCTTCTGGAAGCGACCGGAGTTCAATTCCAGCGCGACGCGGTTTCCGCTACCCAGAAAGTTGGTGTGCACGATGCTGCCGTTGAGCAGCAGTTTCTGCGATTCCGAATAGCCGACACCGCCAGAGAATTGACCTGGCATGCGGTATTCGAGATCGATATCAACATCGACCAGATCGGGGCTGCCCGGAACCGGCGTGGTGCGGTAATCGACTCCCGGTTCGATATACGGCAGGCGCTGCAACAGAATCTTGGAGCGATCCATTAGTGAGTTTGAAAGGTACGAGCCTTCCATTTGCCGAACCTCGCGACGCAGCACCTCGTCGTTGACCTGGTTCACACCGTTAAACTTGATCTTTCGCACGTAAACGCGATTTTGCGGGTTTACGTAAAACGTAACCGCTGCAGTCTTGGCATCATTGTCAAGTTCAGGAACCGGTTCGATCTCCGCGTTTGCGTAGCCTTCCTCGCCCAAACGGAACTGCATGAAATCGGCAGATCGCGTCAGCAGATTTTGATTAAATACCGACCCCGGCTGCGCAAATACAAGCCCGCGCAGGAGCAATTCCGGAACAACCATTTCACCGACGATCTTGATTTCAGAAATTGTGTAGACATCACCTTCACGAACATTGATGGTCACAAAAATATCTTTCTTATTCGGAGAAATCGCAACTTGCGTCGACTCAATTCGGAAATCGGCGTAGCCGCGGTCCATGTAAAAGGACCGTAAGATTTCAAGGTCGCCTTCCAGCGCCTCTTTCGCATAGCGGTCGTCCTGTCGAATCCAGGACAACCAGTTCGCGGTATCCAACGTGAAATCTTCGCGAATCTCTTTCTCATCAAACGAATCATTGCCGACAATATTCACCTGTCGGATTTTTGCGCGGTCGCCTTCTTTCACGTCAATCTTGACCGCAACCGTATTGTTGGGACGGTCGATAATGTCGGTCTTGATTTCTACGCCGTACTTGCCGCGATCGTAGTATTGTTCCCGCAAAAACATCTCAACATTGTCGAGAACAGAGCGGTCAAAGGTCCGGCCGCGCGCCAAACCGACACCGCGCAAAGACTCCATCAAGTCTTCGGTCTTGATGTCCTTGTTGCCGTCAATTGTAAAATTCTCAATTGATGGCCGTTCTTTGACAACAATGACCAGTGTCTCGCCGTCGCGCCGCATTTCGATGTCATCAAACAGGCTCTGTCCATACAGTGCGCGCACAGCTTCGCCGATACGTACGCTGTCGACAGTATCGCCGATATTAATAGGCAGGTAGTTGAATACCGTTCCCTCGGAAATGCGTTGCAGCCCTTCGACCCGCATATCCTTGACCACAAATTCGCCGGCCGCGAATCCTGTGAGCGGAATCAATGCCAAAAATGCGAGTAAAAATCTTCTCATCTACAAGTATTACCGTTAGCCGAATATATCGTTGTAAAAAGCGAAGCTCATGAGCAGCAGCAAGGCGAGTATGCCTGCTTGTTGCCCAATAATCTGCGCGCGTTCGGTCATCGGCGCACCTTTCAGTGCTTCGACCAGTTGATAGACGATCTGACCGCCATCCAGAACCGGAATCGGCAGCAGATTAAGCACACCCAGACTGATACTGATAATTGCAAGAATTCCGACCGCATAGCGCCAGCCTCGATCAACGGATGCACCGGCGATGCGTGCGATATTAATGGGTCCGCTGATATTTTTTATCGACACATCGCCTGTCACCATGCGGCCCAACATCTGTACTGTGAAGACCGTTGACGACCAGGTCTTGTCAGCGGCGGCGCCCAGCGACTGCAGCGGCGTGTACGCGCGACGGACGTAATAGTCGCCAGTTGCCTCGGATAGCGCGACACCCAGCAAGCCCAGCTTCTCGCCATCCACCTCGTGCTCGCCGAGCACCAGATTAAGCGAGCGCGATACGCCATCACGTACAAATTCAACCGTGACTTCCTTGCCCGGCCTCGGTTCGACAACAGCCCTTAATTCATTGAAATTATTTATTTTTTCGCCGTCAATCGCAGCGATACGATCACCGATGGCCAAGCCAGCCGCATGAGCGGCGCCGTCGTCTGGCAGATTGCCGATGATTGCCGGAGGCTGCCAGGGTACAAAGCCCAGCCCGTCGAACAGTTGTCCGGGTTCTGTCAGTCGGGTCTTGTCCGAGCCGACATCAATTACGGTATGGCGCTCTTCACCAGCTGCCGTTTGCAGCGTCATCGGAATCTTGCCGTCGTCGACCATCTCGCCAAGAATCGCAACCAGCGTTTCTTCCCATTCACCTGTCCTGCTGTCACCAACGGCAATAATCTTGTCGCCGAACACAAGCCCCGCCCGCTCCGCATGAGAGTCCTGGACGACGTCGCCAACAGCCGGCTGCGACACAAGCACACCGCCGGCAAATAGCAGCCAGTAGGCCGCAATCGCGAAAATAAAATTGAAGGCCGGGCCCGCAAGCAGTACCGCAATACGTGCGGGAATAGGTCGATGGTCGAATGCGCGGCCTACGTCTTCCGGCGCGATGTCGCTTTCACGGCTGTCCAGGAACTTGACATAGCCGCCAAGCGGAATCGCAGAGATGCAATATTCCGTACCGTCTTTGCCACCGATGTGCGTCAATACGGGCTTGCCGAAACCAATTGAGAAACGCAGTACTTTCATACCGGTCCAGCGGCCGACAATGTAGTGCCCGTATTCGTGTACCGCGACCAGAATACTGATCAGTACGACGAAGGCGGCCAGATTACTTAGAAATTCAGTCATGCTTTGCCATCATTTCATGTGGACTGACATTGGGACTTGCAGTTCCCGCAATGTTACACGCCACACTAAGGTCCTGGCAGTGAACGCCAGCTGAACAACTCAACTGACCAAACCCAGCCAGACAGAACCGAGCGCAAATAGCGGCGCGGCAGCAGCGACACTGTCAACACGATCAAGGACACCGCCGTGGCCTGGGAAAAGCTTGCCACTGTCTTTGACGCCCGCGGTACGCTTGAACATGCTGACCGTCAGGTCACCAACAATCGACAACGCCGCAACAGCAAGACTAAACGGCACCACAACCAGGAGCGGTAAATCCTGAACTTTCCCCCAGACTAAAGACAAGCCAGCAACCAGCAGCAGACCCCCAAAAACCCCTTCCCATGTCTTACCCGGGCTGATGTTGGGCGCAAGTTTGACGCGGCCAAACTGCTTACCTGCAAAGTAAGCACCGATGTCGGCTGCCCACACGATCAGCAAGGCAAATAGCAGCAGCTGGGGGTCAAGATCGTACAGTCTCAGCAACGCGAAGAATAATGGCACCAGGACCAATGCCCCGCACAACCAGCGAACCGCTGCGGGTATCGGCGTCGGAAACAGGAAAGTCCAGATAAATGCGATGAACCACCACACACAGGCCACCTGAAGTATCAGGTCGACTCGACTCGGGAACATGAACAAGACCACACAAGCGAGCACAGCGATGAGTACAACGTATAGCAGGCGGGTCGACGTCGCCGCCAAACCGAGAAACCCGGACCACTCCCAGGCGCCGGCGAGAATTAACACACCGAGAACAACGGAGACTGCCGTTGGCGGTAGTTTGAACAGCACGGCGCCAAGCACCAGTAACGAAATTATCGCAGTGATTATTCGCGTCTTCAGCATCGTATAGCCTCAACCTGGTCACCTGTATGCCCGTATCGCCGTTGCTTCCCGGCGTAGTATGACAACGCCTCATCAAATGCTGCCTGATCAAACTCCGGCCACAGAACGTCGGTGAACAAGAGTTCCGCGTAGGCGAGATTCCACAGCAGAAAATTGCTGATTCGCTGCTCACCACCGGTACGAATCAACAAATCCGGATCCGGCGTTTCCGACAACTGTAGTTCGGCGGCAAACTGCTTGTCGTCGATGTCGTCGATTTCCATGCTGCCATCGGCAACCCGGCGTGCCAGTGCACGAGTCGCCTGCACAATATCCCAGCGCCCCCCATAGGCGATTGCCACGGTGAGTCGCAGGCCGTTGTTGTTCGCCGTTTTCGCCTCGGCTTCCGCGATCTTGCTGCGCAAACCCGGATTCAGCTCATCCAGGGCACCGACAAATTTCAGTCTTACATTGTTACGATGCAACTCAGTCACTTCTCGTCGCAACGCTTCCACAAACAAATTCATCAACGCACTGACTTCATCTTCCGGTCGGGCCCAGTTTTCACTACTGAATGCAAACAACGTCAGATACTGCACACCGCGTTGCGCCGCCGTTTCGACAGACATCCGAACGGATTTTACACCGGCACGATGGCCTGCATGGCGTGCTTTATTTTTGGCCTTAGCCCAGCGTCCGTTGCCATCCATGATGATTGCAACATGCCGCGGCACATTGTCAGTCCTCAAGGTTTTGCTGGATGGTTCTGACACGTTAAAAAAGTCCTAGATAAGGTGTGACCCCTATATCTCCATCAATTCAGATTCTTTCTCGGCAAGCAGTTCGTCAACCTGCGCAACATATTTGTCAGTAATGACCTGAACCTCGCCTTCAGCGCGACGCTCATCGTCCTCACCGATCATTTTTTCCTTGAGCAGCTCTTTGACATCGTTCAGCGCATCGCGGCGAATGTTGCGAATCGCGATTCGCCCACCCTCCGCTTCGCTGCGTACGACTCGAATCATGTCCTTGCGCCGCTCCTCAGTTAGCGCGGGCAACGGCACGCGAATAACCGTGCCAGCGGTTGCAGGATTCAATCCGAGGTCCGAGTTCATGATCGCCTTTTCAATCGGCTGCACCATGTCTTTTTCCCACGGCGTCACAACCAGCGTTCTGGAATCTTCAACGCCAATGTTCGCAACCTGATTCAGTGGCGACTGGCTACCGTAGTATTCCACGGTAATGTGATCCAGCAAGCTCGTGTGCGCGCGGCCGGTGCGAATCTTGGTGAGTTCCTGCTTCAGCGAGGCGACACTTTTCGCCATACGATCAGCAGCATCTTTTTTGATCTCTTCCAACACGATTATTGCCCTCTGTAATTTCTTGCCCGCTCAGGCGGTTACAATGGTCCCGATTTCATCTCCCGACATTGCCTGCAGCAGCGCGTTTTCCCTGGTCAAATCAAACACGCGTAAGGGCAAATTGTTGTCGCGGCACATGACAATTGCGGTTGCGTCCATGACATTCAGCTTGTCCGCAAGAACCGTGTCGTAGGACACCGTTTCGTAGCGCTTCGCAGCCGGGTTGTTCATCGGGTCCGAATCGTAAACGCCGTCGACCTTGGTGGCTTTCAGCAACACGTCAGCGCCGATTTCAATAGCACGCAGGCTCGCCGCAGTGTCGGTGGTAAAGAACGGATTGCCGGTGCCCGCGGCAAGAATGACAACCCGACCCTTCTCCAGGTGGCGTACTGCGCGCCGACGGATATAGTCTTCGCAAACCTGGTTGATCTTCAGTGCCGACATGACGCGCGCAAATACCTTAAGTGATTCGAGCGCGTCCTGAATCGCGAGTGCATTCATGACAGTCGCGAGCATGCCCATGTAGTCGCCTGTTACGCGGTCCATGCCAGAGCGCGCCAGACCTTCGCCGCGAAAAATATTGCCGCCACCGACAACAATCGCGATTTCGACGCCCGCATTGCGTGCCGTGGCAATTTCACCGGCGATTCGTTGAATGACCCGCGGCTCGATGCCGTAATCAAGTTCGCCCATCAGCGCTTCACCGCTGAGTTTCAGCAATACACGACGATACCGGCCTTGCTTGTCACTCATAGACTGTCCCTTTAGCTGGCGCGGTTGACCTGAGCCATTACTTCTTCGACGAAGTTGTCCTCTTTTTTCTCAATGCCTTCCCCAACTTCAAAGCGGACGAAGCAGGAGACGCTGGCCTTGTGGGTCTTCAGCAACTTGCCGACCGTGACCTTGTCGTCTTTAACAAACGGTTGACCGACAAGCGTAATCTCTTTCAGGTACTTGGCAATGCGGCCAGTAATCATCTTTTCGATGATGTCGGCTGGTTTACCCGACTCCGCGGCCTGCTCCGAAAAGATACGCTTCTCGCGCTCCAGGTCTTCTTCAGAAACACCCGATTCGTCGATGCATGCTGGATTGATCGCGGCAACATGCATGGCGATATCGCGCGCCAACTCCTCGTCACCGCCGTCGAGCGCCACCACCGAACCAATACGTGCGCCATGAGTATAGGAACCTATTGGGCCGGCATTGTCGATAATCGCAATGCGACGCACCGAGATATTCTCACCGACCTTCGTAACGAGTTCCGTGCGAGCTTCTTCGACCGTTCGACCATCGCCGATATCGGTCGTCGCCAGTGTTGCGACATCCGTAATGCCATTCTCAAGTGCTGCCTTTGCGACCGCTTCGGCGAAGCCTATGAAGTTGTCATCTTTCGCCACGAAATCCGTTTCAGAGTTGACTTCTGCGATGACTGCCTTCGAACCTCCACGGCTGACGACAACCCGGCCGTCCGCAGCCACACGTCCCGCCTTCTTGTCGGCTTTTGCCTGACCGGAGGTGCGTAGCGCCTCCGCTGCAGCGTCGAGATCGCCTGCCGTTTCAACGAGGGCTTTCTTGCACTCCATCATGCCTGCGCCAGTGCGCTCGCGAAGCTCTTTAACCATTGATGCTGTAATTGACATGGTCTAGTCCTCCGCTTTATCAGCCTTAACCGTAGCCTTCTTGGCTACTTTTTTGGCTGTCTTTTTAGCTGTCTTTTTAGCGACTTTCTTGGCTGCTTCAGGCTCGGCTTCGGCTTTTGGCTCTGCCTTGGCTTTTGGCTCGGCGTCGGCTTTTGGTTCGGCCTTGGCTTCCGTTTTTGGCTCCGCTACGTCCTCAGCCACTGGCTCTGCTGCTTTTTCTTCGGTAGCCGGCGCCTTTTCGACGTCAGATTCTTTGATGACAACTTTCCTGGTCGGTGCTTTCTTGACAGTCGCTTTTTTCTTGGACGACTTCTTGGCCGGACGTTTCTTGGCTCGCGTCTTTTTGACGTTGCCCTCTTCATCCAACTCAACAAAGTCATCGTCACCAAGCGCAACATCCGGCAGTGACGCCTTGCCATCAAGCACCGCGTCAGCAATCAGCCCCGCGTACAACTCAATGGCACGCATTGCATCGTCGTTACCTGGAATCACGTAATCGACGCCTTCAGGCGAGCAATTGGTGTCAACAATAGCGACGACAGGAATACCGAGCTTTTTGGCTTCGCGCAATGCGATGTCTTCGTGGTCCACATCGACGACGAACAGAACATCAGGGACGGTACGCATTTCTTTGATACCGCCGAGGCTGCGTTCAAGCTTTTCCTGCTCACGACTGAGTCCGAGGATCTCTTTCTTGGTGAGACCGTCAAACGCGCCCTCATCCGCCATCTGCTCAAGCGTCGTCAGGCGTTTAACCGACTGTCGAATCGTCTTGTAGTTGGTCAGCATGCCGCCGAGCCAGCGCTGACTGACAAACGGCATACTGCATCGCTTGGCGTGCGTCTGCACCGCCTCGCGCGCCGCACGCTTGGTGCCGACAAACAGGACTTTTCCGCCGTCGGCGACCGTACCTTTAATAAAGGCACAGGCCTCGCGCGCAAGGGGCAAGCTCTTTTCAAGGTTGATAATGTGGATTTTGTTACGTTCGCCAAAGATGTAGGGTGACATCTTCGGGTTCCAGTAACGGGTCTGATGACCAAAATGCACGCCAGCCTCTAGCATCTGGCGCATGGTTACGTCTGCCATATCGATTTCTCCGGGTTAGGCCTCCGCATACCCCATCTCACAACCCCTTTTTAGCAGGGCACCCAGTGAAATGTGTCGGTATACGTGTGAAGTATTAGCTCCCAGTTGTAACTGGGGCGCGCGCTTTATACCATAGCGGGCCGCACCCAACAACGAAAAAAGGGGTCAGAAAAAGGGGTCAGGTTTATTTTCGAAGTTAAAAATAAACCTGACCCCTTTTTCTGACCCCTTTTCAGGACAAGCTATGGCAGTCACGATCAAAACACCCGAGCAACAGGAAAAGATGCGTATCGCAGGCCGGCTTGCGGCCGATGTGCTTGATATGATTGGGGATTATGTCAAACCTGGTGTCACTACGGAGGAACTCGACCGGATTTGCCACGAGTACATCACCACGGTGCAGGATGCCATCCCCGCCCCGCTCAACTACCGCGGTTTCCCCAAATCCATCTGCACCTCGGTCAATCACGTGGTCTGCCACGGCATTCCAGGCGACAAGACCCTGAAATCCGGGGACGCGATCAATATCGACGTCACGGTGATCAAGGACGGCTTCCACGGCGACACCAGCCGCATGTACTTTGTCGGCAAGCCATCAGTGCAGGCGCAAAGGCTCGCCGACATTGCATTCGAAGGCATGTGGCTGGGCATTGAGGAACTGGCACCTGGCAAGCATCTGGGCGACATCGGCGCCGCGGTGCAGCAACACGTTGAAAAAAACCGCTTTTCCGTCGTCCGTGAGTATTGTGGGCACGGTATCGGCGAGGTATTCCACGAAGACCCGCAGGTGCTGCACTATGGCCGCCGTAATACGGGTTTGGAGCTACGAGAGGGCATGACGCTGACAGTCGAACCGATGGTCAATGCCGGCAAAGCCAATGTTCGCCTGTTACCCGACGGCTGGACGGTCGTGACCAAAGATCACAGCCTGTCGGCGCAATGGGAACATACCTGCCTGATCACCAGCGGCGGCTACGAGGTCCTCACACTCGGCGCCAACGATCGTCGATAAAACAATGACTTATGAACTAATCCGTGACGCGCTCACCGCCGCAGGAGAGCAACTCAAGGAGCGCTTCTCCGCCGGCGACAATGTCGTGGAACTGGTGCATGCGCGCGCCGCGCTGATTGACGAACAACTCATTCGCCTGTGGAAGGATCATGGCGGCACTGACGATGCAGCATTGGTCGCTGTTGGCGGCTATGGCCGCGGAGAACTCCACCCGGCTTCGGACGTGGACATAATGGTCCTGGTGCCGGATCTCATGCCGAAGGCAAGCGAAGAAGCACTGGCGGCGTTTGTCACATCACTTTGGGACGTCGGACTGGAGATAGGGCACAGCGTGCGCACCGTTGCCCAGTGTTTTGACGAGGCCGGCAAGGACCTGTCGATTGCAACCACGTTGATGGAATCCCGTCTTTTGGCAGGCCCCGAATCGCTGTTCGAGGCCATGCAAGCGGTTATTTCGCCCGACAGGATGTGGCCGTCGAAAGCGTTCTTTAAAGAAAAGCGCAAAGAACAAATCAGACGGCACCACCGTTACCATGACACCGCCTACAATCTTGAGCCGAATGTAAAGGGCAGCCCCGGCGGTCTTCGAGACATACAAATGATCGGCTGGGTCGCGAAACGGCATTTCGGCGCGGCCACACTCGCAGAACTCGTCGACCACAAGTTTCTGACACGCGGTCAATTAAAGCGCCTGCAGGATGGTGAGCACTTCTTGTGGCGCATTCGCTTCGCACTGCATGTAATGACGGGTCGGCGCGAAGATCGCCTGCTGTTCGATTATCAGATACACCTCGCGGAAATGCTTGGTTACGAAGACGCGAGTTATACGCTTGCCGTCGAGCAAATGATGCAGCGCTATTACCGCACCGTGATGGAGCTGAGCCGGCTCAACGAGATGCTGCTGCAGCAATTTGAAGAAGCAATCCTGATGGATCCGAGCGCACCGATCGAGCGACTGAATGATCGCTTTGCGATCAAGAACGGATTCCTGCAAACCGTTGATGAAAAGGTTTTCAAGCGCGACCCGACCGCAATGCTGGAATTATTCCTGCTGTTGCAACAGCATCCGGATTTGCAGGGTGTCAGCGCCTACACCGTAGGCTCCATCAGACGGCACCTGAACCTGATCGACGACGAGTTCCGACAAAACCCGCGTAACCATCGATTGTTCCTTAACATCTTGCGCGCATCGGAGGGCGTCACGCACGAACTTCGTCGCATGAACCTGTACGGTGTGCTGGGGCTGTATATTCCGTCCTTCGGCCGTATTGTCGGTCGCATGCAGTACGACCTGTTCCATGCCTACACGGTCGACGAGCACACCTTGTTTGTCGTCAGCAATCTACGGCGTTTCGCATTACGGCGATACAACGACGAATTCCCACATTGCAGCGAAGTGATGCAAACGCTGCAAAAGCCCGAGATAGCCTATCTCGGCGGCCTGTTTCACGACATTGCCAAAGGCCGCGGAGGCGATCACTCTGAACTCGGGGCCGTCGACGCGGAAGCATTTTGCCTTGAGCACGGTATGAGCAAGAGTGATGCGGCGACGGTAGCCTGGCTGGTTCGGCACCACCTGATCCTGTCGACCACGGCACAGAAAAAAGACCTCGGCGACCCGGATGTGATCAATGAGTTTGCGGAAATCGTCGGCGATACATTGCACCTTGACTACCTTTACCTCCTGACTATCGCGGACGTGCGCGGAACGAACCCCAAATTATGGAATTCATGGAAAGCACAGCTCTTCCGCGATCTGTATGAACTGACAAAACGTGCGCTGTTGCGCGGTCTTGAGAACCCGATTGAGGGTGAGCAACTTGTTAACGAGAAAAAGAGCAAAGCGCGCCGCTATCTCGAAGCAGCTAAGGTCGATGGCGAACAAACGCTGAGGATATGGCGCTTGTTCGACGACAATTACTTCTTGCGCTACCGGAGTTCGGAAATCGCATGGCACACCGAGTGGCTGGCCGACTCAAATATCGACAGCAATACCGGTCTGGTCGATGTCCGCAGGCGACGCTCGGGCGACGGCGTCGAAGCCGTATTTTATACACCGCGCACCAAGCATACATTCGCGCAAGCTACCGCAGTACTGGATGAACTCGGGCTAACGATTGTCGATGCGCGCATCGTTCCGCTGGAAAATAACTACAGCATCGACACTTACGTATTCCTGGAGTCCGACAAGCGGGTCGAGATCGACGAGCAACGAATTAACAAGGTTCGCCGTGCGCTGACACGCATCCTGACCGTTGAAGACGACAAGGTCGCCAAGGTCACGCGCGCCGTCACCCGGCAGGCGCGGATGTTTTCGACCAAGACTCGCGTCGATTTCTCAGATGGACCGACAGATGATCAGACTGTTCTCGAGCTGACCACTGCCGATCGCCCGGGCTTGCTGAGTAAAGTTGGACAAATTTTTATTGTGCAAGGTATTGATATTACATCGGCGAAAATTATGACTATCGGCGAGCGCGCAGAAGACGTATTTTATGTGAGCGAGCTTTCCGGCCTGCCGTTGTCCGCAACGAGACGAAATGCGCTGGCGCAGGCTTTGCGCGATGAACTGGGTGAGAGCAAGAAATAGTGACTACGGATTTTGACCTGCAGGACCTTGAAACAACGATCGAACACGCGTTCGACAACCGCAGCAATGGCTTCGATGACAGGGCCTCCGTCGTGACGGCTGTCCGGGCGGCGATTGAGCTGCTCGATACCGGCAAGCTGCGTGTTGCCGAAAAGCAGGATTCCGGATGGCAAGTCAATCAGTGGTTGAAAAAGGCGGTGCTTTTGAGCTTCGCGCTAAACGACAACAAAGTCATTGAGGGGACTCACAGCCGCTTCTACGACAAGGTCGATATGAAATATGCCGACTACTCGGCGCAACAATTTGCGGCTGATGGGGTTCGCGTCGTTCCCGACGCCATTGTGCGCCGCGGCGCCTATATCGCGCCGGACGTCGTACTGATGCCGAGTTACACTAATATCGGTGCCTACGTCGATAGCGGCACCATGGTGGACACCTGGGCCACGGTCGGCAGCTGCGCGCAAATTGGAAAGAATGTGCACCTGTCCGGTGGCGTCGGGATTGGCGGCGTACTGGAACCGGTTCAGGCCGGCCCGACAATTATTGAAGACGATTGTTTCATCGGCGCACGATCCGAAGTGGTTGAAGGTGTGGTCGTCGAACAGGGCTCGGTGATATCCATGGGCGTCTATCTGGGACAAAGTACACGCATCTACAATCGCGAAACCGAAGAAATCAGCTATGGACGAATTCCGGCGGGATCAGTCGTTGTATCGGGTAACCTGCCATCTGAAAACGGAAAATACTCCTTGTACTGCGCAGTGATTGTAAAACAGGTTGATGCCAGGACCCGGTCCAAAACTGGCTTGAATGAACTACTGAGAAACCTGGACTAAGCAACATGGTGACCGTTTTTGGAATCAAGAGTTGTGATACCTGCCGCAAAGCTCGCAAGTATTTTGCCGAACACGACATTGAATTCACGTTTCACGACGTGCGTGATGATGGCCTCGACATCCAGATGCTGGAACGCTGGGCAGCACGCATCGACTGGAACAAGCTGCTCAATAAACAAAGCCTGACATGGCGGAAGATTCCGGAAGTGGATCGAAGTGACATGACTCAAAACAAGGCGTTTGCACTGATGATTGAAAATCCAACGCTGGTGAAGCGACCAGTATTGGAATCAGAGCAGTTTTTCGCCGTCGGTTTTTCTGAAGCCCGTTTCGGCGAGTTCCTGAAACGCAACGTTTGAGTAAGTAGCGGGCTAGCCAATGCGCCCGGTAATGTAGTCCTCAGTCAACTTGTGCTGCGGGTTGGTAAATACCTTGTCGGTGTCGTCAACTTCTACCAGGTAGCCCAGGTGAAAATACGCTACGCGACGCGACACGCGCGCTGCCTGCTGCATCGAATGCGTCACGATAACAATCGCGTAATCCTCACAGAGTTCATCCATCAGATCTTCAATGCGCGCCGTGGCAATTGGGTCGAGTGCGGAACACGGCTCATCCATCAGAATCACTTCCGGGTTAACGGCGATCGTTCGCGCGATGCAAAGTCGTTGTTGCTGCCCACCCGAAAGGCTGGTGCCGGGCTCATCGAGTCGATCCTTGACCTCTTTCAATAAACCGGCTCGCTCCAGGCTGGAATGCACAATTGTGTCGAGCTCTGCTCTGTCGCCTGCGAGACCATGAATGCGCGGTCCGTATGCGACATTGTCGTAAATGCTTTTCGGGAAAGGGTTTGGCTTCTGAAAGACCATGCCCACGCGCGCGCGCAGTGCAACAGGGTCCTGCTCCTTGCTGTAAATATCGGTGCCGTCAAGCGTGATATTACCGCTTACGCGAGCACTTTCGATGCTGTCATTCATACGATTCAGACAGCGCAAAAAAGTCGATTTACCACACCCGGATGGGCCGATGAGTGCTACAACTTCTTTTTTTCCAATTTCGAGTGTTACATCACGAATCGCATGATTGTCGCCGTAGTGCACATTCACTTTTTCCGCAACCATGAAGGGCTCAGCGCAACGCACCTGGCCAACGGTTTCGCGACCCAGCTCGACCACTTGTTCGTGATAGTCAGGCACTGCTGCTGTTTTCCGTTTGTCTGTCGCTGTCTTAGTCATCGCTGTCATAATTATGTCGCTACCATTTTCGTTCCATTCGCCGGCGAATAATAACGGCGGCCAGATTCATTAGTAACAGGAACGCGAGTAAAACAATAATCGCCGCGGAGGTGCGTTCGGCGAACGCTCGCTCCGGGCTGTCTGCCCAAAGATAAATTTGCACCGGAAGTGCGGTGGATGGATCGGTAAAAGAACCAGGAACGTCGACGACAAATGCGATCATACCTATCATTAACAAGGGTGCCGACTCACCCAATGCGCGGCTCATGCCAATGATCGCACCCGTTAGCATACCTGGCATCGCCAGCGGCAGCACATGATGAAATACCACCTGCGTCTTCGAAGCACCGAGACCAAGTGCGGCTTGCCGAATCGATGGCGGCACGGCCTTAATCGCCGCACGCGATGCAATAATGATAACCGGCAAGGTTAGCAGGGTCAGCACCAGCCCGCCGACGAGTGGCGCCGATCGCGGCAAGGCCATCCAGTTAATAAATACCGCCAGACCCAGCAAGCCGAAAACGATCGACGGAACCGCGGCAAGATTGTTGATATTAACTTCGACCAGATCCGACCAGCTATTACGCGGCGCAAACTCCTCAAGATAAATCGCTGCGGCGACGCCAATCGGAAATGACAACGCGATCGTCACTGCCAGCATGAAGAAGGAGCCCATCATGGCGCCCTTGATGCCCGCCAGTTCCGGTTCACGCGAATCCCCATTACTAAATAGTGCGGAATTAAATTTCAGATCCAGCCGCCCTGCTTCATCCAATCGATTGATCCAGTCGATTTGCTGATCCGACAGCGTGCGCAGGGCTTCATCCACTGCGGCATCAATATTGCCCTTTACGAGCATGTCGACATCGGCCGAGGCTGGCACCCAGATCGACTGGGTCGTACCCAGAAGTCCGGGGTTTTCGGCAATGACGTCATGCACCTGGTACGCGGCACCGACACTGGCCAGACGATACAATTCCCGGCGTTCGCTGCGCCCGCTAATCTCTGGCAGTTCCTTCTGCAACGCCGCTCGCACGATGCCGTCAAAGTCAGCGTACTGCAGGTCCAGCTGACCGCCGGGTGCGATCACCTCAGCGGAAAATTCGATGTCGAGTTGCAGGTAAGTCTGCTGGAATGCCGACGATCCCTTATTCAGCAAAATTGCAAAGAACAACACCAAAAACAGGATTCCAACGCCGGTCGCAATCTCGCCACTGAGTTTAAATATAAGCTCCTTGCGACGCCGGCGTTTCAGTCCGGCTTCGACTTTTTGCAAAGTAGTGCGCTCTCTTGTCCTCTTCGCGCCCACTAGTCGTATTGCTCGCGGTACTTGCGCACAACGTAGATGCCGATAATGTTGAGGCACAGCGTTACAACAAAAAGCATCAGACCGAGCGCAAATGCCGCAAGGGTTTTGGCGCTATCGAACTCCTGATCGCCGACCAGCAATGTCACGATCTGCACGGTCACCGTCGTGACCGCGTCGAAGGGATTCGCTGTGAGGTTGGCGGCGAGCCCTGCTGCCATCACAACGATCATCGTTTCGCCGATCGCGCGCGAGACGGCTAACAGAATCCCGCCGACGATACCGGGTAATGCGGCCGGAAATATGACCTTGGTCATGGTCTCGGACCGTGTCGACCCAAGTCCGAGCGCGCCGTCACGTATCGACGTGGGCACTGCATTGATGGCATCGTCGGCTAATGACGAAACCAGCGGGATAATCATGATTCCCATCACAAGGCCTGCCGCCAGCGCGCTTTCGGACGCTACTTCGAATCCTGCAGACTCGCCAACCCGCCGCACCCAGGGCGCGACCGTCAGCGCCGCGAAAAATCCGTAGACGACAGTTGGTATGCCGGCCAGAATTTCCAGCAAAGGTTTCGCAATACCGCGTACTCGGGAAGTCGCGTATTCCGCCAGGTAGATAGCTGTCATCAGACCGATCGGCACTGACACCGACATGGCGATGGCCGTTATCAAGAGCGTGCCTGCGAATAAAGGTACCGCGCCGAAGCTGCCGGATGAGCCAACCTGGTCAGCACGAATCGCGGTCTGGGGACTCCAAGTGGTTCCGAACAGGAATTCCGACCATGGCACCATCTGGAAAAATCGCAATGCCTCGAACAATACCGACATGACAATGCCAATAGTCGTCAGTACTGCAATACTGGAAGCTGCGATCAGCCCCCAGCGAATGACCGCTTCAACGCGGTTTCGTGCCCGCAGTTCAGGGCGAATATTTCGCCAGGCCAATACACCGCCGAGCGTCGCGAGACTGATGACCAATACCGTCAGCAATACTCGGCTCATGCCACTGTAGTCATTGAACAGCGCTGCAGCTCGGCGCAAATCGTTATCGACAGCGACGCTAACGACATCACCCGACGCGAGATTTCGAATATTATTAACCAGCAAATTCAGCTCGCCAGCAGAGATCGACCGGTACGACTCTGGCAAACCATCGACGACCAACGCTGCGACGACTTTAGGTTCGAGCAGAATCCACACGAACAGCAATGCGAGCGCGGGCAACACCACCCAGATAGCGACAAAGTAGCCGTAGTATCCGGGCAATGAATGCAACGCCCGCCCTTTGCCCGGGCCACCAACAAGCGACAACGATCGGTCGCGTCCAAAATAGAACGCGCCGACCGCGAGTAAACCCAGTAACAGGATTAGCGTTGTGCTTTGCATGGCTAGTCTTGGTATTCAGCGATATCGAAGAGGGTCTAGTGACTCGCCAATGATAGCGGTTTCAGTTCGCGGACATTGCTGGCAACGACAGCACGCTCATTATCCGGCATCGGGATAAGGCCGCGATCCGCGAGGTAACCTTCTTCGCCCCAGGCCCGTTCGCTGGTGAATTCGCGCAAGAAGCCGCGTAAGCCGGGAATGACATCCACATGTGCTTTTTTGACGTAGAAAAACAATGGCCGTGAGACCGGGTAATCGCCATCGGCAATCGCATCAAAAGTCGGCGCGACACCGTCTATCTCGGCACCCTTGACCTTCTCTTTGTTCTGGTCGAGAAAACTAAAGCCGAAAATGCCGAAAGCGCTCGGATTGGCCTGCAATTTCTGCACGATCAGGTTGTCGTTCTCTCCTGCTTCTACAAAGGCTCCATCTTCTCGAATCGTGTGGCAAATCGCCTTATACGAATTGCTGTCCGAATTTTTCAGCGCTTTGATCCACGGCACTGTCTTGCAACCACCTTCCATTACCAGCTCGACGAACGCGTCACGGGTACCTGACGTCGGAGGTGGGCCAAGTACTTCAATCTTGGTGGCCGGTAAGGCCGGATTGACATCTGCCCAGGTGACGAATGGGTTGTCGATTAGCAGGCCGTCGGCATTTTCCGGAACTTGCTTCGCCAGCGCCAGGAAAATATCGCGGCGACTCAGCGTCAGCGGAGTCGACTGAAGTGCGTTCGCGAAGACGATGCCGTCATAGCCGATCTTGACTTCGATAATTTCAGTAACGCCGTTTCTTGCACAGCTATCGACTTCCGATTGTTTGATCGCTCGTGATGAGTTCGCGACATCGGGGAAGTCCACGCCGACACCGTCACAGAACAGCTTCAGTCCACCACCCGAGCCGGTCGATTCGATTTTCGGCGTCTTGAATTCGCTGCCGCGCCCAAATCGTTCGGCGACGATCGTCGCAAACGGATAAACTGTTGATGAACCGACGATGTAAACGTAATCGCGAGCGGACTGAGCTGCGGCTGACGCAGACAACAACAGGCAGAGGATGGCGCTTGAAGAAATGATAAATTGAGATCGCTTTGTACTCACTTTGGAGTCTCCGGTTTGCTTGAATTACCCGGCAAAGCATAGCGGCGCTTTGTTACCGAATTGTTGCAGTTCGACGTCAGAATTCGCCGCTATTATCACGCTGTCGATACATGTATTTATTGTTTTTTTTCATACACTTAAGAAACCTATATAAGACAATGAGCGAAGTTACTGACTACCCTGAAATCGACCTGCTTTGCGAGCTTTTGCGTCGCAAATCCGTGACCCCCGACGATGCCGGGTGCCAATCGATTTTGGAAAGGCGCCTCAGGCCGCTGGGCTTTCATTGCGAGACGCTGCAGTTCGGCGACGTTACGAATCTCTGGGCGCGCCGCGGATCGCAGTCGCCGGTACTTTGCTTTGCGGGACACACCGACGTCGTACCGCCCGGTGACAGCGCCCAGTGGAACAGCGACCCATTCGAACCGACCTTTAAGGACGGCTGTCTTTATGGCCGCGGCGCCGCGGATATGAAGAGTGGCCTTGCGTCGATGATTGTCGCGATTGAGCGCTTCGTTGCGGAGTACCCGAATCACGATGGCAGCATTGCGTTGCTGATTACCAGCGATGAAGAAGGTCGAGCTCGCGATGGCACCTTGCGCGTTATGCAAACGTTGGTTGAACGCGACGAGAAAATTGATTTGTGCGTTATCGGCGAACCGTCGAGCCAGGATAAACTCGGTGATCTGGTGCGCATTGGACGGCGCGGCTCTTTGAGCGGCATGCTGACCGTGAAGGGCATCCAGGGGCACGTCGCCTATCCGCAGCTTGCCGACAATCCGATTCGCCGGTTCGCGCCGGTTCTCGCTGAGTTGCATGGCATCGAATGGGACCAGGGTAATAATTACTTTCCGGCGACCAGCTTTCAGGTTGTGGACATTCGAAGCGGTGTCGGCGCGCCGAATGTTACGCCCGCAGAACTGTCAGCGCGCTTCAATTTCCGCTATTCAACCGTGTGGGACCATGAGTCGCTCAAGAAACGCGTTCACGAGATCTTTGACGCCCACGATATTGACTATGAGCTGAAGTGGCATCTGTCTGGCGAGCCCTTTCTAACGAAGCCCGGCAAGCTCGTTGATGCCGTGGTACAGGCGGTCAGGGAGCAGTGCGGATCTGAACCAGAGCTCTCTACCGGCGGCGGCACATCCGATGGTCGGTTTATTTCACCGGCCGGGGTTGACGTCGTCGAGCTGGGCCCGGTGAACGCGTCAATTCACAAAATCGATGAACACGTCAAAGTCGACGATGTCGTTAAATTAACCGGCTTGTATCAACGCATTCTGGAGTTACTGCTCTAGCGCCGCAAGTTGTTCCAGATTGCAAACGTGCCAAGCGTCAGAACACTGATCAGCACCCACGTTGGCATCGTAAGGCCCAGAAAACTCCAGGAAACCTCGGCACATTCACCCGACCCCTTGAGTACCATGCCGAGGACGTCGCTCAGCGGAAAGTTCTCGACCATGTACTCGAGTCCCGGGCCGCAGGACGGCACTTCATCGGCCGGCAGGTTTTGCAGTCGTACATGCCAGCCTGCGACGGCGGCGCCAAACGCGGCAAACAGGCCGCACAGAATCGCATAGACCCATGCTCCGGCTTTTTGCGGACCGTGAATCGCAGCGAGGAGAAATGTCACGCCAAGCGCGATGACCGCGATACGTTGCAAAATACACAGCGGACAGGGATCGAGCAGTAAAACATGTTGTGAATACAGCGCGAAGGTCATCATGCCGGCGCAGGCCAGCGCTCCTGCAAGATTCAGGAGTCGTTTGTTTGGTAATGTCATTGGCTTTTAGTCGTTCGAACTTTCGGCAACGTCGGAAAATCGAGTATGCCGTACATCCCTGCCCTGCACCATATAGATGACATATTCGCAGATGTTCTTTGCGTGATCACCGATGCGCTCAAGTGATCGCGCGGCCCAGGTCACGTTCATCACGCGTTTGATGGAGCGAGGATCCTCCATCATAAAGGTAATGCATTGCCGTTGTATGGCCTCGTACTCTTCGTCAGCCCTATCGTCTTCGCGCACGACCTCAAGGGCCTCCTGAACATCCAGCCGCGCGAATGCGTTCATTGCATCGCGGAGCATGTGCAAAACATGCGTACCGAGATTCTTCAGTTCGCGATAGGAATCGGATGGCCGATCCATCGCCGCAAGACGCGACGCGAGAAAACCGATTTTTTCGGCCTCGTCGCCGATGCGCTCCAGGTCCGTGATCGTTTTGATAATTGCGACGATGAGCCGAAGGTCGCCAGCGGCCGGCGCGCGCATTGCAAGAATACGACTACACTCTTCGTCAATACTGACTTCGAGTTTATTGACCTTGTAATCATCATTCGCAACTTGAATCCCCAGCTCACTATCGCCGCTGACAATCGCGGTTATCGCCAACTGCAGCTGCGTTTCGACCAGTCCGCCCATCGACAACACCGAACTTCTAAGCTCTTCGATGTCTTTGTTATAACGTTTCGAAATGTGACCACCAAGATCTGACGCTTCCATAATGACTCCGACTAGTCGAACTTGAATTCCAGGTCGATTTGTACGCGATTATAATCGTGTTCCGTTCCCTGGAAACGATTAATGTCATTGACGAACATAGTCCCACCCAGGAATACCTTCTTCGACAGCCCATACTTCGCTTTTAGGATAAAGCCCTCCGAATCCGTACCACTTCCACCGAAGTCGGAATCGTTGAAGGTGCCAATGACGGCGTCTGCCTCAATGTCCTGAAAGATGACGGCGAACTCCATGTCGCCCTTGTTTTTCGCCGACCCGAGTTTCGCACCTAACGCATAAGCCGTGTCCTGATTGCTCACCTCGTGATTCTGCGTGTATTGCGCGAACACCAGGAACGCCCAGTCACCGAGCTTGGTATCGATCTGTGCGAATACCTCGCTGTTCCTGTACTCGTACAGGTAGTTGCCGTTTAGATCGACTGAATTGCCTTTCGCGCTACCGTTGTAAAATGGTGAATTTCCAATTGTGTCAGTGTAGGCAAAGTAACCAATACCGGCCGTCAGTTTAGCGTTGTCGACAACAGCGACTTTCACGCCGCCTTGTAGTGCATACAACAGCGAATCGTCAGCCGAGCTACGCTCTTCCGCAGAAAACCCGGCGGCAGTAGCGAAAAATACGCCAGAGCTGAATTTAGCGGCAAACCCTTCCGGATTCAGATCGCCGTCCCAGATTAGCGGCGCACCGCCCGCACGGAAAAGGGGGTTCTTCATCTTGCCCGCACTAATCGACACAAGGTCGTTGACGCGCCAGTCTACATAGGCGAGATCGAGACCAATGTCTTTCGTTGAAAAACCGTCATCAAACGTCTGATTGGTCGAAACCGGGTTGTCACCACCCGTCGCGAACTGCAACACGACCTTGACGTCGTCCTGTACGTCGGCGGTCAATCCAAGACGCGCTCGAAATCGCATGCGATTGCGGTTTGTCTCGAACTCTTCGTCGATACCTTCGTATCGAAGTCGAATATCACCTTTGAACTTGATTCGATCTGCCCAGCCAGGCTCATCGGCCATTGCGTGTGTGGCAAGCAACAATGCCGCCAAAGAAGTTATTGCGGTTCTCTTGAAATTCATTGATTCGATTCCTGCCTTGATGCTGGCCGTGTCAGGCCTGGTTATTGATTGACTTCTGAGGCAACAGTCTGCGCACGTCGTATTGCCCTTATATGACGAAAGTATTGCAGTTTTATGACACGGATTTGTCGAGCCGGCTGGCCGGGAAGACACAACGAAAACAACTGCCAGAGCCAGGCTCACTGCGAATATCGAGCTCGGCGTCGTGACGAACGAGGACATGCTTGACGATAGCGAGGCCAAGCCCGACTCCACCGTCATCACGGCTGCGGCCACGATCCACACGAAAAAAACGCTCCGTTAGACGGTGCAGATGCTCAGCTTCAATCCCGATTCCGGTGTCTTCAACGACCAGGCTCGCGCCATCGGTATCGTGCGTCCAGCTCACGTTAATCGACCCGTCGGCCGATGTGTACCTGAGCGCGTTTGCCAGTAAATTGACCAGAACAGATTCAATTTCAGCCTCTCGGCCAAGCAATTGAGTGCTGCATGTTACTTTCGTTGAAATGTCAGCCTGACCGGGTTGTCGCGGCAGCGACGTAAGCACCTTATTGATGAGCGAACCGACATCAATCGCCTCCTCGTGACTCGCCGAAGTCGCATTTTCCAGTCGTGACAACTCCATCAGTACGGCAAGAATCTGTTGCATGCGCTCCGACTGGCTGCGCATTTGCTGCACCGGCTTTTCCCATTGCGGCGGCAATTCATCGTCGTCGGACAGCGCTTCGAGGTAACCACCAATAACAGTTAACGGCGAACGCAATTCATGCGATGCGTTTGCTACAAAATCGCGACGCATTTTACCGAGGCGCACGCGTTCGGTGACATCACGAAGCAAAAACAGTTTCTGGTCGACACCGTACGGAACGACCCTGCAATTCAACCAGTCGCCGTCACGGACGGGCGAGGCAACTTCAATTGATTGGTCAAAATTACTGGCATTGATCAATGCCGAAATACTTTGGTCTCGCAGGATATTGTCGAGTCGCTGGCCGCGGTCTTTTTTCCGTTTCAAACCGCCCAACACGGAGGCCGCCCGGTTGCACGCGACTATCTCGTTTCGAGAATTGAGGATAATCGCGCCATCGGGCATCGCGTCAGTCGATTTACGAACTTCTTTCAGGAGATTGCGATAGGCCTCTTTGCGGCGTCGGCCGCGCTCCCGGTCAAATCGCACGCGAGAGAACAACTGTTCCCAAATGCCCTCGCCGTAGCGAAACTTGTCAAAGTTGTCGGTGCGCAGTGCACGCTCAAATTGCAGTAGCTGTCGCGTCTGCCATGCCAGCCCCAGCAGCGACGCAATCAGCAAGCCGGTGATCGTTCGATCGTAATACCAGCCAATTAGTGCCCCCAGTAGCAAGAACAACAGCAGGGACATCGCAAACTTTCGAGCGGAGGGTGACATCGGCGCTATATCGCCCGAGTGGAAAAGCGGTACCCGGAACCTCGAATGGTCTGAATGTATTCATCGGCCGAGGAACTCGACAACGCCTTGCGCAGGCGACGGACATGCACATCAACCGTACGCTCTTCGACGTAAACATTGGCACCCCAAACCCGGTCCAGCAGTTGCGCTCGACTGTAGACACGATCCGGATGCGTCATTAGAAATTCCAACAGTCGATACTCCGTCGGGCCAAGCTTCACCGCTGCCCCGCCACTCGAGACACGATGCCCCATCGCATCAAGCTCGAGCTTGCCCATTGTTATGACGTCGGCGTCGCTGCCTTGTGAACGACGCAACACCGCCTGAATTCGGGCGACAAGTTCCCGGGGAGCGAATGGCTTTGTAATGTAGTCATCTGCACCGCTGTCCAGACCGGACACTTTGTCATGTTCATCAGCACGTGCTGTCAACATGATAATCGACAAGTCATCGAACGCTGCGTCGCGTTTCAACATTCGCGTCAGTTCCAGGCCGCTCATGTCGGGCAGCATCCAGTCGACCAGCGCAATATCGGGCCGCTGATCAGCCAACAGCGTCCTGGCCGTGCGGCAATCGGGTGCTTCGAATACCTCAAATCCAGCGCGTGACAAATGAAAGGCGACCATGTCACGGATCGGTTTTTCGTCTTCAACGATAAGGACTTTCTTTGCGGTCATTCAGTCTCTGCAACCTGGTTGGGTGACGCAGCCACGTATTTGAGCAGCCCAATATTACAGGACTGTTACGATTTCCTATCCGCGCGGTTTTTCTGCGACTTTTTGCCGCAGGTACGCGGGTTCAATATTCTTCGGCGCGAGCATTGGATAATCCGACGATATCGACAGCAAGAATCGTGCGCTCGGGTACAACACGGTAGGCGGCCCACCGAGAAGCGCCGCGTTGGCCGCCATGTGCTCCGGATAACGCAACCATCCTTGACCTGCCGCCACGCATGGTCCATCGCCCTGCAGTTCGGCGATGGCACCGACAGCGTGCAATCGTTCGTCGCTCAGCGATTCCGGCAATCCGTCCGGACCGCGGTCATACAGACCGAGGTAGACTTCCTGCATGTGCGCATCCTGTGCGACCGCAACCCTTTCGGCAGTACTTTCCTCAAACACCTGGGCTGCCACTGCGGCTAGCGACGACACCGGGACAATATTGAGGCCTGCGCCATGTGCCAGCCCCTGCGCGACTGATGCCGCAATACGCATGCCGATAAACGAGCCGGGCCCATTGCCGAGAACGATCGCATCAAGCGATGCAAGGTCGGTGTTGGCCTCTTCGAGCACCTCCCGGATCATCGGCATGAGCAAGCGCGTATGTTCGCGCGGCTGTTCTTCGTGCCGCTCGATAAGCATTCCATCCAGCCGCAAGGCAACCGTGCAGGCCAGGGTCGAGGTATCGATCGCCAGCCGCCTCATGCCACTGCCCCGTTGCGCTGGTGTGCCGCAAGAAAGCTTGAGACCTCGTTCAATGCCGATGTCGATGGCATCGGTGCGAGGCAATCGAGAAACATCCTGCCGTAAGGTTTGCCGCGGATTCTGGGGTCGCATAGAACGACCACACCATAGTCATTGTGGTCCCGAAGCAAGCGACCCGCGCCCTGCTTGAGCGAAAGCGCGGCCTGCGGCAACTGGTGCTCCATGAATCCATTGGCACCCTGACGACGCAGATATTCCAGACGCGCCATCATCAATGGATCCGACGGCGAGCCGAAAGGCAATTTATCAATCGCAACAACGCTCAGCGCTGGCCCGCGCACGTCAACGCCTTCCCAAAAGCTGCCGGTACCGAGCAACACCGCATCGCCAATCTGGCGGAATCGCCGCAGCAGGTCATCGCGCGGCGCATCGCCCTGGACAAGCAGCTTACGGCCGCGCAAGGTGGATTTGTTTTGCTTGAACCAGTTTCCAGCCTTGTTCAGGGCACGGTGACTCGTAAACAGACAAAACATGCCACCCGTCGTCAAATCGAGTAACGGCGTCACTGCCTCGAGCATCGCTTCGGTGTGTGACGGATCGGATGGCTGGGGCATATCATCGGGCAAATATATTAATCCGTTTTGCTGCAGCGAAAACGGACTCGGAAAAGCGACACCGGCAACACCCGCCAGGCCCATACGCGAGCCGAAATGAGAAAAGTCCTCACCGATCGCCAGGGTCGCCGAGGTAAATATCCACGACTGATAATCATTGTTGATCAGCCCGTTCAGTTTTCCGGAGACATCGAGTGGCGTCAGATGCAAACGCAAACTGCGCGGGTGAATTTCGAGCCAGCGCAGCCCGTCCCAGGAGTCTTCACTGGTTAGTACCGCCAGTCGTTCGGCGAAACCGACGCACTGTTCGTGGATTTTCTCAAGTTCGATCGTCGCATCGCCCAGGCCGGCTATCGCGGTCTGAACATCGTGCAGCGCGTGAGACAGCGTTTCGAATGCTGCGCGCATACCGGTCATGACTTCGCTGAGTTCATGACGACCTTCATTTCGCGGCGCATCGGCGCGCATATTTCGAATCGCCGTTTGCAGCGCATCGACGCGACGATCGAGATCAGGTTGCGAATACTTAAGAGTCGCAGCACGCGTTTCATCCACCAGTCGCTCGATCTCACGACTGCCAAGTGAGATGCCGAAAAACTGCACCGCAAGGTCCGGTATCTGGTGTGCTTCGTCGAGGATGATAGCCTCTGCCCCGGGCAGGAATTCGACGAAGCCCTCTTCCTTCATTGCCAGATCTGCCAGTAACAGATGGTGATTCACCACGACAAGATCGGCCTCCTGTGCCGCCTTGCGCGCCTTGACAACATGACACTTCGAATACTCGGGACATTTCTGGCCGAGGCAGTTGTCGGCGGTTGAGGTTACCAGCGGCCAGACCGGGGAATCTTCCGGTACTTCGATGAGTTCAGCTTTGTCGCCACTCATCGTGCGGTGGCGCCACTCGTGGACTTCGTTAAGATCACCGAGAATCTGCCGGTCCGAGTCACCCACCTGATCGAGTCGGTGCAGACACAGGTAATTCGCACGCCCCTTCAACAGCGCCGTGGTAACGGGCCGGCCAATTGCCTTGCTGACAATCGGCAGGTCGCGGTGATAAAGCTGATCCTGCAAGGCTTTGGTGCCGGTACTGATGATCGTCTTGCGCCCACTCAACAAGGCCGGGATTAAATAGGCGAAGGTCTTGCCGGTACCCGTCCCCGCTTCGACAACCAGCTTGCCGGAATTCTGTATTGCCTCGGCCACAGCTTCAGCCATCCAGCCCTGCCCAGCGCGTGGCTGGAATCCGGGCAGCAAGTCTTTGAGAGGGCTTTGCTCGCCGAAGAGTTCTGAGAGGGATTTCACGGCCCGAAGATTACACGGTTCGATGCCGCTTGGCGCGACCGAATGCTAGCCGGAACGGGTGATTATTGGCCCGCGGCGATACTTTTCAAGGCGGGCATCTTGATCAGTTCATCAATTGCCATTGGCTTACCGATGCCGTAGCCCTGCGCATAGTCGACGCCAACCTCTCGAAGTTTTTCGACTATTTCATTATTTTCGACAAATTCCGCGATGGTCTTTTTGCCCATGACCTTGCCGACCTGGTTAATCGATCGAACGATCGCCAGGCTCACCGGGTCTTCGACAACATTCTTGATGAAGACGCCATCAATTTTCAGAAAATCGACAGGCAGGTTCTTGAGGTACGCGAATGATGACAGCCCGCTGCCGAAATCGTCGAGTGCGAACAGGCAACCTCTGTCTTTCAGGGCACCGATAAACTCCTGTGCGATCTGCAAATTGGCAATCGCAGCGGTTTCGGTAATCTCGAAGCACAACTTATCCGGCGGCACATTTACGTCCGCAAGATTTGCCAAAATCTCATTTAGCATCAGCTTATCGCCGAGTGTTTGGCCGGAAAGATTGATCGAACAAACGTCCAATTGATTGACGTGGTCGGGATGCGCCTCCAGCCATGCCAAAGTCGATGCCACCACCCAGCGATCAATGTTGCTCGATATATTGTAGCGTTCTGCGGCGGGCAGGAATGCCCCGGGCGGCACGATATTGCCCTCTTCATCTTGCAAACGAACCAGCACCTCGTAATGTAACCCGCTGCCAGGATTGTCTACCAGCGGAACGATGGGCTGGGCGTACAGCTTGAACCGATCTTGCTCCAACGCGCGCTTGATTCTTATCACCCATTGCATTTCACCGTGGCGCTGCTCAATCTCGTCATCGTCAGGGCGATACATGTGAATGCGGTCTCGTCCGGCGTCCTTTGCCGCGTAACACGCCGTATCCGCTGCCAGCATGACCTGAGAAATGGAATCCAGTGCCTCGTCAATGACAACCACACCAACACTCGCACCGAGCGAAAAACTCTTGCCATCCCAAGCAAATCTAAATTCGCTGATCGTTGTGCGAATTTCGTTTGCGACACGCTCCGCAAATTTTGTATCACAGTTTTCGAGCAGGATGCCAAATTCATCGCCGCCGAGCCGGGCAACCAAATCACCGCCGCGCAGACGCTTTTTCAATGTGGCTGCCAGCTGCCGCAGCAATTCATCACCTCCGACATGGCCGCAATTGTCGTTGACCACTTTGAACTGGTCGAGGTCAATGTAACAAAGCGTGTGTCGAATAGAATTGTCACCTTTTATCAAGTCAAGTGCGTGCTGCAATCGGAGTTCGAACTCGCGGCGATTGTAGAGTCCGGTCAGGGCATCGTGACGTGCTTCATAGGAAAGTTGCTCAGACAAATGACGGGCTTCGGTTATGTCCTCGCAGACGACCAGCACAGCCGTGCGATCATCGGCGTCATTGACGCATTTGCCGGTAGCCCGCGCCCAGGTAATGCGGCCGTCGCTATGCTGCATGCGAGCCTCCCAGGTTCGCGTTTCGCCTTGATTGGCGACGCATTCCATGATCGCTGCCGTGACGATCGCAGTATCGTCGTCGCTGTGAATCCTGTCGAGTTTAGCCCCGACTAACTCGGCGACATCAAATCCCAGCTGGGTCGCGCCAAAGCGGTTCACCGATACCAGAGTCAAATCCCGGTCAACAGTAAAAAAGGTGGTCGGATTATCATCGTAGAGCGTGCGGTACATTTCCTCTTTCTTGCGCAGTAATGCCTGGGCCTTTTTGCGTTGCTCGCTTTCCTCCTTCAGCACGTCATAGGCACGGCGTAACTCGGCGGTTCGCGTCTGCACGCGTTGCTCGAGTTCGGCGTTTATTTCGCGAACGGCCTGCTCGGCGGTCTTGCGCTCTAGCTGACCGGCACAACGCGCGTCGAGAACCGGAAAATCAATCGGTTTTGTGATGTAGTCGTTCGCCCCGAGTGCCAGTGCTTCGACGACCTTTTTCTGGTCATCCAGGGCGGTCACCATGATAATTGGCAACTCACCTGCTGAGTAGTTTGTCCGCAAACGCCGCAAGACCGTCAGGCCATCAATATCGGGCATCATGACATCGAGCAATACGAGGTCAGGGGTTGCTTTTTTTATGGCCTCAAGCGCTGCTTCGCCACCCTCCGCCAGCACCACATTGAAGTTTCGCTTTTTGAGGTACCGGGCCAGCAGCTCACGATTGACTTCGATGTCGTCAACGACCAACACAGTGGCGGTTGCAGGCTGCGAAGTCTCGCTCTGATCCAGTTTATTCGCCAAAATGTGCACTCCAATTACATAATCCAAGTCATCCGCTGAGCCGAGACCAAGCGCTCATCCGGACTATATATGGCAGATTTTTCCGATAATGAGATACGTCGCACATTATGTGAATTCCGCCGTCATTATAGTCAATATCTCGCTCAGAGCCGGTGGCGCTGTGTCAATATGAATCGGAGAAACGCATGAAAACGAATCGGCTTTTGGTCGTTGATGACGAAGAGCAAATCTGCGAGCTCATCCGGGACGTTGCTGAGCCAATGGGCTTCGAAGTCGAGACGGTGACGTCGGTGCAGCAATTCAAGAATGTCTACGACGACTTCAATCCGTCCGCTGCGATCATTGACCTCAATATTGGCGACGCGGATGGTGTGCAGGTACTGCAGTTTCTCGCTGGCAAAGGCAGCCACGCCCGGGTCGTTCTGGTTAGTGGCGCCGACAAAAAGCTGTTGGATGCAACACGCCACATCGGGGAAGACAGCGAACTGCGAATGATCGGCACATTGAGCAAACCAATAATGATCGACGACATGGAGGCCATGCTGTTCAAATGCATGCTGCGTCTCAACGAACGCAAGCTCGATGCCGGCGACCTCGAAAAAGCGATCAACGAAGGAGAACTCACCGTTCACTTCCAGCCCATCGTTTCGCTGTCCGCAGGAGCAGCGGCCGAACCAATTTCTGTCGAGGCCCTGGTGCGGTGGCAACATCCGGAGCGAGGCTTACTCTACCCTGATTCTTTTATCGCGATCGCTGACGACGGCAAGCTAATGGTCGGCCTTACCGATGCGGTACTACTGCAGGTCGTCGAGCAAGCTCAGGTGTGGCGAACCGCAGGCATTGATGTACGGATTCACGTCAACCTCACCTGCTCGGTCATCGACGACCCGGAATTTCCGGAGCGATTGTCCAGCCTGGTAAGACAATTTGAGCTTGAGCCGTCGCGACTGGTACTGGAATTTTCGGAACGTGGCTCATTGCTCGATATACTTGAGCGCCTCGACATTTTGACACGACTGCGCCTGAAGGGTTTTGGCGTGGCACTTGATGACTTCGGTACGGGACAGTCGTCGCTCGTGCATTTGCACAAACTACCTTTCAGCATGTTGAAAATCGACCGCTGCTTTATCGACGATATGGCCACCAGTGCAAAAGCGTCGGTGCTCGTCAAGTCGCTCATCGATCTCGCGCATAATCTTGAAATGGAGTTATGCGCCGAGGGTGTATCGGACCGCGATACATTGTCCAAGCTGTCCGCATCCGGCTGCGATTATGCGCAAGGCTACATTTTCAGCGAAGCCATTCCGGCCTCTGAGATTGTACGCAACCTGCATATCTGGAAGGCTGTTCGGAAGTCCGCGTGACCTCTGGCCTGTCCGGGTAACGGCCTATGGCAAACCTACAACAGCGTGTATTGGTCATTGCAAATGAGTTACCCGGTCTGCCGGAGCTCTTCCGCTCCCTGGCGGCGACGTATCCAAAACTTGAGATCAAGCAGGTCGCCAGCGTGGATGCCGCCATTCCCCTTCTGCCAGGGTTTCGTCCCCAGGTTCTATTGCTCGATGTCCCTTTGCTGGGAAACGATGCGACGGGCGTGCTGCGGAAACTACGCAGAGTCTGGCCGGCCGTGTCCTGCCTCGCGCTTGTCGGTAATGCGGACGAGTTCAGGCAGGCCGAACAGCTGCCCGGTATCGATGACTCCCTTGCGCTGGGAAAGTCACCCAATCCTGCGCAGAGCCGCATCGTCGCTCATGCCTTTCGCTACAGTCGATTGCTCGCAACTGCGTTGCTGACGCAGCGATCGCTAAGGACGGCGAACGCCCGTATCGACGATCTGGAAAAAGAATCACCAGCCGACAACAGCATCGGAAAACAGGATCTGCAAAACAATCTCGATCTGCAGCTTGGACAAGCGCAGAAGATGGAGGCGTTGGGCCAGCTTACCGGTGGTCTCGCGCACGATTTCAATAATTTGCTGGCTGTCATAATCGGCAACCTGCAGTTAGTACAACGCTCGGTGGCCAGCAACGAAAAAGCGGCAAAGCAGGTCGTCGCAGCGCTCGACGCGGCAACGCGGGGTGCCAAACTAACCCGACAGATGTTATCCGTCGCACGGCGCCAACCCCTGGAGCCCCGGGCCCTGACGATGACGGACGTGCTCGGCGACTTCGCCGAGATTCTTTACCGCACGCTTGGCGGCGCCATCAAGGTGGATATTCGTGTTTCGCCGGACTGCAAACCTGTGATGGCAGACCCCAGTCTACTGGAGTCCGCAGTCCTCAACCTGGCAATCAATGCGCGTGACGCCATGCCCGACGGTGGCAAGTTATGCATCGCAGTCAATAACCTGCCTATCGATGACTGCAACGCCGGGCAGTACCCCGAGTTGTCACCAGGCGCATACATCAGCCTGTCTGTCTCCGATGAGGGCGTGGGTATTCCACCGGCCGTCCTCGCCAGAGTCACCGAACCATTTTTTACGACCAAAGCCCCGGGTTCCGGCACCGGACTCGGCCTGAGCATGGTGCACAGTTTCGCGGCGCAATCGGGCGGGCATTTCGAACTCATGAGTCGCCAGGGAAAAGGGACGACAGCCACATTATATCTGCCGGGCGCGACAACAACAGATATCGAGCAAACCATGGCGACCCAAACGCGCCTCCAGGCGATTCCGAATGGCGAGGAAAAGATTCTGCTCGTTGAGGACGACGAGACCGTTCGCGACGTCGCCCGATCCATGCTTGAGGGCCTCGGTTATTCGATCTGCGAGGCGAGCAACGCGGACTCGGCGCTCGCGGTCCTGCGGGACAGAAATGATTTCGATTTGCTGTTCACCGATGTCGTCATGCCCGGCAGCATGGACGGCGTTGAACTCGGACAACAGGTGCGGCGATTGCATCCGGCCATAAAGGTGCTGCACACCTCCGGCTATATCGGTAGTCACAGTGACAAGGAGGTCAGTAACGACGTTCAGCCGTTTCTGGGCAAGCCCTACAAGTTTGACGCACTCGCAGCCAAGGTTCGCGAAGTGCTTGACGCAGAAGCGACGGCAAGAATCAGCAAGCCGGAGCAAGTCTAACCTGCGTGAGCGCCCGACCCCAGCACTGCAGCTAACGCTTATTGACCGCCGCTCGCGAGATCCAGTGGCCATATGGAGACGCCATCGCGGCCCGTCTTCTTGGTTTGATACAGTGCCTGATCCGCACGCTCAAGCATCTGCTTGGCTGTTAGCACTTCAGCAGGATCGTTGACTGCCATACCGATACTCAGAGTTGTCTTGATCGCACCCTTACGTGTCCGGACTTTTTCCTTCTGAACATTGGCGCGAATCCGTGCCCCCACTATCTTCGCCATATCCGGGCTGCAATCTCTAAGAATCAGCATGAATTCATCGCCACCGTAGCGCGCGACGATATCATCCGGACGCACCGAGTTGACGAGGCTGGCCGCAATTTTTTTCAATACCTGATCGCCCAATGGGTGTCCATGGTTGTCGTTAACATCCTTGAAGAAGTCCACGTCCACCATGCAAACCGCAAATTGCTCATAGGTTTTTTGTGAGCGTTCAAGCATCATCTCGAGCAATTCCATACCGCCGCGTCGATTCCAGACCCGCGTCAGCGTATCCAGCAGCGCCTGGCGGCGCGCCTCACCAAGTTTTGCAACAAGCTGATTTTGTGCATCCCACAAATCTGCCGTCACCAGTTCGCGCTCGGCCAGCTGACCCAGATCGCGGAGCGTCACCATTAGCGCATCGTCGACTCGCTTGGGTTTCACGTCGAAGGCGCAGAAAGTGCCCACGATCTGGCCTTCCGGATCCGTGATCGGATAGCCTGCGTAAAATCGAAACTTTGGCCCCGTTTGGACTAAACGCGCGCTGGCATAACGAGGGTCCTTGAGCGTGTCTGGAACGATGAGGGGCTCGCCACTCTCAAGCACCGGTTGGCACAAGCTGTCGCCGATATCTAATTCGCTGATGCGCCAGCCGATAACGGACTTGAACCACTGCTTTTGGTCGGTGACCAGCGAAACCGCCGCAACGCGAACGCCCATTGCGCGGGCACCGAGGCGAGTGATGCGCTCGAAGCGTTCTTCGAGGGGTGTATAGAAAACCTCCATTTTGTGCAGGCCGGCGAGTCGCACCGTAGCGGTACTGCCGAGTGAGCGACTGAGTCTTGTTATCTCTCCTTCCTTTTCCATCCCCAACCTTATTGTTGCTCGCAAGCGACATTGCGCGGCATTATTGCAAATTTTCACAGATATGGAACAAAACGGGAAAGATTGACCCAAAAATGGCCAATTGGATCATTAAAGAGTCCTTTTGCCTCACAAGCAGGTCAGCAACACCGGGCAGCTGCGAACCGCTGCTGGCGGCTCATGGATTATCCCGGGAGATTCGACCGACAGAATCCATGACGTAATTCACCAGTTCGTCGAGGTTGCGCTCCTGTTTGCTGACAACGGCCTCGACGAAACCGTTCAGGCGCTGCCGGTCATCCGCTGTCAACTCCTTCGCCGTCACGACAACGACGGGGATATCGTGCCACTCCGGGTTACGTTGAAGCGCGTCGACGACGTCGAAGCCATCAAGATTCGGCATCATAAGATCGAGCATAATCAGGTCTGGCTTTTGCTGTTTCACGCTCTCGAGCGCTTTCCCACCGTCAACCGCGGTACGCACCGTCCAGCCGAGGCCCTGCGCAGCACGGCTGAAAAGTTCCTGTGTCGGCAAGTCATCCTCCACAATGAGCAGGTGGCAGGGCGGCTCTGTGCAATAGCGTGACAGCGTGGCAACCAGATCCTGGCGCTTCACCGGCTTCAACAAGTAATCCGCGGCGCCGAGCGCGAACCCCTTCTTTCGATCGTCGACGATGGTGCACAGTACAACCGGAATCTGCGATAACTCAGGATCATTTTTGAGAATTTTCAGCACTGCCCAACCGTCCAGTTCCGGCATGATGACATCCAAAACGATGGCGCAAGGCCGTATTTGCCGCGCCAGCTTCAGGCCTTCAACGCCCGATGACGCCTCGGCGACTCGCCACTCGGCTGCGCGCAGTTGGCCGACCAACAGGTCACGTGCCGCCTGATCGTCCTCAATGACCAGTATCGTACCCGAACGGCGCAGCGGCTCCGCGCCGTTATCGTTCACGGTAGTCTGGACAGGGTCAGCATCCGTTTGCGGCAGGTTCACGGGGAGGACCACCGAAAAAGTAGATCCCTTGCCCGGCGTGCTTTTGACCTTGATTGTCCCGCCCAGCAGTTCGCAAAAACTGCGCGTAATCGCGAGGCCAAGCCCGGTGCCACCATAGTTGCGGCTGGTCGAGACGTCCGCTTGAGAAAACGCGACGAAAACCCGCTCAAGTTGCTGCTTTTCGATGCCGATGCCGGTGTCGCTCACCTGAATCAGCAACTCACGTTCGTCCTTAGCCGAATTCGATCGCAGCGACACCGTCAGGCGCACGATACCGTCACGTGTAAATTTCGCCGCATTACCCAGCAAGTTAATCAGAATCTGACGAAGGCGCGCCGGATCCGTTCGTATCTCACTGATCTCCTCACCGATCTCTACGTCGAAACGGTTGCCGCTCTTTTCGATCAATGGTCGTATCGTATCGACAACTTCCTGCATCAGGACGTCCGCAGAGAAGGCAGTCACGTCAACCTCAACGCCACCGGCCTCGATCTTCGACAGGTCCAACACATCGTTGATCAGCCCCAGAAGGTGGCGGCCGGCGTTACGGATCTTGCCGAGATCGTCGGCCAGATCCTCGACGCTTTCGCCCTTCTCGGCGTCCTCCACAAGCATCTCGCTGTAGCCGATGATCGCATTCAGCGGCGTTCGCAGTTCGTGCGACATGGTAGCCAGAAAGTCAGACTTGGCGCGATTCGCTTTTTCCGCGTCTTGCATTGCCATGACGAGGCGTCGTTCATTGTCCTTCTCGGCCGTGAGGTCGTGCACGATACCTGTGAACGTCGGGCGTCCGTCCATCGACGCCTCACCGATTGAAAGTCGCATTGGAAACGGCGTGCCGTTACGTCGCACGCCCGTCACATCTCTGCCAACGCCAATGATTTTCGCATCGCCCGACGCAAGATAGTTTGCAAGATAGCCATCGTGTCGGCTCCGGTCAGGGTCGGGCATCAGCATGCTTACGTTGTGGCCGACTACCTCATCCTCGCCATAGCCGAAAATCTGCGTGGCGGCCTGATTAAAGGTTAATACGATGCCGTGCTCGTCAATCGTAACGATGCCTTCCGCCGCCGTATCGACAATGCTGCGAAAGCGCTGCTCGTTGTAAGCAACATCCAACGCGGCGTGTCTGATGTCGGTCACATCTTCGGAAATACCCAGCAAACTAATCAGTTTGCCGGAATCGTCGCGTATCGCCACTTTCTTTGTGTGCAGGATGCGCTGCGTGCCGTCCTTCCGCGTGACTTTCTCATCGCCGACGACAACCGCCCCTTTACCGGCCATCACGCGGCGATCCATCTCGGTAAAATGCTGCGCCTCTTCCTCTGGAAAAAAGTCAAAATCGTTCTTGCCCAGCATATCCGCAGCCGAAAAACCCGTGATCTCCTCCGCGGCTCTATTAAACTGCTCGAAACGAAGTTCCGCAGCATCTTTGACGAATATCATGATCGGAGCGTTTTGAATGAACGCTTCCAGCAAGTGCGAATTTTCGCCGAGTTTCTGCTCAGCCAATTTCAAGTGGTCGATTTTTTCGCGGATATCGGACGCCATCCCCGACATTGCAATCGCGAGTTCGCCGACTTCGTCCTCGCCGGGATCTGTCAGCGCCAGCTCATAGTTACCGGCGGCGACCTCTTTGGCGCCACGAGCCAGTGCGCGTAATCGTACGGCGAACAACCGGGCCATCAACACAGTGGCCACGAGGGTCACGATCAGGATAAAAAAAGACGTTCTGACAACCTCATCCCTGGCCTCGACCAGCTTCGGATACAGTACGTCCGTATCCCCGGATAGAATGAAGCTCAGACCCAGCGCGTGCTGCTGCCGTGCGACGCCGACCACACGTTCCTTATCGTTGGAATCGACGCTCCCAAAAGTATCCGACGTCGCCTGCACGGCATCGGTGGCCGCCAGTCGATGTCCGTGACCCAATTCTGTCGCAAAACGCCGATCGGGATCCCGATGCACGACGAAGTCGCCGGCATCGTCCACCACGAAAAACATACGACCGGCGGGGTTCTGCTGCCCAACTCTGTCGAAAAAGGTGTCCACGGCCACGTCGACAACAACGGCAGCCGGCGGCAAGCCGTCGTCGAACACTACGGGTGCAACGGCGCGAAGGAAAGGTACGAGCGGTACCACTGCGGCGCCATTTTCCTGCTTGAGACCCAGCCGCGACAAGTTGGTTTCACCGGCGCCAGCCACTTGCATCGCGTCGTGGAAAGAATAGCGGTCGTCTTTTTGTCGCAACTCCGAATCTGAAATACGGACGATTTCGCCGTCCCTCGCCTCGAGCCGTAGCGGTTCCAGCCCGTTCGGTTCACGCACCAGAAAACGTATCTGTATATACGCCGGGTTCTCCTGCATGAAACGGCGGAAAATCGTTTCGAGGCGCGAAATCCAGGCAGACGCCGTCGAAGTCCCGTCCTGCGGATCGATGCCGTCATTGCCGACCGCCCGCAGATACCCGGACGTCGGCGGCGTCAAAGCCAACAAGCGTGCATTCGCGCGCAGATCGTCCAGCAAATCATCGAAACGGGCCGCCGCCAATTCAGCCTCGCGATGCAGTTCGCGCAGCTCGGCTTCGACCAGGTGGCGGTTCAATTGCTGGTAGGTGGTCCAACCAATAGCCGCCGAGCTGACAAGAACCAGGCTACCCACCAGAATGCCGAGCTGTATCGAAGTACTCCAGCGAGTCAGAATATTCATCTTGAGGTCAGCGCTGCAAAAGAGTCGTTGTTTGACAAGGCACGCTTAATCGTCGTCGATCAACTTGGAGATTTTCGTGACCAGCCGATCAAGATTCACTGGCTTTGTTTCATAGTCGTTGCAACCCGCATCGATTGCTTTCTGATAATCGCCGGAAAGGGCGTGTGCGGTCAGAGCAATGACGGGAAGACTCTCCATACCTGGCGTCGACCTGATTCGCCGGGTCGCCGCCCAGCCGTCGAGTACCGGCAGGCTCAGGTCCATCAGCACCAGGTCCGGATTTTCTTCGCTGACTTTCAGCAGAGCTTCTTCGCCGTCTTCAGCGGTCACAATCTCGTAGCCGCGACGTAGCAGCCGCCGTGACAGCATGTCGCGATTCATTGGATTGTCTTCGACCAGCAGTATTTTCATCGCGCATCACTCGGCTGTCGTGAATTTGGATTTAAACAGAATTTACCATATCCGGTTATCGTCGTCCGTATCGGGCGCCAGATCACATATTCGGCTGATTTACTGCAGAAACTCAAAACCGCCTATGTTCGGCATCGCCAGGTCGAGCCCGATCAGGTCCGACTATCGCAAAAAAATGCAGGTCAGAGCGAGCGTTGATCAATCGGGAAAGTTACCGTGAAGATCGAACCCTTCCCGGGCTCGCTTCGCACATCGATATCGCCACCCATTATGCGGCAGCGCCGGCGCGCGATGGCAAGTCCGAGTCCGGTGCCTTCAAAACGCCGAGCGTAGCCCCCTTCGACTTGCTGAAAAGGCTCGAACAATAAGGCGTAGTCCTTCTCCTCGATGCCAATGCCAGTATCGCTTATGGCGATGGTCAAGCAATTTCTGCCACGATCTGCCACCGCGGTGACCGAAACGCTGCCGTCTTCGGTAAATTTTGCGGCATTGGACAGCAGGTTCAGCAATATTCGACGAAGAGCAACGACGTCCCCGTATACCGTCAGATCACCGTCAACGTCAACCCGCAATTCATTGTTATTATTCTCCAGCCAGGGCGTCGCCGTTTCAACGACCTCCTGAATTATGTCCGCAAGCTCGAACGGCGCAATACTGACCGACATGTCCTCGGACTCAAGCGTCGACAGATCGAGTACGTCATTAACGATGTCCAGCAATTGCTTCCCCGCCGCCTGAATGTTATCGAGGTCCGGCAATATCGATTCCAGCCCTTCATCCTCCGCGAGTTCCTTGAGTAACTGCGTGTAGCCGCTGATGGCGTTGAGCGGGGTGCGCAACTCGTGGCTCATGGTCGCGAGAAAGCGCGACTTCGCGTCGCTGGCCGCCTGCGCCTCGTTCGTCGCCTGTTCGAGTGCGTCCCTGACGCGCATGCGCTCTGTTGCAAAGCGCACGCTGCGGAGAACCGCGCGCCCGTCGACCTCCCCCTTAACGAGATAGTCCTGTGCACCCAGATTCAATAGCTGCTGACCCATCTCTTCATCATCGGCACCGGTGAAAACGACGACGGGAACGCCGGCCGCATGCGGCAAAGCCTGCAGCAATGTCGCCTCGCCCTGGCTGTCCGGCAAACCCAGATCCAGTAAAACAGCGTCAAATGCGTTTGCCGCGAGCGCGTCGACGGCTTCTCGGAGCGTTACTGCGTTGACTATTTGAAGAGGGTTCGGCGTGGCATTGAGCAGCAGTTCACGAATAAGTCGCGCATCGCCGAGATTGTCTTCAACGAGCAATAGTTGCGCGATGACAACGAGATCGGCGTCGGAATTGTTTGTGCGTTCCACGAATGGCTTCAGCTTAGCCGCCCGGCAGCTTGACAAGCGTTAGCCAGAAATTTTCGATCGTCTGAACGACTTTGACGAATTGCTCGAAATCGACCGGCTTGGTGATGTAGCAATTCGCGTGCAACTCGTAGGACTTAAGGATGTCTTCGTCCGCGTCCGAGGTAGTGAGTACGACCACAGGGATGCTCTTCAATGCGCTGTCCTTCTTGATTTCGGCAAGTACCTCGCGACCGTCCATGCGCGGCATGTTGAGATCGAGCAGGATCAGGTCCGGGCGCGGTGCATCTACAAACTTGCCCTCACGCCGCAGCCAGGCCAGCGCGTCGATGCCGTCCGATGCCACATGCATCTCATTTGCCACCTTGGCATCGGCCAGCGCTTCCTGGGTCAGGCGAACATCGCCGGGGTTATCCTCAACCAGCAGGATCTCAATCGCCTTAGCATGTTTCACTACTGACATTACGCGGATACTCCTGCGATTAAAGGCTCATCGGCATCATTGCCGGGCGCCATGGTCGGCGCGAATGGTAGCGTGAATTAAAGGCTGCTGCCACCAGCATCGGAGCTGTGCGATGCAACGGCAAAGCCGCGCACGGTCGTCACGCCGTTTATAGCGGATCTTGTCCGGTCTGCGCAGCTGCCTCGATATCTGCGATCGTAAAATAGAACGTACTGCCGCCGTTGCCGGTTGATTCCACCCAGATGGTACCGCCGTGGCGCTCTACGATTTTTCGGCAAATCGCCAGGCCGATGCCGGTGCCACTATGCTCTTCCGTGGTGTGCAGGCGGCGGAAAATTTTGAATACCTCGTCGGCGTATTCGGGTAAGACACCAATCCCGTTATCCTTGACAGCGAAGAGCCAGCCGTCGATCGGAGCTTCACCGGGAATCGTCACTGCCGCTTCTGCGATTCGCGTTACCGAAATGTCGATCACAGGCGCTGCCTCACCGCGGTATTTGATGGCGTTGCCTATCAGGTTTTGCAGTAGTTGCTCGAGCTGCCCGGAATCGCCGTTCAGAGTTGGCATCGAGTCATGTGTAATCGTTGCGGCGCAATCGTCGATCGCAACTTCCAGATTTCGCATTGCGTTCGATAACGCAGTTTCCATATCGAGCTGGACCGGTGGCTTTCCGCGGGAGTCCACGCGCGACAGGTGCAACAAGTCGTTAATCAGTGACTTCATCCGCAGCGCGCCATCCACCGCATATGCGATGAACTCCTGCGCGTCGTCACCAAGTTGATCCTTATAGCGCTTCTCCAGCAATTGCAGATAGCTCGAGATCATGCGCAGCGGCTCCTGCAGATCGTGTGACGCTACGTAGGCGAATTGTTGCAACTCTGCATTGGAGCGCGCCAGGGCCTCGCGAGACTGTTTTAATTTTTCGTCCGACAAGTGGCGCTGGCTGATGTCGTCGATAACCGATATGAAATAATCCGGTTCGCCGAGTTCGTTATGGACCAGCGACACCGTCAGCTCCGCCCACACCTGTGTGCCGTCTCCGCGGTGGTAGCGCTTCTCAATCGAGTATTTGTCAGTTTTTCCTTCCAACACACTCTGCAATTGCCCGAGGTCGGCATCGAGATCGTCGGTGTGTGTGATTTCCTGAAACGTCAATAACTGCAGTTCATCTGCCGGATAAGCCAGAATTTCACACAGGCGCCCATTCACCCGCAGGAAGCGACCATCCGTGCCGACGTGTGCGATACCTACCGCGGCCTGATCAAAGGTGGCCCGAAAACGCTCCCGGCTTTCGCGCAGGTCGGCCTCGGCGTTCGCCAGTCGACGAATAGCATTGTTCATGAGCCAGATCAGCCCGAGAGCGAAAGCGACGGCCATAAACAGCACTAGCAAATCGGTTCTGCGCGCCTGCTCAATCTCCTCGTCGGCCAGTATGCGAGCGTTTTGCAACCGGGCCGTAGTGATGTCAACCAGTTCATCGGCCAGACGCAGAATTTCGTTTGCCGAACCCGCGATCACTACGTTGGCGAGGTACGAATCACCGCGTTTTAACTGCAGCAGCATGCCGAGGTCTTTTTCGATCCCGGTCAGACTGTGCCGAAGTTCGGCTTGTAGGGCCGCCGTAGCATTCGGTAATCGGTCCACAAGTCGCAGCAATTGCTCAATATATCCTTTCATGGCCGTATTACGGGCACTGTCGGGATCAGCGACGAATTCGGAGAGGCCATCCAGCAAGCGCGCAAAAGACTGTGTCATTTCGGCACTAAAGCCGCCATCCGCGCCGGCTGCCCGGGCAGCATCGTCCAGCAGTTCGGTAACCCTGTTGCTGCGCGTATCCAGCGTTTCGTTCAGCAACGTATCAATTTGCTCGCGATTTTCGACCAATATCTCGAAATTCTCGTAGTACGCATCGATATGGCCTTGCATGCGCTGCAGGATATTTTGCCGCGCGTCGTCCAAAATTTCGACTTGCAATTCGCGCTGATACTGCAGCAGGTCGTCGTACAGGCGGTCAATTCGCGTTTTGACGGATGCATTGCCGGTAAGGCGAAACACCAAAAGGTTTCGCTGCAATTCGGAAACCTGACCGCGAAGCGTCGACATCGCCTGCGATTCGGACGAAGCGAGGGCGAGACGCGAAACCTCTGCTGCGGCTCGCTGCTTGCTGTTTTCGGCAAACCACGCGACTGTAAGGATTAGCAGCAAATACGCGACTGATATGATGCCAAGGCGTAGTTTTGGCGATGCACCGCCCTTACGCCGGTTGTTGGCGTTGTCCCTGTTGGTGATTTTGCTCACGCCGTCAAGAACTCATACCAGCGCTGCAGACTGTACTCGTAGGTCGGCATCACCGTGTTCCAGACGGCAACATTGCCGAACCGGGTTTCATAGCTGCCGCCGCGCCGGGTCTCACCACGACGAACCGAGACGTTGCCGTCGGTGCCGGTCAGATCGAGGCGTGCCGGCAAGCCTGCGTACCAGTAGTCCCACTCTTCTGCGCTGAGATACGGCCTCGAGCGCTCCGGGTTTGAGATGTAATATCCCTGTCGCGCGATGAACGCGCCGGGAGAACCCGAGAGCCACCAGTTCATATAATCGTAAGCCGCGTCGCGAACATAGCCTTCAGTTTTCGCGGACAGGCACATCACGCCGTGCCAGCCACGGTAACCTTCTTTGGGCGCCGCATAAACAGTCGGCACGCCTTTGCCGTTCAATGCGGAGACGCCGGGCGAGAACATACTTTGAATGACCACGCGGCCTGAGGCCATAAAGTCCACCGACTCCGGAACCGAGTTCCAGAAGCCGCTGAAATGGCCGTCGATTTTCATTTCGATAAGAATATCGAACAGCCGATCCAGTTCCGCCCGGCTCATGTTGCCGATGTCGTCGAACTGCATTAGTCCGCGCGCCTCTGCCGCCAGCGCAAGATCAAACAGTCCAATTGTCGGTTCGTTTACGATTCCAACCTTGCCCCGGTATTGCGGGTCCAGCAGCCAGCCCCAACTTTCCGTCTCGTAGGGTTTCCCGGGCGAAATGCTGTTGGTGTTGTAACCAAATGAGTCCACGTTATGCACGTAGGGCAGAAAACTGATCTGCGATGTCTCGGTGGATCCAAGCGTCTGGTCAGACTGTACGTGCAGCAATTTGTGCGGTGCGTCACCCTTGCCGATGACGGCATCGGGTGTCAGCCTGCCGGTCTTGGTCAGACCGTTGACTTCATCCCAGCGCTCAATACGTTGTTTTTCGATTGGCTGAATTGCATTGGCGTCCCACAGAACGTTCATACTGTTCGACCACTGCTCATACAAATCGAAGGATTCAGGTCGGGTCGATGCTTTTTGCAACACGGCGGCACTGCCGCGCGGCTCGAAAACGATATCAATGCCAAGATCTTTCTGTGCTTTCTGTCGCAGAGACTCCTGCAATGTGACGTGAGTACCCAGAACCCGCAGCGTCACTTTCGGTCGAGCGTGCACCCAGGGCGCGGCGACGATCGCTGTGCCCGTGGCAGCGGCATTCTTAAGAAAGCGCCGTCGAGAGACCGCCGGCTTGTGATGTATAGGGTCAGTCATTAAATGGTGCTCCGTTACTGTTCGAAAGTTCCCACGCTTGGATTGTGGAGATTATGTTGTATTGCCGCACATTGTTGAGGCCCTCATCACAATTTGCGCCTTCGCTGGCCACAACGGCGCTGGCTGCCGATGGCCACCCCTCTGCGGCGTGAATGCAGATATGTGATCGCGCTCACGTTATGTCCACTGGCTAGCCGCTAGACTCGCCATATTCTGTTAAGTCAGCCGTAAGGGTTTGATTATGTGGGCGCAAAAAAACCAAAGCACCGAAAGCGGTCGCCGCTCAGGCCTGTTTTTCGATCACAGGCGGCTGACGCTGGCTTGTGTCGATGGTGAGCGCGCACTGACGACCTCCGTCTCGCTGCGCGAGGGCGGCGATGATGGACTGCCGGAACTGCAGTCGATCGGCGCGCCGTATCTGAACAAGTCCCGGCTGACGTCCGTCCTGTCCACTGGTAGCTATGAGTTGCTCCTCGTCACACTGCCCGACGTTCCTCAAAACGAATTGATTGAAGCGGTCCGTTGGCAAATTCGAGAATTGCTCAAGTTCCCGGCCGAGGAGGCCGTCATCGAAATATTCGATATTCCGCAACAATCCAATACTGGCAATAAGCCCATGGCGTATGCCGCCGTTACACGCCGCAACGCTTTGCGACAACACGTCGATACGATCCACAACGCCGGATTCAAGCCAGTCGCGATCGACATTCCCGAGCTCTGCATCCGGAATGTCGCCGCCCGCTTGCCGCAAGATGCCGACGGTGTCGCATTGCTGCACGTCGGCGACGAGCGCAGCACATTAACGGTGACTCGCCAGGGTGTGTTGTATTTGATGCGCCATGTCGATATTGGACTGAACGATTTGCTGTCATCGAAAGATGACACTACGGGTGCAAGCACACACAGTTCCGCCGTGGTACTCGAGGTGCAGCGCTCGCTCGACTACTACGAGAGTCATTACGATCGTCGTCCGGTGACAGAGCTCGTACTTGCGCCCGGCGCCAATATTGGACGCCTGCCGGACATCATGCGGGAGCAGCTCGGGTTGACCGTCAGTCCGCTCGACCTTGCCAGCCTTTTCGACCTGCAAAACGAAATTCCGACCGAACGGCACGGTGACTGTCTGTTCGCAATCGGCGCTGCGCTTCGTAGCGAATCGATGGCCGCATAGGACCGATTGCAATGAAACAACAAGTCAATTTTTATAAATCGGAATTTGTCCTGCAGAAGCCGATGTTCACTGCGAACACGATGCTGGCCGGCGTCGCCGTTTTGGCGACTGCAATGTTGCTGGTTTATCTGTATGCAGGACAACAACTCGTGAGTATCGAAAACGAGCGAGCCATTGCAGCCGTGCAGGAGCAGTCGGCGTTGGCGCAGCTGGAGAAATTGCAGCCGCTGATTAATGCGCACCGCGGTGACAGAACCTGGGAGCAACGCTTGCAAGAAGCGAACGATCAGTTAGCCAATAAAGAGCGCGTTCTGAATGCCGTTCGTGGTACCCGCTTCGGCGACTCACGCGGCTTTTCACGGCACCTGAGGTCACTGGCGCGATCCGATATCGACGGCGTGTGGCTGACCCAGATTCGCCTGTCCGCCAGCGGTGACGATACGCGTTTGGAGGGCCGCGCAAAAATAGCGCAACAGGTCCCCGCCTACCTGCAGTTTCTGGCCGCTGAACTGCCCTTCGCCACACAACGCTTTCATCATTTCCAGATAGACGGTGTCGACAGTCAGACCGAAGGCAACGTCCGTTTCTCGGTCACCAGCGACGCGGCCCTCGCCGCACAGTTGGAGCAGGCGCAATGACCCTGGTACAAGAAATGAAGGCTCGCATTGCCCATCTTCGCAATACGGTCGATGCACTCAGCCTGCGCGAACGCGTGCTGTTGTTCGCCGTCGCTAGCGTGGTGCTGGCGACCTTTTGGCACGTGGCGCTGATGCAGCCGCTCACCATCCGTGCGGACGCGGCGCGTAACGAGATAAAGGTGATCCGCCTGCGCACCGAGGAAAGCAATCGGCTCCTCGAACAACAGGTGTCGCTGTTCGGAACATCCGATGACGAGCAGCGGCGTCAAATTCAGGTTTTGAAAGAGCGCATAGACGAATTGAACCGGCACCTCGGCGAGTACGCCGCCGAACTCATCGATCCGGCGGAAATGGCGCGCGTACTGGAAGACGTACTTCAGCAACAGGGCCGCCTGAAACTTAACCATGTACGCAACCTCACCGCTGAGCCACTGCTGCAGGATACCGATACGAGCGCCACGGCGCTTTTTCGGCATGGGCTGGAAATCGAATTCGAGGGCAGCTATTTCGCCTGTCTTGAATACCTGGAAGACATCGAGGCGCTGCCGTGGCGCCTGTATTGGCAGCTCATTGAGCTGGACGTTGACGAGTATCCGCAAAACCGCGTCCGCCTCAAGGTCAGCACATTGAGCCTGGACAAGGAGTGGATCGGTGCATAGACAACTGTTCACCGCCCTGCTCGCCGTTGCCGCTTTTTTCGCAATTGCACCCGCGGGTTTCGCCGAGTCGCTCCGAGACCCGACGCGCCCCTATCTCGAACCGACACCAGTGACAAAGGCTCAAAGTCGTTTTCATCTCAGTGCGATATTTGTTTCGGACGATCGCCGTGTCGCTATTTTGAACGGCAAACGTGTGAAGGTCGGTGATCTTGTCGAAGGTGCGAAAGTCATTGAAATATTGAACGACGAACTGCGCCTCAGTTATGACGGCCGCCTGATTTCTACCCGACTCGCGAGCAGTGGCTTGCGGAATCAAAAATAAGTGGAGCGATATCTCGTGATCAAACATTCTGTAACAGCACTGATGCTTGTCCTTTCGTTGGCGTCTTGCGCCACGCAAGAGCCGGTCAGTGACCCGACTCGCACCATGATTGACGCGGCGCTCGAACAGGCGAGCGTTGCACCGCCCGCCGTACACACGCCGCCGGTAGCACAAGCGTTGCCACCACCCGCACCGTTCGTCAATGAGGTTCGCTTCGACGTGAATAGCGAAGACACGCCGGCCCGCGCGTTCTTCATGGCGCTTGTCGATGGTACGCCGCATAACATGGTGGTCCATCCCGATGTAAGCGGCAACGTATCCATATCGATGAAAGATGTTTCGGTCGTCGAAGTCCTGGAGGTCGTCAACGAAATCTATGGTTACGGCTACCGCCGCAATCGCTCCGGCTTCATAGTGCTGCCCGCTACCGTTCAAACCCGAATATTCGAAGTCGACTATCTCAACCTGCAGCGTTCCGGCGTGTCGCGAACACGCGTCAGCTCCGGTCAAGCCAGCGACTCCACATCCTCGAATCGCGGTGGCGGGCGTCAGGCGGGACAAGACAGCTACCAGGGCGGCACGTCCGGATCGAACAGCAACGAATCGGAGCTCTTGAGCAGTTCCCGAATTGAAACTTCCTATCAGGCAGACTTCTGGGCCGAGCTGCAGTCGACGATGGAAGATATTATTGGCAGCAACAACGAACATCAGGTCGTTGTAAACGCCCAGACCGGTGTTGTCGTCGTGCGGGCAATGCCTGAACAATTGCGCAACGCCGAAAACTACCTGAAAACCATTCAGTCGGTCGCACAACGGCAGGTGATTCTCGAAGCGAAAATCATCGAGGTGCAACTCAGCAGCGCTTACCAGGCCGGCATCAACTGGGTCGCGGTGGCACAAAACAGCAGCGGCGATACCTACACCTTCGGGCAATCCGCTCCCACTAGCTTCGGGCTCGACCTCGACGATCTCGGCGGTGCGCCTGTGACGGTACAGCCGGGTGCGGTAACGACGGGATTTGTCAATTCCACTTTGGGTGGCGCTTTGACCATGGCGTTCGACGTTGGCGACTTCAATACCTTTATTGAGTTGCTGGAACTGCAAGGTGAAACCCGTGTGTTGTCAAGCCCGCGCGTTTCCACACTCAACAATCAAAAGGCCGTCATCAAAGCCGGCTCCGACGAGTTCTTTGTCACCGACATCGAAAGTAATACGGTCACTGGCACCTCATCTGCGACCAGTCGCAATGTGCAGCTCACGCCTTTCTTCTCCGGCGTTGCTCTGGATGTGACGCCGCAGATCAGCGCCGATGGCGAGGTCATCCTGCATATACACCCGACCGTCAGCGATGTTACTGATCAGATCAAGGCGCTGACCGTGTCCGGCGAGACCGATTCCCTACCGCTGGCCTTCAGTGAAATTCGCGAATCCGACAGCATCGTTCGGGCAAGAAGCGGCCAGATCATCATCATCGGCGGGCTGATGCGCAATTCAAAGCGTAGCGAGAATTTTTCAGTACCGCTGCTGGGCCGCGTACCGGGCATCGGTCGTCTGTTTCGCAGCCAGCGCGACGTCGAACAAAAAACCGAGTTGGTCATCATGTTGAAACCCATTGTTGTCGACAACGGCAAGGTCTGGTCCGACATGGCGGAGGCCTCGCTCGGCCGGATCAACGCGCCCTGAATGCCTGCTTGCGGAAATCAATACCATGAGTAATACGACTACAGACAAATCAGCCAGCGCCCGGGTCCGCAAGATCCGGCTCGGCGATATGCTTATCGGTGCGGGAGCGATCACGCAGGCGCAGCTCGAACTCGCACTACAACATCAGAAGATGACCGGCCAGAAACTGGGCCGCGCGCTCACTGAAGTCGACGCGATTACCGAAGCCGAGCTACATCGATTCCTGGCACAACACCTGAATATCGACTACATCGATCTGGGTGGCGTACAACTTGATATGCCGACGGTCAGCCTGCTCGATGAAGTGCATGCGCGTCGTTACAAAGCGATTGTGCTGCAGCAATCACGCGACGGCCTGCTCCTAGGCATGGCGGACCCGACCGATATCTTCGCCTTCGACGAACTGTCGCGTCTACTGCAAAAACCATTGCGACTGGCGCTGGTTGGCGAAAGCGAACTGTTGCGCACGATCGATATCGTCTATCGCCGCACCGACGAGATCAACGCCTTTGCCGCACAGGTAAAAAACGAGCTTAGCGAAGGTCAAATCGACATCGACAAGCTGACTGCAGATTCCGACAGCGATGACGCGCCGGTTATTAAGCTGTTGCAATCGATGTTCAAGGACGCGGTTCAGGTCAAGGCATCCGATATTCACATTGAACCCGATGAATTCGTATTGCGTATCCGGCAACGCGTCGACGGGCTGTTGCACGAACACATTATCGAAGGCGGCGGTGTGGCCTCGGCACTCGTCACTCGATTGAAACTGATGAGCGGACTGGATATTTCCGAGAAACGACTGCCGCAGGACGGTCGCTTTTCCATACACGTCGGCGCGGTGACACTTGATGTGCGCGTCTCGACATTACCGGTGCAACACGGTGAGTCGGTCGTTTTGCGCCTGCTGGACAATTCCGCCAACCTGCTGACGCTGGATCACCTCGGTATGCCGCCTGCGATATTAAGCCGCTTTCGCAGCATGATCGAGAGACCAAGTGGCATGGTGCTGGTCACCGGACCCACCGGTAGTGGTAAGACGACGACCTTGTATTCGGCGCTGAACCGCGTCAATCGTCCGACAACGAAAATCATTACCGTCGAGGACCCGGTTGAGTACCGTCTCGAACGAATTAATCAAGTGCAGGTTAATGCTCGCATAGGGCTTGATTTCGCGCGCGTACTGCGGACGGCATTGCGCCAGGATCCCGATATCATTCTCGTCGGCGAGATGCGTGATCGTGAGACGGCCGACATCGGTCTCCGTGCGGCCATGACAGGCCACCTCGTTTTTTCGACGCTGCACACGGTCAATGCCGCTGCGACGATCAGCCGACTACTCGATATGGACGCACCCGGCTATCTAATCGCTGCTGCGTTACACGGCATTGTCGCGCAGCGACTGGTTCGCCGCGTCTGCGAAAACTGCAAAGCGCCCTACACGCCCGACGCGCAGCAATCCGCGTGGCTTGACGCAAGCTTCGGCGAATCGCAGACCAAGAGCGCAGAATTCGTACATGGTGACGGCTGCAATTACTGTCATTTGACCGGCTACCAGGGTCGCATCGGCGTTTACGAGTTGCTCGAGATGGACGCTACGCTGACCGACGCAATCCGGCGCGAAGATCTGGCCGCTTTTATGGCGGCGGCGGACGCGAAGGAAAGCTACGTGCCGTTGACGCAGTGCGCTCTCGAGTATGCCGCCTCTGGCATCACGACGCTGGACGAAGTCATCAGAATTTCAGGCGGCCTCGACGAGGTCGAACCGTTGCTCGATGCGAATGCAGAAGAGGCGGCGGACGCCGGCGTCTGAGATGGCAGAATTTTCCTACAAAGGGCGATCCTCAACAGGCGCGGCAGTGGATGGCCGCTTGCACGGCGCGTCCAGTGACGCGGTCGCCGCACGACTCACCAGCATCGGAATCACGCCGACCTCGATAAAAGCGTCGGCAAAGCAAGGCGAAATCGACTTCGCGAGCTTCCGCCGACGTCTTGGCCGGGACCGCCCTACGACCAAGGACCTGGTGCTGTTCTGCCGGCAAATGTACACGGTCACGCGTACCGGCCTGCCTCTGCTTCGCGGCCTGACGGGGCTCATGGAGACGACGCACAATGCGATCCTCAAAGAGGCCCTGGTCGACGTCATCGAAAGCCTGCAGTCCGGTCGCAGCCTGGCACGATCACTGGCCCGCCACCCGGAAATTTTTTCGAAACTGTTCGTCAGCATGGTGGACATGGGCGAGTCCACCGGTACGCTCGAGACATCTTTCGAAAACCTCTGCGTATATCTCGGCCGGGATCAGGAAATAAAAGATCGCGTGCGGAGCGCGGTGCGTTATCCGCTGATCGTCATCGCCGGTGTCATCATTGCGATCGCGATTATTACAATCTTTGTTATCCCGAATTTCGCGCCGATCTTTCGCGTCCTCGGCGACAATATACCGCTGCCAACGCGCATGATTATCGGCGCATCGGACATCGTCATCAACCACTGGCTGCTACTCTTGACAGCCATCGGCGCCACGACGCTGGGCGCAATAGCTTACGTGCGTACGGAATCGGGACGCTACAACTGGGACCGCAGCAAACTGCAAATGCCAGTGACCGGCGGCCTCGTCCGTAATGCGGTACTTGCCCGAATTACGCGCTCGCTCAGTATTTCACTGGAGGCCGGGCTGCCGATGAACACCACTCTGACGACCATCGCCGGTACCGTCGGTAACGTCTACATGGCCGAAAAACTCGGCCGACTGAGCGCTGGTATTGAACGCGGCGAGTCGCTCTGGCGCACGGCGCACAACACCGATCTGTTTACTCCATTGGTATTGCAACTCATCGCACTCGGCGAAGAAACCGGCTCGCTGCCAGACCTGATGTCAGAAGCAGCCGACCACTACTGGCGTGAACTCGACTACGACCTTGAAAAACTGAGTGCCGCCATTGAGCCGATTCTTATCGTCGTCGTTGGCGCGATGGTTTTAATCCTCGCGCTGGGCGTTTTTCTGCCGATGTGGGACATGATTGCCGCGACCAGGGTGCCATCATGAAAATGCGCGCTCAAATACACAAGCGTGCATTGCGTCGATCTCCGGCAGCCGCATGCGAATCCGGCTTTTCGTTGTTTGAGCTGACCATCGTCATTGTGATTATCGGCATTTTGCTCGCGGTCGCGATTAATCGCCTGTTGCCGTACATCGACGAGGCGGAACGTATCGCCGTCCTGACCACGGAAAGCACGATTCGCAGCAGCCTCGTCATTCTGGCCGCGAAGCGAATTGCCAGCGGGCGATCGGCGACCCTGACCGAATTCAACGGCAGCAATCCGATGGCGCTGATGCTCGAAGCACCGGCGAACTACTCGGGCGAAATCGACTCGACCGCCGGGCTGAGCGTGCCGAGCAGAAGCTGGTACTTCGATGTCGCAACGCGCCACCTGGTGTACAGGCCTGGACGGCCGTTTTCATGGATAGACTCCGGGCAAGCCGCGAAAAGCCCGGAATTCGTCGTGCGTGTTGAATTCGCGGACAACGACGGCAACGGCGTTTTCGAGCCATACCGTGATGAACTGCACGGAGTGAGACTACTGCGTGTGGCAGGATTTGAATGGCTGGACGGTGAAACGACGACACCCCGTTGATTGCCATAGTTTTTTTAGCTGCTGGTAGCAATACCGGCTTGTGTTTTAAGAAGTGTAACTAAAGGAAGTAAGACAATGAGTAAAGCAAATCTCAATCGCCAGCAAGGCGGTTTCACACTGATCGAGCTGGTGGTTGTCATTACCATCCTCGGCATTCTGGCCGCATTCGCGATTCCGCGTTTTGCTTCGCTGGAACGAGAGGCTCGAATCGCGTCCATACAGGGTCTCACCGGTAGCGTACGCAGTGCCGCGGCAATGTCGCACGGCCTGTGGCTGGCACAGAACAGTCAGTCCGCGACACCGATTACTCAGGTATCGCTCGAAGGCAACCCGATTGACATCGTCAACGGCTATCCGGACGCGGTCACTATCGAGGACACGCTGTCTGACATCAACGGATTCACAGCCGCTACGGCCGGTTCCACGACGACGTTTACGAAAGACGGCGCCCCGACTCCGGCGACCTGTTTTTCGTCGTATACCCAAGCGGCAGCAGCCAACACACAGCCGGTGATTGCCACCGACTTTGACGGTTGCTGATGCCTGGTCAATAGGCGGAAACGTCGGGGTGTCGAATGCTGAACGCTACACTTCGCACTCGTGCCGTGGGGCTGCGCGGATCTTCGCCAGCCTTGCGGCGCGGCGGCTTTACCACGATCGAGCTGGTGCTCGTCATCGTGATCATTGCCGTGCTCAGCGCGATCGCAGCACCGCGGTTTTTCGATAACGATGTTTTCTCGGAACGCGCCTATTTCGATGAGGTCGCGAGTGCGCTGCGCTACGCGCAGAAAGTTGCTGTCGCCAGCGGCTGTCGCGTGCGGGTCATTCTCGGTACCGGCAGCTATACACTGACGCAGCAGGCGCCGTCCGGCGGTCATTGCGATACGGGCGATACCGGGTTCGGGCAAGCCGTCGGTCTCGGAGACGGCACCCTCATGACAGGCACCGCATCCAGCGGTATCACGCTGGCTCCGCCAATAACAATAGAATACAACGCCATCGGCAGTACTAATCTCGGTGCCAATCAAACGATAGCGGTCGGTGGCTGGTCGCTGGTGATCGACGCCGAAAGCGGACTGGTTGTGATGCCATGAACGACCTCTCGCTGAATTCATTACGGCGACAACGCGGCGTAACGCTCATTGAGCTGATCGTCTCCATTGTCATTGTCGGCATCGCCTCCAGCGCCGTTTTGGGCGTCATCGCAATGACAACGGCACACAGTGCTGACCCGATGCTGCGGCATCAGGCCGTCGCTATCGCCGAAGCGTATCTCGAAGAAATTTCCCTCAAGGCCTTTACGGATCCGGATGGTGTCGACGGCGAAGGTGCGCGTGCCCTCTTCGACGACGTCGATGACTACGATGGCCTCAACGACGCCGGTGCGCGCGACCAGTTCGATAATCCCATCACGAATCTTGGCGCGTACAACGTCGCTGTAGCAGTAACACCGTCCACGGCACTTCCGGGCGTACCAGCCGCTGCTGCCTTGCGTGTCGATGTCACCGTGTCCTGGAGCAATGATATTGATTTCACGCTGAGCGCCTACCGGACCGCATTGTGAGCACCGCATGCGCCACTTAAGAGGGTTTACGTTAATAGAGCTCATCGTCACAATCGTGCTGAGTTCCATTGTCGTTTCGTTCATGGCGATGTTCATCGCCGGCCCGGTGCGAAGCTACACCGATCAGTCACGCCGTGCCATGCTTGTCGATCTCGCTGATAATTCATTGCGTCGCATGACGCGCGATATTCGGCGCGCGCTGCCAAACAGCATTCGTGTCAGGAGCAACGGCGCGCTGGTTGCCGTCGAAATGCTGAATACGATCGACGGCGTTCGTTATCGCGAGCAACGTCCCCCCGATGACGCGAATAAACAGCTCGATTTTGCCACCGCCGATGGCGCCTTCAATAGTGTCGGAACGTTTACGAGTGTCAGCAAACCGTTTTCATCGACGTCGCACTATCTTTCGGTCTATAACGTCGGCGTTCCGGGCGCAGATGCCTATGAACTTGCCAATGTCATTACACCGCCAGGAACACAAATCGATATCAATGCCGATGCCGCCCCGAATGAGGACAACGTAACGTTAAGCCCAGCCTTTCGTTTTGCCTACGGCTCGCCCGGACGAAGAGTATTTCTACTCGATGGCCCGGTGAGTTTCATTTGCGATCCGGTCGCTGGAACGCTGACGCGATATGCTGCTTACAGTATCGCCAACAACCACGTAGATCGCGACAGTGCAGTAGAATTGCTGGCTGCCGGCGCAAGCTCCGCTTTGCTTAGCAATCGGGTCAGCAATTGCAGCGTCGCATATGCACCCGGCGTATCGCGGCGCGCCGGACTCGTATCATTGCAACTTGCGTTAACCGACAGCGGCGAGACCGTTTCACTGTTGCACCAGATTCATATCAGCAACGTGCCCTGAGCCACTATGAAAAAGAGTTCAGTCATAATTCGCATGCAACGGCAAGCAGGGTTCTCGCTGATCCCGGCGCTGTTTCTGATCATTGTCCTGTCCGCACTGGCTGCAGTAGCGGTTCGGCTTAGCAGCACCCAGCATCAAACGGTATTATTGGCCATGCAAAGTTCGCGCGCCTATGCCGCCGCTCAGGCCGGGATCGAGTGGTCGGCGTACCAGGCAATCGCCAATGCGAGCTGCACCAGCGCGACGCTGGCGCTGACCGAAGGCGGACTGTCCGGGTTCAGTGTGGATACGACATGCAGCAGTACCAGCCACGCGGAAGGACCCAACACTGTGAATGTATACATTATCGAGGCGTTTGCGCAGGGTGGCAGTTACGGCACGCCGGACTATGTTTCGCGGCGCATTCGCGCGACACTGACGGATGCGACATGAATACTGAAACGGCAACAGTGACGCTGACCAATCGCAAACGATCGCGACACTTATATATAGGCATCGTTCTGTTGCTGCAGATGACGGTGCAGTGGATTCCCGCGACAGCTCATGCGGTACAGGTTTGTACCAGTGAAACGCTGGGGAATCAGGATTTTCGAGGGATTTCAGGTAGCTCCGACAGCAATATCATCGGCGTCGGACGCAAGGGCACTATTTTCCGCCAGGACGGCAGTGGTTGGTCGCCAATGCTGAGTCCGACCAACGAGGACCTGAACGACGTTGAAGTCGTCGATTCGACAACAGCTTTTGCTGTCGGTAAAGACGGTACGGCTTTGCAGCTCGTGGCGAATGTCTGGATTGATCACACTGGATTTACGAACGAGGACCTCTTAGGTGTCTGGGCGGCATCTGCCACCGAGGCTTACGTCGTAGGCAAGAAGGGGACGTTATATTCCTACGACGGCGCCGCCTGGACCGACGAGTCGGCTGCGGCGGGCACCGACAACCGGGATCTCGAAGACGCCTGGGGCGACGCCAATGCCTTCTATGCCATGAGCGATCGCGGTGAACTGTACCGTTATGATCGCGTCACGGGGACCTGGGGACCGCGGGACAGCCTGTGCAACGCCGGCGGTAGTTTCAGTGACCTCTGGGGCGACGCAGCCGGTAATCTGTATCTGGTCCGAAACGAAGAAATCTATCGCCACGACGGCGCCAGTTGCAGCGTCGTTGCAACCGCCAGCGAAAACCTCGAAGGAATTTACGGATCGTCCGCCGACGGGCAGGTGTATGCCGGCGGTCGCAAAGGCACCGTGCTGCACTTCGACGGCGCGAGCTGGACGGAGTCGACGGAAGCCGGCGAGCACATCGAGGATGTCTGGGTATCGCCGGCAGGCAACGCCTATTACTCGGGCCGAAAAGGCGAGATCACGAGCTGCCAGAACGTCTTGCCGACCGTCGTCGCGGACTGGCATCTCGATGAATGTACGCTCGGCATTGCCGGCAGTTCCGTATTCGACTCGGGACCAAATGCGCTCGGTGGCACTGTCGTCGGCGGTCTCGACATTGAAAACACCGGGCAGCTGTGCAGCGCAGCCGCCTTCGATGGCACATCGTCTTATGTATCCGTCCCGGATTCGGCTGCGCTCGATATTACGGCCGGCATCAGTATCGCGGTCTGGGTGCGTCACAACGCATCCGTCCCGGGAAGTTGGGAGGCCATTCTCGCAAAAGGCGACTCGGCGTATCGTTTACATCTCAATGGCGGCTGCGGAATCGCCGATACCCTGCCGGGCAACGTGCCCTTAGGATTTACACTGGGTCTCAATGGCGGCTGCAGCGGCGCCGATCTCAACAGCAATATTGTACCGGTACCGGGCGTCTGGTATCACGTTGCGGGCACCTACGACGGCGCGACAATGCGCATCTACGTCGATGGCTTGCTGATTTCCTCGGCCAGCTACTCAGCGAGCATTAACAGCAACAACTTCGATCTTTTCATCGGCGAAAATTCGCAGCAACGCAATCGCTACTGGGACGGCGACATCGATGAACTGACAATCTGGACGGGTGCCATTACTCCAGCCGATGTCACCAATCACATGAATCGAACCCGACCGTGCACCAACTGCAGCAATATAAGCTTCCTGATCAACCACGACAATTACGGCATTCATTGCCTCGCCGAAACCATTCAGGTCGACATTGTCGACAGCCTGACCGCAGCGCCGCGCACTGATTACAACGAACAAATTACGCTCGACTCGCAAACCGGCGACGGCACCTGGGTGCTCGTCAGCGGTGGCGGCACGTTTGCGGATACGGTCGCCGGCGATGGTCTAGCGACTTATGATTGGCCGTTGGGCGAATCCAGCGCCGTTTTTTCGCTCGATTACCGGCAAGGCGCGACCACCGTCGATATCGACGTTTATCAAACCAGCGACCCCTTGCTACGTGACGACGACAGCGAAGGCCCAATCACATTCTCGGCCAGCGGATTTACGCTCACCGAGGCGCCGCTCAGTAATCCGCCGCCGGCGTTCATTGCGCCGTTCATGAGTCCACGCACGGCCGGAACAGACTTCGGCGTCTATCTGACCGCGTACGGACAGACCCCGACCGACCCGGTCTGCGGCGTCATTGAAACCTACACCGGTCCACAGAATCTCAAGTTCTGGTTCACCCGCGACGACCCGGCGTCAGGATCGGTTGCCCTCAGTATCGACGCGGCAGCCATCGCGGACAACGAAGCCGGTGCCGGCAATCAGGCCGTGAATTTTACCAATGGCCAGGCTGCGGTGACCGCGAAATACAAGGACGCCGGACGCATACTGATGGCGGTGAAGGACGACAGCCTGTTGCACCCGGACCTGCCCACCGGCATACGCGGTAGTACCGCATCGTTGCCGGTCAAACCGTTTCGCTTTGCTCTGAGTAATATTGAAGACGGCGGCGGCACACCCAACCCCGGCGCGGCTGATGCCTCTGGGCCGGTCTTCCTGGCCGCGGGCGAAGCGTTCTCGGTCACCGTGACTGCGTTGGACGCCGAAGGCGACGTCACACCAAATTTTGGCCAGGAAGCAACGCCGGAAAGCGTGCGACTCGAAAGTGCACTGGTCTCACCCGCTGGCGGCAACGATCCTGGCATTGCGCCATTGCTCGGCTTCGGCCCATTCAGCGGTGGAACCGCGACCGGCAGCGCATTCACCTGGCAGGAGGTTGGCGTCATTAGCTTGCTGCCCTCCATCGGTGATGCAGATTACCTCGGCGGCGGCGATGTGGCAGGCACCGTCTCCGGCAATGTCGGTCGCTTTATTCCTGACCGCTTTACGACGGCCAATAATGCACCGCAATTCTCGACGCAGTGCGGTAGCGGAAGCTTCACTTACACAGGACAAAGTTTCGGATACTCAGTGCCGCCTGTCATTACATTCAATGCCGTATCGGTCGGTGGCGCCGTAACCCAGAACTACACTGGCAGCTTTTTTAAAGTCAGTAACACGACCTTGCAAAATCGAAACTACAATGCTGCCACCGGCACGCTTGACCTCTTGGGCTTGCCAGCGGTCACTGTCGATCCAGCGGTTGCCGACACCGGCGCTGGCACCGGCACACTGTTGTTCAGTGCAGGGTCCGGTCTCGCATTCCTGCGAACCCTGCCGGTGCCGCCCTTCGATGCCGACATTTCGCTTGGCATCGACCTGATCGACGGCGATGCTGTTACAGCGCTGTCGAACCCGGTCGTTGTTTCATCCATCGGCTTTGACAGTGGTGCAAGCATCCGATTCGGGCGCGCACGCCTGATGAACGCATTGGGCTCGGAACTCGTCAATCTTGCCGTACCGATGCGCGCCGAGTATTTCATCGACGCGAGCAGTGGTTTCGGTACGCACACCGATGACAACTGCACGACCCCCGTAACGCTCAGTCTCGGCAGTTTCACCGCCAATCTTCAGGCGGGTGAAACTTGCGTGCTGGACGGCGGCAGCCCCGGCAGCAGCGGCGCTGGATGCGCCGCCCCCGGACCGGCCGGTCAAAGCTTTCGCGAACCGCCGCTAGGTGGTGACTTCAACCTGTTTCTGCAGGCGCCGGGTGCCGGAAATGATGGCAGCACGGTCATCACCGGGGATGTACCGCCGTGGCTCGAGTTCGACTGGGATGGCGCCCTGCCCGGACTCGAGGATCCATCAGCAATCGCAACTTTTGGCATCTACGATGGCGACGGCAGGCGCATATACACGCGTGAACTCTACTGACCATCACGCAGGCCGATCAAAACCGGCGACAACCCTGACGAATTGACCTGTCTGTACTGCATTTCTGTCGGGTTTCCGTATAATGCGCGAGCGATAAGTAACGGATGCAACCATCTGCCCGTGACTCCCCCAGCCTGAAGACAAAGAGACACCCCCAATGAAGACCAAGTTATCGGCGCTGCAAACCTGGGTTGATCAGGTTGCCAGCCATACTCTCCCTGACGCTATTCACTGGTGCGACGGCAGTGACGCCGAATACCAGCAAATGATCGACAAAATGCTCGACGACGGCACCTTATCCAAACTAAACCAACACACATACCCAAATTGTTATTTGCATCGCTCGGATCCCACCGACGTCGCGCGCGTCGAACACCGGACTTTTGTCTGCACGGGCGAGAAAGACGATGCGGGCCCCAATAACAACTGGATGAATCCCGCTGACGGCCACGCCAAGGTCGATGCGCTTTTCGCCGGCACGATGAAGGGCCGCACGATGTACGTTATTCCGTATTGCATGGGCCCAATCGACTCACCGTTTTCGCGCTGCGGCGTTGAAATCACTGACAGTCCTTACGTGCTTATCAACATGAAGCTCATGACAAGAATGGGCAAGAAAGCGTTGCAACGCATTGAAAAGGAAGAATCTTTTGTCAAGGGCTTGCACTCTACAGGTGACCTGAGTCCCGACCGCCGACTGATCATGCATTTCCCGGAAGAACTGTTGATCAAAAGCATCGGCTCCGGCTACGGCGGCAACGCACTGCTTGGTAAGAAATGCCACGCACTCCGCATCGCAAGTTTCCAGGCCCGCCGGGAAGGCTGGCTGGCCGAGCACATGCTCATCGTCGGTCTCGAAAGCCCGACGGGCGAAACTCACTACGTCGCGTGCGCATTTCCGTCTGCTTGCGGCAAGACCAATCTCGCCATGCTAATTCCGCCCGACTCTTTGCCGGGCTGGAAAGTCTGGACACTTGGCGATGACATCGCCTGGCTGCATCTCGGTGACGATGGACAGCTGCGAGCGATCAATCCGGAGTCCGGATACTTTGGCGTCGTTCCCGGCACCAATGAGAAGACCAACAAGAACGCCGCGGACATGATCAAACGCGACACCATTTTCACTAACGTTGCGACCACGGCAGACAATGAACCGTGGTGGGAAGGCAAGACCGATGGCGAACCGGCAATCGACTGGCAGGGTCGACCCTACGATCCGGCCAATGGCAAGGCCGCACATCCGAATTCACGCTTCACCGTTGCGGCACACAATAATGCCAGTTACTCGTCGTTGGCCGATGCACCCGAGGGCGTACCCATTTCGGCCATCGTGTTCGGCGGCCGACGCAAGGAACTCGCACCGCTCGTCTACGAGGCCAGGAGCTGGGAGCATGGCGTATTGGTCGGCGCTGGCGTCGCCTCCGAAACCACCGCCGCCAATGTCGGTGAAGTCGGCATCGTGCGCCGCGATCCGATGGCAATGAAGCCGTTCTGTGGCTACAACTTTGCGGACTACTGGACTCACTGGCTGTCGTTCGCAGACAAGAGCGAACATTTACCGAAAATATTCCACGTCAACTGGTTCCGGCAAACTCCTGACGGCAAATTCCTCTGGCCGGGCTTCGGTGAGAACCTGCGCGTACTGGAGTGGATCATTGACCGCTGCGAGAACCGCGTCGGCGCCAACGAAACGCCAATCGGCTATCTACCCAATCCAGACGACATTAACACTACCGATCTCGACATCAGCGCTGACGCACTGGCTGCATTGACCTCGATCGACCGAGATCAATGGCGCACAGAAATGGAATCCGTGGGCGAATACCTCGACAGCTACGGCGACCGCCTCCCTAAAGCATTGAAGCATCAGCAAGAAAGAGTCACTGCGGATTTGACGTAGGAGCGCGCCATGCGCGCGAATTACAAATCGCGCGCATGGCGCGCTCCTACTCGATGGTCTTGTAATAAATCGCCAATGGCGACCCAGGCCCTTCAGCCCGCCCCAAGCCAATTGTACCCTCATCGTCAAGCTCGGTAGAGTCCCGTCGAACCAGCGTCTCGTGCCCCTGCAAATTCTGCAAAAACGTGCCATTGGTACTTTGATCGATCAACAGAAACTTACCCCGCCGCATTTCAATTTTCGCGTGAATGCGTGAGATCAGATTGCCTTTGACAACGACGTCGTTGTCATCGGCACGACCAAGATTGATACTTTTTCGCTGGTCCGAAACCTCAACAGTCGAATCACGAAAATTCAGCAGTAATTTCGAGACACGACGACCTTTGCTCTCCCACTCGAGGGTTGGCAGCATGCTGGTCGCCTCTTCAGGCTGCCAGACGAGCTCGAAGAGTGCGACTTCGTCCAGACGGCCGCGGACGGTTGCGACGTCGATTTGTCGCGACTGATTGCGAAGCTCTGGACTCATTTGCTCGACGGTGTGACCCGAAATAACAATTTGCCTGGATTTTGCCTGCGAGGTCATGCGGTTCGCAGTGTGCACAGCGGCGCCGAAAATGTCGTTTTGTTCCTGCACAATCGGACCATAGTGGCAGCCGATTCGAATCGATACCGGAATGCCGTCTTCTTTCTTGCCGGCTTCAGAGATACGGGTTTGCATCATGACCGCAGCCCCCATGGCGTCGTCAACCGATTCAAATGTCGACATAACCTCGTCGCCGATCGTTTTGATGACGGTGCCATTAAACTGGTAAGTCGCATCCTTCATGATGTCGAGGCAAGCCGCCACAGTCTCGCTGGCCTTCGTGTCACCAAATTTTTCGTACATCTGTGTACTGCCGACAACGTCAGCAAACACAATGGCTACTTCAAGATCTTTTGCCATAACACGGCCCAAAACTTAGTGCTCCAAGCGACTAATAATACTACTATTTTTTGGCAACGATGTACGCGATCCAGGCGAGATCTGCCTCACCTTTTTCATCCGGCGTAAATTCGCCATTGCCATCCCCGTCCTCGTCCTCGCCTTCCCAGTAGACGGTAGCGGAATTAAAGCCTGCCTCAAGCAGTAACTCACGCAGCTCAGGCGCCGTCCAGAGGCGCCACTCGTAGGTAAAGGCCTTCTTGAGCTTCGATCCATCTTTGAATTTGAAGTGGATATGGCAGCGAATGTAATGAGTGACCGGGTGAAACTCCGCCTGGTGCCAGATGTAGGTAAAGCCGTGCTTCTTATGTTTGGTCTTTTCCCTGGTCTCTTCCTGCGCTTCCGGGCCACCGAACATATCGCAGAAGAAAACGCCATCATCCTTGATTGCATCGTAGGAGCGCTTGAAATAGGCAAGCAATGATTCGCGAGTATTGAATATGAAGAAACTAAAATTAAACGCTGAAAGCAGGTCCACCTTCGGCGTTTCAACCGTCATCACGTCCGACTCGATCAGGCTCACGCGTGCCTGATCCTCAGTGTCGAGTTTGCTGACGCGATTCTTGCGGCCCCATTCCAGTACTGCCGGTTCGATATCGACACCGATCGCCTGAAATTCCTTACCCTGGCGAACCCACTGGCAGGCGGCACTGGCCGTGCCACAGAAATCTTCGCGGAACAAATACGCGGTGCGGCCCGTCAAGGATTTGAACGTCGTTTGCAGAAATTCAATTTCATTTTCGACATTCTGTACCGACAGCTCGTAGAGCTCATGAATATCGGCTGCCTCGGCCATGGTTTGCTGCTTGTTCGCGGATTTTGCACTCATGCTGCTATCAGGATCCTGTTGTGAGTTGTTGAATCGGACGGCCGTGCATTGTAGCGGTCTAGGCGGCAATAGGCATAGCATTTAGTGCTTTAACAAGGACTTCGCTGCCGGCATCGCCGAGATGCGCATGTTCGCTAATGTAGCGGCGCCAGGCCCGAGCACCGGGTTGGCCTGCAAAAAGCCCCAGCATGTGCCGCGTTATACGATTCAATGGCACGCCACTGGCAACATTTAAGTCAATGTAAGGCAACATGTTTTCAACAATGTCCCGTCGATCCGGCAGCACTCTGTCAGCGTTGAAGTGCTGCTCGACTTCCGCCAGGAAATACGGTTGCTGATAGGCCTGACGTCCGACCATCACGCCGTCCACGCGCTGCAACATCGTGTCAATTTGCTCGATTTTGCTAATCCCGCCGTTTATGACGATTTCAAGTTCCGGGAAATCGTCTTTGAGGCGATACACGCGGTCATAATTCAGCGGCGGCACAATCCGATTCTCTTTCGGGCTAAGGCCGTCGAGGATTGCAATTCGGGCATGCACGACAAATTTACGGCACCCGGCATCGATCAGCGGCTCAACGAAAGCCACGAGAAATTCGTAGCTATCCCTGTCGTCGATCCCGATACGGGTCTTAACCGTAACTGGCTTGTCCGTTTGACCCAGCATTGCCTGGTAACACTCAGCGACGATTTCGGGATGCGCCATCAGGCAGGCGCCGAATTGACCGCTCTGAACCTTGTCGCTCGGGCATCCTACATTGATGTTGATCTCGTCGAAGCCGTGGTCAGTCGCCTTCTGCGTCGCGCTCGCCATCCATTGAGGGTCACTGCCACCAAGCTGCAAGGCGATCGGGTGTTCGGATACGTCGAACTGCAAAAAGCGCTGCGCGTCGCCGTGGTGAATGGCGGCGGCCGTTACCATTTCGGTATATAGGAATACCGACGGGCTGAGCAGCCGCATGAAATAACGACAGTGACGGTCGGTCCAGTCCATCATAGGCGCAATTGACACTCTCGGAGGTGTTGTGTAGTCTATCATTTATAGTCTTTTTTACTTATAAATCAATTGTTTAGGTTGTACCATTTTCAACTTATTCTGTACTCATTCTCGCCCATTTTGTACCAAAAATGCCCCATGTCGCACCGTGTCGCACCGCTCATGTCGCACTTTCTTTTACCAAACCGGAGTAATAATGGCCACAATTCGACCACGCCAACGTCGTGACGGCAGCATAGCGTACCTCGCCGAGGTACGAATCAAACGCGATGGCCGCCTGGTTCACCGCGAATCCAGAACCTTCGACAAGCGTCGACTCGCCACGGACTGGGCTACCCGACGGGAGAGCAAACTCGGCAAATCAGACACCGTTCCTAAACGTAAGCAACTCACACCCCGAGGCCCATTGCATAAAATTCTAGTGAAGTATCGCAAGGAAGTCTCCGACATTCGCCCGATGGGTCGCAGCAAATCGTCCCACATCAAATTTCTTGAGAAAACGAATCTCGCCAACATGGCCGTAACCGACATCAAGTCATCTGACTTGATCGAACATGTACGTGCTCGACGGAGATCCGGAGCCGGGGCATCAACCGTAAACAATGACCTGGTCTGGTTGCGGATAATCCTGCGATACGCACGCGCCGCGTGGAATGTCCCTATCGACCTGTCGGTGATCGATGACGCCTATGAGGTTCTCAGAACCGAGAAACTGGTCGCGAAATCCAAAGCGAGGTCTCGTCGGCCATCACATGCAGAACTTTCGGCATTAACAGCGTATTTTCGCGAAAAAGAAAAACGACGCTCAAGTATTCCTATGAGTGACATCATGTGGTTCGCGATTCATTCCGCACGCCGACAAAGTGAAATCACGAGTCTATTGATCGACGACAATGACCGGAAGACCCAGACTGGCATTGTTCGAAATCTTAAACACCCGTCAGATAGAGAACTGTTTCGACGATTTAAATATTCTGATGAGGCGTGGGAAATTGTATGTCGACAAAATCTTGATGAGGATCGAGTATTCCCCTTCGAACCCAAGACAGTAGGCGCTGCATTTACCCGCGCATGCCGCGTACTCGAAATAGACGATCTGCACTTTCATGACTTGCGACATGAAGCGACCAGCAGACTTTTTGAAGCAGGATACTCGATCGTGGAAGTCCAGCAGTTCACTTTGCATGACAGTTGGGGAACACTGAGTCGGTACACCCATTTGCGACCGGAATCTGTAGCGATTCGTGCCGCAAAATCGTAAGGCGAAACGGCTTCGTTCTGCATCGCTTGATATTTTGAAAATGGCTGAATGATGTATCCAAGTCACCGTGTCTTTCGGTCGGTGTTGTCAGTTTTGCTCCGACCATCTCGTTCGAAGCCAGTTGGCTCAACTCCTATTTTTCCTTCCCAGTCATAGGTTAGAAGGCGCTACTGTCCCATAGAATCGTGCAGCTGCGGCAGCTGGCAGTTGTTCCGATCGAGGGTGCCCATTTTCAATGGGACAAGCTTGGTGGCACTCGATAGTCTGTCAATAGTGCTCACAACCAATCTATGGTTTGGACTCAGCGTGCAGCTGATCGAATAAACGCATCGACTTCCGCCTGAGTCGGCGGGGAGCACCCCTTTCGAGATACGTTGATCGCAGCCGCGGCGCAGGCGAAGTCGACCGCATCTCCGAGCACGCCTTGGGAAACCTCGCTAACTGACTTGTTGAGTTTGTCTGTCCTCAGAAGCGCCGCCAGAAACGCTGAATGGAAGGTGTCGCCAGCCCCTACTGTGTCGGCGACGTTTGCGATCGGGTAGGCGCACTTGCCAATGCTGCCGTGAGCGCCAATGACTACCGCGCCGCCACTTCCTTCGGTAAAAACCAGCAAACCCGTCTTCATAGCGGCAAATGCGAGTTCCGCGCTGCGGCGGGGATCCGGATCCAGCTGTAGCGCTTCAATGTCCTCGTCGCTGGCTTTAACGATGTCGGCGAGTTCCAGGAGTGAGCGCACGCCGTCGAGGTACGCCTTTGTGTCCAGACTGGCTCGCAATCGAATATTGATATCGACACTAACGATGACACCACGCGCATACATCAGTCTGAAAAGCTTTCGGATTTTCGGTAATTGGCTCGGCGTGATTGCCAGCGACCCTGTGTGAAATACCTGCAGATCATCCGGCAAGCTGGCCACAATTTCTTCGAACGATGCGTCCTTGTCGGCAATACCCTCGCGATAAAGCCGATAGGCTGGCAGGCCAGCGTCGTCGATCGTCACAAGCGCCAGCGACGTCGGCCATCGGGAGCGTCGCTGCTGCGGTACCGCGACGCCCTCGCGAACCAATGAGTCTCGCAGCTGGTCGCCAAACGTATCGTCCGAGAAAGGTGACAAGTAGCTGACCGAAATGCCCTGTCGGGCGAGACCGATCGCTACATTATAAGGCGACCCACCGAGATGGGGCCGGTAGGCTCCGTCGTCACCGACAATAAAGTCAATTAATGCTTCGCCGAGAACTGCGACCGTCATTGCGCCAGCTCCTCGGTCGCCTCGCGGCGCTCATGCAACTCGGACTCAATATGGGCAAGCGTCGCTCGATCAATACGGTAAAGGAGCATAATCAGCCCGCCAACCAGGAAAAATGCTGCCGGCAACACATTGAACATCATCCGGATTCCCGTTATCGCCGAGTCGGTCTGTACTTCATTCGCGACGAATCCGAAGCCTGCCAAAATAAAGCCCGGAAGAGCGCCGCCAACCGCCGACCCGAACTTCAGCGAAAACATTGATGCCGACACGGTTAGGCCCGCCGCATTCTTCCCCGTCTTCCACTCGCCATATTCTGAGCAATCTGTGTACATCGAAAACAAAAGAGTTATCACTACGCCGGTAGTCAAAATGCCGAGGCTATGTACGGCGACAATCAGCGCGTATTGCTCCGGAGAAATAAAATAGCACGCGGCGAGCAACATTCCGTGCAGCAAGTTCATGCCAATTACAAGGTGATGCTTTTCAAATCGAGCTGCGAGAATTGGTGTAATTAACGCGCCGATCAAACTGCCGATCATCCCGCAAGTTGTCAGGAATGCAGTCTTGTCGAAGAAAAGGAAAACAATGGTGCTCTCGTCCTGCATGTAATACTTGAGATAAAAGATGATCGACGAATAACGGGCAATTAGTCCAACAACGAACAGGATCCCAGTTGCAACCAGGACAAGCCAGGAAACGTTCTTCAGCAATGCCGAGAAGTCACCACTTACGCTGGAATTGTGTCGCTTCGGTTTAATTCTCTCTCGCGTCGACGCAAACGTTATCCAGAACAACACTACTGAAATTACAGCGAACAATATGATTGTCAGGCGAAAACCGGCCACATCGTCGCCATTGCCGAGCCAATCGACCAGAGGCTTTGCGAACGCGCCGACGCAAAGCCCTCCGAAGGATGCAAAAACAAATCGAAACTGTGTTGCTTTGGTCCGTTCTTCCGCAACCGGCGAGATCACAGCGAGCAGCGCCGAGTACGGAACATTGATTGCCGTATACGCCAACATGACAAATGTGTAAGTGACATAGGCGTAAATCAGCTTGCCAGCGTCTGAAAATTCGGGACCGAGAAATAACAGGTATCCGAAAAGCGCGTATGGAACGGCGGTCCACAGCAAGTACGGCCGGTACTTGCCCCAACGCGAATCGGTGCGATCCGCGATCAGGCCCATTGCCGGATCGCTGATGGCGTCAACGACTTTGGTAACCAACAGCATCGTTGCAGCGGCCGCGGGCGAAATACCGTAGACGTCGGTGTAGTAGTACAAGAGAAATAGACCGAAGAACCCCATGTAGAAGTTTGAGGCCATGTCACCCAGGCCGTAGCCGACCTTTTCCCCAAAAGACAGTGGTGCCGTATCCGATTTGCTGTTCATGCGTATTCCTTCGGTTGTTGGGGCGCGGCAGATTTCGACGTCGCTTTTTTCCTGCGACTTGAGTGCCCGGCTTTCTCGACCAGCCACAAGGACTGGTACGGAGCGATCTCGATAACGTTTTTGGCTGCAATAAACTTGGCGCCCAGAACATCCATGAGTTTGTTAGTGCCGAGTATTTGCTTCACAACACCCACTGCGACTTGCGCCGGCCGCTCGCTGAAATTGTTTAAAACGAGTATTTGCTGTTTGTCATGCACACGAACATAAGCAAGAACGCTGGTCTGTGAGACGTCAACGAACTCGCAATAATTTCCGCCAAGCGCGACCACTTTTCGCCTTGCAAGCGACAAGTTGCGAAAGCCCTTGTATAAACGATGTGCGGGCGCATCGGGCGATTTCGCAGCCAGAAAGTGTGCATTCTCAAATCGGGGTCGTTGTGCCCAGCGACTATCGTCATGGTGGTCGTCGTCATCGACGTAGGAGTAGTCATTGAGCATCGCAAGCTCATCGCCCAGGTAGATAAGCGGAATGCCGCCAATACTGAAAATGACGCTGTAAAGGAGTAAAACACGGGCAATCGCGAGCTCAACTTCCACATCAGTTTCTTCTTTCAACGCCTTCTCAAGACCTGCGAGTGACGCCGTCGCGCCGCAGACGCGGGCATCCCCCGTTTTTTCGTTGTACTGAAACGGCACGCCACGGGCGAAAGACCCTTCGAATTTTCCCGTGTAAAAGTCATTGAGGAATCGCCGGTGATCGTAAGCATTGATGCCAATTTCTGCGGCGTCCTCATCGCTGAACGTCCAGCCGATGTCATCGTGACAGCGGACATAGTTGATCCACTGGGTATCCGGGTCGACAGCGAATCGCTTAGTCAGGGAGTACCTGAGAAGATCGGTCTTTCGCGTTGCCAGCGCCTCCCAGAGCAATGCCATCAACAATGGGTTGTAGGACAACTGACACCGATCTGGCGCTACGTAACGCGCCACTTCATCCGGATGCACAATGGCCTCGGACTTGAAAAGCAAGGCTGGGGCTGCGATTCGCGCAATGCAATTGAATACTTCAACCAGCGAATAGACCTGCTCCAGGCTCTCACACGGCGTCCCCATTTGCTTCCACGCGAATGCGACCGCATCCAGACGCAAAACCTCAACACCGACGTTTGCGAGGAAAAGCATTTCCTCGACCATTGCGCGAAGCACATTCGGATTACTGTAGTTGAGATCCCATTGATACGTCTTGAACGAGGTCCATACCCATAGGTCGAGCTCTTCGCAGTGGCTGAAACTACCGGGGCTTTCTTCCGGAAAAATTTCGCGAAGGTTCTGCTCAAACTGGTCGGGAATGCGTCGATCAGGGAAAAAGAAATAGTAGTCGAGGTACTTTCGCTCGCCCTGCTTCGCCTTCATCGCCCATTCGTGCTCGTCGGAGGTGTGGTTGTAAATAAAATCCAGCACCAACCGAATGCCTTCTTTGCGCAAGTCTGCAGTGAGCTGTTTAAGATCGTCCATCGATCCAATAGCGGGATTTACGTTGCGATAGTTGCTCACTGCATAGCCGCCATCGCTGCGGCCCTCCGGGCATTCAAACAAGGGCATCAGGTGAAGATAGGTAATACCCAGCGACTTGAAGTACGGGATGTGACTCCTGACACCCTCAAGATTACCCGCGAATTGATCGACATAGCACACACCGCCGATTGCCTTGTTGTCTTGAAACCAGCCGGGCTTTTCTTCGCTCTCGGCATCAAGTGCGCGTAAATCTGCAGGCCGTTTGTTATTACTCTTGACAGCGGCAAGCAGCAAATCTTGCAGCTGGCCAGTGAAATCGTAGCGATGCCCGTAGAGCGCATAGAACGATTCATGCAGAGCAGGAAAATTCTGCATTACCCGACTCTCCAAGTCGCGCCACCGGCGCGCTGCCCTTTTCGGCAGCGCCTCTTGCAGCACTGGCAGTATTTTGCGCAGCATTACGTTTGGGTCTGTCGACACAGGAACTAATTTCCCGGAGAAACTGTAATAGCCATCGAAATAATGAGTTTTGACGATCTCATGCAGTTTCCTGCATTTTCGAAATACTGTCGGGTGTCCATATACTCTTTAGTGTCGAGACTTCGCCACTCACGTCTACGTCTCCCAGACAAAAGAGTTCGACGCGCTCAAACGGTGCGTCGTAGAAGAGATTGGCCGATATGACGGCGCGACCTTCGTCGCCGAACACTTCAACTGACGCCCGATCCTTTATGACCCGAAGATTAAATTTGCCGTCTGTTTCCCGCAGCGGCGCCTCGAATCGTCTGGCAAATTTCGGGTTCGGCACCCGTTGACCAACTGCAGTACGGTCGACCACCAGAGTTCCTGTCCCGGTGTGGACGGCGATGGACAATTTCTCACCCGACGAATTCGTGAAACGGACGCCAAATGAACGCGCGGCGCTCGCGGGCCATTCAAATAGCAGGTCAAGATCCAGCAACTCGGGTGACAGACGGGCGAAGACAGCCTGAAGGTTCGGGTCGTCGGCAGAAACCCTGTCGATTCGAGCAATGTTTGCGCGAATGTTTTCGACCTCCCGTACCGGTAAGGTCGCCAGCTCGAGGCCGCGCCCGGAAGACACCAGTCTGAGCTCGCGCGGGATCGTCATATTGCCGCGCCATGGGAAAGTTGGCACTTCCCTGGCGTATCGCCAGCTACTCATCCAGCCAATCATGATGCGGCGCCCATCGTCTTTGGGGACACCATCCCAGGTGATGGCCCCGTAGTTGTCGGCGCCATAGTCAAGCCACATTATCTCCGTACTCTCTGACTCAAACCGCACGCCATCGAAATCGCCAATGAAATACTGGACTGATTCGTCGCGCGCGGAATGTTCGGGGCATACGCTGACGATCAGCACCCACTTAATTTCGCCATCGTCGGTCACTAAAGGAAACAGGTCCGGGCATTCCCAGACCCCCTGGTTCGAGCCATAGGGCTTTGAGAAGCGCGACGCGTGCTCCCAGTGGATCAGGTTGTGGGACCGATAGAATTCGATGTGATCATTCGCAGCAAGCGCCAGAACCCACTGTTCCGACTCTTCGTGCCAGAACACTTTCGGATCACGAAAATCACGAATTCCCGGGTTCTCGATCACAGGGTTCGCTGCATACTGACGCCACGTTTCACCATCATCCAGGCTGTAGGCAAGGCTTTGCGACTGTATGCCATCTGTCGTACAGCTCGTATACAACGCAATCAACGGAACCTCGCCCGCGGTTGCCAAACCGCTACTATTGGCCGGATCGGCAACTGCACAGCCCGAAAAAATGTAGCCGACACCCATGGGTTCCGCGTTCAGTGCAACCGGACGATTATCCCAGTGAACCAGGTCCCGGCTAGTGGCATGCCCCCAGTGCATATTGCCCCAGTCATTTCCAGTCGGGTTGTGCTGATAAAACAGGTGGTAGATTCCGTCGTGCCATACGAGCCCGTTCGGGTCATTGAGCCAGTTGCATGGGGCGGAATAATGAAACTGCGGGCGATACTTTTCGTTGTACAAATCAGACATCACGATACCGTTCCAGTCGCCGCTCTGCGTCGTATGATTTTGTCAGAGTCACGTTGAACAATTTCGCAACGCATTCGTACGTGTTTCGCAGGACCCGTGCCGTTGTCGGCTATGCCCAACGCCATCTCGGCAGCACGCTGGCCCATGTTGTAATACGGAAGTGCAACTGTGGTTAGCGCGGGAACAGTGTCCTCTGAGATGAGTTTGAAGTCGTCGTAACCCAGCACGGAAACGTCTCTCGGGACTTCGATGCGCATCGCGTGCAACAACATCAGTACCCGGAATGCCATTTTGTCATTGCCACACATGATGGCAGTTGGTCTTTTCTTTGGTTTAAACATGTCTTCTAATATCGTCCGCAGCCATTGCATGTCCTCGGCCGGCGGACGGTGCGTAGCAGATAGGACCCACTTGGAATTTACCGGGATACTCGCTTCTCGCATGGCTTGTTCGAAGCCTCGCCTGCGGAGCCCCGTTGCTATCAACTCTTCCGGCAGCGTGATGTAGGCGATATCGCGATGACCATTGGAAATCAGGTAACGCGCGAGGTCACGCGCTCCCTGCCGATCGTCAGGCAGGACGGATGAATATTTTTTTTCTTTATCAAAACAATTGACGAGCACGAGTGGGCAACGCTCGAAACTTTGCGTGATCTCAATGAGTTTGTGACCATCGGTAGCCGCAATGATGGCTTCGGTTTTTTGTTGCCGAAAGCGCTCTACCAGGTTGGTAAAGGTCGTCTGGTTGGAATTGGTCTCGCCAATGAGCAGCAGCTTGCCGCGTTTTTCGCAGGCATCGTGAATCCCCTTGACGATATCAACCGACATCGGTTCAGTGGTCAGCTTGTTCGCAATCAGACTCACGATACCGGAAGACTGGCCGCGCAATGCGCGGGCCGCCGCCGACGGGAAAAATTCGAGTTCTTCCGCTGCCTTTTCGATCTGCTTGATGGTCTTGTCACTGATTCCCTTGAAACCGGACAAATAACGAGACACCGTTTTGGTCGAAACTCCCGCTCGTTCAGCTACATCATGAATCGTTGCCATTGGCTAATTCCGAACCAATGCAATGCTGGAGTTCATTTCTTTCAAATGCATGTGAAATTCCTTTTAGTGTTTTTATATGCGCCACTGGAGGGCGACGCCGCTCAGCGATAGCCATTATTGCAATATCACGCCGATCAGTCGCGCTTGTGCTCTATCGCGATACCCTCTGCCAGTGACTCAAGCGTACGGCCCTTTGTTTCCGGCATCACAAACACCACCCATAAAAGTTGCAGTAACATCATGAATGCAAAGAAGCCGAAGATTACCTGGCCGCTGAAAATTGACAATGCGTAAGGCATCATCAATGCGATTGTTGCAGCGAAAACCCAGTGCGTACCGCTACCAAGCGATTGTCCCTTCGACCGCACTCTGTTGGGGAATATTTCGGCAATAAACACCCAGATTACAGCACCTTGCCCGACGGCATGAGATGCGATGAAGACGAACAGGAACGAAACAACGATGATGCCCTCAGCATTTGAATAGAACGACCAGGCAACGGCAACGAGCGATACGATGTAACCAATTGAGCCAATCGTCATCAGGAACTTTCGTCCAGCCCGGTCGATCAGGTATACGCCAAGCATTGTAAATACCAGATTGACGACACCAATTCCGATCGTAGACAACAATGCCGAACTCGCGTCCAGGCCGGCAAGGCCAAAAATTCTTGGCGCGAAATAGATCACGAAATTGATGCCGGACAGCTGATTGAAAAATGCAATCAGGAACGCAAGCATGATTGGCCAACTGTATTGCCTCTTGAATAAATGACTGCTCGCGAAAGTTTTCAGGCCTTCCTTAATTTCAGCAATCACCTTATCCACATGCTCTGGATTCACGGAGTTGATCACGGCACGTGCTTTGGCCTCATCGCCGCCGTGTATGAGCAACCAACGTGGGCTCTCCGGCACGCGAAATACCAATAACAGGTAGATGGCAGCCGGTATGACCTCCACGCCAATCATCCAGCGCCAATCCAGTGTGAGAATCGACGACAGGAAATAGTTCGAGAAATACGCGACCAGGATCCCGAACACGATCTGAAACTGGTAGAGCGCCACCAAACGGCCACGCTTTACGGCTGGCGCGACTTCGGAAATGAACGCGGGAACAGCGATGGACGATACGCCGACACCGAGGCCACCGATAAAGCGCAAGATTGAAAACGTGTATGGGTCGGGCGCAACAGCCGAACCTAGGGCCGATACAAGATACAGTACGCCGATACCAATCAGTGTCGGTCGACGGCCAAAGCGATCGCAGGGAATATTGCCAGCCAGCGCACCAAGAACCGTTCCCCAGAGTGCGGACGACATGATGAATGCGCCATGGAACAGATCGCTGGTCTGCCAAAGTAGCTGGATCGGCTGGTCCGCCCCGGAAATGACCGCCGTATCGAAACCAAACAGGAATCCCGCGACGGCGACCGTAATTGACCAGAACCAAAGGGTCCTTTGCGCGTGGCTTTTCGCATCGTTGGATATCATTTTTTGCTCCAGATTGACGCGACGCGGTACGCGTCAGCGCTGTTCAACTGCACGCTGCCTGGCGTGGAAAGGCTGATCTGACGATACGGTGCTTCAGGAAATACCAGCGCCGTCATCACCGTTTGCCCACCGTTGACGAATATTTCGACAGACGAGTGGTCAATCAGTACGCGAACGCTGTGAGTCGTCGCGTCGGCGGGCATTGGCGCCGTTTGTAGCGCGGTAAAACCCTCGAAAAAGTCGGTGATCCCGGATTTGCTGCGATCGAGTTCGTAGCGACCATCGGTTGGGTTGACGCGAAACTCCAGCGCCTGGCCGATCGCGTTGGCGAAGCGCAGCGTAACTGTCTCGGCTTCGAGTGTTTCGATGCTCAGCTCAAGATCGAGCAACGGCGAGTCGACCTTCAGGGGGATAGTTAGGTCGAGCTCGCCGTTGACGATACTTTGCTTCATGCTCCCCGTGTGTTCACGGTTCGCGTTCATTTCGCCGACCGGAAAAGACCGAAGTTCGAGCGATCCATTTGTACGCACCAGGCTCATTTCTCGCGCCACAGTCATTGCTGAGCGCCAGCGTTCAGTCGGTACCTTCATTGCGTAGCGCCAATTGCTCATCCAGCCGAGAAACAACACCCGATCATCGGGAGCGTTCGCCCAGGTAACGCCGGCGTAATTGTCGGTACCGTAGTCGACCCAACGGGCCGGAATAATCTTCGCTTCGGCCGGTGTATTCGCAAATACGATATCGTCGACGGCCAATTGGCCCAGGTTGCCTTTCGCCTTGTCGAACAATTCGATGCGAGCCGTCTTGCCACGGAATTCGCGTACATCCCAACTGCGCGCGGTGTGCCGGTTGTTGCCATTTCCTGTGTCGCGGCGAACGATTTGATTGTCGACCCGCAATTGAATACCCAGGCTGTTTTCGAAGTCACCGCCCAGAATTCGAAAATTGACGTATGGCTCCTTGATCTCAAATTCCGGAGATCGTGCCGTCCCCGTTGACTCATCGCCGCCATTTCCCGACGACAACATGGGTGACGTTTCCGGGCCAGGGCCTGCCGTAACCGAAAACGCATCACCTGAGGTGCTCCATCCGCCGAGTCCGGCTTCAAAGTCGGCGAAAATTCGGCCCGTCGGAAAAACGGCCGGTGTGGGTTTCAGCAGCGTCTTCTCTTCGTCATCCAGCTGAAACGTTTTGCCGTCAAACTCGCCGATGAAGTATTGAGTACCGGAACCACCATTCGGTGCCGTGGACGTAATACTGGCGATCAACACATGTTTCTTCGTGTTCTCGCCTTCTATTGATATCTCGACCAGGTCCGGGCATTCCAGGACACCCTCTGAGGCACCCCAGCCACTGAATTGACTCTCGAACACCCAGTCCTTCAGATTCTTCGAGGAATAGAAGCGAATGTGATCGAAAGCGGCGAGGACCATGACCCATTTCTGTTGTGGCTCGAACCAGACGACCTTGGGATCGCGGAAGTCACGAATTCCCGGATTGTCCAGCACCGGGTTGTCTTTATAGGTGGTCCAGGTGCGACCATTATCCACACTGTAGGAAATACCCTGAGTTTGATACCGGTCGCTGCCGCCAAGATCGTGCTCAATATGATCATGTTGCGTATAGATTGCGACCAGCGGCGGCTGACCGTCGTGGCCCAGACCAGATGTGTTCTGCGGATCATCAACGGCGCTCCCCGAAAAGATCGTGCCATTCTTGTCCGGGTACAGTGCAATCGGCAGGTTTTCCCAATGCACGAGATCGGTACTGACAGCGTGCCCCCAGTGCATCGGACCCCAGACAGTACTGTAGGGATGGTATTGAAAGAATAAATGATATTCGCCGTCCCGGTAGACCATGCCATTCGGATCATTCATCCACGCGAGTGGTGGCGAATAATGAAATTGAGGGCGAAACAGCTCGTCATAACTTATTGAATTGCCGAGCTTGTCGTCCGACAGCGCGGCGAACGAAAGCAGCGCTCCCAAAATAACGATGGATAACCGCGTTTTCCCCATGTTGCCCCCCGATGGCTATTCGTTTCGGATCAACCCGCCGGCTCGTCTGGCTGAGTTGACAATTATCAGGTTTCAGTTTAACGTCCAACGATGGACATGTCTATCGTTAGACACCATTTTATAAGTACTCCCTAGGGGGGGGGTGCAACATTGCTTGGCGATCCGATCCAACAACCGCGGATTCGTCACGAAAGCCGCAGGGCAAAATCTGGAGGGGAGAAAAATGACACCGAGAAAATTTACCGCGACGTATTTTCTGGCATCGCTCGCGTTGATAGGTACAGGTGCCGCATCGGCACAGACTGAGGATGCGGAAGATGGTGACAGCCTTATTGAAGAGGTGATTGTCACCGGCGTAACGCAGGGTACGCGCAAATTCGACGCAACGTTTTCTATCAATACCATTAGCGAAGAGGACATGCAGATAATCGGTGCGCACGGAACGGCAGAGCTGCTAAGCAATATTCCGGGCTTTACCGGCGAAGGCGGAACGGCCGGCGAATCGCACAACAACGTGCTCGTTCGAGGACTGCCACAGGCTGGCGGTTATCGCTATGTGCCGAACCTGATAGACGGTTTGCCGGTTTATGAAGAGCCCGAAGCGCCGTTTATGAATAACGACGTATTTATCAAGAACGACTTGATGACCACTTCGGTTGAAGCCGTCAAGGGTGGTCCCGGAGCCATTCTTTATTCGAATGCACTGGGCGCTGCGGTGAACTACATCACTCGTACAGGGACCCAGGATTTCGAGGGCGGATACAAGCTTGAACTTGGCGATTGGGGTCATGTTCGCAATGACTTCTACCTGTCCGGGCCGATCAACGAAAACCTCACCTACGCAGTCGGCGGTTTTTATCGTGTTGCGGAAGGGCGACGCGATCCCGGGTACACAGGAAATAGCGGCGGCCAGTTTCGTGGCAACGTTTTATACACCAGCGATGACGGTAGCACCGAGGTAAAAGTACAAGCTCATGTTATCGACGACAAAACGAACTTCTATCAAAGTATTCCTTTTTCTGTGCCGAACACCAGGGCACCGGGTACGCCGGGCAACCCATTCGAAATTGACCCCGGTGAAGTTGGTAACCTCGGCGTTGATTTCGGCGACGGTACGCCGACGTCAACCCAAACCAGTTTTTACGAACTGTACGGTCCTGACGGCGGGCAACTGACGCTGGATATCAGCGACGGCATTAATCCTGAATTCAATATCTTTACTGTCGAATTTCTAAAAGAATTCGGTGATGAATGGAGGCTTGAATCCAAGGTACGCTCTACATCCGGATCTAATGGATTCAATGCACTTTTTAATGATCCACCGTTTGAAACGTCACGCCTCGTGACCGATCAGTTTAATCGTATACAGGGATTGGGTGGAGCAGTTGGCGCAGCGTATGCCAGCGCGACAGAAGTGCGGGCTTATTTCACAGACACCGTATCGGGCACCGATTTGTCCACAGCGGTCGAAGCTCCGTCTGTTCTCGCGAACAACGTTCCTGTTTTCGGCCATGTCGACGCCACCAACTTTACCGGTGACTTCCGACTCGGCAAATTATTCAGTTTAGGCAATACCGAACATGACATTACGTTCGGCGCCTACACCAGCCATTACACGTACGACGTTTCCTCTGTTTTTGCGAGAGCTTTCGCAGACATTAGTGACGACGCACGCCTGGTTGATTTGTACGCGGTTGACGGTGCGGAACAACAGGTTGGCCCGTCGATTACGGACAACGGTGTCCTTGAGCCCGCTATCTTTGGCCTTGGTGCCGACTCCACGATGCGAACGAACGCCTTCTACATCCACGATCACATTACTTTGCTCGACGGTCGTCTGGCTTTGGATGTCGGAGTTCGGTGGCAGGATCTGGAAGTCGATCGCAACACGACAAACTCTTTCGACCCTGGCAATTCTTCGAATGATTTCACGCCGGCTGATGTCGTGGTCGGATCCACGGACGACACACTAGCCGATAATTTCGTCAACGTACCGGACGGAGCACCCCAGTTCGCCTCGGAAGATTACGATGATCTTGGCTGGTCGATCGGCGCAAATTATGTGTTCAACGACAACCTGTCGGTATACGGAACGGTTTCCGATTCGTTCCGACTGCCCGGATTCGAAGATTTCATTTTCGGTGGACCGGCGACCAATCCCTCAACTGGCGAAGTTGCCCGTGGTGACCAGGTCGAAGACATTACGCAGGTCGAGGGCGGCGTTCGCTTCGGCACGGACGATCTTGACCTTAGCGTCGCTTTGTTCTACATCGACTTCGCAGCAAAGGAAAACCTGGGTCCGTCGCTTGACGACCTCGGTGCGTCGGGCCAGGGCGGCATCCCCTGTACGACTGTTCCCGCGCCTGCGGACTGCCCGAAAATTCGCGACAGTTTCAGGCGGGAACTCTCAAACCAGGGCATAGAAGTCGAGGCTGTGTATCAGCCTGGATGGTCCGAAGGCTTGACTTTGCAAGGCAGCGTCACCTGGCAAGACCCGAAACTTGGGCAGGACAACTCGATACGAAGTGGAATCGAGGAGATCGATACCAATGGTGATACGGTCAACGACACGCGACAGTATATCGTGTCGACCGCGCAAGACCGACGGCCGCGGCGACAGTCCGAATGGGTTATGAACTTCCGACCCTCATACAGGATCGGAGACTCGCTCAACCTTTACGGACAGTTTTTCTACTACAGTGAGCGATTTGCCGAAGACGGCGACGCCAACGTTACCGTGTATCCCGAATACACACAGTTGAATGTTGGCGCGCTGTACTCGTTGAACGAGGCTCTGGATCTGCAGCTGCATGTAACCAATATCAACGATGCAGAGTCCTTCACCGAAGGTGGAACAATTGGCAGCAATAATGCGTTTGCCGACGGCACGTATATTGCGGCAGCAAGGCCGCTGTTGGGTCGTGCTATCAAGTTCAGCGTTTACTACCGGTTCTAAATGCAAGTCGATCAGGCAGCGAAGGACCGCTGCCTGATTCGGTTGTCCTGACGCTGGGCCTCTTGCGCGTATGCCGTCAGCACCACGGAATCATTAAAGCTCAACTACTGTTTGGTAGTTGGGCTTTTTTGTGTCAGTTGGCGCATCGCAAGAGCGCTTCCGATGGAGGCTGTGTGAAATTCCAACAGATGCGTGACACGTTTGCCCGAGATTTCGGTTCAGGATGACGGCGGCGGAGTTGCAGCGGATGAACTTCCGCCTGGGTCGGCGGGGAGCTGCCTGTTGATTCTGAATCCGTTCTGCGAGCGGGTCCCGGTGTCTTGGCTAAATACCAGCCTAAATGGATGGAATCGGATGGACAATCGGATGCGACTGTGCCATCCTCAGAATGGATGGAATTGGAGGCAACAATGGGTGGCAGCATTCGAACAGGCACGCTTACGATCACCCCGGAGATTCTCAGGCTGATCGCCGAGATTGACGAATTCAAAGGCGCGTGGGCCGCAATCGGTCGCATATCGCCCGATCGACTCACGTCACTACGGCGGGTCGCCACGATCGAGAGCATCGGTTCATCGACTCGTATTGAGGGGGCGAGCTTAAGCGACCGGGAGGTCGAACAACTACTCGCCGGACTAGACGTAAAGGCATTCGCCTCTCGGGACGAAGAGGAAGTCGCAGGCTACGCCGACGTCATGGAAACTGTCTTCGCCCATTGGCAGGCAATGCCGCTCACCGAAAATCACATCAAGCAATTGCATCGAGATCTGCTGCAATACTCGTCCAAAGATGAGCGACATCGTGGCGAGTACAAAACACTCAACAACCACGTTGAAGCCATCGGGCCGGACGGGGAAAGTCTGGGGATCGTCTTTCAGACCGCGAGCCCGTTCGATACGCCACGCCTGATGGCTGAGTTGCTTGAATGGATGCGGGAAAAACTGGCCGCAGAGGATTTGCACCCGCTCATTCTGATCAGTGTGTTTATTGTCGTGTTCCTGGAGATTCATCCCTTCCAGGACGGCAACGGGCGCTTGTCCCGCATCCTGACAACCCTGCTGTTGCTACGCGCGGGCTATACCTATGTATCTTACAGTTCCCTGGAAAGCGTCATCGAACAAAGCAAGGACGCATACTATCTTGCACTTCGACAAACGCAGGCTACGATCCGCTCCGAAGAACCCAATTGGCAGCCCTGGCTCACCTTCTTCCTGACATCGCTGCAACGGCAGAAGGTGCGGCTTGAAAAAAAGATCGAGCGGGAGCGACTGATTCTGGGCGATCTGCCGGAGCTATCGTTGCAAATTCTTGAACTGTGCCGGGAGCGCGGACGCGTAAGCGTATCCGAAGCGACAAAAGTGACCGGCGCAAACCGGAATACGATCAAGGATCATCTCAAGGCCCTCACGCGTGCCGGGCATATTTCACGGCACGGGGCGGGGCGCGGTACCTGGTACGGACTTTCCTGAGCGCGGTAGACGAGAAAGTGGGGCAAAAATTCTGCCCCCGTTTCCGCTAGTCTGTCCTTTGGACACGCGCTATATTTCCAGCATCAAAACCGACGTCGTTGCGGTATACCGACGACAACCCGCTCTGCTTTATTGTCAGAGCACCCAGCGCTCAAAAGGATCGTAGTACGAGCACCGCGGCGATGGCCGTCGATCCTCCTTCGACAGGCAGCACCTTTGACCCATCGGATCACGCAGCTGCGTCGACCATCGGAGTCGTACTGCGCCAGATCTCTGATGCAGTTCTACTGCCAGTCGCAACAGCCCGATGCTCTTATTGCTTCCATCATGCCGGATGCATGACCCAGTAATGGCCTGTGTCGACCCCTGTTGCAATCAAACCCGTCTTTGTGAGCGCGCCCGCGCAACACAGAGACGGGCCTCCGTAAACTGGCGCAAGTCTCTGTAGCGCCTCGGCTTTGGCACCGTTTCCGACGGTGCAGAAGCCATCCAAAACCCCTGCCCGGCGGCCAGTCGATGGACTGACTGGCGCAGCCCGCACCGGATTCCGCGGCCCATTTGGGTCGTCCCGAGGTGTGTGTATCAGGGGGATTCAACTCAAAGCATCGCGTTCGCGCTGCTCCTTCGGCCTCGCCTTCGAGGCCATCACGCTGTGGCCGCCAGCTGTGCGGTTCATCACTCACCGAACTTGAGGAACAACGTGCAAATGAACGGAGTAAATCATGATGAATAAAGTAGGCGGTCACCGTAATTTTGGTTACGGCAAGAAAATGGCATGGGCCGGCAAGCAGGCGATCCGGGATCGCTACGGCGAGGGTCACTATGCGACCGTTGCGTCGCACACCGAACGCTGGAAGGTGTTCGTACAATGGTGCCAGGCCGTGCCTGAAATTCGGGACGCGCAAAACATCAATCGTGAGGTGCTCGACGCCTACGGCGAAAAACTGGCGTCCGATGTCGATGCCGGTCGCAAGTCGGTCGCCTACGCCCAGAACCTACTATCGACAGTGAATGTGGTGTTGCAATCGATGCGAGGCGATCGATGTATTCGTATTGCGCCAGCCGACGCCGTCGGGCGGCGAAACAACATCCGTACAGAGCCTCCGGCCGGACTCGATCGGGACACCGTGCGCCAGTGTGTCGCCCATCTACAGTCAATCGGACATGAGCGTATCGCCTCCGTGGTGGAACTCACTCGTGAACTGGGTTTACGACTTCGCGAGGCCTCGTTGCTGGACACAAAGGCAGCACTGCGCCAGGCAAGGCGTCAGGGAAAAGTGAACATTACCGCGGGCACCAAAGGTGGCCGCGGCCGGCACGTGGATCGCTGGGTCCCGGTAACGAAATCAGCAATGCGTTGTCTGGGTCAGGCGGCGGCCGTTCAAGGGAACGGTCGCAATCTCATTCCACCCCAGATGTCGTGGAAGCAGTGGAACCACCATCTGCACAACGTCTGGAAGGTGGCCCGCGAGCCTTACGGCTTAAAGAAGATCCATGATTTACGAACGGCTTATGCCTGTGATCGCTATCAACAAATCACTGGGTCAGCGGCACCGGTAGTAACCGGTCGTCGTCAGGCGAGTCGATGGCTGGATAAAAACGCCAGAAACGTGATTGCCCAGGAACTGGGACACGCCCGATCGGAAGTGGTTGCGACCTACGTCGGGAGTGCGAAATGAACCGGCCCGCCAATCACCGCGCAGCCGCGCGGCAAGCGCGAAATCTTCTGGCCAATCGGCTGCCCGGGTCAAGACGCGGCACCGTTCGTCAGCACATCATCCGAAGCGAACGCATTGCCGAGGCCATCTGGCGACGCTGGCAGGTGGGTGTTTATCAGTGGCGTCTCAAGCACGTGCTTTGGTATCTGCAGCACCGCACCGATCAGTACGCGGATGGCACCCGTTATCGATACTGGTTAACCGTGCGACTGCTGATACTCAGTCTCGGTCATGACACCTGGCTCGGACGGTTGAACGGGCCGTGGGTCCGGCCCACCGGCGCTCAAGGTGGACTGAAGTCCGGGCGGCCGGCGTTTACACCAAGCCCGCCGGCACGACGAGGTGGCGAGCGATGAAAGGCCAAAACACGGACCCTGGGAGAGCAACCGCATGATGACACCCACATTCTTCGGCCTGCTCGCCGAATTCGGTGAGGCAGAGATTCCCTTGGCACGAGTGAGTGAGAAATATTTTGGACTTTCCGTGCCGAAGGCAAAGCGGCGCGCGTGCTTGCAGCAACTGCCAATACCTGCATACCGAGCCGGTTCTCAAAAGTCACCGTGGCTTGTTAGTGCAGCCGATCTCGCCAATCACATCGATCAACAGCGAAAGCTCGCCGCCGATCTTTGGGAGAACATGAATTAGCGATTCCTGCGGGCGGCAATTACTCGAATTGGACCGATTTAATCAGGTGCGACACGGTGCGACATGAAATTTTTTTAATCTGCAACTCATTGATCGGAATCTATCTTTTCAAAAGCATCCGTCCAGTCCATCATGGGAGCGACGGCAATTGGCGAACGTGTTTGCGATTTGCTTTTTTCAGCCATATTCTACTTTTGAATCAATGAGTTGTTGTTAACTATTTTGTACTGATCCTGTGCCGTTTGTCGCCTGTTTAGTGCGACATTTGGCTCATGTCGCACCGAAATCAGCCAATTTGAGCGATTTTTCATGGCCACAATCAAAACACGTCGACGTGATGTCGGCAATCGGCTGCACCGACGCGCAAGCATTTCTGCGCTCAGAGGCTCGTTAGCGTTGCACGTTGTAGACGAGATAAGCGACGTATAAACGAACAGGACGCCATGCGACCTCAGCACGGAATTGAAATAAAACACAGTTGAAAACAGCATCCCCGCTGCATCATGAGTGCGTCGGACATGAACACATTCTCTCGGACTCCCTGATTCTCTAGCATACTGCTTTCGTGAATCAACCAGCTGGTCTAGAATAAAAGCGATGGAACACCAGGCCTTCGTGGGCCCAAAACTTTTGACCGTCGAAGGCTGGTACCGGCATTCGTTAGTCTCAGACTATTAATTCAATAGTCGGAAACAACGGGGATTTTAAATGCTCAAATTTTGCGAAAGAACGTCTATATTTGCGCTCACTTTCCTGTCCTCTCTTCCTGCAGCATCTGCGACACTCGAGGAACTATTCGAACAGCCAACGATTAAGCAAATTAAGATTTCTCCCACTGGCGACTATCTGGCGGCCCGGGTATTTGTAGATGGAGCTCATTCATTGCTATTCATGGATCGCGAGTCGCTCGACGTTTTGGGCGGTCTTAAGTACCGCGGAACAGACGAAGTAGGAGAATTTTTTTGGGCTAATCAAGAGCGTGTAGTTACTCATGTTTATGACGTAGGAGGTACACAGGAGGCACCAAGAAGTTATGGTGAATTATATGCAGTTAACTATGACGGAAAGAAAGCTGAATCCATTTTTGGCTACCGATCCGGCGAAAATACAACAGGCTCGATATTAAGAAAGAAGGACTCAGAATTTGCGTGGGGTAGCGTAGTAGATCCTTTTCCGGAAAACGACCGGGAAATACTTATTTCATCAACGTCAATGTCGGACTCTCACGGCAAGCGTCCGGTTGCCATGATGTTGGATATCTATAACGGCTTTGAAGGTAGACGAGTACATCCTGCGACGTATCCCGGTGGTAGATTTCTTACCGATAGCGAAGGAGACGTTCGCCTGGCTACAGGTCACGATGAAAATTTAAAAACGCATGTAGAAGGCTTACCCGCGGGGGCCCAGGAGTGGATCGAATTTCCCGATACGAACATCGGCTCAAACTTTACTCCCGTAGCGATAGCCGACGATTTGAGATCGGCGTACGTTCTGGACGATATCAATAGCGATAAGATTGGACTATACAAATTTTCTCTTGATGGAGAAAAGTACAAGAAAATATATTCCAATGATGATGTGGACATCAGCGATGTGAATTTGAGCACAGACGGTAGAAGCGTCTACGCGATGCGCATTGATAAAAATTACCCCAGCTATCTTGTTTTTTCAAACACCAATGAGGAAGCAAAACTTTTTAAGGACATATTGCAAACCTTTCCAGGATTAATGGTCGAACTCTCCAGCCGCAGCGACGACGGCCAGTTTTGGATTATAAAGACTGGCTCCGACGTGGACGCGGGCAGTTTCTATTTGTTCGACAGGGACAATAATTCTTTAAAATTGTTATTCAGATCACTGCCAAACGTTGATGCCGAAGAATTGTCAATAGTTGAGCCTATTGAATTCGATTCATTTGATGGACGCAGAATTACAGGATATTTTACTCCAGCCATCACTGAGAGTAATTCTGTCCCACCGTTGGTTGTCTTGGTTCATGGTGGGCCGCGCTCACGGGACTATTGGAAGTTTGATCCGGAGGTTCAGGCCCTCGCTACGCAGGGATTTTCGGTATTGCAAATCAATTACCGTGGCTCCAGTGGCTTCGGAGATAATTTTATGCGCGCCGGGAATCTGCATTGGGGCGACCTGATTCAACAGGACATCATTTCAGGTACTCGCTGGGCAATTGCGAGCGGCAAGGCTGACAAAGCAAACATTTGTATCATGGGAGCGAGCTTTGGCGCGTACTCCGCTGTACAAAGCGCCATATTGGAACCTGATCTTTTCGCCTGCGCTGTAGCAAATGCGGGAATATACGATCTTGAACTCATGTACCAACGGGGAGACATTGAGGGCTTTTATTGGGGCGACGCTTATCTTGAAGAAGTCATCGGTCGCGATGCAGAACAGCTGAAAGCGTTTTCGCCGGTCCACAATGTTGCCTCGCTCAAATCACCGCTATTTATTGCGCACGGTAAAAAAGATCAAAGGGCGCCGTACGAACACGCGAAACGTCTAAGAAAAGAACTTGATGAACACAACAAAGAATATGAATGGTTTGTCAAAAGCCGCGAGGCGCACGGCTTTTACGACACGGAAAACCAAGTCGAATACATGAAGGCGGCACTCGCGTTCCTGGGCAAACATCTGCAAAAGTAGTTCCCATAATTTAGTCTGATACTCTTCCCTGAACTTCAATAGGTGACAGTCGCCGGTCTGTTCTGACGACAAAGCCTTATCGGTGAGTACGGACAAGTCTACGTCGTGATCACGCGATAGCGATGCTGATATCATCGTGCACCTGTACAGCCCCGGCTGGTATTTTCTCTGAGCTGTAACATTGACTCCGCCGCTTCATGGGAGCAACTGCTATATTGGCCGCCGACGCCGTGTGTATATTTCAGCGCTCAGGCAAACAAACCAGTTCAAGCCAGTATTTTGTCACAGCCAGCAGCGTGCTGTTAAAAGGTTCGAGATCGGTTGGTTTGACGATATAAGACGAGCAGCCGGCCTTGTGGCAATCGCGGACGTCATCTGGATTATCTGAGCTGGAAAATATGACTACCGGCGTAGTGACGTCCCCAAAATCACCGCGGATCCACTCCAACACCTTCCGACCGCATACAATCGGCATATTGAGGTCAAGAACAATCAACGCCGGTTTCTCGGCTGTGCGATCCGCAAGCCCCGCTTGAAGATACGTCTGCACCTCTTTGCCATCGCCGACGAATTGCAATTCAACGGGTTGGTTTTCAAGCGCTCGCTTAATGAGTTCGCGGTCTCCCGGGCTGTCTTCGGCAATCAGGATTGTCCGCTTCCGGAAATTATGAGAATTCATTTGCACCATCGAGTTGACCGTCGCTATTTATTACGAAGCGGAAATGTGCTCCACCATTCTGACCGGACTCTACCCAAATCCGCCCCTTATGTCGCTCTACCGTACGTCGGCAAATTGTCAGCCCCATCCCACTACCCTCGGAATGATCCTGGCCATGCAAACGCTTGTAGGGCTGAAAGATTGTCTCATAATGTTCGGGGTCGATGCCGAGGCCATTGTCCATGACGCCAAAGACCCGCTCGCCATTCTCGGAGGTTTCTACCGTAATCGCAATTTTCGGCGGCGTCCCTGGCTGGGCAAATTTCAGTGCGTTGGATATCAGATTCTGGAATAGCTGCGTGAGCGACGAACGGTGGCCGACAACGATCGGCAGATCCTGTCGATCCACGACAGCCCGTGACTCCGTTAGCGACGCGCCCAGTGAATGAAGCGCCGCGTCCACACAATCATTGAGTGGCACACGTTCGAAGCTCACCTCGCCACGACTTGCTATGGTCAAATCCAGAAGGTCATGGATGTGGACTTTCATTCTTTTGACGTTACTCACAATATGGCCGAGATCTGTTTTGACGTCGTCCACATGATTATCTTCGACATTTTTCTCGAGCGACTGGGAAAAGGCGACCAGCGTTCGCAGCGGTTCCTTCAGGTCGTGCGAAACAGCCGATACAAATTGCTTGATTTCGGCGTTTGCAGCCGATAATTGCCGATTCTTTTCCTGTAGTTCGGCGGTCGCCGATGCGACTTCATCTGCAAGTTGCTTGTTGCTGGGAATCGCGAGTGCAACAGGCATGAGGCGCCATACCATGATCGCCGTGAGAACCGAAATCAGCGCCGCTGCGGCTTTGATCATTCCCTGGATACCGTAGTAACCATTCCAGACGACGAAGATTCCAAACAGATGCGTTGTCCCGCAGAGAAATATGAAAGCCGAAAACATGATCGGTACTGCACGAAGCTCAACGTCCTTGCGTTTTCTCAGAAACGCAATTATCGATAGCGGAATCGAGTAATAGGCGGCCGCAATAAGTGCGTCCGAGGTTACGTGTGTCCACAGGATTTCCGGCAACCACAAGTAGCAATGACCGTGCGGCATGAAACTGCCCGACACCAGGTGTTCCCAAATTTCCGACATTGCGCTTTCCTTAAGCTCGAGTACACCCGATGTGTTTCGGGCTCAACCCGAATTGCCAAATTACCGAAACACAAGTTCACATAATGTGCGGAATCTCTCAAATGCGGCATAAAGTTTACCAGTCAGCAGAAAGCTCCACGCCGCAGATGAGTTTACGTGGACTGCCAAATTACAAGCTCAGCCTTTTTGCGGCGGCATTTAACTGATAAGCAATTTCAGCAACCAGTTTATCCTCGCTGTATTCGCATTTTCCCAGGACAATGTCGACATAATTATTGAGTCGATTGTGTTCTGCATCGGACAGTTCCTTCGCGGAAACAACGATGACAGGAATATCGCGCCATGCGGGGTCCGTCTGCAGGGCATCAATTACGCCGAAACCGTCCAATTCCGGCATCATCAAATCCAGCATTATCAAATCAGGTCGCTGCTCTGCAATTCGCTGCAGCGCTTCTTTACCGTTCGCTGCCGCAACGACGTTCCAGCCAAAACTCTCAGCATTGCGCACCATCAGTTCTCGCGAGGCATCATCATCTTCCACGACCAGCAGCTTGCACGTGGGGTTCTGGTAATAAGTCGCGAGTGAGGCTTTTAGCTGTGACCGGTCGACAGGCTTCATCAGGTAGTCGCTCGCCCCGAGCGTATAAGCACGTTGTTTGCTGTCTGTTATCGTACACATCACTACCGGTATGTCACTGATTTCTGGATCGGCTTTCATCACTTCCAGCACCGACCATCCATCGATTCCGGGCATTATTACGTCCAGAATAACCGCGCTTGGCCGCAGTTCACGCGCGAGCCTGATGCCTTCCTTCCCATCTGCCGCTGTCGCAACTCGATAGTTCAGCTTCGATACATAGCTCGTCAGCAACTCACGCGCCTCGGCGTCGTCGTCGATGATTAGCACCAGACCCGCATTTTCACCGCGCTCCGAATCATCCGCCGTCGCCATATCGGAAATCACGAATCGGCCAGACGCGGACAAATCCAGGGTTTTTGACATCGTTCCGGACGGCAATCGCAAGGTAAAAATCGAGCCCTGCCCCGGCGTACTTTCGACGCTGATTTCCCCGTGCAGCAATGCGCAAAGACGACTGCTGATCACAAGGCCCAGCCCTGTTCCTCCGTACTTGCGCGTGGTGCTGGGATCGCCCTGGACGAACGGTTGAAACAGGCGTGAAAGCTCGGCTTCGCTCATACCGATACCGGTGTCGCGTACCGTAAAAACGAATTCCTCGTGGCCGTCGCTCTCACGATGGCAGCTGATTTCCAGGGTCACGTCGCCGTCTTTGGTGAACTTCGCCGCATTACTCAACAAATTGAACAATATTTGCTGCAGCCTGGTTCGATCAGTCTCCAACTCACCAATGTCAGCTGCAAATTCAATGTCCAGTCGATTGCCGTTCTTGCGTATCAGCGGCGCAATGACTTCTTGCACGTCATTGACCAGGGATTCGATCGAAAACCGCTCCACAAACAGCTCAATTTTTCCAGCCTCAATCTTGGACAGATCCAAAATGTCATTTATCAGGCCCAGCAGATGTCGCCCCGCCCACAGAATCTTTTGCAAATCCCGTTCGCTGTCTTCATCACGCTTTTCTGCCGCGTCTTCCACCAACATCTCACCGTAGCCGATGATGGCGTTCAGTGGCGTCCTTAGCTCATGGCTCATATTTGCCAGGAACTGACTCTTGGCAGCATTCGCCTGTTCCGCGGAATCTTTGGCCGCAATCAATTTTGCCTCTGCCTCCGCACGCTTGGCCTGCTGCGCATGCAGGTTAACCGACATGTTATCGAACTCTGCCGCGAGGGTTCCGATTTCATCTCGTGACGAAATATTCATTCGTGTACCGAAATCGCCCAAGCCAATCAGCCTCGTGGCATTGACCAGCTCTGCGATGGGTTTGGTGAATCCGCGTGAAATCAAATAGGCCCCGAGCAGGGAGACAAGAATAATGATGGCCAGAACGAACAGAAATTTCTTCCTCAGATCCTGAACTGGCATTAAAGCGGTACTTCGGTCTTCTACAACGACAACTGTCCAGTCAAGATCACCGAAATTTCGAAATCCCTGATAATGCGCGATGCCTGCGAGAACGTCTGTCCCATCCAGATTGACTTCAATAGCGACGCTCGCTTTATCTGGGTGCTGCGAATATGACGGCAATCCGATCTCAAAATAGTTTATCGAACTGACAACATCGTCGGTCGGCTCGTCTTCGAAGACGAAATCCGGACCTGCAAGCACAAGGCCAAGGCGGTTCAATAGAACGACATACGAATGTTCGCTTTGCTGCTGTTCTCCAAATGCGACCGAATTAGTGATCAGGTTCAACTCACTCCAGTTGAAGCGTGCCGACAAAATGCCAATAATCTCGCCTGCATTGGACTTATCGAATACCGGAACATTGAGTTTCATTGAAAAACCCTGGTCGCCAGCGTCGTACAAAAGATCGTCGACGACGATCTTGCCGCTTTCAAAAACGTCGTGAACCCACGACTTATTTTCGATTTCTGTTCCGATCGCATTCTGCTCACTGGACGCGACAATTTGACCTGCGGGATTAATATAGTGGATGGCGGCGAATACACCATACTCGAATTTTTCGGTTTTCAGGAATTGCGACAATCCGCCCTTCGAGTCACCATCCCCGGCCTGTTGCATCACCTCGAGAGCCGCCCAGGACCTGACATCCTCAATCGTGTAATGGAGACTGCGATCAATTTTATCGACAGTCTGCAGGGCGGATTTTTCCAGGGACCGCATGATTGAACGCTCAAGTGTATCCTCGCTCGTTTTAAACAAGCTGAGTTCGATAAATACCGCGGGAATCAATGCGAACGCGACGAAGTAAACGGCAAGCCTGTTGCGAATGCTGGCGTTCAGTAACATTTTTGCAGTCTCACGATCATCTTGCGATTATTCAAATATATACGCATCATCGTCCGGGCCGAGGCCGTTGATTGTAAGAATTTTCACGCCGGGTCTAACCTCACTCAGCCGTACATAACCGATCGCATTTTTGAAGCGCTTGCAGTAAATCACGATGGATCGGCTCGATGATCTTACCGTCGGCATAAATAAAACGGGAGAGTCCGGCAGAAAGTACTGTTTCGCCGGATCGTCTTTGAGGATGACGCGATGAAAAGTCGCTCGGATTTCATGCTCAAGCGGATTTTCCAGCACGAGTAATTTTTGCCCATCCTGCCAGCGCTGCATGCCACCACTGTATGCACGCCTCAATTCGTCTGTCGAAATGTCCGAGAACTGGTTTGACGGATGCACGATGACAACGATGGGGTCGTTGTCCGTTGCCAGACCGACATCAAACGTCATCAGAAAAAACAGCAACGCATTTATCACTGGCTTCATGCGTTTAATCAGAGTCTCCCTAGAATGCTGCGTTGACTGAAATGAGCAGGCCATCCGTGCCGCCCATCTCTAAAGCTTCATTCTCGGTGCTGTTGAAGAGATACTCGAACTTGAATACGTAGGCCTCAATCGGCCGGTAGTTGAAGCCTACTGTCCAGCGGTCCTCGTCGTTATCGCCGATCGCCGCTGTGCCATCGTTTCGGACCTGTGCACGACCATACCTGAGCGACGTCGTAAATGTCGGATTGGAAAATCCCCGGCCCAGGAAAGTATCGTTCAGTGAGCTGGGCCAGAAATGGTAATTTGCCTGCAGATAAAAGCCCTGGTATTCATCCGGCGCAGGCGTAACGCCGTCGGCAAGAAGGCCGTCATCCACATCGAACTGAGCATACTCTCCCAGAAATTCGAAACGCTTCCAGGAATAGGACACATCCGTGCCCAGGCCCAGGATCGTCGCATCATTTTCGTTATCGTACTTGCCCTGGTATGCGCTGAATCCCAGCTCAAGATCGTCGTCCGGAAAGAGAGCCACCCGGCCGACCAGCGCCTTGTTGTCGTTATTGTCCTTGCCGAACGCCGAGCGGGCAGAGCGGGTGCTGGTGCTCGTCAACTCCGCCGTCAGGCCATTGACCACATATGCCTGATATCGGATAAAGCTGTTCTTCAGTTGCTTGCTGCCGCTAAAGCCGAAGCCAACATCACTCCAGCTCGTTGGAATAATCCGCCGCATCATGATCGGGCGGGCGGACAAATCCCTGACCGGTTCGTAATGATTCAAATTGAACTTGCCGAACGGTAAGAGAACGACGCCAAAGCGGGGCCGAAAACCTTCTGAGATATAATATTCCAGCCAGGCTTGTTCAAGCTCAATGTCACCGCTCCTGGAGGAATCCGGATCCACGGTGGCAGTGCGTTCAAATTCGACTTCTGCGCCCATGCTCAAGCGTTCCGAGAGGCTGCCGCTGAGCACCAGGTCGAGCTTGTTTGCATCGAACGTGGAGTTGTCTCCCTCGATATCCTTGAAAAATATTGACGCGTACAAGTCCATGTGAACGGCACGGTCCATGCGCTCGAGAATACCGGCATCGTCGTCATGAATGATTTCCACTTCTTCCTCTAAATCGGATACGCGCTCCTGCAGCTGCGCTGTTGAAGTGATCGCCGGTGAGGTTTGCTGCCGGGTCAGTGCTTCGATCTGAGCCCGAAGGTCGCGCATCTCACGTTGATGGCGTTGCTCCATCGACTGCATCTGCTTTGCGAGATTGTCGAGATCATCCGCGCTCGCGAGAGAGGGCACAATAAGTGTCACAAGAATGAATACGACGGAAATCGACAGGCGCTTAAGCAGTACTCCGCATTTGAGTAGCGCAAATCGACTGATCGTTTCTTGAATCGTTCGAATGTTCATTTTTTCTCCGGATAATCGCAAGCATGCGATATCTCGTCGCAAGCTGCGCTGGACAGCACCTGATGCCTGGCCAGTGAGACATGCAGTCTCCGGTCATTTCGCCGAGATAGCTATTCAGTCAGGTGAAAGTGTGACCCAGTCCACTAAAGGCTTGCCGAGCGCGTAACGTGCAGCGCAATTAAGGGCTAAATGAATTCGGCGATATATTCTTTGGGCGCCAGAATTACAAGCACCGAAGGCGCTGTCGCAGGTAGGAGATGACCTGATATCGAATTGGTCTAATTTTGATTGGCGTATAGATTAAGTCTAGTCCTAACTATTTGTTATATCGTTATTTTTATAAGTAATTGCCTATTTTTCTATAGATCTATAGAATTCTTCGGCATGCAATCGGCAAGCGCGGAAAAATACACACGACAACGTCAGGCGGCAATACGCGCGGCGGCCGCCGTGTTTGCCGAAAAAGGCTTCCACGGTGCCTGCACCAAGGACATCGCTGAGCGCATGGGCATCAAACAGGGCAGCCTGTACTACTACTTCAGTTCGAAAGAAGAGGCGCTGGGTGAAGTCTGCCTGTTCGGCATTCAGGACTACGTCGAACATATGGACAATATCGCGAGTGGCGATCAAAGTTTCGAAGCGAAACTGACGGCGACGGTGACTTCGCATTTGAGCAGTTACCGCGAGCGTAACGAAGCGCTGAAAGTCTATAACGACGAACGCCTGTACCTTCCTGAAGAACGACGTACCGGCCTCAAAGAGCTCGGCAGTCGCTATCGCCAGCAACTCGAAGATATTTTCGAGGATGCGAAGAAAGACGGTGTCGTTCGCAATGGCATTGACAGCCACTTTGCGGCGCAAGCCGTGATCGGCATGTGCAACGCCTGGGGCGACCTGATCGTACGCGATCCCGATCTCGACTTATTCAAGGTCATACAAAATTGTACCGACCTGCTAATTAACGGTTTTTCAAACAAAAAATAACGACCCAAACGAAAGGATTTAAAAGTGGCTCAGCAAAAAGCAACCAACGTAACGTGGCAAGACGGCGAAATTTCACGTGAAGATCGTTACAACATTCTTCGCCAGCGCGGTGTAACGGTCTGGTTTACCGGACTCTCCGGCAGCGGTAAGAGCACCATCGCTGTTGCGTTGGAGCATGCCCTGTACAAGATCGGCAAGTTGACCTACCGACTCGACGGCGACAACGTTCGCCTAGGTATTAACAAGAACCTTGGCTTCTCTGAAGAAGACCGCAAGGAAAATATTCGTCGCATCGGCGAGGTCGCAAAACTGTTCGGTGACGCCGGCGTCATTTCATTATCGAGCTTTATTAGTCCATACAAAGGGGATCGTGACGAAGTGCGCGAGCTGCATGAAAAGGCAGGACTCGATTTCATTGAAGTGTTCGTCGATTGCTCGCTCGCCGTGGCCGAGGAGCGTGACCCAAAGGGTCTGTACAAGAAAGCTCGTGCTGGCGAAATCAAGAATTTTACCGGTATCGACGACCCCTATGAAGCGCCGGTTGGTGCCGAAATTCATCTGAAAACGGATGAGATGACCATCGAACAGGAAGTCGAGACTATCCTCGAACACTTGCACAAGAACGGATTTATTCTGCAGCCGCAATTAACCCGCACTGAAGACATCGCCAAATCAGCATCGCTGTAGGAGAATTTCATGATCAAGCCACATGGGGCCGACGCCCTCAACTCACTATTGGTCACGGACAATGCAGCGCGGGAGCGCCTGCTCGCCGAAGCCGCCACCCTGCCGTCACTGCTTTTATCCTCTGCTGCGGCCGCAAATGCCGTCATGTTGGGTGGCGGCTACTTCACGCCGCTATCCGGTTACATGAATGTTGCCGATGCACTCAGCGTTGCAGAAAAAATGCATACGGTTGATGGGTTATTCTGGCCAGTACCGGTTCTCAACCTGAGCAACGATACGTCGGCAATTTCCAATGCCAGGCGTATTGCCCTGCGCGACCCGAACGTGGATGGTGAGCCTGTTATCGCCGTCATGGATGTCGATGCCATCGAGACACTGTCGGACGAACAGAAACAACGCATTACCGAGAAAGTCTTTGGCACACTTGAGGCTGCACACCCGGGTGTTGCGGTATTCCAGGCACAGGGCAATCAATGTGTCTCGGGCAGCATTCAGGTACTCAACCTGAGCTACTTCGAAAGCGATTTTCCCGGCACCTTCCAGACGGCAGTCCAGATCCGCGAAGACATCGCGACACGCGGCTGGGAAAAAGTTGTCGCATTTCAGACGCGAAACCCGATGCACCTGGCCCATGAAGAGCTGTGCCGCATGGCTATGGATCGCCTGGATGCCGATGGCATCGCGATTCACATGTTGCTCGGCAAGCTCAAGACCGGTGATATTCCCGCCGATGTTCGCGACGCCTGTATCCGTAAGATGGTCGATGTGTATTTTCCGGCTAATAGCGTGTTGGTCTCCGGCTATGGTTTTGACATGCTGTATGCAGGACCGCGCGAGGCGGTATTGCACGCGGTGTTCCGACAGAACATGGGTGCAACGCATTTAATTGTTGGTCGCGATCATGCGGGCGTTGGCGACTACTACGGTCCGTTCGACGCACAGGCTATCTTCGACGAAGTTCCAGACGGTGCGCTTGAGATCGAAATCTTCAGCGCCGATCATACCGCCTGGTCCAAGAAGCTGAACAAAGTCGTCATGATGCGTGAAGCGCCGGATCACACGCCGGAAGACTACGTCTTCCTATCCGGAACCAAAGTTCGCGAAATGCTCGGTGATGGTATCGCGCCACCGCCGGAGTTCTCCCGACCCGAGGTTGCGCAGATTTTGATGGATCATTATCGATCTGAGATAGCCGGCATTCCGGCGTGAGAAACTTATTGTGTTGCCTTTGGTCCATAATCTCTAGATGATTATCGGACCCTGGCTCACACTATCGATGCTCGCCGCTTCAAGCGGCGGCGTTATCTTTGCGCAAGAGAATGTTGCAGGTGCCACGCTCGACATCGAAATCCAGCAACCCATGCAAAGGGAAAAAGCCGACGAAATTATTGAATGGCTGCGCAACACTGCAATGCTTGTCAATCAGACGTATGGACGCTTTCCCAATCCTGCACCGCGCATCATTATCATCCCATCCACAAACCGCCGCGGGGATAGTGACAAGGCGGTCGTTTTCGGCCGCGTAACCCGGCAGGGACGTGAAACAATTGAGTTGTTCGTGAATGCGGATCGTCCGATTGAGGAGTTTTATAGCGACTGGACGGCGACCCACGAATTCAGTCACCTGATGTTGCCGCTGCTGTCACAGCGCCATCGCTGGATTTCCGAAGGCTTTGCGAGCTATTACCAGAATGTTCTGATGTCACGCGCCGGGCGTTATACACCTGAAGACGCGTGGCAACGCTTAGGCGAAGGATTTGCACGGGGCGAAGAATCACGGCCTGAGTTGACACTCAACGAAGCGTCAGCAAGAGGCATTCGTGAGGCCCGCATGAAGGTCTACTGGAGCGGCGCGGCAATCGCGCTGCTTGCCGATATCGAATTACGGCGGCGGTCGGATGGCGATGAGTCACTCGACAGCGTGCTCGGCGAACTCCAGGCCTGTTGCCTGCCATCACGACGAAGTTGGTCCGGCAGTCGCCTGTTCAAGACGCTCGACTCGTTTCTCGACGAGCCTGTATTCATGCCTTTGTATCGTCAATACGCAAATACCAAAGGCTTTCCCGACATGAAGCCTGTGCTGCGAGACCTCGGCGTTCGCCTGGGTTCCTACAACGCCGTCCTGGATGATCGGCAGCCCTTGTCCGCCATTCGTCGCTCGATCGAATAAAACCCGCTAACGAGCCCTATTCGCGTTTCCAGACGTCGACCGACTCGCCGCTCGCCTCTTCGACAATAATATCGCCAATCCTGCAAGGTGCCTGCCCATCGGTCTGGTCGCAGGGCTTGAGATTTTCCAGTCGCTGCCGGTGGCTGGTACTGACTGCGGTCCGCCGCGACGAAACATCCGCCGGTTCGCGCCAGCCGGCCGAGGCCTCCAATGCCGCATTGATCTCTTCGCGACTGCGATACGCCTCTGTCTCTACGGCTGATGGTGTACAAGCCGATTTTTGCCGGTTAACAATAATGTGCTCGTTTTCGTCTTTCATCGCGATCATTTGCTGTAAAGCGTATTCACAATCCGCCCGGCTGACGAACTGCAATTCAAATTGCTGCTCCTGGCAGACGGTTTTGCCGACTGGTGCAACACATTCGGCCAGAGTCAGAATAAAGATTTGTATCCATGCTGTTTCCATCACATTTCTCCAAATTCAATTGGCTGGCGCAATCCGGGTTTACCTGTTATCCGCGTAAAACATTGGACCGCCGCGGGACGCAGGAAATCCGTAGCCATAGACATAGACGACATCAATATCACTCGAGCGCTGTGCGATTCCCTCCGCAAGAATCTTGCGCCCTTCGTCGACCAGCGCCGAGATTAATCGATCGACGATCTCCTCGTCTTTTATCGAGCGCCGCTCAACACCCAAATCCTCGGCGGCAATCTCAATCAGGCCATCGACGGCGGGATCAGGCTTAGCGCGCCGATTCTCATCGTAGGTGTAGAAACCGGTGCCCGATTTCTGCCCCATCCTGCCCAACTCAACGAGTAAATCGGGGATCCTGTAGGTCTTTGGATCACCTTTCTCGTCGTCCGACAGCGCTTGCCGGGCCTTGTAACCGACATCAAGTCCGGCCAGGTCGAACACCCGTAACGGCCCCATCGCCATCCCCCACGACTCCATCGCATTATCGATCTGCTGTGGTGACGCCCCCTCCAGCAACAACAACTGCGCGGTCTCACCGTAGGGCCGCAGCATGCGATTGCCGATAAAGCCGTAGCAAACGCCCGACACAACCGGCACTTTCCTGATTTTTTTCGCCAATGCCATCACCGTTGCGAGCACATCGTCAGCCGTCTTCGCGCCGCGGACGACTTCGAGCAGTTTCATGATGTGTGCGGGGCTGAAAAAATGCATGCCGATGACATCTTCAGCACGATTTGTGACCGCCGCGATCGCATCGACATCCTGGTAAGACGTGTTGGTCGCAAGAATCGCACCGGGCTTGCAAACGCCATCCAGTTTCTTGAAGATCGTTTTCTTGAGTTCCGGGTCTTCGAAAACAGCCTCGATGACCAGGTCGACATCGGCAAGCGCTGCGTAATCCGTCGAGCCTGATATCAGCGCGCGACAAGCGGCCGCATCGCTCTCGCTGAGTTTGCCGCGTTTGACGCTGCCACCGTAGTTACGATCGATGATCGACAAGCCGCGTTGCAGTGCCTCGTCGTTGATTTCTATCATCGTCACGGCAATCCCGGCGTTGGCGAAACTCATCGCGATGCCGCCGCCCATCGTGCCACCGCCGATAACGCCGACCGTTGCGACCGGGCGAATTGGCGTATCTTTCGCCAAGCCTTCCACTTTAGCTGCCGTTCGTTCTGCAAAAAAGATATGGCGCATGCCGGCCGATTGCGGGCTATCCATGCACTCCGTGAATGCTGCACGTTCAATCGCCATGCCGGCTTCAAATGACTGCGTGGCAGCTGCCTCGACGCAATTCACGATGTGTCCTGGCGCAATCTGGCCACGTGCACGCCTGGCGACTTCCGTTCGATACGCGTCAAAAATGCCGGGATCGAACTCGGGCACTGGCTGCTCGCTGCTTTTCCGAACCGGCGCACCCTCTGCGACCAGCTCGTTAGCCCAGGCGATCGCGCCCTCCCGCAAGTCGCCGTCAATTATCCTGTCGATCAGGCCCAGTGCCTTGCCCTCTGTCGCCGATATCGGCGTACCGCTGGTAATGAGGTCGAGCGATGCCTGTACGCCAGCAAGCCTGGGCGTTCTTTGAGTTCCACCGGCGCCCGGCAACAGGCCGAGTTTCACCTCGGGCAGGCCGATCCGGGCCGACGCCAGCGCGCACCGGTAATGCGCGGACAACGCCGTTTCGAAGCCACCGCCGAGGGCGGTACCGTGAATAGCGGCGATCACGATTTTCCCCGATGCCTCAATGGCAGCCAGCAACTCCGGCAACCACGGGCTTTTCAGCGGCTTGCCGAATTCTGTAATATCGGCGCCCGCGATAAAGGTTCGGCCGGCGCACAGAATGACCAGGGCCGCAGATGCGTCGTTCTGGGCAGCGCTGACCGTATCCAGCAAGCCCTTGCGAACCGGCTGCGACAGCGCATTGACTGGCGGATAATCGACGGTGATGACGCCGATACTACCTTCGAGCCTGTAGCTCACGGGTGAAGACATCTTGATTCCTTGTTTCGACTTTGCGTGGGGTATAATGCGCGAATGTACCGACAACTCACAGAACAGGCCGAGCGAACCTTAAGGTCGCTCTATAAACAGGACGATATCGCAGGCGAGCTAAAACGCAAGCTTGCCGACCTGATGGCCCGTGGTGAAGCGAATGCCGACGCGGCCTGCCGCGCGCTGAAACTCAGCCGCCGCACGCTGCAGCGGCGACTCAAAGCGGAAAAAACGAGCTTTCAGAAAGTGCTGCAGGAGGTTCGCGAGGTCCTCGCGGTCAACTACCTCAGCGACGCGCGCCTGAAATCGCTCGAAATTGCGATGCTGCTTGGCTACTCCAATATCAGCACCTTCACGACGGCGTTCAAGTCCTGGTACAGCATCCCTCCCGCAGAGTATCGGCAAAAAATTCTCGGCGTCTGACACCGCCTGAACCCTGTTTTTCGGCGCGCCGCAACGCCGGAATTAGGCTATTATGCGCGGCTCGTTTGTGGAGGTAAGCCATGCTTGAAAAACTTCAGTTCTATATTGACGGCCAATGGGTGGACCCGGTTGAGCCAAAAATTCTCGACGTCGTCAATCCTGCGACTGAAGCGGTCTATGGTCGCATCAGCATCGGTTCAGCGGCAGATGTCGACAAAGCCGTTGCGGCCGCAGCACGAGCGTTCGAATCCTTTTCGCAGACCAGCCGCGAACAGCGCATGGCGCTGCTACAGAGCATCCTGGACGTATTTAATCGTCGTTCCGATGAAGTCGCCGAAGCCATCATGGACGAAATGGGTGCCCCCTGGGGACTCGCCAAGTACGCACAGGCCGCCAGCGGAACACAACACATCGGCGCCGCCCTGGAAGCGCTCAAGCACTACCAATTTGAAGAAAAAGTCGGCTCGGCGATGGTCGTTAAAGAAGCAATTGGTGTCTGTGGACTGATTACGCCCTGGAACTGGCCGATGAACCAGATCGCTGTCAAAGTCGCGCCCGCGCTCGCCGCTGGCTGTACGATGATCCTCAAACCCAGCGAAATCGCCCCATTTGACGCGATTATCTTCGCCGAAATTCTCGACGAAGCCGGCGTTCCCCCCGGCGTGTTCAACCTGATCAACGGCGACGGTCCAGGCGTCGGTACGGCATTGAGCCAACACCCCGGAATCGCCATGGTGTCGTTCACCGGCTCAACCCGAGCCGGCGTGCTGGTCGCGCAAAACGCAGCGCCAAGCGTCAAACGTGTTGCGCAGGAACTGGGCGGCAAATCCGCGAATATCATTCTTGATGACGCCGACCTCGAAGAAGCCGTTAGCCAGGGCACCAAGGCGATGTTTGAAAATACCGGGCAGTCCTGTGATGCACCGTCGCGCATGCTCGTACCCAAAGACAAGATGGACGCGGCCGCCGAGATCGCCGCCAGAGTCGCGGGCAAAGCCGTTGTCGGTAACCCGCGCGATAAAGCGACGCGTATCGGACCGGTGGTATCCGATGTGCAATGGGGCAAGATTCAGGCGCTCATTCAGAAGGGTATCGATGAGGGGGCCACGCTGGTCGCTGGCGGTACGGGTCGACCCGATGGACTCGAATCGGGTTTCTATGTGAAACCAACGGTATTCGCGAATGTCAGTAATGACATGACTATCGCTCGTGAAGAGATATTCGGCCCGGTTCTGTCGATCATCCCCTATGAAGACGAGGACGACGCCATCAGAATCGCGAACGATACGCCCTACGGTTTGTCGGGTTATGTTTCATCGGGCAGCCTGGAACGCGCACGGCATGTAGCGTCACGCATGCGTACCGGTATGGTGCACATCAACGGCGCAGACCTCGAAGCGCTGGCACCGTTCGGTGGTTACAAACAATCCGGTAACGGTCGCGAATGGGGTGCGCACGGGATCGACGAATTTTTAGAAGTGAAGTCGGTATACGGCTACGAGAAGTGAAGACATTGATGACACAAAAATTCGCAGTGCTGCCACTGCTATTCGCACTGATTCTCGCCGCCTGTGGGACCGAATCATCACTGCCGTCCGCGACCGGCAAGGGCAGCATCCGTGCGATTAATGCGATCCCAAGCTCGCCCGAGGTTGGGTTCCTGATTGAGGAGCGGACGATCGGTACGGCGGACTATCGCCAGACCACGACGCTGGCCGAATACGACGACCTTAGCTACAAATTCAACTTTGAAGTATTTTTCGCCGGCGATTCAGCGCTGACCCGCTTCGCCAGTCGCTCACTTGATGTTGTCGCTGACATGGACTACATCATGGTCCTGACAGGAACGCTCACCAACCCAACAGTGATTCTCTGGGAAAGCCCGCAACGCGACTTTGTCGACACGGAAACCGTATTCCAGGCAAGATTTGCACACACCGCTGAGTCTTTGGGAACCGTTGACTACTATTTCGCGCCGCCCGGAACCCCACCAGTGCTCGGCGAGGCGGCCGGAACGCTTGCCTTTGGAGAAATACTGACAGCGGCGGACTTTGCGGCTGGTGACTACGTACTCACCGTCACCGCAAACGACGACCCCAGCGACGTGCTGTTCCAGTCGAACACATCGACGTTCCTGGCTGCGGCGGATTACACGATTTCGACATTCGATGGTGGCTCCTCGACGTTCGCCCCGATCGTCGCACGCGCTTATCCCGCTGGTTCGGGAACGTTGTTTCTGGCGGATGCCCGCTTTCCAGCCACCGTAGAATTCATTAACGCCTCTCTCCAGCTCGGAACCATCGACATTTACAATGACGAGACGCAAACGTCACGAATCGTTGACGACTTACCACACCGAGGAATCTCGGCAGAGCTGAATCTGGCTGCAGGTGACACTGACATCTCGGTCACCCCGTTTGATGCAACGACGCCGATTTACTTTAGTCAGAACTTGAACTTCTTTGCCGGAACCCGAGGCCGTGTGGTTGCCGTTGGCGCGACCGACAATTTTGGTGGCTTTGTCTACATCCCGGACAGGCGCGGCGTAAGCACGCAAGTAAAATTCCAGGTATTTGCGGCGACGGAGAATTTCGATTTTGTGTCAGTTTATGCGATTGAAGCTGATGCGGTTCTGGATCAGCAATTGCCCGTTCTTGCCGCGTTGCCGAGTAGCACCCTCTCAACGCCTGTGGTTTTTGCTACCGGTAGCTTCGATCTCTATGTACGTGAGTTCCAGGGCACAGAAATCCTGGCTGGGCCGATTCGCATAGACGTTGCTCTCGGCGACGTCGTCAATGCCATCATTTATGACAACGTGGATCCTGCCATCGTCGACTTCGAAATTCTGCCCAACAACCCCTAAGACGCCGTCGCGGCGTCGATATACGCCGCGCGATCATTGGCGGCTTCCTCATCCGGAATACGCTTGGTGTCGTACATCGCCTGATCAGCAACACTCAGCAAGTGCCAGAGCTCTTCGCCATGTTTCGGCATCAGGGCAATGCCGACACTGGCAGTGCACTTAATTTCCTGCCCCTGGATGATGTAGGCCTCGGATGCCGTTTGCATGAGCCTCTCGGCGATATGCCGGACGTCATCGATGTCTACGCCAGGCAAGACAATCCCAAATTCATCCCCGCCAAGACGGCCAAGCACGTCTTCAGGCCGTAAACAGAACTCCAGCCGGTGCCCGAAAGCTTTCAGCAATGCGTCGCCAGCCTGGTGACCGAAGCGATCGTTGATTGACTTGAAGTGATTCAGGTCGAGATAGAGCACCGCACCGAGGCGGCTGTGCCGGATGACAGAAGCGCCCTCTTTCTCAAAACCGCGACGATTCAGAATTCCGGTCAGCGGATCCCGCAGAGCATCTGCGAGCATTTTGTCTTCGTTGCGCTTGCGCTGCGTGATGTCGATCAACGTAACGGAAAAATCCTCGCCAACGGGCTCGCCAACAATGCGTAGCCAGTTCTCGCCCTGTCCCGACTCACCCGCTACTTCAAAACTTATTTGCGTGGTCGCCGGGGTCCCGGCACCGAAATGCTCCAATAGTTTTTCCGGGTTCAGGTGCTGCAGTTTATCCAATGGCATTCCAACCAGCGTTCCCAGTCCTTCTCCGGCGAACGACTCCGCAGCACGATTGGCGAAAACACATCGAAACTTTTGATCGGCATCATTTGCGTCGCGTGCGAAACGTAAGATGCCGTTGGATGATGTTTCAATCAGTGTCCGAATCAGGTGTTCGGAATCCGCCAGTTTTGCGAGTGCCGTGCGTCGCTCCGTAACATCACGACAAACAACCACCATGCCAAGGTTTTGTCCTTTCGAGCCGGTTAAGGGACTGACACTGACTTCGTAGATGTTTTTCGTGTTCATGCGCAAGGTTTGTGTCAGGTCGAGATCTTTGGCTTGTTCAAGAATCGCGCGTGCTTCAGGAAAGTCTTCCCATAGTTTGCGGCCAATCAGGTCTTTCTCTTGACCTTCAAGAAGTGCCTGTGCAGCTTTGTTTGCGCAAATGATGCACTGCTCGCCATCGACAACAAATATCGGGTCACGCACGTGATCAAAGAGTGTCTGGTATGCGACTGGGCTGAATTCATGCATGCGCAACTTGAGACTGGCATACGCGAACATCGGCCAGACCACTGCCAGTGAAGTCGATGTGAACGGATATTGCACGGGGCCGAAGCCGAGAAACGTATTTGCGATACTGATCAAGTACGGAAGAATCGCACACATCAAAAAAGCGATGAGCGTTTTGCGATGTGCAGGTGCAATGGTCGGCAATCTTCCAATCATCGCAATCGCTGTGAACCCAAACAGACCGTAGGTGAACGGCGCGTAAATCTTGTTGTACCAGTAGTGATCGGTCACTTCGCTGTAAACCAGACCGGCGGACGTCTCGTTGGCAATCCAGATAAAATTATGCATCGAGTTTGTCAGTGCCAGGCCCGTCGTCGCGACCGGTATAATAGACAGCATCACGATCAGCAATACACTCGGAGCACCGGCCGTGTATTCGCGATAAATCATGTAAAATGCGATTGGAATGAAACCAGCCGAGAAGAAAGACAAAGTGCGGCCGATACCGTAAAAATGGGCATCAGTTGCATTGAAGGAGAATGCCGAACCGGTCAACATGCCGGCGATCAGAAACAACAGGATGCTGACCATGTTGTTCGTGTACTGCGGCGCAGATCGTGCAACACGCACCGCCAGACCCGCATAGGCAATGGCTGCGATTGCCAAGAATGGCGTTATAAATGGGTCTAGCATTGACATAAGGCCATGCTAGCGGGCTATCGCGCTACATAATGCGACCTGTTCCGCATTCCCGACGCTGCAACGCTTGCCAGATCACACTTTCAGGCCTTCCGCGGTGTCTTCGATCAGCGTGTCGACAACGGCCTTCAAGCTGTCTTCAATGCTGTTGCCAGCGGCTCGCTCAAGCTCGAATTCTCGCCGCTGGCGGTGTGCGCTGGTACCGCGGGACAGGATGGCGCGGACGCCAGCGAGCTCCGCCTCGCAGCCGAGCGCTTCAGCATCTTCGGCCACCAGAGAGAATATCTCCTCAATCAGGTCGTCGAAAGGCACAACGACACCCTTGGCCAGGTCGATCATGCCTTCGTCAAAGCTATAACGCATGGCGCGCCAACGGTTTTCACGAATTAACATGGGCGTATAAATTCGCCAGCGCTGATTGCGCCGCCGCAAGCGGTACAACATCCGCATGATGCAGACCAGCAGCGCCGTTAATGCGACTGTGTCATCAAGGCGCGTGCACACGTCCATGATGCGGGTCTCAAGTGTCGGGAAGCGAGCGCTCGGTCGAAGGTCCCACCAAATGCGGGTGGAGTCTTCAATCAGGCCGGCATCCATCAGGATATTGATGTGTCGTTGGTACTCCGCCCAACTTGCAAAACGTTCCGGCAAACCGGTGCGCGGCAGTGCGTCAAAAACGGTCAGGCGATAGCTATTGAGTCCGGTATCGCGGCCGCCCCAGAACGGCGAGGAACAGGACAGCGCCAGCAGGTGTGGCAAGAAGTAGGAAACCTGATTCATCAGGTCAATACGCAGTTCGTCGTCACCAATTCCGACATGTACATGCATGCCGCAAATGACGAGGCGCCGCGCGGCGCCCTGCATCTCGTGCGTCAACTGGTCGTAGCGCACTTTCTCGGTGTGTTTCTGATCGGTCCAGCTTGAAAACGGATGCGTCGAAGCGGCAATCGGCGCAAGGCCATGTTCGTTTGCAACTTCGATAATATTCGTTCGCAGGCAGGCAAGATCTTGCCGTGCTTCTTGAACGTTGTTGCAAACCTTGGTGCCTATTTCGATCTGCGAGCGCAGCAGCTCTGCCGTGACTTGAGCACCGCATCGTTCTTCGGCTTCCGCCATCAGAGTCTCGGGCGGGTCGACGACCAGCGCTCGCGTCTCTTTGTCTACCAGCAGATACTCTTCTTCAACCCCTATCGTGAACGCTGGTTCGTTTGTTTTCATTATTCGCCCCGCTGTTGGCCAAACGTCTCGGTATCGATTCGATAATGTCGTGCATCAATTCGGCAATTATTTTTACGCCGTCGTCGCTGTCGATCAGGTCCTGGCGGATCTCGATACCGACGTGCGGTAGTCCGGCCGACTCTGCGTGGTGATCGATCGTAAAGTCCTGCGGCGCTTTCCCCGAGTACGGTTCGTTATCGCCGACGACATAGCCGGCCGCTCTGAAGTCTGCAAGAAAGATATCGCGCAAACTGGTGTCTGCATCCCACAGGACGCCCATTTGCCAGGGCCTGGCAACGCCATCCATGACCGGTGTAAAGCTGTGCACGGTGACGAAGGCCGGCGCCGAACCGATATTGGTCAGCCGCTCGATCTGTTGCTTAATCGCATCGTGATACGGCCAGTAAATCGCCTCCGCACGCAAATCCTTGTCGGCCTGGCCCAAACTGCGATTGCCGGGAATCAGCACACCGTCACCGAATTGCAAAAACGCGCCGGGATCCATCAATTCGCGATTGCAGTCAACAATCAAACGCGAATATTGCGCCAGGACCGAAGTAAAGCCGAGGCTTGCGGCCAGCTGCTCGGTGAGCGCGCCGGCGCCGATATCAACGGCCAGGTGGCAGCGCCGGGCAAAGGGATCGAGTCCCATATCGCCCAGCGACGCGGGAAAGCGGCAGCTCGCATGATCGCAAACCAGCAATACAGGCTGCTCGGAAAGGGGGTTTAAAACCTTAAAAGGGCCGGGCTCGTCCGCGGACAGCAGTTGTCGTTGTCGGGGTTCTTGGAAATCTTGCTTGCTGCTATCGGGCATGGCGCCAGTGTACCGTATCCTGCAATCTACGCCAGAAGAAGTCCCTGCTTCTCGCCCCATGGCTCGAACGACTGGACGGATGCCGGGCGGGCAATGTAGAAGCCCTGGGCGAATTCGATGCCCAGCAAACCGAGCTTATCGAGAACCTCTTTTGATTCCACCCGCTCGGCAATAGTCTCGATGCCCATCGCATGGCCGACTTCGCTGATCGCCTTGACCATGCTCTCGTCCACACTGTCGCTGACAACATTGCGAATGAACTGACCATCGATTTTCAGATAGTCGACCGGAAGATTCTTTAGGTAGGTAAATGATGACAGGCCGCTGCCGAAATCGTCCAGTGAAAATTTACAACCGAGCTTTTTCAGTTCCTGCATGAAGTGCACGACACGCGACAGATTGGAAATGGCTGCTGTTTCGGTTATCTCAAAACAGATCGCACCGTCCGGGAGTTTTTGGCGCTGCAGCTCCTCAATCACAAAGTCCAAAAAGCGGTCCTCGCTGAGTGATGTACCTGAAAGATTGATTGCCAGTGTGTAACGAGCCTCGCCACCGTCGCTTCGGTCCGCCAGTTCGGTCAATGCTTCGTGAATTACCCAGCGATCAAGTGTCGACATCAGGTTGTAACGTTCGGCTGCCGGTATGAATTGATCCGGACCAACAAGCTCTCCTTTCTCATCACGCATGCGCAACAACAACTCGTAGTGCCCGCGGCTACCGCCGTATGCCTTGCCGATACCAATAATCGGCTGGAAAAACAGTTCGAAGCGATTTTCTTCCACTGCGTTGGTAATACGCGAAACCCATTTCATCTCTTCGTGGCGCATTGAAGCATCGCTGTCTTTATAGAGATGGACCTGGTTGCGGCCCATGTCTTTCGCTGAGTAGCAGGCAACGTCTGCCGAGCTCATGACACTTGCGACGTCTGCGTTTTCATTGTTGATCATAACCACGCCGATCGAACAACGCATCGTCGTAAATGAATCTTTCCATTCGAATCGATAGCCTTCAATCGCACCGCGAATCGATTCGGCGACTTCGATCGCACGCTCATCGCTACAGTGCTCAAGCAAGATTCCGAACTCATCACCACCCAATCGTGCCAGCAAATCTGTCGAGCGAATCTTTGCCTGAATTTGCTCTGATAACTGACGCAGCAATGCGTCACCGGCGGTATGGCCGAAGGTATCGTTGACGACCTTGAACTGATCGAGATCCACGTACAGCAGGGCGTGTGCTTCTTCACTGTTGTCACGCGTTTTCTCAAGTGCCGCCACCAGGCTGTTCTCAAACTCGCGGCGATTGATTAACCCGGTCAGTGAATCATGCGACGCCTGGTAACTCATTTGCCGAAACAGTCGCGTTTCCTTACTTACATCATGGAAAACCATCACCGAGCCGACAATATTGCCGATCCGGTCGCGAATCGGTGCAGCTGAATCCTGGATGGGCACTTCGTCACCGTTGCGCGTGATCAACACACTATTCTCGGCCAGCGTAATGCTTCGACCTTCTTTGAGGCAGCGAATGACCGGGTTTTCGACCGACGCGCGCGTGTGTTCGTTCACGATCATCATGATCTTGGTCACCGGTATATTGCGCGCACTGCGCATATCCCAACCCGTCAGATCCTGAGCGACGGGATTGATGTAGTCGACGCAACCCTCTGCATCGGTTGTAATTACGCCATCACCGATCGACTGCAGCGTAACTTGCGCCCGCTCTTTCTCTTCAAAGATCTGCGTTTCGGCGTGCTTGCGTTCGGTGATGTCTGTGATGGTGCCTTCATGCGCAACGATATTGCCGTCATCGTCACAAACGGCGCGCGAGTTTTCGAGGACGACAATAATATTGCCGTCCTTGCGCCGCAGCCGGTATTCGAAATTCTTGACGACGCCCTGTGCTTCGAGCCGTGCGAAAACGCGTTCGCGGTCAATCGGATTGACATACAACAGTGTTGTCTTGCCAACCGATTTAAGGTCTTCAACACTGTCGTATCCGAGCATCTCCACCAAAGCCGGGTTCGCGGTGACGATGTCACCATCACGCGATGCGATGTATACCCCATCAACAACGTTCTCGAACAAACCGCGGTACCGGGCTTCGCTGGTACGCAGCTTTTCCTCGTCGTGCTGTCGCTTGATCGCAATACCGGCGAGTCGCGCCATGCCATTGAGCTTGTCGAGTTCATGCGTATTGGGCGCGCGCGATTTAGCCAGGTAAACATCGAGCGTACCAACAATGCGATTCTCCGCGCCGTGAATCAGGAACGACCACGCAGCTTTAATACCGAGGCTGCCCACAATTTCGCGCTTGTCGGCCCAGTTCGCGTCAGAATCAATGTTGGCCGTGATTCGATCCTGGGTGTGATAGACGGCAGATCCACAGGTTAGTGAATCGGCGCCAACCCGGGTAAAGTCGAGATCATGTCGAAACTGCTTGTCCAGACTGGGCGCCTCGGCAACCGACAGTGTCCGGTTTTTGACGTCCAACACCATGATAGCCGCCTTGAAATCATCACCCAGCTTCTCGACAAAACGACAGATCGACCGCAGCGTGCGGTCATGTGGCGTGCTGGAGGCGATCATTTCGAGAACTTTGTTTTGTGCGTACGACAAGGCCTCATCGCGTTTGCGTTCGGCGATATCGGTAATACTTACGCGAATCAGACGCTGGTGATCGGACGGCAGGCGGCTGAATCGAACTTCGCAGGGAAACTCCCGACCGTCCGAGTCCTGGTGCATCCATTCGAAACTGGGGTGCCCGCCTTCCAGTGCCCGGTCTATGAATCCACGACGCACACCAAATGAGGGTGTTCCATCAGGCTGTGTAGCGGGACTGATCGCTTGCGGTCCGACGGTCAAAAGACGTGCGCGAGACAGGTTGAATAAGGTGCAGGCGTTATCGTTGGCGTCGGTGAATACGTTGTTATCAACGTCGAAAACAATGATCGCCTCGGGCGCGTTTTCAACCAGAGCTCGATAGCGCTCTTCGTTCTCGCGCAGTGCACTCTCTGTCTGCTTGCGGTCGGTAACATCGCGCAGGCTAATGACATAGATCTTGCCACCCGCCGCTTCGAGGCTACTGGCATTGATCTCGGCGACAAATTTTTCGCCGTCGGCACGAACTGCATCAACCTCCCCGTCGACGAGGTCGAAGTTGGTGTCTTCGAGATCGGAAGTGTAGGCGTTCAGGAAATCAGCCATTGGCTGGTCCTTCGCTGCCGGCAAAATATTGGTGATGCTCGAGCCAATAAGCTGGTCTTTCGTCAGTTTGAAATAGCGGCTACAGACCTTGTTGCAGTTTCTGATGATGCCGTCGGACGCGACTGATAATAGCGCTTCGGTAACACTGTCAAAAATCGCTTCAATGGGGGCTGCCGTATCGGAATGCACCGCGGTCCGGACAGACTGCGTGATGGTCGCTTCCATTTTGTCATAATGCTGGTCGATCAGGGACAGTAGCTCGACGAACCCGGGCTTGGTGGTACCAGACGCCTCGGTCGCCGCTTTAATTTTATCGCGTAAGTCCTTTTGCATTCGCCAGTTCATTCCGTAACCTGACCGAACACTCTAATAATACTAAGCCTTTAGAACTGTGATCTAACTTCAATTCTGGAAAATAAATTGGGAAAATATTCCCGTTTTATGAGCTTAATCACCACTCAGTACACGTACCGATTCGCCGTTTTCGTCGGTCTCGACCCGGCCATGCTCCTGAAGCTCGCGGGACCCGCTACCCACCTGGATCGGGATCGCAGTCACTGTCGACGTCGTGCCGGTTTCGTCGTCAAAGGAAACACTCACATTCAAATAGAAGCGCCCTTCGCGCTGCGGGATCACTGTTACTTGCTGCTGCAGCGACTTTTCATTGTCGGCAAATTTCATGCTGACCTTCGACGGCTGTGATTCCGCGAAGCTCATCGACGATGCATCATTGATTCGGTAGTTGAGATCGACTGGACGCGGTCCCAGCGCGGATACCACCTTCAAATCGACGACGACGGGGCTGCCAATAATCGGCGTGCCGATGATGCGGTAGCTGATGCTGTAAGGTGAGCCCGGTTTGCTCACGGTGCCGGTGTAGTCGTCGCTGGATGGTTTGAAGTTGACCTCAGGCGCCGTTTTAGCCAGGTCCACAGGCGCTACTTCGGCTGCATTCTGCCGGGTGTCATCGCTGCCACAGGCGGTTACGCCCAGGGCTACGACTACGAAGCCCGCAAGTTTGATCAGAAATTTCGATCCAGTCATTATTTTCACCAGTTCTTTAGCCATGTTTATGGGCCCATCGTCACGTCGAAACAAACCTGCTCGGGATAGTCACTCGACGCATCTTCGTCAGCATAGCGCCACTCTTGCAGGTCCATCACATAGGAGCCAGGCGGCAACGGGTTTGTCGTAAAGGTTTCTGCATCATCGTCGGGACTGTTGCCGATCGCAACCAGCTGTGCCCCACGGTATATGAATACGTCCGGGTCACTACGATCGCGAATGACGTCGGGCGGTGTCGGCGCCGGATCGGTGGTCGCTGGTGGAACCGGATTCGGAACAACGGACACGTTGTAACTCAAAGTACTGGTGGTGGTAAATTTCAGAAAGCGGTGTTCCGATAATTTATTGCCGTCGCGATCCGAATCAAAATCGCTGTTCGTGCAAACGTTGATCAACGTACCATCGGTCGGCAATATCGTGTAAACCGGGAGCACATCGCGTGAGCCTGAGGGGACGGTGGTCTGGTTGTCGCCGTATTCATTGAGGCCGCCGAGATCAACGTTTTCGCGTGTTAGCTGGGAGTCGACGAAAACCAGGTCGGCGCCCTGAACTTCCCTGCGTATTTCAGTCGCAAAGCTGAACAGCGAAGTAAAGGCGTCGGTTGTGGCCTGCGGCCCAATCATGACATTGTAAATTGGCGCAAAACCTATTGAGCTCGCATCGGTACCATCAACGGCGGTATCGACAAGATCGTACAGCAGAGTCGCAACGGACATTTCGTTATAGTAGCCCTGCGGCCCAAAGTCTTCGTTCTCAGTATCAATTCTAAACCCACCAGCCTCCAGCGGTGCGCTGGTATCGCAATATTGCGGTTCGTCCAGCGCGATGGCCGCGAGCGCCGTTGCAAACCCTTCGCCGAACGCGAGCCGAGGATCCAGCGTTTCACCTATGGTATGCGAGCCTCCGGTTGAGTCGGATCGAGAGAAATTGTCTTCGAAGTAGTGTCCCCACTCGTGCATGGATACATGGTCATCGAATTCCTCGGTATCCGTACTGGCGTCTCCGAGCAGAAACAGTGAATTGATTCCGCCCTGGTAGAAGGACGAACTGAGTTCGCCTGCATCAATATCGGTCGGACTTACCAGCGTATTATTAACACTCCAGAAAGCGTCGAGTGGCGGAAACGTTGCAGTCGGATCAACCGCGGTGATCATTTCAATGCCATCCATAATCGCATCAAGAATTGCGAATGGCGCAGCCTGGCGCGGACCGGTGTACGCACTGCCGTTCCAGCCGGTCGTGGCGGTGAAATCAGCGTCTGAATTATTCGCGGTACCGGTATTAAATGTCGCGAAGTCGACGACGTAGAGCGGACGCGCCTCCAACGGTGGCGGGCTGCCCGAAATATCCACATTGTCGCGAACCTCCACATCCCAGGCAGCCGGCGCGGAACTCTTCAATTCAGCCCGCACTCGCACATGGACATCCTGATTCGCATCAACGTTGGCAAACGAATAACTGCCATCGTTGCCAGAGACTGTCGAATCCAGCAAGGCATTCGTCGAATTGAACAGCTGCACGGTGACACCACGAATCGGGCGCAGCTCGGGGTTGTCGAGGTTCAGTCCGCGACAGTTCGCATTCGGCAATGCGAACTCAAAGGACACGGTGCCGGCGACAGTCACCTGGCCCAGGGTTTCCTGAACGGTGATATCCACAGTATCCATCGAATTATCGGTGCCGTCATCAACTGTCAGCTGAAACGTCAGCACAACCGGCGCCGTAACATCTGGCGACGTAAAACTGGGCTGTGCGATCGTCGGGTCCGACAAGGTCACGCCGGGACCGGCTGTCTGCAGCCAGGCGTAGGTAATCGGGTCGCCGTCCGGATCGGCTGAGCCGCTGCCGTCCAGATCCACATTCGACAGTTCGGCGACCGTTTGGGCTGGCCCGGCATTCGCGACCGGTGCACTATTCACGCCAATACCAACATCATTCACGGTAACCGTCACGGAGGCTGTGCCGTTCGCTTTACCATCACTGACCTGAAGCTGGAACATCAACACCGTCGGCGTGTTGATGGCGGTAACATCCGGCGCGTCGAAACTGGCCTGAGCGGATGTCGCATTGGTCAAGGTGACGGTTGTGCCACCGGTTTGCGTCCACAAGTAGGTCAATGAATCGCCGTCGGCGTCGGTCGACGCGCTGCCATCCAGCGTCACCGATGCAAGTTCGTCGGCCGATGCATTCGCGCCTGCATTTGCCACTGGAGCCGAGTTCGCCGGCCCCGCAGGTGGAGCAGATGAGCTACTTCCACCGCACGCCGAAAATATCATAGCGACTGCGAGCAATAGCACGATCTTGCATTGATTCAGTGGACCCATGGTCTTTTCTGCCCCGCCCAAGGTGAAGCCAATACTACCGGTATTGACGAATTACGAACACGCAGGAAGCCGTCCGCTTTTGGAGACAGCTGGTCTCGCCTCACAAACAAGACTGCGATCCAGGTCCGTATATTGAGAGCAACTATTGTTAAACTCAGACGCGTTTCATAGAGAGCGGTTCACAGTTTCCGCGATCAAGAGGCTTTGAAGAGAAAAAACCAATGAAAAACAACAAGATACTGGTCACCGGTGGCGCCGGCTATATCGGCAGCCACGTCGTTCGCCAGCTTGGCAATGCGGGTGAGGACGTCATAGTGCTCGACAATTTGTCGAGTGGGTTTGAAAATGCAGTGACCTTCGGCGAACTCATCGTCGGCGACACCGGTGATGTTGCACTCTTGCAAGAGATATTCGCTGACCACAACATCGATACGGTTTTGCATTTCGCGGCACACACTGTTGTTCCGGAATCCGTTTCAGATCCGCTGAAGTATTACCGAAACAATACGGCGTCGAGCCGCACTTTGCTTGAGGCCGCTGCAAAGCACGACGTGAAGAATTTCGTGTTCTCATCAACCGCGGCGGTTTACGGAACGCCTGCAGGTGGCAAAGCCTCAGAAGAGTCGGCAACGCAGCCGATAAATCCGTACGGCACGTCGAAACTGATGACCGAGTGGATGCTCCGTGATCTGGCCGCCGCTGGCGGCCCCAACTATGTTGCGCTGCGCTATTTTAATGTCGCAGGCTGCGAACCTGGCGGGTCAATTGGCCAGTCCACGCCAAAGGCGACGTTGCTGGTGAAGGTCGCCTGTGAGGCAGCAACCGGTAAACGCCCGGGCGTTTTTATTTTCGGCACAGACTATGCGACCCCCGATGGCACCGGACTACGCGATTACATACACGTTGAAGATCTCGCGGCCGCGCACCTCGACGCACTGACGTATTTGCGAGCGGGTGGTGAATCAACCGTTTTGAACTGCGGTTACGGCCACGGCTACAGCGTGCGGGAAGTTTTGAAAGCGGTAGAAAAAGCGAACGGCGAAGCCTTGTCAATATCAGAACATCCGCGACGCGCCGGCGACCCGCCCGAACTGATTGCCGTCGCAAACCGTGTTCGCAAGGTCCTGGGATGGACTCCGAAGTTCGATGACCTCGATACGATTGTACGAACCAGCCTGGATTGGGAGCGCAAGATTGCGGCGCGCGACCCCAGTGCCTACTGGGCTGACTGAGATACAAAAAAGCGAGCCGGTGTTAGACTTTCGCCATGAGATTTCCACGCCCAAGATCCCTTAACGGACTCATTCTGGTTGGCTTCGGTCTTGTCGCGTTGCCGCTGCTGATCGCTGTGATCTGGGCGCTCGTCAATCTTGATCGCGTCGCCGAACAAAGTGAACTGCTGGTGTCAACGGGCGTGGAAGCCGCCGAAAATAACCGCCGTATCAACGAGCGCTTGATCTCGCTGGAACGCAGCGCCCGCCTCTACCAGGTATTGAAGACGCCCGACAGCCTGCAATTGGTGACGCAAAACCTGCAGCGTTTCGAGGCCTCATTACGCGATATGACGCCATTGGTTGAAGAAGCCTTCGCGACTGAGCTCGCCGCATCCGTTGGCATTGAAGCGATGGACGTCGTCGCCAAGGTCTCAAAACCGGCTGCAAGCGACGCTGAACTCATTGCGGCAATTCAGAGTTTCGAGCCGCTCAATCAAAACGTGACGAGACTGACAAATATTCTGACCGCGCACATCGACACGAAGTTATCGGCGTTGCAAGCAACAGCACGCAACGCGCAGCGTGCGTCCGCCTGGCAAGTCGCCGCACTGGTGCCTGGCACGCTCATTCTGATTCTGATCTTTACCTTACTGGTCGCGAGGCCGATCCGGCAGATTGACCGCGCCATTGGCCAACTCGGTGAAAGTGGGTTTTCGAAACCGATCGAAATCAAGGGACCGACCGACTTGCAGCGACTCGGCCGGCAGCTCGAATGGCTGCGACTACGGCTGTTGGAACTGGCACAGGAAAAGAACAAATTCCTGCGCCATATGTCTCACGAATTGAAAACACCGCTGGCCAATATTCGGGAAGGCACCGAACTGCTGCTGGATGGCTCGGTGGGAGAACTGGACAGTCCGCAGCGCGAAGTCACCGGTATCCTGCGCATCAACGGCCTGAAACTGCAGCAATTGATCGAGAACTTACTGAGCTTCAGCGCCTGGCAAGCCAAGAGCGAGGTATTGACCCTGACGGACTTCGAACTGCGGAAACAGGTCATTTTTGTGGCAAAAGCGCAACGACTGGCACTTCAGGCAGCAAATATTCAGTTAAAACTGGAAGTGGATGACATTATTGTGAACGCGGATCAGGACAAAATCCGCACGGTACTTGATAATCTGCTGTCGAATGCGATCAAGTTTACGCCGCGCGGCGGCTACATCACGATCAAAGCGAGCAGGACGCCGACAAGTTTTGTGCTCGAGTTCGGTGATACCGGCCCCGGCATTCCGGACGATGAAAGTCCGCGAATTTTCGAGGCGTTTTTCCAGGGCCGCCGACAGCAGGGTGGGCAGGTCGGTGGCACCGGCATTGGATTGTCGGTTGTGCTGGAATGTATTCAGGCACATGACGGGTCGGTAGAGTTGGTCGATTCGGACGAGTTTTCCGGGGCACATTTCAGAATTCATATCCCGCAGGCGCGGGCCATTAGACAGCAAAAACTGGCAGCCAATGCATAGAGAGAATCAGGCAAAGCGAGTTTCAAGAGCCGCAGTGATCGTGATGGTCACATCAATGCTGTCTTCGTGCGGCAGTACAACAGACTGGATTAAAGGCCGGATTTCAAAAAGCACCGACGAAGGAGAAATTCTTGGCGCGCCGGAAGTCGAAATGTATCTGCAGGAACTCGGCAAAATCGCCGGCGGCGATCCTGCCGCACAGGCTGAGATTTATGCCGATGCGCATGCAGCGGCAAGTTTGACACCCAGTCCATCGACCAATTTGCGTTTGGGCCTCGTCCTCGCTATTCCCGGGCATCCGGAATCCAATCCCGCGGAAGCCCAGCGCCTGTTGCGTGAAGTTCTATCGCAAACGGTGTTGCTGACACCGGCAGAAATCTCAATGGCGACGATTCATCTAAACAGCGTGGAGCGCCAGATTGTCGCCGACGCCGAGGTGCGCCGCATGCGTGCATCAACCTCACGTGCAACGCAAACACAGGAACAAGCCGTGGAGCAGCGACTGGCAACTGTCGAGGCTGAAAATCGGCGCCTGCGCCGCGAACTCGAGGAAGCGGAGAATAAACTCGAGGCCATCACATCCATCGAACGAGCCATTCGGGAACAAGAGTAAATAAACCCGTCGCTCTCAGGAGACATCTTGCCCGACGCGTCAATACCCCTTAGTCTGTGCGGATGCGTCCAAGCGGTATGACATAATCCATTATGGCGAATAAACAGTCCCCAACTGAAGGCAAGATCCTGCTCGTTGATGACGACCCGGGATTGCTGCGCCTGTTGAGTATCCGGCTGCGTGCAGAGGGCTACCAAGTTGAGGCCGTGGAGTCGGCTCACAAGGCATTGGGGGCGCTGAACCGCTTTACCCCCGACCTCGTCATTACCGATCTGCGCATGGACAAGATGGACGGCATCGGCCTGCTCAAGGAGCTGCAGACGCGATCACCCGGCCTCAGAGTCATTATTGTCACAGCACACGGCACGATTCCAGACGCGGTCACCGCGACCCAACACGGCGCGTTTGGCTTCCTGACAAAACCGATCGACAAAGACGAACTCATGTCACTCGTGGATCGCGCGCTGAAAGTGTCGGGCAGCTCCGAAGTCGACAAAGGCTGGGCCTCGGAAATCATCACCCGCAACCAGTCGATGAAAGAAGTCATGCAGCAAGCCAAGATGGTTGCGGCGACCGATGCACGCGTGTTGATCACGGGCGAAAGCGGCACCGGTAAGGAATTGCTGGCGCAGGCGATTCACAAGGCCAGCGATCGCCACAACAAACCCTTCGTTGCCATTAATTGCAGCGCGATGGCTGAAAACCTGCTCGAGTCCGAACTGTTCGGGCATGAAAAAGGTGCCTTTACCGGCGCGACCCGAAGTCACGACGGACTCTTCAAGGCGGCCGAAGGCGGCACGCTGATGCTGGACGAAATCGGCGACATGCCAATGCGACTGCAGGTGAAATTGTTGCGCGTACTGCAGGAAAGCCAGGTACGGCCGGTGGGCAGTACCGAAGCCATTGACATCGACGTTCGTGTTATCTCTGCAACGCACCGCGATTTGCAGGACCTTATGGGACAGGGACGATTCCGCGAAGACCTTTATTACCGATTGAATGTCGTCAACATCAAGTTGCCGACGCTGGATGATCGGCGCGAAGATATCCCGTTGCTGGTTGCGCATTTCCTGCAGCAGATCGCTCGCGACTCCGACCTCGAAAGAAAAGTGTACGCGCCTGAAGCGGTCGAGATGCTGGTGACGGCGGAATGGCCTGGCAATATTCGCCAGCTGTATAACGTCGTGCGACAAAATGTTGCGCTGTCGCGCTCGCCAGTGATCAGTGGCGAACTGGTGCAGCAGTCACTCGGGGAACATGCCGGAAAACTTGCGTCATTCTCCGATGCGCGTGATGAATTTACGCGCAATTACCTGTCGCAGATCCTGCAGATTACAACGGGTAATGTCAGCCAGGCCGCCCGCCTCGCGAAACGCAATCGCACCGATTTTTACAAACTATTGGCGCGCCACGAACTCAACCCCGACGAATTCAAACCCCGGTAGGAGCGCAACCTACACCCGTAGGAGCGGCCAATGGCCGCGAAAAGTAGGAGCGGGCAATGCCCGCGACCAATTCCCGCTGTTCCACCCAAATTCATTCCCAGCAAAAACCCCGCCCCACTGCCAAAATCAACCAAATGAAAGGCCATTCCAATCTCCGCAAAGGCCGTCGCAGCATCCCCAACCAGATCTACCACGTCTCAACCGCTACAAGACACTGGCGCCCAATATTCATCGACGTCCAAATCGGCAGACTCCTCGTAGAGTGCATGCGGCACGAACACAATGCTGGCCATGTTGAGTCACTCGCATTCGTCGTGATGCCGGATCACCTTCACTGGTTGTTTTCACTCACCGGCAAGCGCACGCTTTCGAGTTGTATTCGGAACGTGAAGGCGTTTTCGGCTAAGCGGATTAACGGAGTGTTGAGGTCAGATCGATTGGTCTGGCAGAAAGGCTTTTATGATCGTGCGATTCGGAAGGAAGAGGATTTACAGGGTGTCGCTCGGTATATCGTTGCTAATCCGTTGCGGGCTGGCTTGGTTCGGTCGGTTGGGGAGTATCCGCTTTGGGATTGTAGGTGGGTTTAGGGGGTGGAACAGCGGGGATTGGTCGCGGGCATTGCCCGCTCCTACTTTTCGCGGCCATTGGCCGCTCCTACTGGGCCGCTTTTTTTGAGTAGGAGTCGGAGCTTAGGCCGTACTTGTTCAGGAGGTCGTAGAGGGTTGGGCGGGTGATACCCAGGAGTTCTGCGGCTTTTGATATGTTGCCATAGCATTTGGTCAACGCGATGCGAATGGCTTTTGATTCCGCTTGCTGACGGACTTCACGCAAGTTTAGGGATTCAGCATCTCCTCCGTCACCCTGCAAACCGAGGTCCATCGCCGTAACCATCTTGCCGTCGGCCATGATCACCGCGCCTTTGATTTTGTTTTCCAGTTCGCGAACATTGCCTGGCCAGGCATAGGATTCGATCGCCTGAATCGCGTCGTCGGCAAAGCCGTTGATTGCGCGCTTTTGTTTCTTGCAATACTTTTGCAGCATGGTTCGGGCAAGAATAAGGCGGCCCTCCTCGCGATCGCGATACGGTGGAATGTTGATCGTGATCTCGCTGACACGGTAGTAGAGATCCTCACGAAACCGACCTTCTTTTATCAGGCCGGCAGGATTCTGATTGGTCGCACAAACGACTCGGACGTCAACCGGGATCTCCTGCCGGCCACCGACGCGTTCGATGACGCGCTCTTGCAGGAAGCGCAGCATCTTGGCCTGCAATGAAATTGGCATGTCGCCGATCTCATCGAGAAACAACGTACCGCCGCTGGCAAGCTCGACCTTACCGATCGATTGCTTGTGCGCGCCGGTAAATGATCCTTTTTCGTGGCCGAAGAGCTCGGATTCAAGCAAGTTCTCCGGTATCGCTGCGCAGTTGATCGCGACAAAATTCTTGCCGGCTCGCGGACTCAGGTTGTGCAACGCGCGCGACAGTAACTCTTTGCCTGTGCCACTCTCACCCAACAGTAAAGTTGTCACGTCGGTCGGCGCGACTTTTTCAATCATACGGCAAACCGCGAGCATGCCCTCGCTGGCGGCGACGATGCCGTCGAGTGGTGATTCGTTGACCTGGAACTGCAAGCGCCGGTTTTCGGCCTCGAGTTCCGAAATATTAAAGGCGCGATCGACGAGTAATTTCAGTGTGTCGGTATCCACCGGCTTCTCGTAAAAATCGTACGCACCCTGCGCGACGGCAGTCAGTGCATTTTCCTGATCGCCGTTTCCGGTAACCACGATGACTTTCGTGTGTGGAGCGAGCTTTAGGGTCTCGGTCAGCGTTGCCAAACCCTCTTCCACACCTTCGGGCTTCGGCGGCAAACCGAGGTCCTGAAGAACTACCGCGGGTTCATGCCTGCGCAGTTCCGCAATCGCTGCCTCACGGTTTTCTGCGGTGTACACGTCGTAACCTTCGAAACACCATTTCAATTGATTGAGGAGACCGGGGTCGTCCTCGACGATTAGAAGTTTTCTGGCTGGGTCGGTCATTGAGTCCATGGCAATTGTGCGAGGTGGCTTCGGATGATGACACGAAGCCCACCCGGTTTGCAGCAGGCGCATCACGCAGCCAGGTGTGAATTGCGACCGTTACACCCCCGTCTTCGCCAAATCCCGATTAATGCTGTTAAGAATCATTCGCGTTTATGTTAAGCGGCAGGCATTAAGCTCCAAACAGTGAGCAAAGCGCCAGCTCAAGGGACCGTCTTCGTCGCAACGCCCGAGAAGTCACTTTCAACGCCGCTTGAGTTGAATGCCGTCGCGACAAACTCGTAGGTACCCGGCACCAGATTCTCGACCACATAGGTAGAAACGCTGGCGTTGTCGATCGTTATTTTGTTTGGGTAGCTGCCTGCAGTGGTACCCCAATACAGCTTGTAGCCCGCCAAATCTGTCAGTGCCGTACCATCTGTATTTTGTGTCGGTGGCGTCCAGGACAATGTGACCGATCCCAGGGCAACCGCATCAACGGTGATTGTGAATGCTGGCAACGAAGCACTTTCCAGTCCATCACTAACGCTAATCATGATATTCGCGTAAGTGCCGACATCACCGGACCCCGGCTCGCCGCTGAGCTCACCGGTCGATTGGTTAAAAACAGCCCAACCCGGCATACCCGTCACTGAAAACGTCAGGCTGTCCCCATCGGCGTCTGTCGCGCTTGGCGCAAAGGTATACGTATCGCCAGCCAAAACAACCGTTTGCGGCGATCCGGAAATCTGTGGCGCGTTATTTGCTGGCAACGTTTCGGTCACCGTTATCGTGAATGACGGCAAATTCGTCGCCAGTGCACCATCACTGACGCTGATCGAGATATTCGGGTAGGTTCCGGCATCATTGGCCGTCGGTGTGCCCGACAATGTTCCGCTAGCGGTGTCGAAATTTGCCCATGATGGGGCACTTCCGATCGCAAATGTCAGCGTATCGCCATCGACATCCGCTGCACCGGGTGTGAATGAGTAGGCCGATCCAGCTGTAACCGTAGTGGCGGGCGTACCGCTAATGGTCGGAGCCGTATTTACGTCGTCTGTTGGCAGATTATCCGACCCGCCATTGCGAGATATCGCATTGACCGCCTCGTGAACGTCTGTGCTACCTCCGGCGACCAGCAAAATCGCGTTGTCCAGTCGGTTGCGGTAATCACTCGGCAACACCAGGCTTCGAATCGTCTGCGACGACGAGTTCGGCTGAATATCGCTCACGATAGTGTGCAGATTGCCGATAAGTGGATCACTCGTTACCGCGAACGCGGCCTCCAGGCCAATTTTTGCGCGCGTGATCATGTCTGGCGTCGTTGTCAGATCATCGAGCGCCGGATCTGCGACGTTCGAGGACACCTGGTTTATGGCATCCCGCATCGCTTGGGTCGCGTCAACACCATTGACGTGTAATTCATTTGCCATCGTTTCCAGCAGAACTTGCGCCGCGACGACTGTCGACACCGCAGCAAGCCGAGCATCCGAACGTTGTCCGCCGAGCCCGTCAACAACTTCATCGCTAAGATCCGATGCCAGCGCACGGACCACGGCATTACCGGACGTTGTGAATCCGCTGGCGGAGACTGCGTTTCGGGTTCGTCGCACAGTTTCCCCAAGCGCCTCTGACGCTCGGACCATTTCTGCAACATTGCTAGCGGAGATCGTCGTCGTCATCGCACCCGATGTCTTCAACGTCGAGAGACCACTATTGAACTGTGTCGCGACTGTATTTTGAGCCAGGCTCAGATTCGCCTGGGTTTCGCCGCCAGCCAAATCGCGTGCCAGCTCCACGGTGAAGGTCGTAAACGGATTGATATTCGCCACCGTTCTGTTACCGGGTGCGAGAACTGCACCGAGCAGATCGAAGTCCGGTGCGGTGCTGGTAACAAGATCTGTGCCGTTTCGAGAATCAACGGTCAAGGGATAATATTTGCCCTCTGTACGAACGACGATGTTGTAGTTGGCACTGGAATCGCTTTCCACTTGCGCCAGCTCAGCGCCATCGTTACGTAGTATTCGAACCGTAGCGCCGACCACAGGACCGTCGCCTACGCTGCCACTGATCTCGATTTCGGCATCAATTTCGGCCGGATCTTCACTGGCTTCATCACTTAAGCAAGCCGCAAGAACGGACGTCGCGGTAACGAGCATGCAGGCGTTTCTAAATAGGCGTTGTGTGTGATGGCCCTTCATCGTTTAGCTCCAGCTTTTCAGTTGGGCAAACCCTTTGAAGGTAACGCATCAGGCCATGGCGGCGCAGAGACGATTCGATGGCGAAATCGCATGTTTTCCCTGGCAACCCCGCTGTCGTAGACTTTTGTCCTTAGACTGGTGGCTTTGCGTCCCACTCTTTCGAATGGTTTGCCGTTTTCAGTTGTTTAGAACCCGGACCCTAACACTATAAACACGAAAAAAAACCTGTCGAATTTTTGCGACAGGGCTTATGTTAGATAGGATCAGCGACTCGGCTGACCAGCTGAGCAATCGCCAGGCTCGCCGTTAATCCGGGTGACTCGATACCAAAAAGGTTCACCAGGCCCCTCACGCCATGCCTACGCTCATCCTGAATCAGGAAGTCAGCCGGTGGTTCGCCCGGACCACAGAGTTTCGGGCGAATTCCAGTGTAGCCAGGCGTCATTTTCTGTTCTTCGAAACCGGGAAAATATTGCTTGATTGCGGTTGAGAATCTGTCCCGCCGAGTTTCGTCGAAGCTGTAGTCGATGGACCCAACCCAACTCACGTCGGGCCCAAATCTCGCACATCCGGCCATATCGATCGTCGCATGTACGCCAAGACCTCCATCTTCCGGTATTGGATATACCAGGCGATTAAACGGTGACTTTCCCTGGTACGAAAAGTAGTGCCCTTTTGCAAAGTGCAAAGGTTTTATGAAACGTGCGTCAAGGCCTTGCATCGATCGGCATAAAGCCTCCGCGCCCAAACCGGCCGAGTTGATCAGGCTGCGACAGGAAAACTCCTGCGCTTCATCGCGAATACGAAACAAAAACTCGTTTTCGTGAATTTTGACTTCGGAAACTTGGCTGCGTGTCAGTATCACGCCGCCCGCGGCTTCAATATCCGCAATCATTGACACCATCAGCGCGTGGGAATCGACAATGCCTGTCGACGGTGACAACAAGCCCGCCACACAATCGACAGCCGGTTCAAGTTCTCGGCATTCTGTACTGGCAACAAAACGCAGATCGTTGACGCCGTTATCGGACGCGTGCTTCTGAATTGATTTCAGCTTTGCGACTTCCGCTTCGTCGCGGGCTACAATTAGTTTTCCTATACGTTTGTGGGGAACTTGGTGAGTCTGGCAATAATTGTACAGTAGCGCTTTCCCTGCAACGCACAGCCTGGCTTTGAGCGAGTCTTTTTTATAGTAGATGCCGGCGTGAATCACCTCTGAGTTTCGGCTGCTGGTATGTACGCCGAAATCACTCTCGGCTTCGAGAACGACAACGTCTCTGCCGCTACGAGAAATTTCGCGCGCGATTGCGAGGCCGACAACACCCGCACCAATAACAACGCAATCGAGGCTTTCTGTCACTAGCGCCGCTACAAAGTCCCGGCACAGGCGATGATGCCGCCATCAACAGGAATAACCACACCGGAGAGGTAAGCGCCCGCCTTTGATGCCAGGTAAATTGCCGTGCCCGCCATGTCGGTGGGTTCGCCCACACGTTTCAGCGGCACGCCTTCGCGAATTTGCTCGCCCATCGTTTTTAAAGTGTGTTCCATCATCTTGCTGGGAAATGGTCCCGGTGCAATTGCGTTAACCGTGATCATTCGTTCGGCGAGATGTGCCGCCAAGGTCCGGGTCAGATGATGTACGGCGGCTTTTGATGGCCCATAGGAAAATGTCGGCAATCGGTTGATATTAAGTCCGTCAACAGAGCCGATGTTGATCACCCGAGCCGGATCAACGACATTGGCGGCGGCTTCCAGCAGCGGCAACAAGGCCTGCGTCAGGAAAAACGGTCCTTTGACATTGATGTCCATCACTTTGTCCCAGCCGGCCTCCGGAAACTCCTCGAGTGGCGCGCCCCAGGTTGCGCCGGCGTTGTTAACAAGTATGTCGAGCTGTTTCTCGCGGGTTTTCAGTTCTGCCGCCAACGCCTGAATGCCTTCCATTGTTGACAGGTCGGCCGGAATCGAAATGCACTCGCCCTCCTCCGACAACCTCGCTGCGGTCGCGGCGCAGGCATCGGCTTTGCGCGATGAAATATACGTCTTCACACCATTCGCAACATAGCCTTCGGCAATCATCTCACCGATTCCTCGCGAACCACCCGTTACCAAAGCGACTTTGCCGCTGACATCAAATAGATTTTTCATGGCTGAAGTCTAGCAAACGCATGCAATGATTGGTGCCAGCCCGGTAGAATGCTTCAACAATCGGAATTAGGGGCCACAATGAAACGCCTGAATCTTTGCGCCGTGCTGCTCGCACTGGCCGTTACACCCGTATTCGCTGCCGACGACGAAAAGCCCGAACCCGGGTTCAATGAGGAAACATTTTCCGGCCTCGAATTTCGCAGCATTGGCCCGGCCTTCATGTCCGGCCGCATCGCCGACATCGCGATTCATCCAAAGCGTCAGAGCACCTGGTACGTTGGCGTTGGCAGTGGCGGTGTCTGGAAAACCGAGAATCGCGGCACGACCTGGACACCGATCTTCGACGATGAAGACGCCTACTCCATTGCTTGCGTGACAATCGACGCGAATAACCCGAACACGATCTGGGTGGGCACGGGCGAAAACGTCTCGGGCCGGCACGTGGGCTACGGCTCTGGCGTTTTTCGCAGCCGCGACGGTGGCGAGAGCTGGGAAAAAATGGGCCTCGAGAACTCCGAACACATCGGCATGATTCGTATCGACCCGCGCGACTCGAACACAATATTCGTCGCGGCACAGGGTCCACTTTGGTCAGCGGGCGGCGATCGCGGCCTGTACAAATCCACCGATGGCGGCGAAAACTGGAAGAAGGTGCTCGGCGACGGCCTCGGCAACACCCCCGCTGATGACCAATACACAGGTGTCTCGGAAGTCCACATGGACCCGCGTAATCCGGACGTGATGTATGCAGTGAGCTGGCAACGATTGCGCAATGTTGCCGTCCTGATGGACGGCGGGCCTGCATCCGGCATTCACAAATCCGAAGACGGCGGTGAAACCTGGCGAGAACTGAGCACCGGGCTACCCGAGGAAACCAGCGGCAAGACCGGACTCGCGATTTCGCCTCAAGATCCGGACGTCATTTACGCAACCATCGAGCTCGCAAACCGTGAAGGCGGGTTCTGGCGCTCAGCCGACGGCGGCGAATCCTGGGAGAAGAAAAATGACTATGTCTCCGGTGGTACCGGACCGCATTACTACCAGGAAATTTTTGCCAGTCCCCATGCGTTCGATCGCGTGTACCAGATGGATGTCTGGATGCATGTCACCAATGATGGCGGCGACAGTTTCGTCAATCTGCAAACCGATACCAAGCATTCGGATCATCACGCGATGGCTTTCGATCCGAATGACGAGGACTACTTGCTGGTCGGCGTCGACGGCGGTATTTACGAGTCTTACGATCTCGGGAAGTCATGGCGCTTCATCGACAACTTGCCGATTACGCAGTTCTACAAAGTCGCGGTGGACTACGACGAGCCGTTTTACAACGTCTATGGGGGTACGCAAGACAATAATAGTCAGGGCGGCCCGTCACGAACGATGGATATTTCCGGTATTCGAAACTCGGACTGGTTCGTAACGATGTTCGGTGATGGCCATCAATCGGCCGTTGATCCGAACAACCCGGACATCATTTACGCGCAATGGCAGCAGGGCAACCTGACGCGCGTGGATCGCAAGACCGGCGAAGCGGTCTACATCCGGCCGCAGCCGGCGGAAGGCGATCCTGCGGAACGCTACAACTGGGATTCACCGATCCTGATCAGCCCGCACGATTCGAAGACCTTGTTTTTCGGCACGCAACGCATCTGGCGAAGTGACGACTACGGTGACAGCTGGACTGCGATCAGCGACGATATTACGCGTAATGAGAAACGCGTAAGCCAGCCCATCATGGGCCGGACCTGGAGCTCTGACGCGCCATGGGATCTGTATGCGATGTCGATGTTTAACACGACAACATCGCTTTCCGAGTCACCGCTTGTCCCCGGGCTGATTTATGCGGGAACAGACGACGGCATCATCCAGGTCACCGAAAATAGTGGCGAGACGTGGCGCAAGATCGACAAGCTCCCCGGTGTGCCAAACCGCTTTTTCGTCAACGACATCAAGGCAGATTTATACGACCCGAATACGGTTTACGTTGTTGTCGACGATCACAAAAGCGGCGACTTTTCACCGTATATCTTGAAGAGTGAAAATCGTGGCCGCTCATGGAAGAGCATCGCAGGCGACCTGCCAGATCGACACATACTCTGGCGAGTTGTACAAGATCATGTGAAGCCGGGCCTGATGTTTCTGGGCAGCGAGTTCGGCGTCTTTTTCACAGTGAATGGCGGGACCAACTGGACCAGGCTGAAAGGCGGCAGTCCCAATATTCCGTTCCGCGATCTTGTCATTCAACAACGTGAAAACGACCTGGTCGGCGCGACCTTCGGACGCAGCTTTTACATCCTCGACGACTACACGCCGTTGCGCGAGGTAACCAACGACATGCTGAAGAACCGGGTGACGTTGTTCCCGGTTCGGAAGGCCGACTGGTATGTGCCGAAGCATTTACTCGGCTGTGGTGAAGCCTTGTGCAAAGGGAGTCAGGGAGACAGTTACTACGTCGCTCCGAACCCCGATTTTGGTGCGAATTTCACGTACTACCTTCCCGAGGGCCTCACAAGCAGCAAGGACTCCCGACGCGACGCTGAGAAAAAACTGGAGTCGAAGAATCAGAATGTAAGATTCGGCAAGCTGGACTCGATCATCGATGAGCAGCGCGAGGATGATCCTGTGATCGTGTTTACCGTGCGCAACGGCAGCGGCGAGATTGTGCGGCACGTCGAGGGGCCTGCCGAGGCAGGCTTCCATCGAGTTGCGTGGAATCTTCGCTACCCCGCTCTCGATGCCTGGGCGCCGGTGGAAGAAGATGACGATGAGGAAGAAGGCGCTGGCGTACTTGTCGTGCCGGGAACATTTACCGTCTCGATGCAGCAACGCGTGGATGGCGTACTGAGCAACATGAACCAGTCGCAGTCATTCGAGGTTGTGTCGATTCGCGAGCCTACTCTGCCCGGCAGCACGCAGGAACAGCGGCTGGTATTTGAGAGCCAGGTGGGCGAGTTGATTCGCGCCAGCGATGGCACCTTAAACGCCATTGACCGAATCGGCGCGGAGCTGGACGCGGTGAAACAGACGTTGATTCGTTCGATGGCGGACCAGGCCCTATTCGAGATCGCCGATTCGATTCAGGAAGGACTGCTGAAGCAACGCGACCGATTGAGTCAGAACGCCACACGAGACGTTCTGCAGGACCGCATCACGACATCGCTGGAGGAGCGACTGTGGCATGCGCGGTTTGAGCCAACGATGAGTGCGTACGGCCCGACGGCATCCCAGCGTGAGTCCTACGCGATCGGTATGCGGCTGTATGACGATGTCCGCAAGGAATTGAGTGCATTGGTTGATGTCGACTATGAGGGCCTCAAACGGGCGCTGGATCAGGCCGGTGCACCGTGGACGCCGGGACGAGGGGTGCAGTAAGGCAAGCGCAAATGCTGACGACTGACCCGCTCCGGCGGGTTTCTCGTATATTCGCGCTCGCTGTTTGACGCGATGACTGTGACACGCGTCACAGTTTCAAATCATGCGCGTCGAAATCCTTTACAACAGCACTCGAAGTTCAGTCGTAACGCTTTGTTTTTTCTTGGAATAAAATGCTGGCACGGGACGTGCATTATATGAATTAAGAACTGATCTTAATATTGGTAAGGGAATACATCTTGGGCGCTAAAACTATTACATTGATATTCGTGGCTACCGCCGCGTTGACACTATCGGCGGCAAGCAAAGCTGATCCTATCGTTATAGAAGTTCTCAGTGGCAGTGAAAATCCAGCGACGCTGGGCGGATTCACGCTGACAGAGTTTGACGACGTAGCAATTCCTGCCGAAGGCTGCGGACCATACTTTGATGGAGTCTACTCAACGGCATCGCCTATTTCTGGCGACGTGAAATTTGAGACTCAAGGCGGAGACCCGCTTTGCATGTCGGTCCAGGACCCTGACTGGTGGGAACACGACCAGGGCAACGTCTTCACGACCAGTGTCACCTGGGTCGAACTTATCATGCCGGAAAATACTCGTGCGTTTACGTTGTGGGTCGGCGCAAACATGACGGGGCGCGGCTGGATTGAAGCGAACGACGGAAACGGCTATACAACGCGCCAATACTTTGGCGGCAGCACAGGTATCGCTCTCGGCGACGGCAAAACACCGGGTTTCGGCGCCTATACCGCCGGTAGCTGCTCTGCAATAACAAGAATTGTCGTCGAACCCTTCGAGTGGGGCACCGGTAATTTCGCGATCAATCAGGACCCCTGCGTTAGCGTGCCAGAACCGGGTATGCTCGGATTGCTGGGCCTGGGGCTGCTCGGACTCGCATTAACACGTCGTCGAATAGCACAAGCTGACGCCGTGCCTTATTCATGACTTGACGCTAAGAAAACGTCATTCGCATAAAGGGGCCAAAACGGCCCCTTTTCTTTGGGTCAGACCCTCCAGGTCGCGGTTAATCCGTAATGCTATTGACAATCATTCTCATTTGCGTTTGAATGTCTGCAACACGCAGGAGAGCCGCATCATGTACGTCTGCATTTGCAACGCAATCACCGAAAAACAGATCCGCAAAGCGGCGGAATCTGGCGTAGAGGACCTCTGGGGCCTGCAGCGCAAGCTGGGGGTTGCGGCGGGATGCGGGTCTTGTAAGGACATGGCGTCGGCAATTTTGAGCGACAGCCGGCAAGCACGCCGTCATACGGAGCCTGTCCGGTACCGGCCATCCGTCGCGTAAGCAACACGCCTCCGCAGAATCGTCGGGACGTCGTTCCCTCAGGCCCCAAGCACCCAGGCATCTCCGGGCAAGTCAAAGCCCACAAGAATCCCATTAACGTCTTTCCATCGGGCTTCGTACGCTGAATTGAAGTCTTAAAAATTGCGGCATTCGGCCGAGCCTGTCCATCCTGAAACAGGCACACAAATTCTCTGGCGCCCTGCCCCCAAGTTGGCCATTATCGTCGGATATCCGGCGACTTTTTCTTTACAATTGCAGCGACAATACTCGAACCCATGCCTGGAGAAGATCATGAAAGGTGACGCCACCGTCATCCAGCACCTCAACAAGGTGCTCAAGAACGAGCTTACAGCGATCAATCAGTATTTCCTGCACTCACGCATGCTCAAGGACTGGGGCCTGACGAAGCTGGGGGACTATGAGCACCACGAGTCCATTGATGAGATGAAACACGCGGATCAACTGATCGAGCGAGTCTTGTTTCTGGAGGGACTTCCAAATCTGCAGGACCTGGGCAAGCTCCGCATCGGCGAAGATGTTCCAGAGATTTTACAATGCGACCTCGATATGGAACTGGACGCCCTTCCCGATCTTCGGGCCGCAATAGCCTACTGCGAGACACACAAAGATTACGTCAGCCGCAAAGTGTTTGAATCCATCCTGGTATCGGAAGAAGAGCACGTAGATTGGCTGGAAACGCAGATCGGTTTGATTGAAAAAGCTGGGCTGGAGAATTATCTGCAGTCGCAAACCTGAGGCGCAGAAGCAACACCTAAAAAAAGCCCCGCGGTGCGGGGCTTCATTTTACCAGATATTTTTGGTTGGCTGCTTAACCAGCGACAGTGCTCGCCTTACGCCGCCGCGACAGGCCTAAGCCCAGCAACCCCAGACCAACAAGCGCGAGCGTACCCGGCTCGGCAACTGATACCGCATAGTCGAATGAACTAATCTGAAATCCATCATTATGAGTAATTGCAGCGTAAATACTCATGGAATAAGCACCTTCCATGCTGATCCGACCCCAGTCGCTTCCTGAAAATGCACCAGAGAACAATGTACCGCTGTCCGAAAGCAATAGCCCTTGTCCGAAGCCAGTATTGGAACCGTCGGCGTAGCTTTGAAAGCTGACACTACCATCAGTCGTGCCGCCAAAATCGGTGGTATATATGTCCTCCAATCTCTGGAAGTCCGTGTCGGTAAGGCGAATATAGATTGTACCCTGACCGCCACTGACATTGACGGAGTTTAAATGAATCTTATCGACATGCTGGTCACCGATCGCCGGACTCGAAAACCCGCTGACGACATTGATCAACCAAGTGCCGATTGCTGAACTGACCTGAACGAATCCGTCATTGTCCGCATCATCGGCTACGATTACGACTCCTGAAAAATCCGCCGTTTCGCTGATCTCGATGACGAGAGCCTGCGCCGAGGTCGCTGAGGCAAGTACGATGATGGCCAAAAATGATTTCAAGAACGATTGCATAAAAATTCCCAGGGCTAGTTAAGACTAAATTGAATGACAGATCTACGACGTCGCGTAAAACCCAAACCGAGAAGACCTACTCCCAGCAATCCAAGTGTGCCCGGCTCTGACACCTGCGTGCAGCAGTTATAACTGCCATCGTGCGAGAACGGAGCAAAAATTCCGGCGTCCGTGTCGTTGATTGCAGCGCTTTGCTTGGTCAACAACAAGGCATCGTAAAGATCGAAGTGCAAACCAAAGCCGCCGGCCAGATTGGCCGCGTCGATCAGAAACTCATCATAAAACGAGTTTGTGCCAGTGCGATCACAGACTCCCGGCGTATCCTGAACATTGTACTGTGAGGGACCACAAGTATCGCCGCCAAGAACAACAGCGAGTTCCAAAAAGTAAGTGTTGTAAACGCCGTGCTGTAAATCGCCCGCGTCAAATAATTGCGAGTATTGGTCAATCGGTGGAACGCCGTAAACCATGTCAGAAGTAATGTTATAGATGTCACCGTTGACGACGATGGAGCCGTAGTCGCCAGCGTCTTCAGTAGGTGGTGTCAGAGCAATCGCCAGCTTAAACGTTGTGGTTTCCAAACAGTCGGTTGCAGTGAACTGTCCTCCCGGGCTGCAAAGTGCCAGTACTGTAAACTCCGGATTCGATGTAGAGACGTCTTCATTGGTACTATCGTAAGTTCCGCCGTCGATATCCACCTGAAGCACGGGCTCTGCCTGTGCCGCACCCACGAAAAGCGCTGCGGAGGCTACAACGCCAGCGCACTTAATCCAGAATTTCGAAGCTCGTTTGATGATCACGGTTCATATCCCTTGGGCATAATTCATTTGACGACAAAGTACGCAGGGTGCAAATTCACGTCTATGCCGTAACAGTATTGCTGCAAGGGACGTGCCAAGCTTATTAAGCTACTGTTTTATATACATATTAAAGCTGGTACAGTATTTCAGCGCAACCAGTTTGTAAAAGTATTCGACAGCGGTTTGGGGGGGGGTGGCGTAATTCTTGAACGATCGCGATCAACGCATGCCGCTACCGGCGTAGAAGAGTGCAGAAATGGCGTCCCCAAGGGATGACGACAGTTGGCCACTTGTTCGGCGGGCGGTCAGCTTTCTATCATGAGTTTGGAAAACAAGACCAATGCGTACGATTATTTGACGCAGAGGCAATGTCACAATTATCGACGACCTCATGACCTACGCAGGAATTTCGCTAAAAAATCCCAAGTAGAGAACCATTGGGCTTACGGAGAATCAAGGCAGAAGGGTCACGCGGAGGAACGTTCGCCATGGCTCGGCCGATTCGTGAGCTCGCGTACAGAATATGGCTTCATCAGCCTGCTACAGCCGTGGCGACCCGGCCGAACGAACGGTCTGCCGCATTGGATCGATGTCTTTGCTCGACGTGACCGCGCATCTGCTCGATCATCTCGGTCGTTACGAGCACGACGTGGCCCGGTGACACAATAGATGCTTGGGCCACTCCCCCGCCGACGAACTGCGGCGGCGCGCATTGTTGCTGACGCGTCCAGATCGGCCAGGCGGCATCGTGAAGATCAAGTGCGGGATCGTCGGCAACGAGCTCCATGTTGGCCTGCCAGTAGCTATCGAGAGTACCGACATCGTCCTCCACGCATTGCCGCCCCGACTACGCCAACTGGCGGCCGTTGGCGACCACCCCTCTCCTGAGAACCGTGCATGCAATTTTCCCAGCACACGATTCAAGCCTCTCTAAGCTCATTTCCATGACCCGGCATCAGTGCAACAGCAATGGACGCCCGGCTCCCGCCGGCCATCTTGCAAGAATGATTTTGCTCATATAAGATAGTGAGTACTTACTATCTTATATGAGCACTTGATGAGCAGTCACTCCAAACATCTTCCCGCCGAAAAACGCCGCGCGGTCACTGTCGAGTCGGTCGTGGAGCTTGCCAGTCAGCAGAATCCCAGCAAGATCACGACAGCGGCCATCGCCAAGCACATGCACGTCACCCAAGGCGCGCTATTTCGGCACTTTCCCAACAAGGAGGCCATCTGGCAGTCGGTCATGGAATGGGTAACTGAACGTCTGCTGGCCCGAATCGACCGATCCGTGCAGGGAGTCGACTCGACCCTGGAGGCCTTGCAGGCGATTTTCATGACGCACATCGAATTCGTGGCCGAACATCCGGGCGTGCCCAGAATGATGTTTGGCGAATTGCAGCATGCGGAATCCACCCCGGCCAAACGCATGGTGCAAACCTTGATTCAGCGCTATCAGCAGCGCCTGATGCATCAGCTTGAGACGGGCAAGGCCAACGGTGAGCTGGCTCCGTCATTTGACAGTGAAGCCGCAGCCACCCTGTTCATCGGCACGATCCAGGGGCTGGTTATGCAGGCCCTGATTCTTGGAGATGTTGCCCATATGCGACGGGCGGCACCTGGCGTTTTCGCAATTTACCGACGCGGTATTGAGAAGACAGGATGAAATTCGGGCTCTCGAAATCTTTATTTTTCCGGACACCTGACAAGGAAACAAACAAAGCATGCGTTTGAATAGCATCAAGCCGGCACAACGGGAAGCGGTCCGGGACCCTCGACACCGCACTGTTAACGAACAAGCATTTCGAACGGGAGCCCACCCATGAAGACCCCAAGTATTCTCACTGGCAAGATCCACTGGATCATAGTCGTTGGCGCCGCAATCGCCGTTGGCGGCCTGTTGTATTTCTGGCTGCTACGCGATAGCAGCGACCACGACGCACTGCGTCTGTACGGCAACGTCGACATCCGCGAACTGGAATTGTCTTTCCGCCAGCCTGGCCGTGTATCCGGGATGGCCTTCGACGAGGGCGACAGCGTCCGTGCAGGCGAAGTGATGGCCAGGCTCGATGCCCGACCGTATCGCGACAACGTGGCCGCCGCACAAGCCGGGGTTGACGCAGCAAAGGCCGAACGGGACAAGCTGCAGAGCGGCAACCGTCCGCAGGAGATTGCGCAGGCGCGGGAACGCGTGCGCCAGACGCAGGCGATTGCCGATGACGCCGAGAGCAACTTCGAGCGCCAGAACTCCCTGTTCGAATCGGGCGCGAGCAGCCAACGCACGGTCGATGCTGCGCGCGCCGCGCGTGATCAGGCTTCCGCAAATCTCTCTGCAGCCAAGGCGGCATTGTCACTCGCCACGGCCGGATTCCGCAGTGAGGACATCGCCGCCGGCGAGGCGCGAGTGGCCGCAGCCGATGCGGCACTGGCCCAGGCGCGCACCGCACTGGCTGACACCGAGCTGGTGGCGCCCAGCGATGCCACCGTGATCGCGCGGGTGCGCGAACCGGGCAGCATGGTCGCCAGCAATACGCCTGTCTACTCCTTGAGCCTGCGCGATCCGGTCTATGTGCGCGCCTACATTAGCGAGCCGGACCTCGGCCGCATTGCGCCGGGCGCAAAGGTGCAGGTACATACCGATTCCTCATCCAAAATCTATCACGGTCAGATCGGCTTCATCTCGCCGCGCGCCGAGTTCACGCCGAAGACCGTGGAGACCACTGATCTACGTACCGACCTGGTCTACCGGCTGCGCGTGGTGGTCACCGACGCCGATCTGGCCCTGCGTCAGGGCATGCCGGTGACGGTTGATGTTGACACCAGCACAACGCGCGACGAACGCGCCGCCAAGCAATGAGATGAGCACGCACCCCGACACCGACGGTGGACACACGCGTGACGAGGGCGTTGCCGTCGTCATCGACAGCGTCACGAAGCATTTTGGCGACGTCGAGGCCCTGCGCGGTTTCAATGCCGACATTCACTACGGTCGCCTCACCGGCCTGGTCGGGCCCGATGGCGCCGGCAAGACGACTTTGATGCGCATCATGACCGGTCTGTTGGTACCCAATGGCGGCAGCGTCACGTTGGCCGGCTTCGACGTGGTCGAGGACAACGATGCCATTCACATCGCCAGCGGCTACATGCCGCAGCGCTTTGGGCTCTACGAGGACTTGTCGGTGATGGAGAACATGCGCCTGTACGCGCGGCTACGCGGCATGGATGCCGATCAGCACTCGGACATCTTCAAAAGTCTGCTCGAATTTACGCGGCTCGGACCGTTCACCAAGCGCCTCGCCGGTAAGCTCTCTGGTGGCATGAAACAAAAGCTGGGGCTGGCCTGTGCGTTGATGGCCAAACCCAGGGTGTTGTTGCTGGACGAGCCCAGCGTCGGCGTCGATCCGGTCAGTCGCCAGGATCTCTGGCGCATGGTGCAGGCACTGACCGACGACGGCATGGCCGTGGTCTGGTCGACGGCCTACCTCGATGAAGCCGAGCGTTGCGAGAGCGTCCTGCTGCTTAACGAAGGCAAGCTGGAGTTCGACGGCCCGCCGCAGGAGCTTACCGATCGCATCAAGCAACGCAGCTTCCGCCTTACCGGAGTCAGCGACGAGCGCCGCGACCTGTTGTCGCGGGCACTGGATCTGGGCAGCGTTGGCGACGGCGTAATTCAGGGCGACGCGGTGCGCGTGGTATTGCGCGATGGTGCGGGGCGCGAAGAGATAGATGCGCTGGCCGACGAGGTCGGCGCGCAACTCGAGCCCGTGCAGCCGCGCTTCGAGGATGCTTTTATCGATTTGCTGGGCGGTGGCCCCGGGGGTACGTCCGCACTGGCCGAGCGCATAGATTCGGTCAAACTCGACTCGGAGATCGCGGTGTCCTGCAAGGAGCTTACCAAACGCTTCGGTGATTTCACGGCCACCGACAGCGTCAGTTTCGAGGTCGGCAGGGGCGAGATCTTCGGCTTACTCGGGCCCAATGGCGCCGGCAAATCGACGACCTTCAAAATGCTGTGCGGCCTGCTGAAACCGACTGACGGCGAGGCTCACGTGGTGGGGCACGATCTGCGCCGCGCCACGGGCGCTGCCAAGAGTCAACTTGGCTACATGGCGCAGAAGTTTTCTCTGTACGGCCTGCTTACGGTGCGGCAGAACCTGGAATTTTCCGCCGGCGTTTACGGGCTGGAGGGCGGGACCAAGCGCCAGCGCATCGAGGAGATGATTGAGACCTTCGACCTCAAGCAGTATCTCAGCACCTCACCGGATTCGCTGCCGCTCGGCTACAAGCAGCGCCTCGCTCTGGCCTGTTCGCTAATGCACCGTCCGCCGGTGCTGTTTCTCGACGAACCAACCTCCGGCGTCGACCCGATCACCCGGCGCGAGTTCTGGACCCACATCAACGGCCTGGCTCGCAAGGGTGTGACGGTTATGGTTACCACCCATTTCATGGATGAGGCCGAGTACTGCGACCGCGTCGCGATGATGTACCGCGCGAAATTGATCGCGCTCGATACACCGGATGCACTCAAGCGCGATTCACGCAGCGACAAGCATCCCGATCCGACGATGGAAGACGCCTTTATCCACCTGATCGAATCGGCGGAACTGGACGACGCAGCGAGCGCAGACGCGCAGGCGGCGGCATGAACGACGAAATCATCGAAGTCCATGCGGGCGCAACCCCCGTAGGTGAGGTCAACCAGGAACAGGCCAACCACAAATTTGACGGACGGCGCCTGTTCGCGCTGGTGCGCAAGGAAAGCCTGCAGGCAATCCGCGATCCGTCCACCATCCTGATCGCCTTCGTGTTGCCGGTGGTGCTGCTGTTCCTGTTCGCCTACGCGGTGTCGCTGGATGTGCGCGAGGTCCGCATCGGGGTGGTGCTGGAATCCGATGGCGCCGCCGCGCAGTCATTAGCCGCTGCGTTCGCCGGCACGCGCTACCTGAAGGTGACGCCGGCGCGTGATCGCCGCGAGGTCGCCGACCAGGTGGTCTCCGGCAAGTTGCGTGGCTTTGTCGTCATTCCGCAGGATTTTGAACGGCGACTGGCGTCGCAGTTGCCGCAGCCGCTGGTGCAGGTAATTACCGATGGCTCGCAGCCCAACACGGCTAATTTTGTCGCTAATTATGCGCAAGGTGTGGTGCAGACCTGGGGCGCGGGACGCAGCGCTGGCATGCCGGCAGCGGCGATCCAGCTTGAGCCGCGTTACTGGTTCAACGCTGAACTCGAAAGCCGTCGTGCGCTGGTGCCCGGTGCCATTGCCATCGTGATGACAATCATCGGCACCATGCTCACAGCGCTCGTGGTCGCGCGCGAATGGGAGCGCGGGACGATGGAGGCAGTTCTGTCAACGCCGGCTTCGGTCGTTGAAATTCTGATTGGCAAGCTCCTGCCTTACTTCGGACTCGGCATGATCGCCACGCTGGGTTCGGCGGCACTTGCCGTGTTTGTGTTTGATGTGCCGTTGCGCGGTTCGTTGCTGGCACTACTGACGCTGTCGGCCGTGTTCCTGATTCCCGCGCTTGGCCAGGGCCTGCTCATTTCGGCGCTCACGAAGAACCAGTTCCTCGCGTCACAGATCGCGCTGTTCTCGGGCTTCCTGCCGTCTTTCCTGCTGTCGGGTTTTCTGTTCGAGATCGACGCCATGCCGGTGCCCATCCAGACCATTACCTATCTGATACCCGCGCGCTATTTCGTGTCGTCGCTGCAAACCGTATTCCTCGCCGGTGACGTCTGGTCGGTGTTCCTGCCCAATCTGGCGGCCATGGCGGCGATCGGTCTGTTCTTCTTCGCGATCGCCAAGCGTAAGACGCGCAAGAACCTGGAGTCCTGAGTAATGCGCCGACTCATCAATACATTTGCCAACGCCCGTCTGCGCGCGCAGATCGTCAAGGAATTGCTCAGCATCCTGCGCGACCCGCGCAGCCGCCTGATCGTGTTCATGCCACCATTGATGCAACTGTTTATTTTTACTTTCGCCACGACACTGGAAGTCCGTAACGCGCACATCGCCGTCCTCGATCAGGATGCCGGTCAATGGTCACAAGAGATGGTGGCGCGTGTTGGCGCCGCGGATTTTGTCAGCGAGGTGCATACGGTGCGCAGTCGTGACGAATTGCGCGAACTGATTGACGGACGCAAGGTGATCGCCGCACTCGACATGGGGCCGGACTTTTCACGCGATATTGCCGCCGAAGGTACCGGGACCGCACAGGTCATCGTCGATGGCCGACGCAGCAATGCCGGCCAGATTACGGTTGCCTATCTCAACGCCATCGCCGCGGAAGTGGGTACCGCAGCCAGGAAGGAGCCGCAAGGTGCGTCCCCAGTTGTCGTCCGCCACTGGTTCAATCCCAACCTGATTTACCGCTGGTTCGTGGTGCCGGCATTGTCGGGCATCCTGGTCTTCTTCAGTGCGCTCATGATCACCGCTCTGTCGATCGCCCGTGAACGCGAGCTCGGTACCTTCGACCAGTTGCTGGTGTCGCCAACCACTACGCTGGAAATCATCGTTGCCAAAACCATGCCCGCACTTGCCATCGGCGCCGTGCTGGGGTTGATGATGATCGCCGCAGCGCGATTTGCGTTTGGTGTCCCGTTCGAGGGCTCGTTTGGGCTGCTGCTACCGAGCCTGCTGCTCTTTATATTGTCGGTGGTGGGCATTGGCCTAATGATTTCGTCGGTCTCGGCAACGCAGCAACAGGCCATCCTCGGCAGCTTCGCCATCGGCGTGCCGGCGGTGCTGATGTCGGGGTTCGCTACCCCGGTTGAAAATATGCCGACGGTGCTGCAGTGGATGGCGCAGGCCATTCCGCTGAAGCACTTTCTGGTCATCGTCGAAGGCACGTTCCTCAAGGCGATGCCGGCGTCTGACATTATCGCCAATACATGGCCACTGGCAGTGATTGCGCTGGTCACGCTGACAATGGCCACCCTGTTTGTTCGCGGCCGCCTGCAATGAGCGGGCTGCAATCGACAAAGACCCTGCATGAAGGAGTTGTCATGAGAACCACCTTGCCTGCTCGAAACCGCTCGGCACATGTGCCGGTCACCGCGCTGACTGCGTTGCTGCTGGGTGCCTGTGCTGTCGGCCCCGATTACGACGAAGCACCGCCGGTTGATACGGGTAGCGGTTGGACCCAGCCTGCCGATATTGAAGGCGCGCCCGCCGATCTCGCAACCTGGTGGACATTGCTGGGCGATCCCGTGCTGGATCGGCTTGTGGCCACGGCGTTGTCCGACAACCTCGACCTGCGCCAGGCGCAGGCGCGCATCGGCGAAGCGCGTGCCTTGCGCGACCGCGCTGCGGGCGGATACGCACCCGCGGTCGGCGCCAGCAGCAGCGTGACCCGACGCCGTCAGAGCGAGAACGGGCCGCTACCGATCGGCTCAATCCCGGGCCTCGAGCGTGATCAGACGATTTACGATGTGGGCTTTGATGCTGCCTGGGAAATTGATCTGTTTGGCAGTACCCGGCGCGCAGTGGAAAGCGCGACAGCCAGCGTCGAAGCATCAGCGGCCGACGCCAGTGACGTGCGCATCAGTGTCGTCGCCGAAGTCGCGCGTAGTTACTTCAACTTGCGAGGCGCGCAGCGCGAACTGGCCGCGCGCGAGGGCTCGGTGAATACGCTGCAGCAGACGTTCGATCTGGTACAGAAACGCTTCGATGTCGGTGACGCGGCACAAGCCGATGTCGACGCAGCAGAGGCGCGCCTTGCCAGCTCCGCCGCTGGCGTGCCCGGCATCGAGGCACGTCAGCGCGCGGCAGCCCTGGGTCTGGGTGTTCTCCTCGGGGCGCCGCCAGAGCGCGAGCTGTCGCTGCTCGACACCCGCGTACCGGAACTGGCACTTGTCGCCTTGCCGGTCGGCGAACGCGCCGACCTGCTGCGACGCAGGCCCGACGTTCGTGCAGCCGAGCGCCGCGTGGCCGCCAGTACCGCCAACATCGGCGTCGCCACCGCGGAGCTGTTCCCGAAGCTCACAATTGGCGCTGGCGGTGGCTTCCAGTCGCTGGATTCGAGCAATCTGTTCGATACTCCCAGCCAAACGTTTTCGATCATGCCGCTAATCTCCTGGCGCGTGTTCGACGGCGGTCGGGTCCGCGCTGAGATCCATGCCAGCGAGGCCCGTCAACGGCAGGCCGTGCTCGCTTACGAAAAGGCTGTACTGGCCGCGTTGGGAGATGCGGAGCGTGCGCTGAGCAACTATCGCTATGGCCTTGAAGCAGTGCAACGCCAGCAGGTCGCCACAGAGGCTGCGCGCCGCAGCTACACGCACGCAAAAACGCGCTTTGATGCCGGCGACATCGCGCTCACCGATTTGCTGGCCGAGGAGCGTTTCCTGCGCGATACCGAGGATGCTTACGCCCGCACTTACAGCGCCACCGCCGTCGATCTGGTGGCGTTGTTCAAGGCGCTGGGTGGTGGCTGGGATGCGCGCGCACCTGCCGCGACGTGCTTGTCGCACCAGCAGACTCGAACCCGGGGAGAACGCACATGAACGATCCTGACCAGCGCAATCGTTTGCGCGAGGCAATCCTGAACGGACCGGCCTATCGGCTGGCACAAGAAGATGTCGAATTCCTGGCCCAGGACGACCTGCGCCCCTTGCGCATGCAACTGGAACTGCTCAAGCCCGAATATGGCCTGCGCAAACAGGGCATCGAATCAACGGTTGTCGTGTTTGGCAGTGCGCGTGTCGTGTCCCGTGAAGAGGCACAGGCGACCCTCGCCGACTGCGACACGCATTCAGAACCCGGGCTGAAGCAGGAACGTGCCGAAGCCACGCGGCAATTGGCTCATGCCCACTACTACGAGGAGGCACGACGTTTCTCCGAACTGATTTCGCGGCGCTTTCAATGCGAGCAACGACGTGATTTCGTCGTCGTAACCGGTGGCGGGCCGGGTATCATGGAGGCCGCCAACCGGGGTGCATTCGAGGCCGGCGCACGTTCGATCGGACTGAATATCACCCTGCCGCACGAACAGTCCCCCAACCCGTTCATCACGCCGGAACTCGCGTTTCGTTTTCACTACTTTGCGCTGCGAAAATTGCATTTTCTGCTGCGCGCCAGGGCGCTGGTTGCCTTCCCCGGCGGCTACGGCACCCTGGATGAAGTGTTTGAGGTTCTTACCCTCGTACAGACCCGAAAGACGCCACGTTTGCCCATTGTTCTGGTGAACACGGAGTTCTGGCGTCGGGTGATCGATTTTGACTACCTGGTGGAAGAGCAGTTCATTGCCGCGGACGATGTCGAACTCTTTACCTGCGTGGACACAGCCGAGCAGATCATCGACGTCATTCATGACTTCTACGGTGGACGACCTCCTCGGCATGATGCAGGGGCGTAATGATAAGGCGTGCAGCAACCCACTTGCCCGAGAAGTGGCCGACCGGAATCCTGGCGCGCTGCAAACCGGTGTTGCTGCTGATGGGCCTATGCCTGATACCGACCCAGGCACGCGCCGACGGTGGCGATGCCGCCGACACCGCCTGCACACCGGCTGAAGCCATCACCTTCCGTGGCGGAACGATACGCTTGGAGAACGACCTGTTTACCGGCACCGACCAAAACTACACCAATGGCGTGGCACTCACGCTGGTGTCGCACGACATCCCCGGCGGGCTGCGGTCCGGGTGCCTGCCGGCGCCGGTTCGATTGCATGCGAATTTCATCAAGTTCGTCAACCCGGGATTCTGGGCCGATGCCGACAATCCCGCAGACACCCAGAATGTTGTGGTCCGCTTCGGCCAGTCCATGTACACGCCGGAGAATTACAGCCGGACGGACCTGATTGAAGATGATCGACCTTACGCGGGATTGCTCTATGTGGGTCTGGCGTGGAATCGCCGCGTCCATCCAGAAGGCGCAGGATACGAGATGCTCGACACTCGCGAGCTGACCCTGGGCATTATCGGCCCGTGGTCGCTGGCCGAGCAATCGCAGAACGTGGTGCACAGCTTGCGCGGCATTTATCGCTTCGGTGGCTGGGATCATCAGTTGCATAACGAGCCGGCGTTCCAGGGTGCCATGGAACGCAAGTTCAAACGCTACGTCGGCACGGCTGCGGTTTCGCCGGGTTGGGGCAGCGATATGATCGGCAGCTACGCCTTGCGGGCAGGCAATATCGAGACGGCCGCCAGCGTCGGCTTCGAACTGCGTGGTGGCTGGAATCTGCCCAACGACTTCGGCAGCTATCCGATCCGCCCCGGCACCGAAAACCGCCCGCCCTCGGCAGCCTCCGGACTGCGCACCTCGCAGCCAAAATCAAGTCGTGCACCACGGCCCGGCGCCCACGCGTTCGCCAGTTTCGAAGCCAAGGCGGTGGCCTGGGATTTTTCTCTTGACGGCAATCTTTTCCGCAGCAGCCACCATGTCAACCGCCGCCCCTGGGTCGCACAGGCGACCGCGGGCATCAGCAGCCAGTGGCTGGTGCGCGGCCACGGCATCCGCGTGGCAGTGATGCGTGTCTGGCGCACTCGCGAATTCGACGGTCAGGGCGATGACCACGAATTCGGCTCGGTGGCGCTGAGTCTCGAGTTCTGATCGTTCCGATGCCACCGTTCGTCTGCTCGCCCGTCAATGCAAGGAAATTCCAATGACACTGTTCCGACATCCCCGAATCCTCGCCGCCGCCTTGTGCGTCTCAATGACCGCTTTCGGTGCCACACAGGCGACACGGGCCATCGAACCGGAAAACCCCATGGCCCTGCGAGCAGTGATGCAGCAACTCGAACGCGACCTGCAGTCTGTGACCAGCGCGATCGCGCGCGAAGACTGGGCGCAGGTGGCCGAACTCGCGCCTGGAATCGGCAAGCACCCGCAACCACCGATGCGGGAAAAAATGCGTATCCTCGCCTGGCTGGGTACAGGCGCCGGCAAGTTCCGTAGCTTCGACACCCAGACCCACGAGGCCGCCCTGGCCATGGGCGAAGCCGCTGCACGCAGCGACGGGCACGCGGTGATTGCTGCGTTCGCCAAGGTGCAGCAGAGTTGCCTGGCCTGCCACCAGAATTACCGCAAGTCGTTCAAAGAGCATTTCTACGCACAATGATCAGGTTACTGTCATGCGGCGCCATTTCTGGGCCTGGTATCAGGGATTTTCCACCCCATCGTCGTCGTCGACAGCAGCTGAAAAGATGAACTTCCCACTGTTTCGGTAACAAGCCGGTGCCCGACATTATGGTTCGGGGGCTCTTACCGCATTTTTGGACCTACCCCTCGATAAGGCTGCCGCTTGTTATTCATTGCCGATAGGCCTATGCTTCGGCCTATGCTATTCACCGATTGGAGATGGCCGCTATGTCCCAGGAACGCGAGGCAAGGATTTTTAGGAATGGGCGCAACCAAGCCGTACGTATTCCCAGAGAATTTGAGTTCTCCGGTGAGCGTGTGATTATCCGCAAGGTTGGCAAGCGCCTAATCCTAGAAGCGGCACCGCAACGAAAGTTGGCTGGGGTCCTCGGTGAATTATCGCCGCTACCAGCCAATGAAACGTTTCCCGATATCGACAACCTGGAGCCTTTAGATCTAGACCCTCTGGAATAGCAATGTACCTATTGGATACGAACGTAATTGGTGAAATCGCTCGAGATCCGCAGGGAGACACAGCAGATCGCGTCGCGAAGTTGCCATCGGACGAATTCGGCATCAATCCCGTAGTCGCTTGTGAAATCGAGTACGGACTGAGCAAACGGGGCTCCTCCCGGCTTCGGCGGCAGGTCGAAACGATTCTCGAGGCGATCCCGGTGTTCGACTTGCCGTCCGATATCGCCACCCACTACGGGCGGATTCGGGTAGCGCTTGAAAAACAAGGCACGCCCATCGGCCCCAACGATCTACTCATCGCAGCACACGGATTGGCGTCCGATCTCACCATCATCACTGGTAATGAGAAGGAGTTTCGGCGCGTTCAAGATCTGAAAGTGCAAAATTGGCTTTAGATCAGTAATCGGGATTGCAGGTGACTCTTATCCAATGGCGATAAATTCCTTATTCGTGGCGGAGCCGCCCTTATCAGCGACCATCGCACTTCGGACCATCACACTTCACGTTCGGGTTGATTTGCCATCGGGCGATTCACAGGCAACTGTTGTCGCAGTCCCTGAGGTACAACTGGCTGGCGAGAATGGATGAGCCGTTATAGGTACCTTCAGCCTTTACGACGCTGTCCATCATCACCGCTGCAAAGAACGAATCGGCGTCGGTAACATCCTGCCCCAGATTCCGGAAGACCGTGTTCTGATCCGATACCACGGTGATGCCGAGCAGAGTTAGCGTCGGCTGGGAAACCGTCTCGACAAGCGCCTTCAGCGTGACAGTGTCATCTGCGTCGTCGCGGTCCAATCGGGTTGCGACCAAAGTGCTGCCATCCATGTACGCACGGATCTCAATACGATCACCAACCGCGAGGTCGTCCAGTCCAAACTCCCGCATAGTCATGCCGCTGCCATCACGGAAAACGGTGAATTCGTTTGTTGCCACGTTGATACCGAGAAGCGTGACGGATGAGCTGGTCGCATCAATCGATTCTATGTCCGCTTCGATCTGCACCAAAGCCGCATGCCGAAATACGATCGTATCGGCCATCAGGATGTCGTTCGCATCAAGCGTCCCTTCCGCAGCGACTCTGGCATCGAGTGCCAGCTCGTCAACGGAGCCGTTTACGTAGTTCGTCGCGTCGGTCGTGGATACGGGATAGCCATCGATATCGAAATCAGTCGGCGAGACGAAGCGCGTGATGTATCCCTCCAGCTCAAAATCGCAATCGGAGTCGCACAGCCGATCTCGGTCCTGATCCTGGTCGCGCGCCCGTATCCGATCAAGGATCAAATCGCCATTTGACAATGCAGTGGTGCTGGCAACTTCAACGTAAAGGCCGTCAGAAAGCGTCGCGCCACCGAGTTCCAGCATGGCGCTTGAGTAGTCACACAACTGTGTACCAATGCTAAATTGCTTCAGGGCCGTATTCAGACTGTTGATTACACCTTTAACCTCGATGTCCATTCCTGCCGTATAGCTATTGGCCTTGCGCTCGATGTGCGTGGCTTGAATTCGCTCCTGACTGCGCCATAAGCCGCTGACTTGCACTACGTTGCCCACGGCGAGGGTGGTAAATGTGGCGTTATCGAAAACCGTGAGTTCGTCCACCAACACCGTTCGACCGAGAATGACAAAGCTGTTGTTTAGCCGGTCGATGCTCGTAATGATGCCATCGGCATCGTCGACGAATTTAATGTCGCTCGCAGTAGCCGCGCCAGAGTTGTCGTCGACCGTGCCGTGAATGGATACCACCATGCCAATTTTTAGGTCGGCAAGAATACCCGGCGCATCGTCCATTACTACTGTCGACGCATCGGTGTTGTATTCGACGCCGCCCACAATCACGCTGCCAAAGCCTGAAATGACACCAACTGACACAACATCGGTCACCGTAGCGGGCGGTACGGCAACCGGTGGCGTGCTGCTGTTGCTGTTGCTGCTACTGTCGCAGCCGGCGAGCGCCAGCGCGAGCGCTGCAGCAGTCAGCACCACAAATTGTTTAATGCTGTTCATCGTCTTACACCTCCTGAATACCATTGCGTTTGTAAAAAAACCTTTACGATTGGATGGTGCGCAGTATGATCACGCCAAAAAAACACCCGGGCTTCCCTGTAAGCAGCCTCGGGTGGCCGCACGCGATCACACCGCCACCGGAAAAAGCACAGCTCCGTCATATACTCCTTATCGCCTGATCGCGATTCGGTTTCGTCTTTCGGGAATTCCGCAAGCATTTTTTCGCCACTGATCATTGCCGAAACCAAACCGCTCGTCTCGCGAATTTCGGTAATCACTACCCCGGCAATGTGAAGTGGAATCAGTAACATCAAGCGACCCAGCGGGTGGTGGCCAAGGTAGCTCGGTGCATCTCCGCGCAAAAAGCCGCGAACATACTGACGAAGCCCGTCAGTGTAGCCACGCCCGACCGGCGGAAGAATTCTCATTATTTCGCCATACGTTCACTACGGATATTCAGACAGAATCAGGCATTGCTTGACAGAACCTGTTCCCGCTCACTCTTGATGCCCAGTTTGTGCATTAGCATTCCAATCGGACAAAATCCGGTGAAGGCACTTTGAAAAAGATTTGCGCCGACAAAGACGGTCAGCCACACAAAGTATGGATGCACGAAGTAGGTCAAGCTGAGTGAAAGCAGAACCATAAATCCGGCGAAAGCCATAATTGATCGTTCAAGTGACATGAGTTTTCTCCTGACTAGTAGTTGTAGCGAACGCGGACATACACATTGCTGTTGTCCGCAAATTGATCGAAAAACGTGTGTGGGTCCTCGCCGCCAAAAATGCTTGCGCCACCAGTAAACGACCATTGATCGCTGTATCGATAGCTAATGGCCGGTCGAACGTAATAGTCGTTGTCACTCGGTGAATAAAACGTAAATAGCGACAAGGTCACCTTGTCTTGATTCAATCGATAGTTCAGTCGATTGGTCAGGACGTGGCGGTATTTTTCTGCTTCGAATGTTGGATTTAGTGAATTAGCAAGTAAGGCGCTGTGATCCTGGGTCCATTCCAGGTAGTACTGGAAGGCCACGGTAAAATTCGTGATGGCTTCTCTTTCATAACCCAACAAGAGACGCACCTGATCGTTTGGAAATCGAGGGTTCGTGCCATCGCGGTCACTCCGTGACGCGTAATACACGGATTCTGCGTTAAACAGCCCAACACCGAGCGGTCGTCGCAGGCTCGCACCGATCGCGGTTAATGGCGCAAACGTGGGTTGAAATGTATCTGTAAGAGCAGTTGGCTGATGAAAGAAACCGCGGTACAAATACATCGCAATTTCAGTGCTGCCGATTGTCTTGAAGAGACGCACGGCCACCTCGCTATTGTCGATATCCTTGTCCGGTTCGATGCCGCTTAGCGGCGGCTTGGGCGCGACGCTTTGTCCCGCCAGCGGTGAGAAAAAGGAGAACCGCTCGCCGGTCAAATATTCGTCCGGCTGAAATACCGGTGTCCACGCCAGATCAACGTTGACGACATCGCCATACCACGTGCCGCGAACGGCATTGGACGGCGCCTTTAGATACTCATCCTCGCGCCCGGCAAAGAAACTCACCCAGTCTTTGGGAAACAGATCATTCAGGAACACCAGATCGCCAGTCCCCCAGGTCAGTACCTGGCGCCCTAATTTCAAGTCCCAACTTGAGGCAGGTGAGAAACTTAAGGTCAGGTCTCGCAGATCGCCGTCAAACTCTTCGAGATAGCTGTCGTACCATGCCTCACCTTTAAATCCGACAGTCAGCCGATCACCGGACCAGTTCGTCTCCAGGCGTACGCGCGCATCACCCAGCGATTGTTTTCGTCCGACCTGTGGATCCCGATCCCATCGGCTGCCCACGGCGGCTTCGACGAAGCCGTTCCATTGAAGACCACGGTCTTCTGCCTCTGACCACTCGTCATCCCCCCAGTCCTCCCATTCGTCGTCTTGTGCATACGATAGAGGCGTAAGAGTTAGCAGACAAAAAATGATGATGAGCGGTCTCATTTTTCTCTGGCAGGCCGTTTCAGCCAGTCGCGCGGCGGACTGCGAAGCGAGCGTTCGGTAAAGACGTCTGCCGGCATCTCAATATCGTAGGCAATGAAGCGAAATTCCATATTCGTTTCGCCGTTGCCATCCAGATCGATTACCCGACTCTTCGTCACGGTTGGATGACCGTCAACCTCAGTCACCTCAATGACTTCGACACGCCGGTACACACGACCGGTAGCATTGGCGTACTCAATCTTCATCGGCAGATACGTTTCGCGATCGATCCACGTAGTGTATTTCGTGAACTCAACGCTTGATGGGTCCTTGGGCACGTGTTCAAGCACATACGCGGCATCGGTTGTATGCAGCAGCACGTGAATGTCTTCATCCGGGCCGCGACCAGAGACATCTTCGTAAAAATAGTGTGCGCCCACGAAACTGGTACGTTTATCACCCGCGGATATGCGTTTCACCAGATCAAGGCCGGGTAGGTAAAGCCAACGATCGTCATCGGCTCCCACGTGTTTCTTGACTAAAAACACGGTGCCGCGAACGTCCGAGGGCTGGCTGAAGACCACTAGAAAATCCTGATCGTGGCCGTCCTCAACATCGCGGCGGAGTACCGTGAACTGTCGGCGCTGCTCGCGACCTTGTGCGTCCTGGATGATCATGCGGACTTCTGATCGGCCGTCGGCGCCTGCATAATATGCGGCGAGATTGGCTCTCGAGACAATCTCGTCCGCGTCAGTTAATGCCTCCGCCTGCGAAATGCCTGGTAGCACCAGCAGCGCGGCCGTTACCATGCTTGTCCAGACTTTGCTCATAATGAGTCTCCTGTGGATTCTGTAAGGGACGTCGACGCCGATGTTTGTCTTGTTGTGCTTTTAAATAGCCATCCTGCGGTTAGCCACATCAGTGCCGGCAGCAATAGCAGCGTGGCAAGCCCGGAGATCGCCATGATGGAGGCCATAAAGGCGCCTACAGTGATGTACGGTACCAACGCGGCAAAGAACAATGGCGTGAACCCAAGCGCGATTACGATCGCGTTCCGGGCGATCGCACGAGCGGGCTCCTCAAAGATGTGAGTCGCCGCCACCGCGAAAGAACCCATCTCCGCGACCAGTGTGCGCATGCGTTGGATGAAGTGAATGGCAAAATCGACCGAGAGGCCCAAAGTCAGAGACGACAGCACTGCTATCGGCATGTCGTAGTCTTTTCCGATCCAGCCGATCAGCCCGTACACGGCGATGATGGTAAGGGTGAGTGGCACCATTGCGAGCAGGCCAAACGACGGCGAGCGAAATAGTAGCGCCATCATGAAAAACACCATGACAAATGCACCGAGCAAACTCTTCAGCATGCCGGCTACCATCTCGTTCTGCCAAACGACGTTGATATAGGTTTTTCCGGCCCAGTTCGCAGTAACTCCATCGGGCAGTGGATTGGCTTTGAGATAGTCGTCCATGGCAGTGATAACCTGGCTCATGTCCTGGTTGTCACCGCTTTTCAATTGCAGCCAAATGGCAGTCGATCGAAAGTCAGGCGTGACCATGTGCCACAAGTCCTGCGGTCGGTGAGATGACTGAAATTGCAGCAGCGTCTGTGCCACAGCCGGTGATGTAGCGGGGATAGTGTAATCCTCGGCCTTGCCGCCAAACAATTCACGATTGACGACTTTCACGATATCCGGGAGCGCATTCGTCTTCCCCACTCCGCCGGTATCCATGAGTGCCTGCTGCACAGTTTCGACAAGTTGCAGTGCTTCGGGGTTTTGAAAGTACTTGCCGCTGGATTGAGCTTCTTCGGCAAGCGACATCAGGGCTTCGAGGGCTTCATTGCCCTGCTCCGATTCGAAAAGCAGATCATCGGTCACGGCGATGATGGCATCAAAGTACGCGAGCATGTCGGCCGCATCTTGTTCGATGGTTGCACGCAGCGACGTAACATCGGCACCCAGGCGACCCGCATCATTCAGTAGCGTATCCGCACGCTTTCTAAAATCCGCGAGTGGCAAATCGTCTTCGTACTCGAGCACAAAAAACGCATCGTAGGTGCCGGCGAAGTGTTGATTTAGTACCTTGTCCGCGACCCGTATGCGATGTGTGTCCTTAAACCACCGGATCGGATTGTCATTAATCTGAATTTGCAATACGCCGGCGACACCAACCGCAAGAACACCCAGCGCAAGCGCAGTGATGAGTTTGCCGTGGCCAAAGGCAAACCGACCCGCTGCTCGCAAAGCTCGCGCGAGCAGCGTATCCGCGTCACTGCCAGCTTTTAGTCGAGAAAGATTCTCAAGTTTCTCCGGTTTCATGCGAACGATATAGGCCGGAATAAAGAACATTGTCACCAGGAATGCCAACAGCACACCGAACGCCACGAACGCACCGAACACTTGCACCGGTGGAATCGGCGTCAACAATAGCGACGCAAAACCGACACTGGTGGTTAATGACGTAAACAACATCGGTTTGTACAGATGGCCTACGACGCGTTGGATGGTCTCGCTGACGTCTTTCTCTGGGTCGTAGTGATCCGCGAACTCGGACATGATGTGTACTGAGTCGACGACCGCAATCGGCATCAGGAAGATCGGGATCATGGAACTCATGATGTGCACGGTGAAACCAAGGCCCACGAGTAATCCCATGGTAATCACGACGGTTGTCATTGCGACGATCATGGGCGCCAGGACCAGCCGCGCATTTCTAAAGAAATACCACATCAACAGGAAAATCATGAGACCGGCCAATGGTGCCGACACCGCCATTTGCTCGAACATCTGTACACCGAAGGTGTCTTCGGCGACCGGCAGGCCGGTAATGTGATAGCTATCGTTTCCCGCTAGTCCATCGGTGAGCGCCTGAATTTCAAGCGAAATCGGATAACTTAGATCTTTGCTTGCAATCGGTACGTAGATTGCCGCCGCTTTTCCGTCAGCCGACACCAGCGTGTCCATCAACAGTGGTAACCGCGATACGTGAGATCGAATACTCTCAGCGGCCGCATCGGTTGCCGGCGCCTCGTTCATCATCCACGCAAAGCGAATCTCCCCGGACTCACCCTGAGTAATATTGTCCGAGACAGCAAGCGACATTAAGTCGGGAGCAATGACACCCTCGATCGCGAGAATCTCCCGACTGAGCGTATGCAACGCCGTGAGCGACTGCTTATTGTAGATCCCGTCAGGGTCCGTCTCGTTGACGATGCCAACGACGATCGCATCGTGCAGCGCAAACACCTGCTCGACGCGATCGTTGAATACTCGATCCACCTGAGTCGCGGGCAGCATGTTCTCAGGGTCGGTATCAATGTGAATACGCGGCAGCTGAGCAGCAAAGAACAACGCCAACACGGCCGCGATGACGTAAACCGTTCGCGGCCGATGGATTGCAAGTGATGTAATCGCTTGTTTCATCCCGTCTTCTTCAGTTTTTCAGCACCGATCCATTTCATGATCTGCTTTTCGTAAAATGGCTCGTTACGACCCTGGCGCACTTTGCGAAGAAAATATTTCTCGTAGGCGATTTTCGCGACGTGTACCCACTTGCCTTTGGAGGCAAAATTGATGTTGCGTGGCGGAATTTGCGGAGCCGCTACAAACGCCACCCCACTGTCGCCGAAATCCGCAAGACAGACAGCACTCCAGGTTGCCCGGTGCGACGGCCCTTTACCGGCAATAGCATCGCGAATATTGTGAGCCGTTGCCGTCACCATCGATTCAATCATGAAACCGGTCTTCGGTACTCCAACCGGCACTGGCGTCGGCCCAACTGGAGGGATCGCGATGCAAACGCCAACGGAGTAGATGTTTGAATATTTTGGATTGCGCTGGAATTCGTCAACGAGCACGAAGCCGCGAGGGTTTACTAATCCCTCAATGTCACTAAGCGCATCAATGCCTTTGAAGGCAGGGAGGATCATCGCGTGTCGGAAATCGAGGTCGTGCTGGCGTTTGTCGGCACCGTCTTCATCAACTTCGGTGACAGACATAGTGCCCTGCTCAATACGATTAATTTTCGCGTTTGTAATCCAGTGAATATGTCTATCGCGCAGTTCGGATTCGAGTAAGCCCTTCGTATCGCCAACACCGTCGAGACCCAAATGACCGATATACGGCTCCGGCGTGACAAATGTCATCGGGACCTGATCACGTAGTTTTCTTTTCCGCAGTTCCGTATCCAGAATAAATGCGTATTCGTACGCTGGACCAAAACATGATGCGCCTTGTGCCGCACCGACAATTACGGGGCCGGGTTCATTGACCAGTGCGTCGAAGTCACGATTAGACGTACGCGAGTGACTCGTCTTACAGATTGAGCTGGTGTAGCCGTTGGGGCCGAGCCCAGAGATTTCATCGAAGGCGAGTTTGGGTCCAGTGGCGATCACCAGATAATCGTATTGAACTGTCCCGCCGTCGGCCAGCAGGATCTCGTTGTTCTCCGGTTGCAGTCTGCTTGCTGCTGTCGATATGAACTCGATGCCATGCTTCTTAAACAGCTGGGGCAGTTGAACTGAAATTTGCTCCTCGGTTCGCCATCCGACGGCCACCCAGGGATTCGACGGCGTGAATTCGAACCGCTCCTGATCGCTAATCACGATCAAGCGATCGTTCTTGGACAGCAAGGGCTTCAACTCGAATGCCTGCGTGACACCGCCAATTCCTGCGCCTAATACCACTATCGTAGACATAGCATTTCTCCTGGTTCGATTGGGTCGGTGATTACTCACCGTCGTTCAAATATTTTCGGACTCGCGCTTCGACAGTGGGCTTCGTGAGACCGCAAAGACCTCTCGTCTTACTTGCAATCAATTCTGTACATGCATATTAGCTAATTTAGTATATTATAATATACGTATATTCCACATGCATCAAAAAAGTAGGGATCTACGGAAGCGAGTTGCGTGAACATGCCGAAACGGCTGATGATTCTCTGCGCACACGTCGGGAAGCTCAGGCTATTTTCTATTCACTGCAGGGCGACGGGGTCCGATCCTTGATGCAATGCCTGCATGAGATCTATTGCGAATAATGCCAAGCGATCGCAAATTCTCTACCATTGGCTCCGTGATTGCTCAAGCCTGGAAGTAATCGCGGACCCCGCCCATGAGGAGTTGGGCGCCGATCGCTACGAGTATCAACCCCATAAAGCGAAGAAACACGCGCTGGCCTCGGCGACTCATAAGCTGTTGCAGCTTGGTCGAGCTAATCAGCGTCACCAATAGAACGATCGCCAAAATAAAAACTGCCGTTATCACGTTGGCGGCGCCTTTCCAGCCCGGCTCTGCCGCGGTCATCGTTACGACCGTGGTGATGGCACCCGGTCCAGCGATGAGTGGCATCGCAAGAGGAACGAGCGCCGGATCATCCCCTCGATCTTGTCCTGGATCATGTTGTACTTGCGAGGGCTGGCCTCGCATCATCTCGAGGCCCATTAGAGCGATCACCAGTCCGCCTGCAGCCTGAAAGGCCGCCAATGACAGCCCAAAAAACCCTAAAATGGCACCGCCGGCAGCTGCCGCAACAGTGAGAATTACAAACACCGAAACGCTCGTTCGAAGCGCTATGCTGCGTCTCTCCAGAGGTGTGCGGCTTTCAACGAGGGAAACGAAAATAGGCGCTACGCCGACAGGGTTCGCAATCGCGAACAAGGATGCGAGTGCTTGGATGAGGTGCTCCATCAGAGCGAAATGTTGGCGGCGCGCAATTTAGACACTCCACTGCCGGCAAAGTATTTTTGGCATGTCTTCAGCATGCTGCACGATGTGTATCGCGATCTCAATCAGAAAATTCTGATTGCAACTCTTGATATGGCACAGGCCTGTGCTTTCTGGAGTTTTCAGCACGATTATTATAAATGTCGTCGTAGGTGGCTCTATGGATCACCGGCTGCAGACAAAACTCTGGTCAGTCGGACAACGGTGGCGCCGCCGGAATCTTGTTCGACGCTGAAGCCAATTTTTCCCAAGCCGAAGCGTTTCTGTGTTTTCGCTCAATATCGATATACGTCGGCCTGATAGACGAAATACCAGGATCAAAGCAGCCCAACAGGAACCAGGAATACCGACAACTGAACTTCGGCTAGTACTGGCGACCTGCTTTCAAAAATCGAGCCCGTCTTGCCGCATGACGTTAGCGGCTGATACCAGCTATCGTTCTTCCCAGGGAATTTCGTAATGAGCCCGCAATAGGTCGACAAAATCAACGCGAGACCGTTTCATAAGATGCACAAGCTACAATTGGAATTCGCCCCTTTCGATTTAATTGAATTCCCCCGGCCATTTACGGGAAGTATGGTACACGCTCAGAATCTGGACCTCTTCCTTCTTGATACGATAAGCCACAATATACGGCAGATCATGGATAAGCAGCTCATACGTACCGCGAACCCTCCCGGTTCGACCGCTCTTTGGATGCGCTTGTAGCCGACCAACAGCAACCTGTACCCTTTGAGCGACTTCATAGGCTGCCCTCGGATTTTCATTCGCAATGTAATCTTCAATTGCACGTAGCGCTACGGCGGCTGGTTCTATCCAACGTACACGCACAATCAAGCGTTCGCGTACTTGTTGAATATCTTAGTCATTTCGGCGTCACTGGCGAAGTGGCCCTCGTCGGCAGCCGTAATGCCTTCCTTGACGCGTTCGATCTGCCACGCGTGCAATGCCAGAAGTTGGTCAATCGCTTGATTAACTACGTAATTGCGTGATCGGTCCTGCTGTTTAGCAATTCTGTCTAATTGCTTGACCTTTTTGCTGTCCGCGCGAACGCTAAATGCTTCTGTTCCCATGTGCCTTCCATCCTTCCGGTTCGTACCAGTTCAATATGACTACATTGTAATCATAGCACCAGTTCAGGAAGCATTGATCTTGAACACCCACTGGATCATGGTCGTCATGGACCTGCCCACAGGAGAACCACTCAATGCCCAAAACCAAATAGCACACCGTGGCACACGTTTTCTCTGTAAGCCATTGTTCCAGAAAGAAAAATGGCATCCCCAATAGGTAACGACAGTTGGCCACTTATTTGCAGGGCGGTCAACCTCCCATAACGAGTCTAAATAAATCAATAATCTCAACGCCGACGAATATCCGCCGGTAGCTTAGTAGCCTTCGCGTGCCAGTCGTCTTCCAGATGCGCCAACGATGTGGTGCCCGGTATTACGCGCATATTTTCACCGCGCTGCAACACCGACGCCAGTGCGAGTTGCGCGGGTGTGCAACCTGCTTCGTCACCGGGTCGCTCGTCGCTGGACGCATGCATCTGCTGTAGGACTGTGGGAAATGTGCATGTTATGGCTGCTGGCGTGTCGTCCGACCTGGACGATTAAACGATAGCCACAGGTCGCCGACCGTCAAGCCGAGCGGTTTCTCAGCTCGACGTAGGCCATGAACAGGTTCATATGGTTCGTGTCGTACGCGTCGATCCGGGCATGCGCCTTGCTCAGCTTCTTGCCGACGATCTTCAGGACAGTGTCGACCTGCATGGCGCGGCTGTCGCCGGCATCGCCCATGGCCGCCCGCAGCACGTCCGCCAGGTTCAAGGCGTCATCGATGTAACGTTCGGCCTCGCGCAGGTACCTGGCGTGCTCTTCGGCTGCATCGTAGAGCGCCGGACCGGGCTCGAAATCCTCGTCGGAAAGAAGGTCCGGAACGTAGAATTCGCGCTCTTCTCCGAGCCACATTACCGTCGTCGTTGCCGGCGAGGCATGTTGCGCGGCAGGGCCGGCGCAGTGGAGGGAGTGGACCGTGGAACGACCCGGGCGAGTGCGCGCACCAACGGCGGCAATGGCCTCCTGATTCATTGTAGCTGTTCTCCAGCCGGGCTTCGCACTCGATGCTGCTGTGCCCGCGCAATGTGTATTTCAGCGATTTGTCCTTATTTCGGACAGTTTTATTCGGCAATACACTAGAATACGGTAAGTGATTGTATGGGTCAATATGCTTTGCATTGTGTCCGAAATTAGGACAATCTGGATCGAACATGTAGAATACGCTCCCGAACGGAGGGGCAATGAATGCACATCAATTCCAAATTGCTTAACGACAGCGTCCGGCAGCGAATCAGGAGCGTACGCACGGCCGAGACCGAGAGCCGGCTCTCGCAGGCCGGACTGGGCGAGGTCCTCGGCCTGAATCGCTCCACGATCGCCAACATCGAATCGGGCCTGCAGCGCGCGTCCCTGCACAACATCTACGAGCTGTGCGCGCACTACAACCTGGAACTCTCGGACCTCCTGCCGAGCGTTACCGAATTGCGCCGGCGTTCGGCCGGGATCCGCTACGCGGGCGTGGACCCGAGCCTGACGCCCGTGCTCGAAAAACTGCGGCGCAAGAAGTAAGCGCGGTCATGACGCAAGCATTCGAACGGCGCGCAACGAAACTGCTTCGCGACTATGACGAGTTTTCGCCGCCGGTCGACGTCGAGGCCCTCGCCCGCTCGCTCGGCATCTCGGTCAACTTCGAGGAACTCGACAGCGACGTGTCGGGCCTGATGCTGATCGAAGACGGCAGTGTAAAAGTCGCCATCAACGAGGCGCACCATCGGCATCGCCAGCGATTCACACTGGCGCACGAGATCGGCCACATGCTCCTGCACGCCAAGGGCGACCGCGTGTTCGTCGACCGGCGGTTTTTCAGAAACGAGTGGTCGAGCAGCGGCGAGCTGCGCGAGGAAATCGAGGCGAACGCCTTTGCCGCGGCGTTGCTGATGCCGCGATTGCTGATCCGGGAGCACGTGGATGCCAAAGCCGGCATCACGGATATCGACGTCTTTCGCCTGGCCACCCAGTTTGCCGTCAGCGAGCAGGCCATGACGCTGCGCCTGGTCAAATTGAATTACATCGAGCCCGACTGACGCGCGTCGCACGATGGCGTAACTCGGCCAGCACTCGTGGCGCCACCGTCAGGTACGAGGCGGCCGCCGGCCGCTTGCCGAGGATGCGTTCCGGCCCGAGCACGATGACCTCGCCGCCCGCTTTCACGACCACGCAATTGAGCAGCCGCAGCGGCATCACGACGAGGTAACGCTCGATGTCGCGCCGCAGGCCGAACTCCTGCATGGCACACAGCAACTCGGCCACCACGATGCGGCGCCGCCGCGCGTCGAGACCGCCGTCGCAGCCGAAACGCGTCGCCTCCCACACCGCATCGGATTCGGGCGGCGCGCCGCGGAGCAGTTGCGGCCACAGCTGCTGCAACATGTAGGGCCGCGTAGTGGGCAACAGGCGCACGGCACCGCGCGTTTCGCCCCGCTCATCGAGCCACAGCAGGTACCAGGCAGCGGGCGTATCGAACTCGTCGTACTCCATACCCCGGTAGGCCGGCACGTCCCAGTCCTGGCGCTCGACGAACAGGCGGTGCCGCAGGCGATGATGGTCGATCCACGTCTCGCCGTGCAGATGGGCGGTTTCCCAGTTGAGGCACACCACGGTCAAATCCGGACTCCGGCCGTTTACGGGCACGAAGCCAATAAATCACGACCGGTGCGTGCGCACACCTGTCAAAACTGACAGGAACCTGCGTTAAAGACCGATGAGTCCGTAGCGAATCGCTTTGACGACGGCCAGCGTGCGTGTGTTCGCATCGAGCTTGCCGAGCGCGTTCCTGACGTGAAAGTTGACCGTCCTTTCGCTGATATTCAGGATCATGCCGATATCCCACGACGACTTGCCGGCCGCGACCCACTGCAGGCATTCGCGTTCCCGTTTTGACAGGACGACGCTGCGACGCGCACGCCCGGCGCGGCCGACGGCGCTGTAGGCGGCGTGAAACTGGTTCGCGAGCACCTCCAGTCGCGGCAATGCGGCGCCGGGGCGCGGGTGACCGTCGCCGGCGGCGAAGGTCACCAGGCAGACGTTGCCGCGCGGGCCGTGTAATGGCACGCCCACGCCGTCCCGGAGCCCGGCCTCGTCCGCTTCCCGCATGAGCCTGTCCTGGGCGCGATTCAGCTGGTAGGGACCGTTCAGCGAGTCCCAGAGAAACGGCCGCTCGATGGCGGGGGCCAGCAGCACGACGGGGTCACGGGTCTGGTAGTCGTGTTCGAAGTAGTAGTCGATCCAGGAGGCCGGAAAATTGTGCGCCACGGCCGGCGCCGAATTCTCGCCGGCCGCGTAGCGCTCGTGCCGCGTCAGTGCGCAGTACGCGTAACGGTCGAAACCCAGGTCGCCCGCGGCTCGCTGCATCAGGGCGAGAATCGACTCGGTCGAGCCGGCCTTGTTGGACGCATCGATGAAATCGGATAGCCGCACGCCGTCCCCCAAAGGTAGCGGTCTTGCAACCGCGGCACCGGACGTTCAGACCTTCCCTGTCTGTTCTGTCAGTACCATATATGATGCCGCTTCCCTAGGATTAGTCCATCGTCAATAGTCAGTGGGCCCGCGAATGGACACACGGATACGAAGCCATGCGGCCTCTGACCGCGTGTATCGCGCCGTCAAGGCGCGCGTCATCGCCGGTGAGTTTCAACAAGGGCGGAGAATCTATCTCGAGCCCGTTGCCGAGCGGCTCGGCGTCAGCACGACCCCGGTACGTGAAGCCCTGAACCGCCTGGCGGCCGAAGACCTCGTAATCAAGGCACCGCAGAAGGGGTTCTTCGCGCTGCGCCTGACCCGGCAGCGGCTCATCGGGCATTACGACATCACGCGACTGCTGCTGACACACGAACTGGCGTGGCTCGATCCTCAAAAGCGCCGCGCGTTACCGGAGTTCGAGCCGGTCGTCGGCGTTCTTCACAAGCTCAGGCGGCACGTAATTACCGACTTCCATGCGCTGGCGACTTATACGGGCGACATCTTCACCGGCATCGCATCGCTGGGTGAGAATGCCGACATCGTCAGCGCTGTCCGCCGCGCCAACGACCGGCTGCATTACATGCGCATGCTCGAGTGCCAACTGCTGCCGCAAGTACAAAGCGATCTGGTGCTGCTGTGCGAATTGCTGCTGGCCGCTCGCTGCGAGGTGTTGTTGAAGACGATTCACGACTATCACGACACGCGCATCGCGCTGCTGCCGGAGTTGCTCAAGCTTGCGCAAAAACGCAACGACCCGTAATTCGAGACCAGGCTCACTGTGTTGAGGAAACAGCCGCTTGCACATCGAACAGATCTTTTCCTGTGCGCGGAATAGATACTTTTGACGACATCGAACCTGCGGCCCTAGCTTGAATGCGCCACATCAGCTTGTGGCGATTCAACCACCCACTGATAAGTGAAGGAGAAAGTCATGAACGAAGATGTATTGATTGATCTTGGCGCAATTTCGGAAGAGACGAATGGAACGATCGGCCAGGTTGCCGAATCCGACCAGCCGCTGTACGAGGACTAGGACCTGTTCCTGTCCAGACGACGTGCGCGGCGGCAACGCCGCGCATGTCTCAATACGAACGGCCTCACATGATCGAATCGCCCTCGACGCTAGCGGAACACGCTTATGTCTGTCTTGCCGACGACCATCTCATTTTCTCGGATATCCGCCACGATCGGTATCAGTGTCTGGACCGGCACAACACGCAGGTCGCCTTGCGACTATTTCCCGATCTCCCTTCCTCTGATATTGCGCAGTGCCCGAGCACCGATCAAGAACAGATGAGACACATCGCTCTCGCACTAACGAAAGTCGGCCTACTGGCGGATGCAGAGTCAGACGGCAAAGCATCTATTCCAGTTCAGATCCCAACTCCAACAGAAAGCTTCGTTTCGAACCGAACCACTGCGAAACCACGGCCCGGCCATTACGTGTCGTTTCTAAAGGCCACGATTTCTGCATCCGCCAAGTACCGCTTCAAGTCACTGCAACGAATCATCGGCGAGGTCGAGAGGCGCAAGAAAAAGCAGGCCAGCTTCGTTCCACGCGCCCCACACCAATTACTGGAACTGGTGACAATATTCCACCGACTTCGCCCATACTACGTGAGGGAGTACTTGTGCCGCTTTGATTCCCTCGCACTCATCGAGTTTCTTGCACACTATCGCCAGTTCCCCAAGTGGGTATTCGGCGTCACGGGTGAACCGTTCACCGCACATTGTTGGGTACAGGACGAAAACTGTGTCCTGAACGATACTGTCGACTTTGTCAGGCGTTTCACGCCCATCATGGCGTTCTGAAGTCGAGGGGCCGGGCAATGCTCCGCTACATCGCCTTCGCATGGAATCCGGCGGTTGCTGAGAACAACTCCCTCGCCGAGAGCCTCCGGCAGCGCCTCAGAACAAAGTTCCCGAACTGGACCTGCGGCATCGATACGCCTGACCTTCTAGTGTTTCACTCAGGCACTGGTTCCGGCGGCTCCCAAGCCTACGAACTGGATCGCAGCGGCGGCATCGTACTCGGCAGACTCTTCCGCCGCGATGGGGCAACAGATAGCATCTCTCCGAAAGACCTGCAACGGACGAAAGGCAAGCGCTTAGTCGAGCAATACTGGGGACGCTACGTCGCCATATTGAAAGAAGAACACGGACCGCGCTTATGGATATTGCGGGACCCGACCGGTGCCGTGCCTTGCTTCATCACCCGTTTCGGCGATATTCGCGTCATCTGTTCGCACGTCGACGACTGCGCGAAACTCCGGCTCATCGACGCCTCCATCAACTGGGATCACGTCGCCGCCTACCTCTGGTTCGACCATCTCGTCACATCGGACACGGGCCTCAGCGACGTGCGCGAGGTGGACGCGGGCGAACGTATTGAGATAGGCCCGGACGGAACGACAAGCGACTATTCGTGGAGTCCGGACCGCTTCTGCCGCAAACCGTTTGTCGAGGGCAGGCAGATCGCAGGACGGCAACTCCGCAGCGTTATCGAGGGTTGTGTAGGCGCCTGGGCGTCGTGTTACAGCAGCATACTGCACGACCTTTCCGGTGGGCTCGATTCTGCAGTTGTCCTCGCCTGCCTGTGCGACAGGCAGAGATCAGTCAACGTTATTTGCAACAATTACTTCGCCCGGCATTCCGAAAGCGACGAACGCGTTCTTGCGCGCGAGGCCGCAGAGTTGGCGGGTGCAGCGCTTATCGAGGCACCAATTCCTCCACCCGAGCGGCCTCTCGACCACTTCTTCGACCCGGCCAGGGTGGCGACTCCAGCGCACATCGTCTTCTTACCGGAATCTCAGACGGCCAAGGAGCGACTTGTCCAGTCTCATGGAATCGAAGCAGTATTCTCCGGCCAGGGCGGCGATCATTTTTTCCAGCGCAGCAGGAACCCTCACATCGCTGCGGAGTATGCCCGGCGTCATGGTCTTGCCGGCGAGTTCTTCCGAGTAATCTCGGATACGTCGCGGTTCACGAAAAAGCCGATCTGGTCGGTCCTGGCGACGGCGGTTCTGTCCGGGCTTTTTCGAAAACCCGCAAACCCCTATGACATTTTGAATCCGCCACTACTGGTGAGCCAGCGAACCCGCGATGCCCTCGACTACGACGTAATCCGGCATCCGTGGGTCAGCGCCGCGCGTGATCTGCCGGGGAGCAAGCAACAGCAGATATTCAATGTCATCGACAGCCAAGTGTTCCGTCACATGTCCGACCATTACGCGGACATTGTGCATCCGCTGATATCCCAGCCCATCATCGAGCTTTGTCTGCAGATCCCCTCCTACGTCCTGACCTATGACGGGATTGACCGCGCACTGGTGCGCGAGGCATTCGACGGAGCCGTTCCCGCGAGTATTCTCGCGCGCACGACCAAAGGCGCGACAACGGGCTACTTCATCGGCCTGCTGGTCCGGAACGTCGCCGTGCTTCGCGAATTCCTGCTCGATGGCCTTCTCGTTACCGAGGGGCTGCTTGACAAGCACGCGACCGCAGAGGCTCTATCCGAGCGCTCGCTTATCCGAAATGCGAATATGCTGTTCCCGGTGCTCACTGCTTTCCGGGCCGAGATCTGGGCGAGATCCTGGACCAGCGCCGAGGGCCCGACATTGCCATGATGCCGGACTCAGATGGATCGCATAAACTGCAACACCATTCAAATGCCGCATTGCGAGACGCGTTTCAACGACTGTGGTCGGCATCTGACGGTACGGCGAGACGCTTTACCGCCGCTGCCACGGTCTTCATGCTCAGTGCGTCAGTCGCCACCGCACTCTCGCCGTTGCTCCTGAAAGCTCTGGTCGATGCGATGGATACCGGGCGCGACAACTACCCGGGCATCGTTCCGATTGTCCTCGTCCTTGCCTACACGCTGGCGCATTACCTGGCGAGATCATTGGCCGAGTTACGCGCAACAGCACTCGGCCGGGCCGAGCAACGCATACACCGGCAGCTCAGCGACGAATGCTTCCGGCATATCATGTCGCTATCGCTGCGTTTCCACCTGGAACGAGAAACCGGTGCATTGGCCCAGACGCTGTCCAACGGGCTGCTCGGTTACCGGGTCGTATTGCTGCATCTCGTCAATAGCGTACTCCCGATCATGGTCGAGGCAGCAAGCATGGGCGTTGTGCTCATAATCCTTGGACACAGCGGATTTCTCACGATTATCGGCCTGTCCGTGGCGCTATACGCGCTGGTGTTCCGGATCGGTGCGGTGCATATCCGCGGCCCAGCGCGGGCTGCATCGACCGCACACGTCAATTCCGGCGCAGTATTTACCGATTCACTATTGAACTACGAGACCGTCAAGCTCTTTACCGGCGAAGCCAGAGTGCGCAGGCGCTACCTCGATGCCTTGCGGAATACGGAAGACCACTGGACGGAGCTTTATAGGCGAAGAATGCAGAACGGCCTCGCCGTCGCTGGCATCTTCGCGCTGTCACTCGGGATGTCGTTGTACGTCGCGGCCAATGCAGTAGCGGAAGGCACGATGAGCGTCGGCGACTTTGTGCTCGTGAACGCCTACGTTATACAACTGGTCATGCCACTCGAGAGAATCGGGTTCGCGTATCGGGACATTGTCCAAGGCATCTCTTTCATCGACAAAATGGCCGAACTGTTCCGGGAAGAGCCGGAACCGTGCCAGGTCACAGGGCAGACACCAGTCGATCCCGGGCCGAAGGAGCTGATGTTCGACCACGTCTCGTTCGGCTATGACCTCGACCGGCCCATACTGCGCAACGTGAGCTTTTCCGTGCCACCCGGAGGTACGCTGGCCGTCGTCGGCGCCAGCGGTTCCGGGAAGTCCTCGCTTATTCGGTTACTGCTGCGGTTGGTCGAGCCAGGCAAAGGAAAGATTTGCCTCGGCGGTTTAGACCTCTCGGACATTCCGCTTGCCGATCTACGCAAAAGCATAGCTGTCGTCCCTCAGGATCCCATCATGTTCAACGATTCCATCGCCTTCAACATCGCGTTCGCGAGGCCAGGGTGCAGCCAGAACGAGATCGTTGCCGCCGCGAAGATCGCCAACATTCACGATTTTATCCTCGGGCTGCCGGACGGCTATAGCACGACAGTCGGCGAACGCGGCGTCCGCCTGTCCGGTGGAGAACGACAACGCCTGGCGATTGCGCGGGCCGTTATCAGAAAACCGGATATATACATCTTCGACGAGGCCACGTCGGCGCTGGACTCGACGACCGAGCACAAAGTCCTTCGCCAATTTTTCGACGCCACAAAAAACGCGACAGCCGTAATCATGGCGCATCGATTGTCCACGATCGTACAGGCAAACGAAATTATTGTGCTTGATGAAGGCCGGATCACCGAGCGAGGAACGCACGAGGACTTGCTACAGTTAGCAGGCGCATATTCGGTGATGTGGCGCGGCCAACGGTGGCTGCCGTTCTGCAAAAGCGTGGCCGAGACAGCTGAGCGGTGAATACGTTGATAGCACGAGCCATCGTTCCCGATGTGGCGCCCTGCCGTTTCAGGAGTTCAAGCCTGTCCGGACACCAGTAGCCGAACCCGGGACCTACTGATTACAAAGGACGATTTTAGTTGTTTTAAGAACTTTGCAGTTGTTTGTCATTGTTTGATAAGCCACTGATCCACTTGCAATTATCTTTGATGCACTTCTAAACTGGCCGCAACAGTTCGAAAGAAAGTGCCTACACAGTGCCTACATCAACACCCAATCAGTCGGTCCGGATTAGCAACACCACGGTTGAAAATGCTGCGGTGCCGAAGTCCGGACAATACTTCCTTCGCGACACCGATCTTCGTTGTTTTGCCGTCCGCATTACTGCAAAGGGTGTGCGGTCGTACATCGTCGAGAAGCGAATCAACGGCCGCAACGTTCGCACCACCCTAGGCCGTCACGGGGAACTCACCGCCGTCCAAGCCCGAAAGAAAGCCCAGATGTTCCTAGGCAACGTGGCCATGGGGATCGATCCGATAGCAGAACGCCGAAAGCAACTTCGCCGAGCGACAACGCTGAAGGCATGTTTCGAGGACTTCAAGAAAGCGCGCAAGCAGCTCAGCGAGAAAACCCTTTATGACTACGACCGCTTTCTTCGAGTTGCACTTAAGGACTGGCGCAATAAACCAATTGACGCCATTACTCCACAAATGGTGCAAACGCGTTTCTATAAGATCTCAGAAAACCGTGGCGAGTCCTACGCCAACCTCACAATGCGGGCGCTACGCTCGATCTTGAACTTCGCCATGGCCAGCTACGACGATGGCAGCGGTGAGCCGGTGCTGCCGACGAACCCGGTATTGATCCTCACCCGCACCCGTGCCTGGCACAAGAACCAGCGCCGGCAAACCGTCATCAAGCTCCATGAGCTGAAACCCTGGCATGACGCCATACAATCCTTGAGAGACACTGAGGACCCGTTCAGCTTTGGCGACACCATGGCCGACTTCCAGCTGTTGCTGCTCTTCACCGGGTTACGGCGCGGTGAGGCAGCCCGTCTCAAATGGTCGGACGTTGATCTTGAAGATCGCACTCTTTACTTACGGAAAACCAAGAACGGCGAGTCGGTGACGCTACCGCTATCGACCTTCGCCCTCGAATTGCTCTCCCGGCGCCAGCAGAACATATTGACGACGTATGTGTTTCCAGGCCGCGATGGTCGGGGTCCACTAGTCGAGCCCAAGAAACAGATCGCTCGAGTGATTGAGCGCTCCGGCATTATCTATACCCTGCACGATTTGCGGCGTACGTTTATTACTATTGCTGAAAGTTTGGATATTTCACCGTACGCAATCAAAAGATTGGTGAATCACAAGATGGCCAATGACGTCACCTCCGGCTATATCGTCTCCGATATCGAACGCCTGCGTAGACCTGCACAGAAGATAGGCGACTTTCTGGTGCGTGCGTTTGAAGGAGGCGCACGGCATGTGATTCCGTTTCCCGCTGCCGCGGCACCAGGTGAATCACTGTGAGGGCTTCTCAATTTGAAATACTAGAGCGCGACTTGGCAAGTGCATTATCGCAAGTTAAGCCTTCTGAACTTAGTCGATGCCGCGGTTATGTCGATATGGTTCTTGAGGAATACGACAACTTGGATAAAGCATATAAAGTTAACTTAAATCTAATTGGTTATTTAAATAGTCAGCTTTCCGAGCACACTAATTTAGATTTATCGTTATTTAATTTAATTATTGCGGAAATACTGACAAATAGAATTAGATTAAATAGCGAAGAAAGTAATTCAGAGTTAGTTAGTTGCGGACTAGCTGCAATGAATAATTGGATAAATTATCGTGATGAGCACGAATTAGCCAATAAGAGAAGCGCTCGGGAAATTCAACAAAGAAATAGGCAAACGGCGAAGAAGTTAAATAAGGCCAAGCATGAACCGCTTAATACATTGGTCAACCGGATATTCGAGTTGTACGAGCCCACAATTTTCCAACTGAAGCGCGACGGAAAGGCCGTTAACTATTTCAATGTTGCCGGCCGGATCGAAAAAGTAGTCAGATCGCTGAATATCCAACTAGACGGGCGCTATTTGTTGGGCAATCCCATCAAGTCACGCAACGTCAACATTGAACACAAAACGCCCGACCCTGTTGGCGCGATTAAGCGCCGCCTCGAAAAGGCCGTGCGCGACCGCGACCTCAAGTCTATTCGCGAGTACAAAAAACTCTAGCACCTCCGCCGGAGGTGCATTTACCCGCTTCCCACAATCCGTAGCCTTACTCGTACCCCCTCAAACGGAGTAAGGCAATGAGCAAACTACTGACCACGAAAGAGGCCGCACGCTTTCTCGGCGTTAGCGAGGCCTTCTTAGAGCGCGACCGCTGGGCCGGCGCAGAGATCCCATTCGTTCGTGTTGGATCTCGCGCCGTTCGCTATCAACTCTCAGCATTGGAAGCGTTTGTTAACTCGCGCATCCGCAAATCAACCAGCGTGTAGCAGGCAATCATGGCCTCAACACGCACGAGCGACGCCTTGATCATGGGGAAGGATGCCGTGGTAGCCGAAAGGCAGCCGGGCCCAGAGCGTTTAGCGCCGGGACCGGCAGGCCGGCTAAACCACGGCATTCAGGGGCCTCATGTCAAGGTTCGCTCGGGCGAAGATTTACCAAAGTCCGAAAAACAAATTCTCCAGGATGCATGGGTGACATTCCTTTCTGCGTATGAGTTTCAGTGGTTCGCGACGCTGACTTTTGAAACCAAGGTGCATCCGGAAGCAGCACTAAAGCGCTGGCGCTTCTTTACCAATCAACTTAACCGCTCGCTCTACGGGCGCCGATGGCAGAAAAAGGAGCACGGTGGCATTCACTGGATTCTCGGAATTGAATTCCAGAAGCGCGGAGTGATCCATTTTCATGCCCTCATGGGATCGGTAGACGATCTGAATCAACGAGCGCGACGACTTACCTGGATGGATTACTGGAACGAACTAGCCGGATTCGCACGTATTGAAGCCATCCGAAGTAACGACGCAGCACTTCGTTACGTCACGAAATACGTGATCAAGGATGGCGATATTGAGTTTAGCAAGAATCTTGGAGACTCCACGCAGCAAACGCTGCCGGGTGTCTAAGTGGGCCCGCGAGTCGCCCGTCGCCGCGTGGTTCTAAAGTTGGGGTGCACTTTGCCCCGTTACTTGACGGGCAAAGTGTGTCTGAAATTTACGAAAATAACGAAAGGAAACTACCATCATGCTAATTCTCAGAGTATTTGGACTTGTCCATCAACGGAAAGTAGCAAAAAGAGACGGGAGCGAATTTGAAATTCGATTCCAAGAAGCAGAGATCATTCAGGAGAACCGACGGCCCCGTGTAGTGGAAGTCTCTGTCCAAGGCGATGACCGCTACGAGGAAGGTTTATACACAATTTCCGCCCAGTCATTCAAGTCTGGGAAGTACGAGAAACTCGAAATGGCGTACCCAACATTAACGCCACTCGGTGAGGCGTTGAAAATCGCGGAGCAAGCGAACAAGGCATGGAAGGGCCGGAAGCCAGCATAAGAGTTTGCGGGCCTCGGCCCGCATTCCTTGGGCCAATGTAAATTGCTTTACGCGAGAAACAATTGCTCGCCCGACCGAAGGTGGCACCATATTTTAAAGAACTAGTGTCCCTAACGGCCCATCGTTCAATAATCCGCAAAAATAGGGAATTGACGTGACCCCATTTTCAGGGTGGAGACAGTCACTCTGGTCCGTGGTATTTTGCTTTGGTAGATAAATTTTGGCGCGCAGGGGTGACTAAATTGATGCGAGTCTGGTCGTTCGGCAACATTGATCGGACAACGCTGCCTGGCATTGTCTTTTTGAACAGCCATTTTCGAATAGTTGAACGGAAAATTTGACCGAACTAAGTCTGGTTTTTATAATTTTTTAAAAATCAATATGTTACGGTGATTTACCTAAAATTAAGGCTCTCCGTGCTCAGATTGCAGGATCGAACGTAACATCATGATCTTTTGGCGAATTAGACAAAACGTGACCTACTCCCGTTGACAAACCGTCCTGTCGGCCTCATATTCATATCTGCCACAAGGTCCCTAGATAGCTAGTCCAATCAGACCGGGGAAGGCGCCAGCAGCAAATTACGCTTGCGCCGTATCAAGGGAGTGGAGGCCAAGAACAGCGGATGTTTGTTGAATTGAGGCGCGCAGGCGCCTAGTTACAAGACAGCAAACTTAGATTCATCCACAGTCCGCTAGTTTAGTCCCTGCAAAACGCTAGAAAGATATCTTATGCCCCTTAGGATTCGTCCTAAGGGGCCATTAGCGAGGGACTAACAAATGCAAAAAACAGAATTCATAAGCCGAGCTATCGAATTTCTTCGGTGCGAGTCCAAACCTGGACAGCTCATAACGGCTGCAAAAATAGGAATGCTTCTTCGTCGAGAGTTCAATGGACCTCTGTGGAAGGAAGTCGGCTTTACGTCGCTCAAGGAATTCCTGACTTCAGCCGAAAAACTGGGGTTATTGCAAGTCGGGGAATCCGAACAAGGAGCGTTGGCGGCGGCCATCATACAACCGGTTGCCAGCAAGGGCACCGAGTCCAGCGACGCTTTACGTCCCGCCGAAAGTTTCGAAAAGGCGGAGTCACTTGACGAAAACGCCGCAATCCAAAGACCACTACATAGCGCATTTTGGAGGGCTTTTGCGCTCGACAATCCCCCAGGTCGCCGTTTCTTGAACAAGACCACTGGTGAGGTTCGGCTAGGCCAGAGAGAAAATCCAGATACAGAAGAAAGCTGGATTGAGATCGAGCCAATTTCAATTGATATACAACGAGACTGGGCCGGGCAATTCTGGGAAAAGAAAGAGCTTGGAGATGCAGCTCCGCTGAAGGAAGTCTTTCAGTCATCGCAGTGGTATACCCTTTTCCCAAATTTGTTGCGATCGCATTCTGAGGACTTAGTTTCTGAATGGAATCGGCATCGGTCATCAAAGGTCGCAAGGCATGTCTTCCGCTGGGCAAAAGGAAACAAAGTCAATCCAGAGTTCGCGTTTACTTCACGTGGCAGCAGCGCGTCTCGATTAATCAAGAGCAAAAACGTCTCAACTGAACTCGAGTCGATTTCTGATGCCCAAATGCGGAAATTCATTCTGCAAGCCATTTCACAAGCGCCTATCGATTGGCTTATGGATATACCAATACCAGCAAAATATTTGTTTCGTGCAATTTCAAAGAATCCTACTCGCTACTGAATTGACGACAAGTATTCAGCACTGGATTCCGAATGGCCTCGAACCCAATTTATCTATGTCACCCCAATAGCAAACTCAACCCACTAATATCTGATTGGGTAGTTGAGGTGCGAGACCTGGTAGCGAACGAAGATCATTGGCAGGACTGGCACATCGTATCGTGGCAGTACGATATGAGCTGCAGCGTACAAATAACAGATGTAAGTTCTGTTGTTATTTCAGCACCTGGCCCATGCATACTAATAAGAAACGTTCAACAAAAAGTGATCACTGGTTTGCGCAAGAGACTATACGGTCGAAGCGTTGTGTTGGTCGGCGATGTTAACGATCCCGCTGATCTGATTGCGATCTTGGACAATGCGCGCGACCTGCATCTGAATGGCGACCCAATGCTCCCACGAAAAGTCGTCGTGGCTTTGCTACTGGTTGCCAAATTAGAGAAACACCAGATGTGGGGAGGGCGAAACAAAGGATATATGTGGGTTTCAGACATCCCTAAAGGCCGCGGGATCGATGAAAAATATAGCGATCAAGTTCCAGCAGTAATAAATGACCTCTTGACTGCAGAAATGCTCATTTTTAAGGTAAGCCAGAATAAGAGAAAGTACGCTTTGAATCCGGAATTACGCACCGTGATCCATGACGTGCTACGAAATCGCGAGTTTCCGCCGGAATTGCAGGAAATCCTTGACAGGGACCTGCAACTGGAGTCTGCGCGCCAACTGGATGATCTATATGAATACTATTATGCAGCTAAATAGGACCATCGCGGACATCCAACGGTTCAGGAGTTAAACAATGTCTCTTTACTTCGTGTCATATGATTTGCGTAACGCTCGAAACTATCAAGCTCTTTATGACGAGTTAAACAGGTTCAGCGCCGTGCGGATTTTGGAGTCAACTTGGTGTTTCAATCGATTTAATACCGATGTAGCAGGATTACGGGATCACTTTCTTAATTTTGTTGATCGAGACGATGGGATAATTGTCTCCGAGATTCATAACTGGGCGTCGTACGGCACAAACGGCAATCCAAACCAATTGCCATAAGAAGGGGTCGAGGAAGCCAGCGCGGCGACATTCCGACCTAGCGTCGCAGTAGTTTCTTTATTTCTTGTATCGTATCTGCCTTGACGGCAATCGGATCAACCTGAACGCCAATTACGGATTTGCATCCGTTGCATACGAATTGAATACAGTTAAGTTTGCTTCCGCCGAATCCAATACTTCCGCTGACAGTTTCGATCTTTAGTGTGAAGTCATTTATAGCCTGACCACATTTTGGGCATTTGCCAGAATTAACCATAGCTATGGAGCACCTTTATTCAAATTTCCCATCTTGCCAAATTCTACTGAGTTCGCCTTGACCCATGGAACAGCTTCACGACAAGGCTACTCCGATAGTAAATAATTACACCTCGATAAGCAGCCTTATACCGAACGACCGCACTGGGTCGTTCGCAGTCTTTCGGAATTCTAGCATTCGACTGTCCGCCAGCAACGAATAGCGGGCCTTAGGCTTGCGCAGACCGGCCACGGCTTGCACGTTTTGCGCGTACTCAGGGGACATCAGCGATGTGCCTCACGTGATCTCTAACAATTAACCCGCCCCGAGAGTGCTGCCTACACAGTGCCTACACACGAAAAAGCGCCTCTCGATGGAGGCGCTATGCTGTTGATTTTATGGTGCCGGCACCATGAATCGAACACGGGACCTACGGATTCAAACTTAGTCCCGCATCTGCTGGTCGGCAAACCTAGTCGGATCTATCGATTCGACTGCAGCAAACCCTTTGGTTTTCTTAAAATCCATATTGTGGACGAATTGGCTTAGAGCATCTGATGGATCTAGAGCCACAAAATTTAGCCCCTCCAGCGTAGATCGAGAAATGCATGCTGAGATTATAGGTACCTCTTCTTTATGTCCTGTGCTTGTATTGAGCAACGAAGCGAGAGCCGTAATGACTACCTTTTCATCGGGAAGCAACGCTAGCAATTCTCGGGCGACTCGCAACATAGCGCTACAAACATGGTCCTGATAAAGCTCGTAGTATTTTCCTTTGGGAGTCTGCTTTACGGACAGGCGGCCGCTCTGCAAAAGTGTCCTGGTCTCCTTAGGAACTATATCTTCGTCGTGAGGCGTAAGTTTCGCCTCGAGCAATTTTCCTTTTTCGGCCGTGAAGTTGAGTTCCTTCCCAAGCAGATCGATCGTTGAGAATTCACCCAGTTCATTGATGATTTGGATTTTTGCGTCTGCATCATTGGCTACTAGCGCATTTGCCAATGCGGTGGACTCTTTCCAGTCTGAGAACGCTTTTCTCCACTCTTCCTGAGCCTTATGAAAGTTTAGCCCATCTTCCTTTGCCGCATCTTGAACCGCGCTCCTCAATTTCTCGCGCTTCTTGGCTTCATTACCGAAAATCTTAGAGATCGCTCCCGGACGGTAGTTCTCCATTTTCTCCCGAGCAAGAGTCTCTAACTTGCTGTCTTTGGTCGGTTCCGAAGGCGCGGGATTGTCGGCTATTCCACGCCAATCGATCTGCTCTCTACAGTCTTGGTGTATCGACACTAGGTTGTTTATGTACGTAGCGTAATTTGTGGCCTCCCGCATAGCCTCCGCCTGCGCCTCGAGCTTTTCAAATTTATTTTGCCGGCGAATTGCCTCTCGCTCCCGACGTTTTGCCTCTCTGTCAGCGGCGCGAACGGCTGCTCCTACGGACCTCACTGTTCCCTTCCAACCCATTTGGCTGCCCCTGCAACGTCAATTAAATTGTTCTTGTAGGACACCGACAAAATAGTGGAATTAGGTCGACCGATCAAACCTGCGCCAGATGTGTTTTCGAGATACCGAAGCCAGGTATCTCAACTTAAACCTTGATCTCAATTTTCGAGGCATCTCGCGCGCCGTATGCACCCTCATGGGCTACTCCACTGATAATTCAGCACCAACTGAATGCCGGGGGGAAAACCGGGGTAACTGCCTACACAGTGCCTACATACGAAAAAGCCCCTCACAATGGAGGGGCTAAGTCGTTGTTTTTATGGTGCCGGCACCATGAATCGAACACGGGACCTACTGATTACAAATCAGTTTAACGATTGAGCGTCTCGCAGACGACGCCAACGGACATACTGGCCGGCCTTAGCCGGACTTGGGTCATCAACGCCCCGCAACCAGAAATTCAGCCAATCGACGTTTCGCTCATAAATGGCGAAGCGATGCGCCGGATGCCACTTGACGTGCCCTTCATCTGGATGCACAACCATCTCGACGGGTTTGTCGTGTCTCGCGAGTGCCGCTATTTCGGCCAGGGCCCAGGGGTGCTCGGCGTCGCTGACATTGACGAGTAATGGTTCATTGACGCGTTCCGCATTGAGCTGAAGGGACATATGAGGCGGCAGGAATCCATGCGGTCCCGGGTAGGGTCCCGCGCCTATCGCCTCGCGGTGCTTCCTGAATTCCGCCGATACTCCGCTTAACACGCCGTTATTCGGCCCGAACTCAACGCTGCTCGAAATCCCGGCAGCAAACAGGTCGGAGTGAATTAACGAATAGTTGACGTCATTCGTACCAGCACTCAAGCCCGTGATAGCCACGCGCGCGGGATCGATGAGCCCTTCCTCATCAAGCATTTGAATCGCAAATTCGAACAGTGCCAGCGGCACTCGGACATCGTACAGATCTACACCCCACCTGGCCCTGCCGATATCCAGTGAATCGCTGTACTTCTCCTCGGCTTCGTAGTGGTTCGGCTTGTCATATACGAGAACGACGAAACCGCTTGCAGCCAGCAGGTGCACAGGATACTCGTCACCGACACCGCCGCGTAAAGCATGGCGAGCCCGATAACCGACGAACACCAACGGATAGCGCCGGCCCGGGACATAGTTGGACGGCTTGACGAGATAGCCGAATGTCCCATGGCCAAGTTCGTTCTCCCATTCGAGAAACTCGACGTCCCCAAGCATCACGTTACGAAACTCGGGATTCGCGTCCACCAGAGTTTCGATCGATCCGTCGCTGAGATCGATCGAGATTATCGTCCGTGGGTATTCCGCGGTCTCGCGGAAACAGATCGCTTTGCCATGAGCTATGGAACAGTCGGAAATCCACTCGTGCGTCGTGAGAATTTTGCGCACACGGTTTTCTCTGACATCCCAGGCATAGAGGCTTTGCTTCGAATACCCTGTGCCTTCCTGACGGACGTAGTAGACCTCGTCATTTACGGTGCTCCAGTACAGCCAGTGTCTCAGCAACTTGGGCTTGTACCTGAACAGCTCCAGCCGACCCGTGCACTCCTCGGCCGTGCAGCGTATCGGTTCCCGGTCGTCACCCAGTATCGACGCATAGACTGTCAGCGGCGGGTTCATTCCCTGCAGCTCTGGATCGTCCGGCTGTAACCACGCGACACCACGTCTTCCCTCGGTCCAGCTCGCCCTCCTGGACTTCGGTGCGAAATCCGGATTCGGCGCGCCCTGCCTCAATCGATCAAACTCCGCGCGCTCATCGTCCGTCGCCCGCCGCTCGGATGCCGATGCGATATCCAGCACCCAATAACGCGGCGCGCCGCCCGTCAATAGATAGCGTGGGTAGTATGGCCGCCCGTCGATCGTCGACCATTCCTTGTCGTAGTCGTAAACGTGTCCGTTCCGAAACCGCGATTTCTCCACTTCGCGAAGATCGGCGCGATCTGCATCCGTGATAAACAAGACGCTCGATCCACCGTCGCGCCAGTAGAACTCCTCTACGTCGGCTGCGTTGTGAGAAAGCTGCCGCGTCTTCGACCCGTCGCGGCTACTCCACCAAATTTGAGTTTCCCCATCGGCACGTCTCCGGTAGGCAATGCCGCTGCTTTCTGGCGACCAGTGCGCATACTCGGAGATCCATGAGCCAACTGTTCTTCCGCCCGGTTGACCGTATCGGTACAGGGTAGGATCGCCACCATCATGCACATAAAGGCCCGTACTGGGCCGGTCAGTCGGCGCGATGAACCATCCCACGTCGTAGTCGTTCGCTGCGACATCCGCCCGATGCATCATGAAGGCCACATGATTGCCGTCTGGCGACATGCTCAACGCGCCTCCCCGCATGTCGCCGATTTCTCTCAATTCAATGAGATCAGTCGGCGCGACGAGGTGCGGATCTTCGACAACGGATTCCGGGATTTCCAGTCTTACCCGCTGTGGATCGGAACCGCAGCCCGATATCCCCCATGCCATCGCGACGATAGCCAGCCATTTCAGAAACTTCATTTGCCTACCAGCGCTTGGATAGTCGCAAGGAGAAAAAACGTCCGACGGGGCTCGCGTTCACGCCATCGTAGCCCAGGCCGAGGATGTTGCTCAGGAATTCGGGAGGATCCTCATCCAATGCGTTGCTGACTCTGAGGGTCGCGACAAATCCGTCCAGAAATCCGCTATCGGCCACCTGCGACGCGTCGTACCGCAGCGCGAGATCCACTGTCGTCCACGAATCGATCTTCGTCGGCGTCGAGGCGATGGTGTCTTCGTAGCTGTCAGTGTAGTTCACGTACGCATTGACGTTCCATGCCTGCCGGTTCCATCCGACCTTCCCTCGGAGCTTGAGATCGACGGGTCGTCCCGGACGATTCAACTGATCGATCGGCGGCGACAATTCCGTGATATTTCGCGTGTAGTCAAAGTAGTACGCGCCGTTCAGGCCGAACGACCAATCTCCTCCTGCCGTCTCCAGGGCCGTTTCCGCCTGGAAGTCCAGACCCGTGACTTCCTCCAACCCGATGTTGTTGGCGCGTCCGTCGAACGTTGTAATGTTCGAGAATGTGACGAAAGGATCATCGACGACGGGATCGAAAGAGACGTCCGTAGAGTTGAAGAAGCGCGAGGCACTGCTCAACAGCCAGTCAACTTCACCCGGTGTGGGATTTCTGTTGAGAAGGCTGCCGAGGGTGGCTTCCTCCAGTAGCGCCGAGACGTCGCTTGCCAGGGCCCGGTCAATTCGATCTTCGTACGCGATCGAGAAATAGGAAAGCGATAAGCGGCTGCGATCCCCGGGTTCCCAGTCGATACCGATCGTGTAGGTGTCTGCCTCCTCCGGCTGCAAGTCCGGATTACCACCCTGCAAGCTGAACAGAGCAACCGTTGTTCCCGGTGCGAGTGGGTCGTCGACGAGGCGTACGCGGGAGGTTACCGGTCCCGCCAATATGGACAGATCCGGCGCCCTGAAGGCCCTGGAATATGAGCCTCTGAACGTCAGCCCGTTGGCCGGCTCCCACTCGATGCCCACCTGTGGATTGAACGTATCGCCGAAATCGCTGTAGTCATCGTAACGTACCGCCAGAGAGGCTTCGACCCGCCGTCCTTCGCGCCCGGCTAAAGGCACGTGTAGTTCTGCGAAGACAGAGGCAACATCGCGATCCAAATCCTCTTCCGGAGTTGATACACCGCTCGTCAAGTCGGTGCGATTTTCTGCAAGGGTTTCCTTACGAAAGTCCAAGCCAATAGCGCCCGAAATGGTTTCGCCCCGGAACGTGCCGAGCGGGCCATCAGCGATTACCGACAGCGAACTCAGACGAGTCTCCTGATCGATAACGAGTAGCGGTTGGATGTCCAGAGCCGTGTAGGTACCGGCCGGGGCAAAGACATCGTTGCGGGCCGTGGAATTATCGACGCCCCCATGCAACCCCGACAAGTCGACATGCCAGTTCCTGCCGACCTCAGACCGAACACCGGCGACTGCACTGTACTGAGTGGAATCCGTCGCAAAGGTCCCGCCGCTATCGAATAGCCCGAGAAAGTCGTAGAGAATCCCTCCTTCATTCTCGTTGTCCGAATAGTGCACGTCGGCGTACAGTTCCGCCTTCTCGGTCAAATTATAGTGCCCAGCAAACAGACCTACGTGTTGTTCCGACGGCACGCGAATCCGAAACAGGCCCGGTATCGGTGTTATCCCAAGCAAGGAAGGTGCACGGACGAGGCCAGTAGCCGTTGCATCGAGTTCTTCCTCCTTGCGGTAATCATAGCCGGCGACGAATCCGCCTCTGTCAAATTCGCGGCCGAAGGTCTGGCTGAAATTGACTTGCTCAGCGCCTGCGGACGCCTCCCCGTAGAAGACCTGGGTTTCCGCGCTGTCGAAACTCGTGCGCGTAATGATGTTGGCCACTCCGGCTACGGCGTCGGAGCCGTAGACGGCGGACCGGCCGCCAGTTACAACTTCAATTCGCTCCACCATTGAAAACGGGATTGACGCTACGTCGACCGCGCGCCCACGGACGCTGCCGGGACGACGCTTGCCGTTCAGGAGAACCAGTGTCGAACCGGGACCCAAACCACGAAGGCTGATACCCGAGGCGAGCTGGCTGTTGGCACTGGCAATTGCGGAAGCCCCGTTAGCGAAAGCACCGTCGAGGTTTATCTCATCGAGATTCTGCGGCAGGCTTTCGAACACTTCGCTGACCGTCGAATAACCGGTTTGGTCCAACTCCTCACGTGTAAACGTGATCGACGAGGCTCCCACGTTATCCACACCGCGAATATGTGTGCCCGTGACGACGACCTCATCCAGCATCGTTTTAGGCTCATCGCTCTCTGGTTCGTAGGCTTCAGCACTATTGCGGTAACGACGTGCATCCAACCTTTGTTCTCCCTTTCTCTCGGCGTACGGATTTGCCGCTGCGAGCAGGCCCGGCCTGCCCTGCGCCGGGTTCATGGACGTGGATACCGGTCGCACTTCGATATCCGAGTCCGGTGACAGACTCGCCTGCAGACCGGTGCCCGCCAGCAGCAGGTTCAAGGCACGCTGGCGGGTATACGTGCCGAAGACGGCGTTGGCCTGCACGTCTTCGAAGCCGTCGGAGATGAAGAAGAGCTGCACTTTTGCCTGCCGGGCAAACTCGCCGAGTGCGGCGGGCACGGTCTGGGCCGGTATGCTGAACTCGACCGTACCCGCATCGGGGCCGGTGTCGTCGGCGAGGGCCGGTGCGATGGTAAACAGCAGCATCACAGACAATAGTCGCGACAGCGGTCGTACAAAGCGAATCGGGCGCATGGCCCGGCGTTGATTGCTCATTCTTGTCTCCCCCGATAGACAACCCGAGTGCGGGTTGCCGGCGCAAGCCTCATTGCTTGCTGTTTTGTGCAGAAAGTCTGCGCGTGGAAACGCCATGTTCGGGCTTCCTTATCGGGAAAGACGCGACGGCCTCAGTATATGACTAGTGGTGGCCAGGTTACCGTCGGGCCGGGTCGCCAGTCAGTTCGCGAGCGTGACGAAGAACAGATCCGTTGCGAACGAGAGCACGATCAGCAGGATGCCGCCCATCAGCAGCCAGTGATCCAGCGGCCGCCAGGCCGTGTGCTGCTCTTCCAGGATCTCGAGGATTTCGGGGCCCGGATCGTAGCGTGCTTTGTCCTCGCCGGCATCCGGTGGCCGGTGGACGACTGCTCGCAAGCTCTCGATCGTTTTGAGACTCCGGCTGACCCGCCACCCGGGATAGAACAACATCAGGCTGCCTAGAATGCCCAGGACGCTCGCTGCGATTGACCAGTCGCCGGTGGTCATGGACCCGCGCCTACGCGCTCCCCGCCAGGAAACTCTGCTGCACTTCATCCGTGTCGGTCCGGCGCAGTTGGATGTTGAGACCGATGTGGTAGTCGAGGCCCTGACTCTGCAGGTAGGTCTCGTACGCCTCGATGATTCGGGTGATCGTGCTGTACGACGGCCCGCGGGCACCGACGCCGTTCTCGATACGGCTGAGTTCCGGCTGCTCCATGCCGATCAGCCTGGCAGCTTGCGTCTGGCTGAGCTTGAGCACGTTCTCGCGAAGCTCGCGTACCTTGTCTCCGAGCTCGATGATCCGGGCACGCAGCCGGCGGCCCTCGTCAAAGCCTTCGACGCCACCAAGCTCACGCGCGATCGCATCTTCGGCCGTATCGACCGTCTTCTCTGCTGCCAGATTCCGCTTGCCAATTGCTGGCTTCATGCCTCAACTCCTTGCACGTGCATCCCGTTCGCACCCATCACGCTGATGAGCCGTCTTCGTCTTGCCCACTTTCACGACCTTGATGGGCGGCGGGCTGACGCGAAAGTAAATCGTCATATCGCCAAGAAAGTCCCACCAGCGAATGTCGGGGTTGCCTCTGCCCAGCCTGGGCAAATTGTCGGCACGCCGCTGTGTCAGCAGCCGGGCAAACTGGTACATCTCACCGGCCTTCTTGCCTGCGCCGCGGCCTCCGGAGCGCGCGAAGCGCTTGAGTTCCGCGGCGGCATCCTGGTCCCAATCCGTCATCCGTCCCGGCCTGTATTATAACAAAAACCACATATTATGGGGAATTTATTATAGGTCCTGAAAGAGCACATGAATCAAGCACCTGGCCGCGACTACGAGCATCGGCGCCGGGCGCCGCTCCTTGTGGGTATTTTATCCCACGCATGGATTCGAAAATAGCCCCGGAGGTCGATTTTGACGCGGCCGACTCAGTCCGCCCTGGCCGTGATGCGCACGACATCCGGCGTCACGCGGCGGATCGCGACCTGCTCGTTCGACTCGACCAGCCGCAGCAGCGTCTCGACGTCGCCGGCCCTGAAGTAACCGGTCACGTGCAGCTTCTCGAGCTCGGCATCGTCGATCGTGATACGCGTCGAGGTATAACGCCCGGCCTCGGCAATGACCTCGGCCAGCGTCTCGCCCTGGAAATCCAGCATGCCGTCCTGCCAGGCAAGCTGACGGGCAAGTTCCCGTGGCTCGACCCGTGAAACGGCGGCAAGGGTTTCACCGTATGCGAGCTTGTCGCCCTTCGCCAGGGTTTGCGGCACCGGCGCGGGAGGCAGGACTTTGGCCTCGTCCACCGCAACGCCTGTTCCGGGCAGGACTTCGACGACGCCCTCGGTGACCGTGACCTCGACGAATTCGCCTTTCACGTAGACATTGAACGCGGTGCCCACGGCGCGCACCGTGCCGGAGCCGGCAATGACGCTGAACGGCCGGCCGGCCTGCGGCGCGATCTCGAAGTGGGCTTCGCCGCGCAGCAGGTGGACGCGCCGCGCCGTATCGCTGTAATCGATCCTGGCTCGCGAATCCGTGTTCAACGTGATGACCGAGTCATCCGGCAGGCGGTGTTCCTGGTATTCGCCGACGGCGGTTTCAACGCTCGCCTCGTAGTCCCCGGGCGGTGCCTGCAGGAACATGATCACGATCACCGCAATGGCCGCCATACCCGCGGCGGCTGCAAGCGGCACGGCGCGGCGGCGCCAGCGGCGGCGATGCAGCCATTTGTCGACGACGTCGGGGTCCGGGGCGTCGGTCTCAAGCTGCCGCAGGACGTCCAGCCGTCCCCAGTCCCGCTCCAGCTTCTCGAATGCCGGTCGATTCTCCGGCCGTTCGTTCAGCCATTCATTGAACTGCCGCCGCTCGGCCTCTGACAGGTTTTCGAGGTCGACCAGCCAGTTGAGCGCTTCGTCTTCCGCGCGGCCTGCCTGCCTGTCGGCCCGATCGGTCACGATGACTCGCTGCTCGGAAGGGGTGTGATGTTAATTCGGCGCATTCCGTCTTTCTCTTGCCGACGCCCGTTCCGGGAGCGGGGTTCGCCCTGCTCGTTTTGCAGCGCCTGCAGCCTTTTGAAACTCTGTGCAACCTGTTCCCGGACTGTATTCGTCGAGCGCCCGAGTTGCTCCGCGATTTCCCGGCAACTGTAGCCGTAAACCTTTCTCAGCACGAAAGCATAGCGCATTCGCTCCGGCAATTGCGCAATGGCGACGCACAGGCTTTCGAATTCACGCTCCGACATGACCTGGCGCTCGACGGACGGCACGTCGTCACGCGTAGTAACGTCATCCATATCGGGCGTCGCGGTCAGATCCACGACCCTGCTCCTGCGATGCGCGTCGTTCACGAGATTACGCATCGTAACGATCAGGAAACTCAGCGGCTCGCGAATTTTCCTGCCGTTGCACAGGTGCCTGTGTGCCTTCAGAAACGTGTCCTGAACCAGGTCGTCGGCGTCGGCGCCGCTGCCGACCAGGTGTATCGCGAACCGCATCAAGCGCTCGCGGTGTTCACGAAACAGGGCTTCCGACTGTTCTGGGACTGCGGACATCGCGAAAAGCCTATCAGTCCGAATTCTGAAATGCTACTTATCGTCCGTGGACTTATAGTCATCAAAGCGGATTATTCGCGGAGATGGCTTATTCCGGCGAACAACGAAAAATACTGCGCAACTTCGGTCAGCGCGTGCGCGTGGCGCGCAAGGCACGGGGCTGGACGCAGGAGGACCTGGCCAGTGAGGTGGGTGTGGACCGGACGTATATCGGCGGCGTCGAACGCGGTGAGAGGAACCTCGGTCTGTTGAACATCAACAGGATCGCGGTGGCGCTGGATGAGCACTTCGACGGACTGTTGCCGTACCGCGCCAGGCGACGACGTTCGAGATAATTACAGCGAGGCGCGCAGCAGCCGGAAGCCCACGATGACCCGCAGTTTGGCGGTTTCGACCGACACGTCGCAGTCGCCCGCAATTTGCGCGCAGGAGCGCCGATAGACCTTTCTGAAAACCAGCGCCTCGCGGTACTCGGCCGGCAGCCTGGCAATCGCCCGGCACAGGTCTTCGAGTCCGGCCGCAGACCGCGGCGTGCCGCTTTCTCTTGCCCTGGCCGACGCCTGCTGAATCAGGTCGCGGACCTCGGACAGGCCCGCCGTGTCCGCCTCGCCGCGCAAAAAGTCCAGCGCCGTCGCAATCGACTCCGCCGCCTTTTCGGGCGTCTCCTCAACGACGATCGTCTCGGTCTCCGTCATGCGACTCTCAATGCCGAAGCAGCGTTGCGACCAGTATACCGACAAGCGCGACATGACTATTGTCTGTTCAGACAATAGTCGCCATCGCCTACGGTTGCGTTGTGAATCCGCGTACCGCAGCACAGCATTTCGGACGTATCGTCCGCCAGCGACGGCTCAACGCGAGCATGTCGCAGGAAACGCTGGCCGCGGAGGCGATGTGCCACCCGACCTACATCAGCCTGGTCGAGCGCGGCCTGCGTAACCCCAGCCTGGACACAATACTGAAGCTCGCCGGTGCCCTTAACTGTCCGGCCTGGACGCTGGTCCAGGAAACGGAAGCACGGCTGTAGTTACGTTTTCGCCCTGATTGCCCAGGTACTGAAGCTCGGAATCTGGATAGAGCAGGCGCTTGATATTAGGCACACACACTTTCTAATTGACACAATAACCTAAAAATAGTACAACTCTATTACCTAATTTTTGCACAACACAATTACCTGGAAGTAGTACAACAGAATAGCCTGGTAATTGCACTAGAGTACGACTTGGAAAATGGCAACGCCTTCGGAAAAACTGGCTGAATCCCTGGAAGCTCTGAAAGAGCTTCAGGATATGGGCGTCGTAGCGGTCCGCTCCGCCGATTTGAGCCGAACTCATAGAGAACGCCTGCTCAAAAACGGCTTTTTACAGGAAGTAATGAAGGGCTGGTATGTCCCGTCGGACCCGGAGCAACGAAAGGGTGAGAGCACGAGATGGTACGCCTCATTTTGGGATTTCTGTGCCGCGTACCTGGAGGAGCGCTTTGGCACACAGTGGTGCCTGTCGCCCAAACAATCCTTGTTCCTCCACGCAGGCAACCGAACAGTGCCACAGCAACTTCTGGTGCGTACTCCCAAGGGAGGCAACAAGCCAAACAATTTGCCACACAACACGTCTCTGATGGACGTAAAACTCGACCTGCCCGACAAACAGCACCGTGAACAGACTAACAAGCTTCGTACCTACACTCTTCCGGCATCACTGGTATTTTCGGGGCCGGGCTTGTTCCGACAGAACTCCACGGACGCGCGCGCTGCACTGACAATGATCCAGGATGCATCGGACGTGCTGGCGATTCTGCTGGGCGGCGGTCATAGCCGAATAGCTGGAAGACTTGCGGGTGCATTTCGCAATATCGGCCGCGAGAAAATAGCAGACGAAATCATAGAAACCATGAAAAGTGCCGACTACGACGTGCGGGAAATTGATCCGTTCGACGAACAAACACCTTTTGCTGTGGCAACACGCGAGCCTTCCCCTTACGTCACACGTGTGAAACTAATGTGGCACGCAATGCGCGAAGAGATCATTCCGATTTTTCCTGAGGCTCCAAAGGCTAAAACAGATATCGACGCTTATTTGAAGCGCGTCCAGGAAATCTATGTGACTGATGCCTATCACTCACTATCTATTGAAGGCTATCGGGTCAGCGCGGAACTAATTGAACGTGTCAGAGAGGGAGTCTCGGACCCTGACAATAATGAAGAAGACCGGGAACAACGCAACGCACTTGCAGCGCGTGGCTATCATGAAGCGTTCGAAGTCGTTACACAGAGTGTAAGAAAAGTCCTCGATGGTGAAAATCCCGGCGAAGTGGCTGACAATGATCGTTCAAGCTGGTACCGGGAACTATTCGCCCCGAGTGTTGCTTCTGGCATTGTCAAAGCGGCTGATTTGGCCGGATACAGGAACGGACCTGTCTTTATCCGAAAGTCCATGCATGCCCCGCCTTCAAAAGATGCGATCCGGGACATGATGCCCCTGCTTTTCGAGCTACTGAAAGAAGAGGCAGATCCTGGTGTCCGTGTCGTGCTGGGACATTTCGTGTTCGTCTATATTCATCCCTACATTGATGGCAACGGGCGCATGGGAAGATTTTTGATGAACGTCATGCTCGCAGCGGGTGGTTATCCATGGACAATTGTTCCAGTCGAAATGCGTGACGACTACATGGCCTCACTGGAATCTGCAAGCGTCCACCAGGACATCAAACCATTCACCGAATTCCTCGCTACGCTGGTGAAAGACAACATTGAAGGCAAGCCGGGACCGAAGGTTCCGTGAGCTTCCCTGAAAGGTAGACCCGGACTTATGCGCCACCGTCGATCTCCTTCCCGTTCGAAAAAGAGACCACTGTAGCTGTGGTTAACCCGCCTCACACCCTGTGCCGCATGCTCCGGAATCAGGGGCCGGCATGGGCCGGAATACGCAATAAGCACAAGGAGCGTGTATTCACCTACCGTGGCAATCCAATGCTCAAGCTGCAAAGCTCAGCATGGAAACGACCATGGTAGACGGCCAGGACACTGCTCGCGTCGGCAGTGGTCAAAGTAGTGCGCCCCATCTCATAACGGCGCTCGGCAGCACGAACAGCGCCTTTGCCAACGGCAATTACTTTGCGTTCGTCACATCCGACCTTCTCAATTTTCGACCCTATTATTTTTGCGGCAGGACTTTGTCTAACACCTTTTCTGCTAAGGTCAACCCCTGTCGTAGTTTTGGCGATTCCTCGCCAAGACTTTCGGTAAACTGCGCCAAGGTGGTCTTGACCAGTGCTGATACGGCTTCGCCACTGGCCGGAGGCTCCGCCAAGGCTGCCAAGCTACCGGCAGCAGCCGACAGTTGCGACGTTTTCAGATTCACGGCGCTTTTTGCCGCGGTCAGGTCGCGCTGCTGTTGTACTTGACGCGCGGCGGTGGCCGCCCGTCGCGTCGCGATATCGTTGGTCGTTTCGAGCACGCTATTGAAGAGAGTGACCCGATAGGTCTCGCCGACCACTTCCCAGGCCCGGACGTCAAAGTCATTGCCCTCCTGCATCCAGAGCATGTTGTTTTCGAGTGTTTGCATATTGAGTAGACGGACGCGCGCCAGCTCATCGCGTGCGCTCGCAAACGCGCGGCTCTCACTCGCAACCAGCGTCAGCGCGGCAGCCAACTCGCCGGCGAGCTCGCGGTCCGGCTGCTTATCGCCCGACTCGGCAGACAAAACCGACGGCAGCGCGAGTGACACGAAAACAAACAACACGGGTAACGATATGACATTCATTGGTCTTCCCACACTAGTTCACACCTACCGCGATTGCGCCAATACCCAGTGCGCTCGCGATCGATAAAATATGTTCCGTCTTGAGGCCCGTCGCGTACAGCGCAACCAGCTGATCGATGGGCAGGCCGAGGATGCTCTGCCACTTTTGAATCGCAATCTCGCTCGTGTCGAGCGCGGATTCGTGATGAAGGGCGATCAGCCGGTAGTCGATCTGCTCGGACTTGACCCGGCCCAACGTCCAGGCAGACGAGTATTGCACCAGCAACCGAAAGACTCGTTCGCGGCATTTGACGACTCTAACGCTCCGGTCGGTAAACAAGTTCTCCAGGAAATCGGATTTACCAGTCGACGCTGTCGACAGGCAGCCGTCGTGCTCCAGTTCCTGCCGCAATAGCTCGGCCGGGCCAAGAAACGCAAGTTCGAGCCGATACGCCTCGTCTTGCTCCTCGAGTAGCGCCAGTGTTTTGTCGAAGAACGCCTCACGCTTTCGCGCCGCATCGATATCGAGCCCAATCTGTTTCTCCTTGAGCACCAACGCGGTCAATGGCGCGCGTGCCGGGTCCTGGAGCCCCGCTCCGATCGCGTCGAGCGAGGCGAACACCTTGGTCGCGGTTTCACCCTGCAATATGGACGCGAGGCCGGTAACGAGTTCGTTGCGGGTCGCTTCGAGCCTCGCCACCGCCGGCAACGCGCCGAGATCGGGAATCGTCGCGCCGAGTCCCAAAGAAGACAGCGCCGTATTCGCGACCGTGATTTTGTCGGCGACGTCCTGCAGGCCGAGCGCGCGCAGCGCCGAACCGTCATCTTTATCCTCGATGAGGTTTTCGAGCGCTCCCTTGAACTTGTCCGCTTTTTCAATCAGGCGCTGAGCGGCGGCTCTCATCGCTTCGCGTGCGGCCTGTTGAGCGTCGACATCGGCCCTCCTCATGGACTTGCGGTACTCTTCGCGCGCATTCTCGAGGTTTTGCCGCGCCTTCTCAGTTACTTCCCGCGCGGCGGCTTTGGCCGCGCGCATCGCATTAATCACAGCGCCATTGGCGAGTGGAGCATCCAGCGGCATACCGTTACCATCGGCACGGCCGCGCCGGATCGCAAGATATTTGTCACAATTCTGCTCGGCGTCGTCCCAAAACTCCCTGGCAATGAAATCGGTCGGCCGCTCGACATTGGGCGGCAGCGGGCACCGAAACGCGGGCAGTGTTCCGTTCTTTTTTCTCTCGGCCGCGTAGAAACCCTGACTTTCGATTAGAAGCCGTCGCTGCGTCTCAGCCCGCGCCTGGCGGCGCATGAAGTTTTTCAGTTCTGTCGGTTCGACACCGAGTTCACCAAGCCGCTTGGCGATATCATCCTTGAGAAACGACCACGCCTCGATCGTGTCGCCTTCTCCGATAACATAGAGCAGACGCGAATCGCGGCGCGCCAGCGTATGCTTCTCGACGAGGTCGAGCTCCTTGGCAAGGACATCGCCCAGCCTGTCGCGCTCTGCGGCGACCGTCTCCGTCAGCGCCGCCGCTTTGAATTGCGTCTGTGCTTGCTGGGCATTGGCGAGATCCTGGGGACTGTGAATGCGGAGCGTGCCGCAGCCGGCGGTCACCAGAGCTATGCTGAGAACCGACACAACGAGCGCTCCGGGGATTGTTTGCCACGCGCATCTCCGGATCACGAGCTGCACTCTGTTGTTCAAACCTGTGTCCCGGTCCAGATTTCGACGACTGATCTGATGGCGGCGATGACCTGATCGGCCCTTTGCGCCTCCAGGGTCAACTGCCCAACCTGGTCGGCGAGTTGGCTTATCCTGTCGACGGTGACAGTCGATGGCGGCACCATCGTTAGGTGCTCCGCCTGAAATGCCGTTATACGCGCGTTGACCTTGGCGAGATCAGCCTCGAAATCGCCAATCACGATTCGCAGTCGCTTTTTTGTCGCGGTATCGGCGACGGCTTCCTCACCGCTCAAATAAACGAGAGCGTCACCGAGTGCCTTCCGCGATTTCATCAGGACCCGCAGACAGGCTAGTTCCTCCGCATCGGTCATGTTGTTAACCGGCTTGGCCGCCGCTTGAGCGGCAACCGCTGCCGCCGCCTTGGGGCGCACGCCGCCGGTCGCAATGAAATGGGCCAGTGCCATCCGGATGGTCTCGGCCTGACTCTCGCCGGTGATGCGCTGCGCCTCCGAAAGCACGTTTACGTCAACGGTTGAGCTGACACTTTTAGTTGGCATGGTCTTTCCCTACCAGAAGAGCTCTCAGTTTCGCCAATGCCCTCAGCCGATCAGAACCGTCGACCGGGGGGCAGACTGCAACGCGACGAAGATGCTGGTTTCGCGTCATTTAATGCTGCCGGCGAGTTTAGACAATCCGGCGTACGTAGTTGGATTTGTGGCGAGTCCATGTAATCCTAACCCCCACAAAATTGCGATTAGTATGTCGCGCGGCATTCCCCATTGTGCGTTGTCTGACCAGAGCACGTAGACGCCAAGCAGTACGGCTATCAATATCACCACCGCGTTGTATAAAAGGTCACCGATAGCGCCAAGCTGGTCGAGTGTCTTGATTGCTTGGTCCGGTTCGAGATCACCGAGGTCGGGTATAGGAACCCGAATGCGATCACCGATCAAGTCTGGAATTGCAGGCAAACCCGCGGCCTTACCCGTCGTCTTCGGTGAAGAAGATATGGGTGTTGCGTCATCGAGCAACTCATTTTGATTCGGATCGACTGCGGCGATTGCATTCTTGCAGTGGTCCCTTGCCGTCGCCGGGTCGCCTGATTGAATCAGCGCCGGGACGCCCACAAGGTCAGTCTTAATATTAGCGAGCCGTGTAATTTCGATTTGTACCGCCGGCCGTTCGATCGGAATTACTGTGCTTAAGTGTTTCCGGAGCAACTTGATAGCGTCGTCGAGCGGCTTGATCAATGACCGGGCGGTCGCATTGATGTACAAACCAAGCGCCGATTTGTAGCTGTCCAGCGCCGCTGCGCCGTCGACTGCGTTCCTGGCAAATTCCAATTCTCTTTTCATGCGTGCCATCGCCGCCGCCGAAGCGCCAGCCGGCAGCGGTAGGCTATCCAGGTCAGTTGCCAGCAGACGGGCCGCTGCTTGCGTAGCCGCTTCGATAAGCTGGTCAGCATCCTCGAGTTGATCGTCGTCAATCGCTTTGCGAGCAGCGTTGAGGGTTTTTATGACTTTGACCTGCCATTCCTGATGCAAGGTCTTGTCTTGTAATTCTGATTCCAGCAACTGCAATTGCGCTTGCATCTCAGTAATCGAATCACCTAGTGTTTTTGTGATCGCCGCAGGCAAAGCAGTGAGCAAAGTGACTATCGTCTCTTTGGCCGCGGCCGCTGGCGCGGCCGCCAGCAAGTATTTCCTGGCCTTGTCGAGTTCTGTCATTATCGCCCCGCCATGATTAGAGATACGCAGGACCCGTCGTCGGGTTTGAATCCAAATCGGCAATATTTCGAGCTTGTCGTCGGCAACTTCGGAGCGATTGTCATCGACTGCGACTGTGCCAATCGTCAAATCGTCTACCAGTTGCCGTAGACCCTGCCTCAATGCCGTGATCACCGTTTGTTCATCCTCGTCCAGATTACCCAGGCGATTCTGAAGCGACTGCAGCGCTTGAAGTTTCGCCAGTGCGACACGTGCGTTGTGCATTCGCGGACGCAGATGTTCGGCCCACAGCCTGAGAAGAAGAGACACGACGACGCCGAGGAAAACGATTCCGCCGGCGGTGAACCCTGATCGACGAACAAGAAACGAAATGTTTGCTTCGACGGCCTTCCGATCGACCGCGCCAAGCACCAGTTTTCCCGAATATTCTCCCGGGCTGTTGACTTTCGAAACCCGAATCTTGATATCTTTTCCATCACCCGGCGCGAACCTGACGACCGGCAATGTTTTTGAACCAATAGTCTCCTTATCCGATAAAAACTGCGCGTCATCGTAACGGCCGGCATGGACCATGCCATCTTTGGACTTATTGGTCAGGTTGATCAGGATCGGTTCTGTCATGGTCACCGTTCGGCCCAGTGTCTCTTGCGCAAACGCATGCAACTCGACCGTCGTATCACCTATCAGTTTCATCGTTGTTCTAGCCGGCCCGACAGGCCCTACCGACAGACTCACAGGTATGAAGTTCTTAGTTACCGTAATAGGATAGTTTTTGACATTGTCGGCATAGACAAGTCGGATCACTCCCTCGTACGCGCCGGATTGCTGCAATTGTGCCTTGACGACCAGCGGGTGCGATGATTTGCCGGCTACTTTCGGGATTGAAAGTGTTTGCTCGCCGTCGGCAAACGTCAGCGCCGATGACAGGCCATTTGGGCCGTTCATGCCGTGGATTTCGATGACTATGTCGTCAGCATCGGCATCGTTGATGGATTGGAGCATCAGGTGATGGCGAAACTCGACGTCATCGCTGATTTCGGTAATCGCAGATCCGTCAGACGAGCCGATTTGCAGGTTCGGTGGTGCTCGCGTGACCCGCAATATTAAGGGTTGTCTTGACTGGTCGATGACGTCGATGGCGAACAAATATTCGCCGGGTTTCGGCAGTTCAGCGGCGACATCGACTGCTAGCAATGCCTTGGGCGCAACCGGGTCAATCGAGAATTCACCCGTGTGGCCATTCGCAGTGGCCGTAGCAGATGCATCCACCGGACCACTGAGAAATCGTAACTGAATGCGCAGCTTGTCCAATCGCGTCGTCGCGGTCGATCGTAGGTAAATCCGCCGCTTGAAATCGGACTTATTCGCCGTCACGGATTGCGCTATATCCGACCCTGGAACCAACAGTCTTAGTGACGTTGCCTGATCCAGCGCAATGGCAAGGTGAGAAAACGTCAGCATTGCGATCGCAGTTGAGATGCTACGTACCGTACTCAGTGCCAACTTCGTTCTCTCCTCGTGATCGCTTCTTATGCGAGCGTGATTCGCCTGAAACTGTGGTGGTCCGGCATGATCTCCAACGCGTAATTAAATTCGTCTTTCGGGTATTCTTCGACGAGCTTTTCCAGTGACGGCGTTCCGTTGGTTGCGATAATCACGATTTGTCGCGACTGCAATTTCGCCGCTTCGACGATCCAGATTAGGGTTGAGAGATCTGGATTATCAGGATGGCCGTTGGCGGAAATAACATAGGTATCCGCAGTGACCTTCTTGAAAAAGGTCTTGGTCGCATTGCGATTGCTACCGTGATGCGACACTTTAAGAATGTCCACGTGAAGTTTGTCGTTCGCATCCAGCAATCCTGCATCTTCGAGTCCATCCATCAAATGATCGCTGCGTCCGTCACCAGTGAAGAGTATGGTTTTCCCCTCCGCCTCTGCGAGAAACATGATGCTGGCGAGATTGGGTATGCTTTGATCGGCATTCGCCATTAGTTGTAGATCGCCGCTTGCGATCGTGGTCTCATGCTTGTCGAGCCACTCGCTCCACTTGATCTTCAGTGCATCGAGGTTTGCACGTGTCGGACCGACGATCGTCAAGGTGAGATTGTCGAAGGTCAAATCCGCAGGTGGCGGTGCGTCGTCCGTGCAAATTATTCCGTTCGGAAAACCACCGTTCAGGTCGATATTGAGTTGCTGTGCTTGAATCCGAAGCCGCCGCCCTTCAGCAACCCCGTTTACCGCCATGCCTGCCTGTTGCATCGAATTTGCGCCCGCGGATGCCATCGCTGCCGCCAGTCGTGACTGTATTGCCCCACTTGTATCGAGCGTGTCTGCGAATGAGTTGTGCCACAAGCCGCCTACCTCGACGAGCTCCGGCACATTATTATTTCGTTGATCCAGCAATTCCGCGAATAGGTCCATAACACCGACGATATGGTCTTTGTCGACGTGGCTTATAGCAACCAGGTCCACCTTGCCGCCATTATTTGAAACGAATTCAATTTCTGATCGGAGAGCATCGTCGTATACACCGGCAGGACCGCCGTCGATTAGCAAGTGTCGCGGATTGGTGTCAGAACCGTATTCGAGAATGAAGCTGTCTCCAAAATTAGCTTGTACTATTCGTAAATTGAACACGAGATTCGTCCTAAAACGGGGTGAAGCCGCTGGTCAGGTCGCCGGTGATGACAAGCGCGTAAGTTTGCCCGCTAACATCCAACAGATTTTGTGCGTTGACCTGAACAAGAAAGTCGCCGGCCGGCGGGTTGTCTATCTGAATGACTTCGACATTGTTATCCGGGTCTGGAATGTTGAGGCTCATCGGGAGACCAGCATTGCCAAGCCACCGCTGCGAATTGCTTAGCGATTGCACTTGCAGATTGAGGTTATTTTGCAGCGCCCTTGCTGGAATATCGGTCCACGCCAGGCAAATCCGTAGCGGCATTACGTTGTTCACTGAAATTCGTAAACGGATTCTTTGTCCGGTCATGGAAAATCCATGGCCTGGGTTTTGCCAGTCATCTACAAATTCCAGGCGGAGCGCGGGTACAATCGGATTTGGAATAGATTGCGTCAAATCAATGCCGCCGAAGCCTTGGTGAAAATTGGGTTCGTCAGGAAAATCGGCGCGCGAGTCCAGGCCGCTTAACCATCGACAGCCATTGATCAGAGTTGCCTTCAGTAACGCCGCGGACGGATCGTGACCGTTGTCGACATAGAATTGTCGAACCAGCGCTGCGCACCCGGCAACAACAGGTGCGGCCATACTGGTACCGCCGTTATAGGCGTAACGACCGTTATGGCCCGCAACCGATCCCCAGAAATTTCGTAACGGCGCAATCGATGATTTTGCTGAGGCTATGTTGGTTCCTGGGGCGACCACGTCGGGTTTGATTCGACCGTCGTCGCAGGGACCGCGACTGCTAAACGCCGCCAATGTTTCGGGGTCACCGGAAATGAGTTCGTCCGCGATTGGATTGTCCGGAAAATCCGCAGGCCAGGCGTCATTCCAACTCAGATTCGAGTAGCCCCCGCTTGTTCGATCACTGCGACTTGCGCCGACGGTGAGCGCATTCTTCGCGGATGCCGGTGAGCCGATGGTCAACCAATCAACGAAACCCGGCTGCGCATTGCCAGTGCTGTTCTGGGTTCCGGAGCCAACGCCCTCGTTTCCGGCGGCGATCACAATAAGCATATCGGGGTGGTCGGCAACAAACTCGTCCACTTCAATAGAATTTACCGTGTATCGAGACGCTGTATCGGCACCCCAACTATTGTTGTGAATTCTGACACCGTTCTGATAAGGATCGTCGAACAGGTCATTGAGGTCGATCGGCAATCCGCCCAAACGACCGGTCGCATCCAGGATTGATTGAAAATACAATTGTGCATCTGGCGCCAGACCGGCGTACTGACCTGCGGACGCTGCACCATCGCCCAGCACGGTACCCGCGACATGTGTTCCGTGCCCGTTGGGATCGCTGGCGTCGCCTTGGCGACCGAGGGCCTCCAGACCCACGATGCGTCCTTGAAAATCCGGATGCAAATCATCCAATCCGGTATCAGCTACGCCGACGATTTGCCCTTGTCCTGTCTGTGTGAGGCTAACGGCCGCGTTGCCGCTTTCAAAATTGGTCAGGACGCGAGCTCGATCGTTGCTGAGTGTCGGTTCTACGAATTCGTCGATCGATTGGACTTCGGGCAGTTGCGCGAGTGCCACCAACTCGGCTGAATTTTCCATCGCGTAGATCCGGACTTTCCGTCGGCTTTGTCCCGCAATGTTGATCCTGTTGCTTGCCAGCCAATCCATTACCGCCGGCATGCCATTCGCGTCATGTAATCGGACATCGAAGACGCCCATGCGGGCGCCGGCTGAGGCGTCTGGAGGTGCCGCTCGAACAGTCGCGATCGGTCGAACGTCAACTTCCGCTTGCGGTCGGACGCTTCGGACGAATTGCAGTGTCGCAAGATCTGAAGCCGCGGTTGAATCCAAGCGGCACAGATACGAATTTGGCGCGATGGATTCCTTGAGATAAACGCCGCGGGATTGGAGTGCGCCGCGCCATTTCTCTAACAGAGGACCAATCAAATCCACTCTGTAATAGTTTGATACCGAGTAATCGAAGTCCTTTGGTTCGACTTCGTTGTACAGCATCTTCTTACCGCCCTGCAATGCGAACTGTGTAACTCGCGGTTCGTCTGAAACATCGAGTACCTGGATAATCATGCCCTTGCTTCTCAGACCGTCAATCTCAGCCTCTTCAATCTCACCAATGACGAACGACTCAGTTGCCTCACCCTCAGGCATTGCAGCATTGATATCTGCCAGTTCGTTCTCGTGCAGGAAATATGCAATGACGTTTTTTTGCGGCATGACGGCACCTCAAATCGATATTGATGGGCGTCCCTGCATTGAATTCTGGCGATGGCCGATACCGGCACGGGTATCTGAATTTTGTTTTACGGATGCTAGCTTTTAGCGATCTCCTTATATGGGAATAATAGCACTATCCTTGCCTATTTTCATCTTTGGAACTCCGTGCGTGCGGCAAGTCGCGCAGCGCTTTCAGGCAGTGTTCGCGTGATTTCTTAACTGCCGTCGCTAAGTAACGGAAAAGCAACATGGAGCTTGTATTTGTCTGCAACCGCGGAGAAGACGACTTCATTATTGAAGCTGTTTCGGGTGGCATTAGTTCAATAATCGATCTCGCATGGCAAATATACATGTGTTCGACTCAGGAGAATTCCGAATTTACGGTGCTAATTGATGAAGCGGAAAAACACCTTCATCCAGCAATGCAGAGGCGCCTGCTTTCAGATTTCCTAAGCGCTTTGCGTATTCCATGCCATTCTGGCCGGCTTGCCGTGGAATCACCGGCCGGAAAAGACGTTACACCACCAACCCGGGGCGGTTCACTCTCTGCTGGCCCGGTACACGAGAGGCCGGTCCGGGTTACTGACAAGTGTCTGCACGAGTAATGACAGAGCTACGCAAGGTAAATTGCACCGGCATACTGCACCAGAGAAAACACTGCGGGGTTTGAAGTCAGCAGTTTCGCCAAGCCCGCCACGGCAAGCCACATGCGCACTTGGTCGCCGGCGATTACGCCCGCTGTCGCAGCCAGGCCGCCCACGATGCCGAACATGGTTTCTCCGATGACCGCTCTGGGTTGCGACCCTTCAGCATCCTATCAGCTAAACTTCCGCTTTCGGGCGTGAAGCCGCTGCTCGTCAGGTTGTTCGATTCAGCGACGTTTGAGGCTACGTTCAGCAAGCAAAAGATCGTAACGTGTTGAAATCAAGTGTAAACCTAATCGACGATCGTACGCTTCGTAGTTCGCTCGCTGAACAGTGAGTACTCGCTGCGCGAGCTGGCTGTCGGCCGGCTCTGCCGGCCTCGGTACGAACCAGGTCTACCTCAATTCGCCTCAAGGGGTAACGACAGTTGGCCACTTATTCGGCGGTTAGTCTGTTTTCCATGATGGGTTTGGAAGCATAGAACCATTTCATACGATTATTTGGTTGGGGCCACCTGGTTCGAAGCCTAAACGACGGCGTTCGTTGCGATTTCGCCTTACAATGCACAACAATGCATCGCTGATGTCGGTTGTTGTCGGAATTCCCTGCGGATCCTGACAAGCGATGACGGCGCAAATCAACCGATGATTCTCCGATCTCAAGTCCGCAATGGCGTCGTAGAATGGTTGGGTACCCTCTAACTTGCTGATATCACTTCACCGCGTGTCTTTAACTGTGACTAATTTCTTAAAAAAACTGCGCCTGGCCATTGCACTACTGCTGCTCGCGGCCGGCTGTTCAAAGCAGCCCGTTGAGACAATGGAACCCCAGGCCGATCCGACATTCGTCGGTAGCCAGCGATGTGCCTCCTGTCATCAAAAAGAACATGAACTTTGGCGAGGCTCCCATCATGATTTGGCGATGCAGGTTGCGAGCGACGCCACTGTCCTTGGCGATTTCTCGGATGTGGAATTCGAGTACTTCGATACGACGACGTCGTTATTCAAGAGAGACGGTGCGTTCATAGTGCAAACTGAGAATGCCGCCGGAGAGCAGCAGGAGTTCGAGATCACCCATACCTTTGGTGTCGAGCCGCTGCAGCAATACCTGGTTGAATTCCCCGATGGCCGAAAACAGTCCCTGCCCTTTACTTGGGATGCCCGCTCGAAAGAGGACGGTGGTCAACGTTGGTATCACCTGTACGCCGATGAATACGTTGGCCCGGGCGACCCGCTCCACTGGACAGGCCAGTACTTCACCTGGAATACCGCCTGCGCTGAATGTCACTCAACGAATCTTCAGCCTGGCTACGACATCGACTCTGACACCTTTAAGACAACATTTGATGAAATCTCTGTCGGCTGCGAAGCGTGCCATGGACCGAGCTCGCGGCATTTGCAACAAGCCGAGTCGGAACGATTCGACGACGATTACGGGTTACTCGTTAACCTCGATGATCGTGGTCCGTCCGTCTGGCTCATGAATGTCGAAACCGGCATCGCCGAACGAAGCGAGCCAAATCTTCGCAAACAACAGCCCGAATCTTGCGGCCGCTGCCACTCGCGCCGCGGCGCGCTCAGTGAAAAATACGAGTACGGCAAGCCATTGACTGATACACACATGGTCTCGCTGTTGGAAGAAAACCTGTATCACGCGGACGGCCGAATACTCGATGAGGTCTATGTCTATGGGTCATTCGTGCAAAGCAAAATGTACGCATCCGGCGTGACCTGCACTGATTGCCACAATCCGCACTCCGGAGAGTTACACGCAGGATCAAATCCAAACGACACCTGTGCGCAATGTCACTTGCCCACCAAATTCGCGACTGCGGAACACAGCAAAGTCGATATCGGAAACTGCGTTGACTGCCACATGCCGTCGACGACCTATATGGGTGTCGATGATCGACGTGATCACAGCTTTCGAATTCCGGGCGCCGGCACGGCAGCATCGCACTACGGAAGCGTTATAGCCGCAGGCCGATCGGTGCGCGCAAACGATCAACTCATTACCGCCATCGCCAATCAAGAATACCCGGCTATCGCTCGAGCGACACAGCTTTCACTGATCTCGCCGCCCGCAGGTAGATCTGAAATGGAGGCAATTAATCGCGGCTTTGAAGACCCCGATCCACTGGTGCGTATCGGTGCGCTTCGAGCGCTTGCCAGCATTCCTGTAGAGATTCGTGGCGTTTCCGGGAGTCACCTGCTCAAAGATCCAGTCAGGAGCGTACGAATTGAAGCTGCCGTAGCGTTCATCGAACAACGCGACTTGTTACCGCTGGAGGACGCCCGCGCCTTCCCAGGCGCGATAGGCGAATACCGCGAATCACTCCTTGTCATGGCATCGAACCCTGACGCAGCTGTACGATTAGGCGAACTTGAATCACGCCTTGGAAACACAGGTGCCGCCGCTGAATTCTATTCACACGCGTTGAAACTTGATGCAGAGTTCGCGCCGGCACATCACGCATTCGGGCTCTTCCTCGTGCGAACTCAAGATCACGCGAGGGCCTTGACGCACATTCGTACTGCCGCCGAGTTGGAGCCGTCCAACAGCCGCTACGCATACGTTTATGGTATCGCGGCAAACTCAGTAGGCCGTAGCGACGATGCCATAAAAATACTCGACGACGCCTGGGCACGGTTTCCAGGCGACTTTGAAATCGGCTATGCACTCGCGACGGTTTTAAGAGACAACGGGAGGATTGACACGGCGACGACCGTGGCATCAACGCTCAAGTCCCGGTTCCCGGATAGCCCGACCGCCGATGCATTGTTGAAAAGCCTCTCCACGTCAAATTAGTGGCCGTAGTGAATGACTTCATGACCTGCGGATTACCGTGAGTGACCGATATCGATTCCGGTCGCAAGCATTTCGGCAGCCCGGGGTTCGTCTCCGTTAATGCTGTATCTCACCGACTCACGCCAACGCGCCAATTCGCTGGACATCTTCTCGACGATGTCTGGATGCTGGCTGGCGATATTTGTCGTTTCAGCGGGATCGCTGACAATGTCATACAACTCGAAATCGAACGATTCGGAAGGATTCTGCCCCTTAGAACCCAGCCGTCCTTTTGCGTTCTCGAATACGGGTGCGTAAACGAGTTTGTATTGATCATCGATCCATGCCGTTTGATAGGCCGACTCAAATCCGATGGGCATATCGCGAGCCGTCTCATGACCGAGCAGTATCTCGTCCAAATTCTTACCATCGAGAAGCCGCGACGTCGGTGCCTCGACTCCGGCCCAACTCAGCACCGTCGGCATAATGTCCGTAGTCACGCTGGGGACCGTCGTTTTCGTGCCCGCATCGATACGTGCCGGCCACTCGATAATGCCCGGAACACGAATGCCGCCTTCGTAGAGACTCCGCTTCGCACCACGCAATCCGCCGCTGCTGCCGGGAGCGTTGTCATTATTTTGCTCGGGCCCATTGTCCGAAGTAAACCAAAGCATCGTGTTGTCACTTATCCCCGCCCGCACCATCATGGACCTAATTCGTCCGATTTGCGTGTCCAATGCGTGAATTGATCCGAAGTAGTGTCTGGTGTAGGGGTCCGCGCTGTCAATCATCTGCTGGTCCTTGTTTGCAGCGACGACCGGCAGATGTGGAGCGTGCGTCCAGACAATCGCGAGAAAAGGAACATCGTCCGCTACGGCCTTTTCAACAAACGGAATCAGTCGATCAACGATAATTCTCGTATCGTCACCGGCAAGATTTTCGAGAACAGTATCGCCTTGTTCATTCCAATAGCGCGTACCGAAAGGCTCCGCATTCTCACTTTCGTTCACAACATCCCACCAAATTTTACGATCAATATCTTTCGGCTTAATCATCGGATCGTAAGTTGGCGCCTTGGATTCTGTCGCGAACACGGTGTCGAAACCGTGTAACCACGGGGGCGAATATTCCTCGATTTGATCCGGACGACCTCCCCGGTTTGAATCCAGGATATCCTTAGTCAACGTGCCCAGGTGCCATTTGCCAAAGAAACCGGTTCGATAGCCGGCGCTCTTGAGTACTTCGGCCAGCGTTACCTCCTCGCTCGGCAAGTGACCTACGTTAGCGAAGTAAATGCCGTATCGGTAAGGGTGACGTCCTGTCAGGACGCTACCGCGCGTTGGACTGCACACTGGCGCTGCCGAGTAAAAACGGCTGAACGTAGTTCCCGCTGCCGCCATTTCATCAAGGTTCGGCGTTTGAGCAAGAGAACTGCCGCCGTAGCCCGTGTCCCCCCAACCCATGTCATCGGCCATCACCAAAATGATATTGGGTTTTCGCAAAATTTCGGGCGCTTGGTCATGCATCGCAGTGCCACCTTGCGCAGGCTCGCTATCCCCGTCAACACAGGAACAAATGAGTACAGCAGTGACAATCGAACCAACCAACAAGCATCCTTTAATAATGCCCGCCCGGTAATTAACGAGCCCACCAATGTAATTCGTGTTCAATCAAACGTCTCCAATTGCACAACATGACTTTTGACCCGGTTGCCTCGCCTCGCGACAACTGTCACTTGATCAGCCGCGTGAACACCGACCAGCCAGCAACCGGAATCCTTCCTTTCCTACGGTCTTGAATCGATCTTCCGAAAACGGCTGGCGGATTCGATCGGTCCAGCAGCAGCGACGTTTCCATGCAGTCGACGTAATGCCCCCCCTTGCATAACGCTGCCTCCCAGGAATAATTAGCGCTCCTGGCTATTATCATCACCATGTGCTGCAGAGACTGTCAGCGTTTCGGCAGCCCGGGATTCGTCTCCGTTAATGCTGTATCTCACCGACTCACGCCAACGCGCCAATTCGCCAGACATCTTCTCGACGATGTCTGGATGCTGGCTGGCGATATCCGTCATTTCAGCAGGATCTCTGACAATGTCATACAACTCGAAATCGAACGATTCGGAAGGATTCTGTCCCCTAAAACCCAGCCGTCGTGTAGCGTTGTCGAATACGGGTGCGTAGACGAGTTTGTATTGATCATCGATCCATGCCGTTTGATAGACCGACTCAAATCCGATGGGCATATCGCGAGCCGTCTCATGACCGAGCAGTATCTCGTCCAAATTCTTACCATCGAGAAGCCGCGACGCCGGTGCCTCGACGCCGGCCCAACTCAGCACCGTCGGCATAATGTCCGTAGTCACGCTGGGGACCGTCGTTTTCGTGCCCGCATCGATACGTGCCGGCCACTCGATAATGCCCGGAACACGAATGCCGCCTTCGTAGAGACTTCGCTTGCGTCCACGCAGACCACCCGTCTCACCCGGTGTAATGTCCATAAGACTTTCTGGACCATTGTCGGACATGAACCACAACACCGTGTCGTCCGCAGCCCCCGCTGCCTTCAGTGCGCTTCGAAGCCGTCCAATTTCGCGGTCCATCGCCGAGACGGCACCGTAATAAGTTCGCCCGAAGAACTCGTGTTCGCTGTACTGTTCCTGATCCTCCGGTCCGGCGACTAACGGCAGGTGCGGAGTATGAAACCAGACAACCGCGAAGAAGGGCTGGTCGGCGTCCGCTGTAAACTCGATCACCTTGTTGACGATGATGCGGGAGTCGTCACCGGACAGCTCTTCCGAAACGATCTCCTTGTTCTCCCAATAGTGCGTGCCCCAGACGGCGCTCTCGTCCGCATCTGTCAGTGGCTCCCACCAGCCGCGTGTTGTGCCCTCCTCGGGCCGCTCTATCGGGTGACGATTGGGTTCCGCGCCCAGCTGACTCAACGGCCTGATCATCGGATCATAAGTGGGAACACGCGATTCGGTGGCAAAAACCGTATCGAAGCCATGCTCCCACGGCGGTGAATACAAGTGGTCCGATCCCGGTCCGCCGAATCTACCGTCGACGATTTCTTTGGTCATCGTTCCAAGATGCCATTTGCCGAAAAAACCCGTGCGGTAGCCGGCCTGCTTCATCAGCTTGCCCAAAGTCACTTCACCAGGCGGTAAGGGATTTTGTGAGTCACCAACCATTGCGAAAAAGACTTTCTCTCTGAACGGATGCCGGCCGGTCAGAACGCTGGCTCGCGTTGGGCTGCAAACAGGCGCGGCGGAATAAAAGCGCTCCAGAACCACACCCGACGCGGCCATCTCGTCGAGATTGGGCGTTCTAAGGTTGCGATTGCCGTTATAGCCGGTATCACCCCAGCCGAGATCATCCGCCATTATCAGAATGACGTTAGGCCTTTTCTGAGCTTGAGTGCCAGCTGCCGGTTCGATCGCGTTGCCGCCGGCGCAGGCAGCCGAAAGAATCAGGAAACAAACCAGACCGCCGCTGTTTCGAATCATCTTGTACATTCGCCGTCTCTTGAGCAGTGTTTCGACAATTCGAAAATGTTTGTGACCTCTTGCCACTTGCTTGCCATATTCTCGCCAGCGACCTGAAACTTCTCCATCAACTGCTCCCACTCCACCACCTTAGGATTGAGACTGTCTTGATGCGTTTTGGCCTCAAAACTAAAGACGTCCGATACCGTCATGACCATAATCATCTGCCGTCCGGCGCGATAAATCTGCATGTCGAGAATGCCTGCTTCCCGAATGCTATCGATCACCTCCGGCCAGACGTTGCCCGGCTTGTGATACTCCTCGTACTCGTGGACCAGGGCATCGTCGTCTTTGAGGTTTAGCGTCAGGCAATATTGTCGAGGAGTATTCATCGTTACTCAGTCTCCAATTGATTGGAGAATCGCAATGAAGACAAGACTCCACTCTCGGGATGCTCCGGGAATGTTGCGCGCAGCTCATTCATTTCTGCTCGTAGCGAGTCCACTACCCCTGGGTGCTCCACAGCGACATTCTCCGTCTCATACCAGTCATCCAGAACGCGGTACAACTCGACCTTGCGCAACTGGTCGTTAACCAGCAGTTTCCAGTCGCCACTTTGATAGGCCAGGTGCGGCCAGTAGTGTGAATCCGGATCTTGATTGTTTTGGCCCGATGGCCAGACCCAGTAAACGGGTTTGTCCCGCTCAAACGCTTCGCCCCGCAGGGCAGTAAATACGTCCTCACCGTCTGGCTCGTACCCCTCGGCCAATTCTGCACCTGCAACACTGACCAGAGTCGGCAACAGGTCAACGGCAGTGATGATCGATTTCTTATCTTTCTTTCCAGCAGGAACGACGCCGGGCCAACGAACAATAAAAGGAACCCGCACGCCGCCTGCAAACAGGGATCGCTTCTGCCCTTTCATTCCTGCCGTCGTTCCTACCGAATAGAAACGACCCAGGCCCGGTCCTGTCGACAGATCTTCCAGGTCCTTCATGTCCGTCGGCGATTCCGGTCCGTTGTCGGAACTGAATATCACAATCGTATTCTCAGACAGCTCCAGTTCGTCAAGCACCAAAAGTATCTTGCCAACATCCCTGTCTCCGGCAGCCACGATTGCCGCATAAACCTGTTCGGCCTCATCCAGTTCCTCGAATTGCTGCAGCAAGCTTTGCTCCGGATAATGCGGCGTGTGGGTCTCGTGCATCCAGAGATTGACGAAGAATGGCTCATCCTTATGACGACGAATGAAATCAACCGCCCGGTCAGCGGTTTCCGTCGTCGGCATGTTCTGTCCCGGAAGATTAAATGCACCGTATTCATCGTAGCCGTATTCATCCGGCAACGGTGCGTCTTCTACCCAGACGTTGGTCAGATGCCACTTGCCGAAGTGGCCGGTCGCGTAGCCCGCATCGCCGAGTATTCTGGGTAACATCGGCGCCGCCGGATCCAGCCAGTCCGGCATGCCCGAATTTACATGGTGCTCGATCGTCGCGAAGTGTTGGTCTATGTTTTGACGCTCCGGAAACTGTCCGGTTATGACCGCAACGCGACTGGGTGAGCAAACCGGGCTGTTCACCGTAAACTGATGAAAATCGGTTCCTTGAGTGGCTAAGCGGTCGATATTCGGTGTCTTGTAGATCTCGCTTCCGTGCGCACTTAGATCGCCCCACCCCCAATCATCCGCGAATATGAAGATGATGTTGGGCGGTCTCGGGCTTGCAACACATGCCTGCAGCCCGATCATGACCAGCAATAACAAGGTATTTCTCATTAACGTCATACCCGATGAATCCGATGCGCTCGATAACCAAAAATCGCGATGACGACGAAACAGATGAGTGGTAACAAGAACGACGTCTTGACGGACGGAATATCACCAATGATGGAGCCCGAATCAATAAGCGCCCCCTGTAGCGGCGGCATCAATGCCCCACCCACGATCGCCATGATCAGTCCGGCGGACGCGAGACTGGCATCATCTCCCATATCTTTTAGCGCGATGCCATAGATGGTCGGGAACATCAAAGACATACAAGCCGATATTCCGATAAGACTGTAGAGGCCGGCATATCCACTCAGGAAGATCGCGCCAAGCGTCAGCACAATCCCCCCACTGGCGAGTAACATCAGTAATCGACCTGGGCGTATGAAGCCCAGCAAGAACGTGCAGATGAATCTGCTGGATAGAAAAATCACCATCGCAATAATGTTGTATCCCTGCGCCTCGGCTGCGGTCAGTCCAAGCGCCGTCATGCCGTAGTGAATGACAAAGGTCCAGACCATGATTTGTGCACCTACATAAAATGCCTGTGCTATGACGCCTTCGACGTAACGGCTGTTTCGAATCAACCGCCCAAACGTCTCTTTGAGCTCGCGCATGGTCAAAGGGTGATCATGCGTCATCGTTTTTGGCAATTTACTGAACAGGTAGACAATAAAGAGAACTGCCACGATGACTGCTATAGTAATGTACGGGCCTCGTACGGTTACGAGATCGGCCGCCTGCATCGCCTGGTGTGCGGCGGGGTCGTTGGCCGCGAAATTACTGAGGGCCTGCGTCAGATGCCCGTCGACAACGGACGGCAACATGTCGTTGTACTCCGGATGAGCAAGTCGCTCCTCATTGCGAAACGCTTCAACCTGAAGCTTATTCAAGATAACACTGGAGGCGATAAACATTCCGGTCAACGATCCGACCGGATTAAAAGCTTGCGCCAGATTCAATCGACGTGTTGCAGTATCCGGGTGGCCCATCGATAACACGTACGGGTTCGCCGTTACTTCAAGCAACGCAAGTCCGCAGGTAAGCACCCAAAGCGCACCGAGGAAGAAATAAAACTCCTGATAGATGCTGGCGGGAATGAATAAGGATGCACCGATCGCATACAAACCCAGGCCCAGCAATATTCCAGACTTGTAACTGTAGCTGCGAATAAATATCGCCGCTGGAATTGCCATGATTCCGTAGCCAAGATAGAAAGCGAACTGCACCATGCTGCTCTGCGCGTTGGAAATCAAAAAGATGTCCTTGAACGCCTTTACGAGTGGATTGGTCACGTCATTGGCGAATCCCCACAACGGAAACAACATCGCCACGAGAATGAAGGGAAGCACCATGTCCTTCGTGAGAATTTTCGGCGTTTCATTTTGCTGCAGATTGTTCATAGGTTTTGCCTTGTTAAAGCGCAGCGTCATTAGCGCCCTAGTTTTTGTTTTTGGTATAGGTATTCAAAGGGTCCTGACCGCGGAACTGTTTCACGAGAACCGCATTCTCGGCGCGTAGCAATTCAAGAACCTCCCCACGAGCAGGGTCGGAAACCAGGTTCCGGGTTTCGGTAGGGTCATTCTTGAGGTCAAAAAGTTCTTCGTAAACCGGTTCTTCGCCGTTGATCGAGGCCACGAGCATATCGGCATATTCCTGGTCCAAGGCCTTGTCAAAGTAGCGAACATATTTCCATCGATCGGTACGAACCGCTTCCATCCGTGGGTAGTTTTGGATAGTCATGTTGTTCTCAAGAAACAAAACTTTACGCCACTTCGTCTCGGCGCCCTGCATTAATGGTCCAAGGTCTCTTCCCTGTATCCCCGGCGGGGCCGGCACACCGGCTAATTCAAGCAGCGTCGGTGCGATATCAACAAGCGCGACCAGTGCTTCACTCGAAGCAACCCCGCGGGAATCCGCAGACCGGGGGTCGTACACCACTAACGGGATACGAATTGAGGGTTCATACAACAGTACTTTTCCGCCGAGGCCGTGTTCCCCGTGCAGCAGCCCATGATCCGATGTAAAAACAATAATCGTATCGTCGGCTATTCCCTGATCGTCGAGTTTGTCGAGCAACTTTCCGAGCAGTTTATCAATGCCCGAGATCGTCTGAATTGTCCGGATCTGACGTTCCTTCATATCGTCCGGATTCTTGACGTAGTTGTAGCCCTTTATGTACTCGCCGTTGTAGACCGATTCGGGAATTTTCGGAGTAACGATGTCCGCTTCCGCGATGTAGGTGGAGGGCAGCTCGATTTGGTCGATTTTGTCACGGTATTCGGTCCGGTAAAGCGCGAGGTCACTGTCCCTCTGCTGCATGGAGCCCGTGCTGCTATCGTGCGGCACATTGAAGTTCAACAAAAGCGCGAACGGTTTGCCTGCGGGACGGCTGTCGAGAAAATCGTAACCTTGCTGGAACGCTATATCCGGCGTGAAGAAATTCTCCATGCCCTCTTCCATGATCTCGACCTGAGTGTCGGCTTTCGCGTTCGCAAATATCTTGTGCTTCTCCTTGTCTTTAGGATAGAACCCTAAATGCCCGTGCCCGGCATACCAATAGTCAAAACTGGCCTCCATCACGCCACTGCCATAACCAATGACGCCATCTTCGTTCTTGCCGACCGGCGTGTGGTTTTTGCCGATGTAGCCCACGTAGTAGCCGGCATCTCTCATTAGCATCGGATAGGTCCGGGCCCAGGCCTCGTTGGTCATGCTGCTTTTGGAATTGAAATTGATTCCGTGGCGTCTTTCGTACAGGCCGGTTAGCAGTGTCGTCCTGCTGGGCATACACACCGCACTGGTGGCGAATGCATTGTGGAAAACCGTACCGCCCTCGGCCAATCGGTCGATGTTGGGCGTCTTGATGATCGGGTGACCGTCATATCCTGTATAACCCACCCGCATGTCGTCGGCGAGAATCACAATTACGTTTGGACGGCTCGCCGCTCCGGATATGTCGTCACCGGTCGGTGTACAACCAAGAGCAAGCACAAGGCCGCAATACGGCAGGAATCTCGTTAGTACTTTGCCCATGTCCTGTATGCCCTTATCCTGTAAAAAATGAAACTTCAGGCGCATAGCCAATTCTGGCTTCGCGAGCTCAGCGTATTCCGCGCGGGGGATTTCCTTAACGAAATTTTGTCCTTTCACGTTCGTCTGTATCTGTACTAAATGCGTTCGAAATACAGGTAAAAGGCGGCCAGTGGCTGTCCGGATGCGTCTTCGCTGTCGTCAAACCATGCCCTGACATCGAGGTTCCCGGCATCGAGCGAAACCTCGAATGTGCTGGATACGCTACCCTCGGCAAGCGCCTGGGTGCTGACCTCGCCATTCAATTCCAGGTGCGCAAACCCACGCGGAATTTCTTTCTGTGCGGGTTTATCATGCAGGTACAGGGTAATACGGTAGGTACCCGTCTCGGCGGCCTGCAGTGCCCATGGCGACAACTGGAAATCGCCTTCCCTTCCGATCCAGCCGTTGCCCTCTTTTTCGCCAAAATCGGGCCACCAGGGAACCTGGTCAGTGCTCGGCGCCAGCCAGTCCATCGCTGAAATGCGCAATGGATTCTCGGCGTCCGAGCCGACAATGGGACGTGTTGTCGGCGTGCCGGCACCGGTCGCATGCTGCCACCATTCCTCGTAAACTCGTGCCATTGCCGCCGCTCGATCCGCGTGCTTCTCGATAATGTTTTCGGTCTGTCCAGGATCGGTGGACACGTCAAACAGTTCCACACCACCACCCTGATTGGCATGTACGTAGCGCCAGCTTCCCTGCATTACGGAATAAGGGCGGTCAGGGTCCGGGTGCAAAACTCGCTGATTGGTAACCACCATTGTACGATCCGGCAGTTCGACCACGTCTTTCAACGCCGGAACAAGGCTGATGCCGTCGGTATCAATTCCGGTGTTGTCGATGCCTGCGAGGTCAAGCAAAGTCGGCAATACGTCGATATGGCCCGCCAGGTCATCGATCTCTCGGGCCTCGTCGAGGCCGCCAGCCGGCCAGCGGATGAAAAACGGCACGCGATGCCCGCCATCATAGGTCGAGTTCTTGCCCGCGCGCATATGGCTATTGAGCGTTTCAACCTGCTCAACGATCGCCGCCCGGGCTTCCTCAGTCAACAGGTCCGCCGGTTCACCGTTGCTTCTCGCGGCGAGAGAAGAACCATTGTCGGTCATGAAGATGAGAATGGTGTTGTCTTCGATATTCATCTCACGCATGGCGGTGCGCAGACGTGCCATGTTGTCGTCGACGTTGGAGATCATGGCGTAGAATTTTGCCATGCCGTCCCTGAGACCCAACTCGCGATACGGCGCGATGTACTCCTCGGGCGCCCGCCAGGGCACATGCGGCGCGTTGGTCGAAATGTATAAGAAAAATGGCTCATCGCCACCCGCATTTTTCCGAACGTAGTCAATTGCCTCGTTAAACCACACATCGGTGACGAATCCAGGGTAATGTCGTTGTTCGCCGTTCAGGAAGTAGGTATCATCGAACTGGGTATTGCCCCAGTAGTCCGGCGCCTGGCCGACACCACCACCACCGTGAATAAGCACATGATCAAAACCCTGGTCCTGGGGCCGAAACGGGTAGTTATCCCCGAGGTGCCATTTTCCGACCATCGCCGTGTTGTAGCCGGCATCACTCAGAGCCTCGGGCAGCGTGTGATGACGGTCCGAGAGCATGTGCCGACCCATAACCGTGTGCCAGACACCGGCCCGCAAGGAATATTTGCCACTCATCAACGCTGATCGCGTCGGTGAGCACGTGGGGTCGACATGGAAATTTGTGAAGCGATGACTTTCAGATGCAAGTTGGTCAATCACTGGTGTCTTCACAATGGGATTGTCGTGCATGCCCAGATCACCATACCCCTGGTCATCCGTCATGACGAGAATGATATTGGGGCGGCCCGCCGGCAGTGGAGTCTCCGGTTCGGTATTTCCCGCACAGCCACCCAGCAGGCCGATCAGGGAGACCCAACCGGTAATTGAAATTGCAGTTACACGCATGTCAATACCTTTAGATACCAACGCCTTCAATACTGTTCGCCACCGAGGTACGCCAGCGGTATATCGAGCGCTTTCATCGTTACTTTCTCGCTTTCGACAGTGTGCTCTTCGGTGGCTCAAGTGGCAGGGTGCTTTTCCATTCATCCAGCTTTGCCAACAAATCCTGAACCACTTCGGGATGCTCGGCGGATACATCTTTCGCCTCGGCCCAGTCGTCTTCGACGTTGTACAGTTCGGTGCGTCGCAACTCTGCATTGGTGATCAGCTTCCAGCGTCCGTCGCGAATACCGAGATGTGGCCAGTTGAAATTCTTTGCCTTCGGGCCTTTCCATTCCCAGAAAATCGTTTGTGTACGTTCGAAACCTTCGGCCTTGAAGGCGGACAGCACACTCTGTCCGTCTGGCTGGAATCCTTCCGGCAGTTTCACACCCGCCACTTCAAGGAATGTGGGCAGCAGGTCAACCGCAGTCATGACGGACGTGGCATCAACTTTACCTTCGGGTACCACACCCGGCCACCTGACGATAAAAGGAACCCGGACGCCACCGGCATAGAGCGACCGTTTCTGACCCTTCAGGCCGCCAGTTTCACCGACTGAAAAGTAACCACCCAGACTCTTCTTCTTCTTGTTGTGATACCACGCCGACTTGTCCCTGGTATTTTCGGGCCCGTTGTCTGAGGAGAAAACGACCAGCGTATTCTTGTCGATATCCAGTTCTTTCAGCAGGCTCAGCACCCTGCCGACGCCTTCATCGCCTTCTGCAATCACAGACGCATACACTTGTTTCTGCTCATCAAGATCCTCGAACTGCTCAAGGTATTTGTCGAGCGGGTAATGAGGCAAGTGGGTTTCGTGCAGCCATAGGTTGACGAAAAAGGTTTCGTCTTTATGACGCCTGATGAAGTCCTCCGCGTGGTCAACCGACGCAAGGCCGTTGGCTTTTATTACATTATTAGTCGACCCATTATATGTCGCGTACTCGTCGTAACCGTATTCGTCTTCCGAAGGGGCATCGGTACCTTTGCCAAGGTGCCATTTGCCGAAGTGGCCCGTTTTGTAGCCGGCGTTTTGTAACAGCCTGGGTAACATCGGCACGGTGGGGTCCAGCCAGTCGGGCATGCCCCTCTCCGCATTGGAGTCGATGCCCGCGAAATGTTGATGAACACTGTTGCGCGCCGGGAATTGCCCCGTCATCACCGCGGCACGGCTTGGGGAACAGACCGGGCTGTTGACCGTGAAATTGCCAAAATCGATGCCTTCGCTTGCCATCGCGTCGATGTTGGGCGTTTCAACCCACGTGCTTCCGTGGGAACTCAGGTCGCCGTATCCCCAATCATCGGCAAAGATGAAAATGATGTTGGGTTGCTGACCGTTATCTTGTTGCGCACAAGCGGCACAAGCGGCGAACACCGAAAGGAAGGCAAGTGAAATCCGGTAACTTTTGTTCATATATTCCTCAATCATGCGGTTCTATCGTCACGTGACGTAGCATCATCAGGTTTTCTCCCGCCCGGTCGGGACGCAGTGATATTTCGTACTGCCCGGGTTCGTCAATTTGTACGACCGCCACCGGATGATCGATGAACATGATCGGTTTACGCTTTGCGAAGCCACCCGGATCGCTGAAATCACCGGTTTCGAGGACCCTGAAGAAATAGTCTTGCCCTGCGAAGTTGAGCACACCTTCCTGCTCGGACTGTCCCGCACCTGCCGAGTAATTCAGCACAAGGCGGTAGGAACCAGGCTCCAGTACGCGCAGATTCCAGGTTACGGAGTCCTCCGGGGATTCCATGCCGGTCAGCGTCTGGTAATTTTTCCAGTCACCGAAATAATGCGTCGTGCGGGTTCTATTAAATGTGACGCCGTCCGATGTGCGCGCACTTACCGAGTCGAGTATCACCGGGCCATAGGCATTGGAAACCAGAACTTCGTCAGGGCTCGTGAATGATGCCGATTCACGTTCGTCATATTCAACTACCACAACACTTACCCGCGCATCCGGAAGCGCCTCCGGCAATCGCACGACGAGATCACTTCCCTGCTGGCTAAAGTCGAGATCGGTCCTACTCGCCAGCAAGCTGGCCCGCTTCGCTTTCGGGCCAAAGCCGGGAACCAGTAATTGCCCGTCATCCGGCCGCCGCTCCACCAGCAGGTACATCTGTCCGGGCCGTTGGGTAATCGCACCCCAGGATACTGCGCCCACGGCAGACCCGCTGGTACCGTAGATGGCTTCGCCGTTGACCTTCAGCCACTGGCCCACCTCGCCGAATACGCGAGCCGATTCGGGCGGTATGTTTCCGCGGCCGTCGGGACCGACATTGAGCATCAGGTTGCCGCCCTTGCCGGCGATCGTGACCAGCATGTGCAGTACTTCGGTGGTCGATTTGAAGTTGTTGTCGAAGTGCGAGTAACCCCAGCTGTCGTTGTGCGTAAAAATCGCTTCCCAGGGCCGGCCAGGCTGTGGAATCGCGGGAATCTCGCCATCGCCGTATCCCTTGTAGTCGCCAAGACTGTGACCGACTCGATCGGACACCAGGCAGTTCGGTTGAAGTTCCTTGACCCAGGCTTTCAGTGCAATGGCGTCGTCTTTCGACATGCTGCCCGGCGTGTCGAACCAGATGATATCGATGGGTCCGTAGTTGGTCAGTAATTCCTTGAGCTGCGGTTTCGCCTTACCTTCAAAATAACGCGAAAAATCCTTGTCTTCGGCGTCGAACTCCCATTCGTTGCCTCCGGCATCCGCTTCGGTCCAGTCCTGATACTGCGAGTAATAGAATCCGATTTTGATATCGGCTTCATGGGCGGCAGCCACCAGTTCTTTTAGTGGGTCCCGGCCAAACGGCGTAGCATCGACAATATCGAAGTCACTGACCGCGGAGTCGAACATTGCAAAGCCATCATGATGCTTGGAGGTGATGACGATATAGCGGGCGCCGGCGTCTTTGGCGATTGCTACCCACGCCTTTGCATCGAAGTCCACCGGGTTAAATCGAGCCGCGGCGAGTTTGTATTCATCGCTCATGATCTCGCCACGGCGCATTAGCCATTCGGTGATGCCGTAGTACCGTTTGCCGTCCCAGATACCGCCAAGCTCCGACGACATACCCCAGTGAATGAACATGCCGAACTTCGCGTCGCGGAACCACTCGACGTCCGTGGTCTGTGCCCGGGCGCTTAAGGTAACGACAATTAGTAGCGCTGAAATCAGTGCACTCAGGCGCGAGAATCTGTTTCTAAACATTTCCGAAACCTATCATATTCAATGCGCCCAAAAAGGGTGGAGCCGTATTGCGGCCTCGCACGCGTCATCGCTGTGTGTATCCGTCACCGAAACTTGTAGGTCGCCGTTAATGCGTAAGTACGTCCGCGATAGAAGTACGCCAGGAACGTGTTTTCGGTACCCACAAAATCGTGGCGATTTTCGTCTGTCAGGTTGTTCACATTGAAGCTCAGCGTCAGATTTTTCATCGCCCGGTACCTTAAGTTTGCCGTTACATTTTCCTGCTCTCCTGTGTGGCGGGCTGTAACTGTCTGCGCACTTGTGCCGGCGAGGTCTCGCAGGAAGCCGCCGCGGTAGGTATAGGCCAGGCGTGCAGTAAATTTCTGAGTCTCAAAGAACGCCGTCAGATTGTAGTTATTTTTTGAGTTACCCGGAAATCCGACCCCGACATCACCGACATCCTGGGCAAATTCGCCGTCAATATAAGTGTAGTTTCCCTGAACTCCGAAGTTCTCGAGACTCGAATGCAATACACCGCCCGGCAGGTAAAAACTGAATTCGGCACCCCTGACCGTGCCCTCCGAGAAGTTGAGCGGCTGTGTTATGTCGAAGAGACCTACCTGACCGGGTACCGTACCGTCCTCCGTGGTATCCGAGACAATGAAGTCATCCACTTTCTTGTAAAAAACGCTGGCAACGATGTTGCTGCCATTCTCCGGGTACCAGCCAGCGGTGAGGTCAATGTTATCCGCTGTAATCGGAGCGAGTTCGGGGTTGCCCGCGGTCGCACGCCCGACGATCACATCTCCCGTTATCGGATCGATGTCAGGTTCACGAATAATCCGGATGACCGGCGCTGTATCCTTGTATTCCGGTCGCGTCAGCGTCTTCGAGTAACCCAAGCGCACATCGAATGTATCACTGGCCGCAATCCTTAAGTTGACGCTCGGCAGGTATTCCCAATAATCGAATTGGGTCATTGTCGGCGTGAAGCTGTTGTCGACGTTGCGTGTCGAGCCATACGAGATGTTTTCGGTCCTGACCGCACGAACTCCGAAGTTGCCCGTGAACGGCGTGCCTCGCAGGTCCGCGCTAAAATCGAGTTGGCCGTAGAACGCATCCAGTTTTTCGTCAGCGTGGTAGCCACTCTCCTGATCGAGCACCAGTTCCTGTTTACCGGTTAGCAAGAACCAGGGTTCAATGGCGGCCATGGCCTCAAAATCCGTGAGAAACCACTCGCCTGGCGAAGTCTGTCCGTCCAGGAAATTGCCCGGCCACAGCTGGCCCGAGATGCCCGCAGCCACCATCTCGTCTGAATCCGGTGCGGGCAACCCTGCGGGTTTGCCGTAAATACTGAAATCAATATCCGCCTCGGAATGGTTGTAACCGAATCGGATTGTCGAGAACGCCTTCCAGCCCAGGTCGAATTCGAAAGCGAGTGCCCCGCCGATGATATCCCCTTCCATATAGATCTCACGGATAGTCGTATTGAAGAACGACTGGGTGGAGGTATCGATATAATCTGGCCCGAGTTGTACTGTCGGTACCGTGTTTCGCGCATCGTAGATAATCGCCGCTGTGTCCAGGTTTTGCCGGAAAATCGGGAATCGAAGGTCCTGCAGGTAGTCAACGCTGCTGCTATAAACATCAAAATTGACGTTCAGACGACCCCGATGCCAGTCCACGTTCGCGCCCAGGATCTGGTTCTCGGTCACGTTGCGAAATTGCAGTGGCGAAAGACGCTGTTGAACCGCCCTGGGACCGGTTACCTGGCTGAAATCCGCATACCTCACGGTGTTGTTCTCGTCGATTTCAATACCATCAGCGTCCCACACCTGTCTATTGAACCAGGCATTGCCAAATACCAGTTGCGTGCGGTCCTGGGTTGCATCGCTGTCAAACTCCGTAAACGTCCCGTCAATAACGATGTTCAGTTCATCCGTCGGCTGGAATTGGATTCCGGCCGAAACTGCCGTGCGTTTGCGCTCTTCGCGTTTCGGTTGGAAGTTCATGACCTGGGGAACGAACACATCCTCCATCGTTTCGTCCGCAACGCCGTCGCCGTCGTTGTCAATTTGGATGTCTCTCTGCAATGGCCTGGCACTCAATTGGTCGCGCGCAGCCTGGGTATCGCCGCCAGCCACCGCAATAAAGGCACCAAAGTTACCGGCCTGGTTACGCACGCCAAGTATCCCGCTCGCACGGAAACTGTCTTCGTCGGATACGTCCTGATAGTCGCCTTGCAGGGTTACCGATCCGAAGAAGTTCTGATTCTTGGGGTACTTGTGGTCGAGAGGCCGGAGCGTCTGCAAATTCACCAGACCCGCCATGCCAGCCTCAGGCCGACTTGCCGTCTGCATCTTGGTAACGCGCACACCGGTCAGTACATTGGGTGGAAACACGTTGAAGTTCATGCGACGGAGGTTCGATCCCTGCGTGCCGGGAGACAGCAAGATGCGGTTATTGATCGTGGCATTGACGAAGCTGGGACCCATACCGCGGATAGAAACCCGGTCGCCGTCTGTGCCGGTGTCGTCCACCTCGATCTGTACTCCCGGAACACGCTGCAAGGCCTGCGCGATGCTGTCGTCCATAAATTGGCCCATATCGATGGCTGTAATCGCTTCCTCGATGGTGTCCGAGTCCCGCTTGATTTGGGCCGCACTCACAATGCTGTTGCGCACGCCCGTGACAACGACTTCATCGAGTGCAATGGAAGCTTCGCGCCCAGGGTCGTCCTGAGCTATGGCGATATTGGATGCCGTGAAAAGCGCAATCATTGTTGCGAAAAGGGTTTTCGTTCCCCGTGTAAGATGTCGGTCTTTCATTTCCTGCCCCCTAGCGTAATCATATATACAGGCCTGCTGTACATGTGCAGCTTTTCTCGACTATCTCACAAGGGATTCATACTTGCAACCGGACTGTATAAATGCACGACTGAGGTGCCGTGGACCCTGCTGTCAGCAGCGGTAAACAGGTAGTTTAGTGGTCTCCAGCGGCCCTTCTTGTGCCGATTGTGCCGAGCCGCGAAACAGCTACCCCACATTGGTCGGCCAAGGCGCTTGCAAACCTCCGCAGAGCCTAGGCACTTCGGCTCGCTCGCCAGCGATTCCATAATCTCAAGCCCTTTTTCCGGAGCTCGCCCTGAGTACTCCTTGCGCTTTCCGCCGTTTTTTTCCCGTTCGCTCGTGCTTGGTCCGTTTGTGATTGTCTTCTTATGGACTCTGAAGATTGCACAGTATCAATCGGCGTATTGCTGGAAACAATCAACGATTAAAACGAATTCTCAAGCTCGCAATCCTCATAATAGTTGACTCTCATGTATTTGTGCAATACGGTTGCATATATACATTCTATGAGATCAACCATTGAGCAATAAGATCATTAGCCTGTCCACGATGGATATTCGCTTTCCAACTTCGGAACATCTGGACGGATCAGATGCAACGAATAAGGACCCGGATTACTCCGCTGCGTACATTGTTCTCGAAACTGAGCAAGGCAACCGTGGCTATAGCCTGATTTTCACCATTGGCCGGGGTAATGATATTTGCTGCGAGGCCGTGAAGGCTATGCGGCACTTGGTAATCGGCGTCGATCTGGAAGACATTACTGCGGATATCGGCAAGTTCTATAACGAGTTCCGTTCGGATAGCCAGCTTCGTTGGCTTGGCCCCGAAAAAGGCGTAATGCACATGGCGGCCGGCGGCGTCGTGAACGCCGTCTGGGATATGTGGGCACGCTCGGTAGACAAGCCCGTCTGGCGATTGCTTGCCGACATGACGCCGGAACAATTCGTAAATTGCCTGGACTTTCGCTATGTCGACGACGCGCTAACACGCGAGGAAGCTTTGGCAATTGTTGAAGGAAACCAGGCGACCAAACCGCAAAGAATTCAACAACTGGAAGAGAGTGGCTACCCCGCCTATACAACGTCAGCAGGTTGGTTGGGCTATAGCGATGAAAAGCTCGAACGCCTTTGCCGCGAGGCCATGGACGACGGCTTCACACATATCAAACTCAAGGTCGGTGAGTCTGTCGAGGACGACATTCGACGCTGCAGGATCGCCAGAGAAACTATCGGTAATAACGTTAAACTGATGATTGATGCGAACCAGGCATGGGAAGTTGATCAGGCAATCGACTGGATGCAGAACCTGATCCCCTTTAAGCCCTGGTTTATCGAAGAACCAACAAGTCCTGACGACGTTTTTGGTCACAGAACGATTCGCGAAAACATCGGTGAGATAAAAGTCGCTACCGGCGAGCATTGCCAGAACCGAATTTTGTTCAAGCAATTTATCGCGAATGATGCAATTGACATCGTTCAAATCGATGCGTGCCGATTAGGTGGACTGAATGAAATCCTCACGGTTTACATGCTCGCTGCGAAATACGGCAAGCCAGTCTGCCCACACGCAGGTGGTGTTGGTCTGTGTGAATACGTACAACATATGTCGATAATTGACTATGTTCAGATATCCGCTGACATTGGTGAGCGAGTTATTGAGTATGTAGATCACTTGCACGAGCATTTCGAAGATCCCTGCGAAATGAGAAATGGCGCGTACCAGGTTCCGCGTTTACCGGGTTTTAGTGTCAAAATGCATGAAGACTCGCTAAAGCGATTCGAGTATCCGAACGGTGCCGAATGGCATTCGCGAATTGATAAGAAAATCGCTTGACTACACCTGGCCCTACGCATGAGCAGATTTCAAAAAAGTCGGATTGGGAATACCGAACTAGCGATCGACGCGCTGGGATTCGGCTGCGCTTCTCTCGGAAACCTCTATCACGCAGTTTCTGATGAAGACGCTACAGACATTCTGACAACCGCCTGGTCGAATGGCTTTCGGTATTTTGATACAGCACCTCATTATGGTCAGGGACTCAGCGAGCGCCGAGTCGGCGACGCATTAAGATCATCAAGCAGGAAAGACTACATTTTGTCGACCAAAGTCGGTCGACTGCTACGCCCTGCCGGTTATGCCACAGAGCGCCACGGCTTTCTTTCGCCCATGCCGTTCGACATAGAGTACGACTACAGCTACGACGGGGTCATGCGCTCATTCGAAGACAGCCTGCAGCGATTGGGTCTGGATCGAATAGATATCCTGTTCATGCACGATGTCGGCCGTGTCACTCATGGTGATGACAACGATCTACTGTTTCCTATTGCCATGGACGGTGGCTACCGAGCGATGAACGAATTGCGCCAGAGCGGCCGGGTGAGTGCGATCGGACTTGGCGTCAACGAATACGAAGTGTGCGAGCAAGCGCTGAAGTGCGGTGACTGGGACTGTTTCCTGCTGGCCGGCCGCTACACACTACTCGAGCAGCAAGCGCTCGATACCTTTCTTCCCAAGTGCGTTGAGAGAAACTGCTCTATCATCATCGGCGGGGCCTACAACTCCGGCATTTTGGCGACAGGCGTTAGCGGAATGGGACCGTGGAATTACGACTACGGCCCCGCTCCTGACGACGTCGTCAGGAAAGTGGCTGCTATAGAAAGTCATTGCGCCGAATTCGGCATTCCGTTGGCGGCTGCCGCCCTTCAGTTCCCGCTCGCTCACCCTGCTGTCGCCTCTGTTATTCCGGGCATTGGCAACGTCCGTCGTATTGATCAGACCCTGGATCTGTTCGCGACCGAAATTCCGGACGACTTCTGGGGCGCGTTGCTAAAACACGAATTGATTCGTGGTGATGCGCCAACTCCGTTGTCGACCGACAGCACTAGTGAGTAATGCGCGGGCGTATTGATAGTCATCAGCTTATCTGGTCTTTGCTGCGTGACGACTACGGCCGGCTCACACTGACCAAAAGATAAGGTCCTCGTTACCGTGTACCCTGTTTGATATCCTGCAGCAGCGCGTGCAACTCATCGACGACCTCAGGATTCTCTCGCAATACATTTTCCGATTCCTCCGGATCGATGCGTAGATTGTAGAGTTGCCACTGGTCGCGTGAGTGGACCAACGGTTCGCCACTCCAGAACACGCCTCCTTCGGGAATTTCCGTATCGCCAAAACCACCGCTTTCGTCGTCTTCTATCAGCTTCCAATCATCCTTCTCAATTCCGAAGGTTCCGTACAACGAGTGAGCGACAATGAAATCTCGAGGCTTTGCGACGCTGTCTGCTGCGTCGGTGAGGACGTCGGCAAAGCTATAGCTGTCGGGAGCGGCATTTTCGAGATCGGTGTCGAGCAGGTCGGCGAAGGTCGCAAAAAGGTCTACAAGCGACACCATTCTGTCTGAAACTCCGGGGCCAAACTTACCGGGCCAGGAAACGACCAGCGGGATTCGGTGCCCGCCCTCGAAAAGTTGAGATTTCATGCCCCGCCAAGGTCCATTTGTAGAATGCCCGTGATCTTGTAGATAGGTGTATGCGACCGCCCCGTTATCACTGGTGACAATCACAATCGTGTTATCAAGTTGGCCGCTTGTATTTAATGCCTCGATTACGCGCCCAATCGAGGCATCGGTTTGCGCAACAAAGTCCCCGTAAATACCGGCGTTGCTCACCCCTGCAAACTCCTCTCGAGGCACCAGTGGTGTATGCGGAGCGGTCAGCGCAAAGTACAGAAAAAATGGTCTGTCGTTGGACGACTCCGCGTCGATTATCTGTATGGCCTTGTCTGTAAGGACTCTATCGGCTGTATGAAAATCGAATGACGGCGCAATCGGGCCTTCCCGCCAGTACCAGAAGTCGTCTATTTCTTTTCCGCCTTGCCGCTGCGCCACCCATCCGCTCGGCTGCTCATCGAATACTCCGTTTTCTATGAACGCATAGGGCGGAATATCAAGGGAAGCAGAAATGCCGTAAAAGTAATCGAAGCCGAGTGTGGTCGGTCGAATATCCGGCGCGCGTGTGAATTCTTTCTCACCGTCGGTGCCGAACCCGAGGTGCCATTTACCCACAGCCGCCGTATGGTACCCGTTGCTCTTGAGAAAGGACGCGATAGTAGGAGTGTCCCTGGAAATGAGGCTTCTGTCGTAGCCGTCCAAGACGCCTTTCTTGAGCCATGTGCGCCACGAGTATTCACCGGTCAATATTCCGTAGCGACTCGGCGTACAAACTGCAGACGACGAATGGGCCGCTGAAAACCGAACACCCTCGCTTGCCAGTTCGTCAAGGTGGGGAGTCGGGATTCGACTGTGTTTGTTATACGCAGAGATGTCTCCAGACCCAAGGTCATCTGCAAGAATCAATACAATATTAGGTGAGGCCTTCGACGCACTCTGATCGGTCGCCGCAATTGCCACCTCTTCCGCGACATCAGGACTTTTCGCACAGCTGGCGGTTGCCATTAGCCCGAGTATGAGAAGATAGTGTTGGACCCGTTTCATTGCTTTGTCTCCGAATATGGCCGTGCCGCTAAAGGTTAGTCATTGTGGTAGAGGCACTGGCTGCTGGGTCATATCTGTTGAAATGTCCGCTTGCCAGGCCCGAATTGCAGCTAGCATTTCCGTTACCATTTGAGGATTGCTTGTTGACAGATCGTTTAATTCGCCGGGATCTGAGCTCAGATCGAACAGCTTTGGCTTACCATCTGCAATTACCAGCTTCCAATCGCCGTCTCGCATCGCGACTCCGTTCCAGTACAGCTGCCTATTTGAGTTACCGCGCTCCCCGTAAAGCAGAGGCGCGATGCTGCTTCCGTCCAAAGCAGGCGCATCAACAATCGGAATGCCGACAATATCCATAATTGTCGGCATGACGTCGAGGGATGACGACAGTTGGCTCCGTACCGTGTCGGCAGGAATTTTTGATGGCCACCGGGCGATGAAGGGCACTCGGTGTCCACCTTCCCACACCGTTGTTTTGTAACCACGATAGGGCGCGTTACTGCCATACTCGTTCGCGCCGTTATCAGAAAAAAACAGAATCAGTGTATTTTTGTCCTGACCAGTGCGTTCGAGCGCCCGCATAATGTCACCGATACCTCGGTCGATCTCGAGTACCATTTCGCGATAAGTAGCCTGAACGTCGCCGTCGGCGCTATATACCTCAAATTGCGCGCCCGCCTGCCGCTCGGCCGAATCGTCGGGGCCTTGGTACGGATAGTGCGGTGCGGCATGAGACACGTACAGGAAGAATGGCGTACTCCTCGACTGCTCTATATATTTGACGGCATAGTCGTTAATTAGGCTCGTCGCATAGCCTTGCTCGACGTTCAATTCACGATCTCGCCACCAGTCGTGCTTGCCCGACTGATCAATGTGGGAAAAATAGTCGATATTGCCGGCAACGAAGCCTGCATACTTATCAAACCCATTATTCAAGGGACTGTAAAGGGGATCGTAGCCAAGGTGCCACTTGCCGAAAATTGCGGTGTCATAGGCTTCTTTCTGCAACAATTCGGCGACCGTGATTTCGCGGTCCTGCAGACCATTTTCATGCGTTAGCCCCGATGGATCCGCTACTATCACGCCAGGAATGCCGGCGCGTTGCTGGTAACGGCCCGTAAGTAATCCAGCGCGCGTCGGGCTACAAACCACACCACTGGTATGAAAATCCGTCAACCGCATTCCTTCTGCCGCGAGGCGCTCGATGTTAGGGGTCTTAACCCGGCCGCCGGTTACCGAAATATCGCCGTATCCGAGGTCATCGGCCAAGATCACAATAATATTCGGTGGGCCCTTCGACTCAGTATCCAACTCTTTCCGGGCCACGTCAGCTGTATTGGCTTCGGCATTTTTCGCCTGCTCGCTTTTCTCGGAACAGCCCGCAGCCGTAAATACGATTATCGCCATCGGCACGAGCACGAGAAGGATCTGGCACAAGTCAGTTACAAGCTTGCGCGGGCTACTCATCGGTCGCGGCACCAATCGTGCGTCTGGTGCCACAGAGCGCGTCGCCTCCACTTAATGGCCATGTCTATCCGGTAATCCATCCTTTTGATAACTCCCTAATCGACAGCACTTGTTGCGAATCTGCTTGGACCGGATGCGACGCAACACTTATGGTCCAATCTCAGTTGCGCTAGTGCAGACCCAAAAATCATTCAACTCACATAAAACATCTAGAAAGAGAGGCGTGCTCCCAGCAAAAGCCGCCGTCCAGTATCAGTGTATTCGTTGGGCAGCCCTGTCAGGAATTGCTGCCTATCTGCATCGTCCAAGATATTGACCGCTTCAAAGACCACAGACAAATTGTCGTTGATGTTGTAAACAAAGTTGCCGTCAAGCGTGCCACGAGCCCGAGCGCGGATTCCGTCGCCAAATCCAGCGGTCGACGAAACGAGAAAATCGTCACGCCAAGTATAAGATAGCCGCACTGCAAGGCGTTCGGATTCATAGTAGGCGCCAATGTTGTAATTATGTTTCGAGGACCCGGTCAGCAATTCCTCGTTCGAGTTTTGAATAAAGGTATAGTTACCGATCACGCCTGTGTTTTCCCAGATGCCAGGCAGAAAGCTAAACGACTGTTGGTAGCCAATTTCCAGTCCCTCAACTATTACGCCATCACCGTTCACTGGCTCCGTGATTTGAAAGTCCAGCGGCTCGACCAGGGTGCTGCCGTCACCGAAGATTACGGTAACCGGCAGCGCGCGAGATACCGTCTCGAGGGTGATCAAAGACACCACGTCTTTGTAAAAATAGGTCGCCGACAAGAGGCCGTTGTCGCTCAGGTACCACTCGGCCGCGACATCGAAATTGTTTGACCTGAACGGATCCAGAAAAGGATTCTTTTGTGAAATGGTCGCAGCCGTACCGTTGGCGCTTGCTGACGGTGACACGTCGGCCAGTGGAGGTCTCGACATGGTTCGATTCGCGGTGAAGCGCAGGACCAAATCGTCTCTCAAGTTGATTCTTAGGTTAACACTAGGCAACACGTCGGTGTACGTGCGCTTGATTTGGGTGTCACCGGAGATTGGTATCGTTGTTATTTCTCCGGCTTCGGGCTGAAACGTGATTCCTGTCAAGTCAGGTATGGATCCGCGGGACGTCTGTTCCGTTTCAACAATTCTTACACCAAAATTACCGGAGATCAGCCCATCACTCGAACCGAAGTCGGCCATCACGTAAGCGGCCAAGACGTCCTCTTCGACATCGATGATTCCGGATGGACTGTTTGTGAAATTTCCAGCGGCGATGAGTTCGGCGTCTGTGACTGTACTCAGGAACCCTGCTGTGTCGGACCCCAACCATTTTTGCGGGAATACCGCCTGACCGCTATAGGCCTCGAGAAAACTTCCATTCCCCGGTTGAATTAGCTGCATGAAAGGCGCCGCCGAAATTGATCCAGGCAGCGGGCCTTCTGGCAGACCACCAACGAGTGTCGCAAACGCAGGTCCAGGTACAACAAGTCTCCCATTGTCCTGGAATTGTTCGCGGGCGGTTGCACGGGCCCCGAACTTTATGTTGGAGATCGGGCCCGCAACTAAAGTACGCTCAAAATCCAAGCTGATTTCATTCTGGTCATCTTGGGATTTCCGTTTATATTCACCGTTCAGACTCGCAATCCGAAAGCTCTGCGGATCGAGACGAGCCTCCTCAAAACCAGCGCCGTGGATGACGCTAATCATCTCTGAATCGACGGTCGCGTCAATGGCGACACGCCCGAGGCCTATGGTAGCGATATTCAGATTGTCTCGAATCTGATCCGATTCTGAGATTGCAATTTCCCCGAGAACTGACCAAGGACCTGAGTCGAACCGCAGGCCCGCCGCAATCGATAGCGTTTCCCCGAATCGATCTTCGAATCGGCTGCCGCCACGAAGATCGGTATTGTCGGATTCGAACCTAACGGCACGCGTATCGCCGTTGAATGTCTGGGTGACAATGCCTTCTTGTACGATCGGTCCCAATGCCAAACGAGGTATGTATAGATTCTCATAGCGCGATGCTTCAATATCCAGTTCGGTATAGTACGCATCTACCGTAAATTCAAGACTGTCTGTTGGGCGGGCCTGGAAAGCGGCAAAGGCGCTCGAGCGCTTGCGCGTCTCGGTGTAGATATTCAGAAACACAAGATCCGGTATCTCCACCAGCAAACCCGGCTCGATGATTCCATTTCCGTTGAAGTCGAGCGGTCCGCCCGAGGTTGTAGTCCCAACATCTTCTGTACGGGTATCGTTGTACCCTCTCAGGTCCAGTTGGTGAGTTTCTGGCTTACGCTCCGAATATGCTGCACCAAGTGTAATACCCCACTTACCGTCGGCAAATATGTCTGAATATATACCGGACAAACGTGGTGCTGTTTGGTCCGAGTTAGATTCCCATGCTCCCTGCACAGACCCGGACAAGCGCCGATCGTTGTAATCGAATGGCCGCGGAGTACGAATAATAATGGTTCCGGACAGACCCCCTTCCTGCAGGTCGGCCGTAGGCGATTTATGAACTTCCAAGCTTCGAACAAATTCAGACGGTAGGGCGGTAAAGTCAAAATTTCGACTGGGATCGGAGTTCACAGTATTCAGAGCCGACGGCAGGCTTCGCCCGTTCAATTGGACGCGCCCAAAAGCCGAAGGCAGACCGCGGATGTTTACCGTCCGACCTTCCCCCCGGAGCCGTGTAATCTGGACTCCAGTAACGCGCTGTAAGGATTCGGCTACGTTTTCGTCCGGAAACTTGCCAACATCTTCAGCGGAGATCGCGTCCACAATGGTTGAGGATTCTCGCTTTATCTTTACTGCCTGCTCGAGACTGCTGCGAATACCCGTGACGACAACCTCTTCAATCTCCTCTTGCGCCATTGCGGGCGCCCCGGCGATTGTGAGCAGTGACAAGATGCTGAATAATTCACAGAAAGTGCTTTTCTGTATCCGATTGTTCATTGGCAGGACCCCCGATTTCTATAGTGCTTGAAGCTCTTGATGTATAAATGCAATCAACCTGCATATACACAGTTTCGGTGGAGGCTCTCACATATGATTCATATATGCAAACAACAGGTAGATATGCACTCGGTGAGGGGCCCTCACTTGAGCCTATCGTCGGTCAACCAGGAAATGCTGGTTAATGCGCGGGTCTGGCGGCTATCTGTATCCCAGGCGACTCGAGATATCGGCGGCTGTTGTTGCGATGATGCCCTGCGCAGCTTCGATCTTTACAGGATGCGACCCATCGAGATACGAGAGGAATGGCACAACCAGGGCGGCGCTTATCTGCCCGGAGTGGTCGTACACGGGGTAACCTATATCCTGCACACCCTGTATTTGGGCGCTCGCGATGAGCTCGAATCCATCCTTGTTAATTCGGCCTATTATTTCATTGAGCGCCGATTTGGCAGGCTTGCGATGATGCGCGGGTATGCTGCGGAGCATCACTCGTCGCTCTTCTTCTTCCACAAACGCCAACAGCACATGTCCCGAACAGGTGTCGATCAAAGGCGCTTCGGCGCCCAGCCGAACGCTCAGGACGCGCGTCGACGGCGAATCCTGCTGGACAACAATATGACCCTTTCCAGAATAGTAGACAACCAGATGACAAGACTGCTTGATGTCCTGCGCGAGGCGTTTCATAAGGGGCGCAGCCGCTAGCGTCAACCGTCTCACCGGCGCCAACTGGTGGGATAGCTCGAACAGCTTCAGGGTCAGCTCATAGCGCTCCGAATTTGCGCTATAGGTTACGTAACCGCGTTGTTGCAGGACGACCAGCATACGAAATAGCTGACCCATCGGCCGGCGCAAGCGCGCTGAGATCTCCTTGGACGACAGCCCGTCGGAGTCCCTGGCCAGGGCCTCGATAATATCCAGGCCTTTTTCCAGCGCCGGAGCCGAATATTCCTTTTTGCGCCGCGTTCCCGGTGACTTTTTGTCTGTTTCAGCCATGTCTGCCCCTCTGAACTCGTTGACGTCAATGGCGCAGACTGCCGGTTTAGACTGCACTGGTCAATATGTTCTTTCATTGGTGCAACACGAGAATTTCGACACAGGCGGCCCCAATTTCCGGTGGAGTACCGCGTACCACAGGTGCGCGCCATACTGGGCGATGTCCGGGTTATGATTGACAGAATTGCATTTATACAATACTGTTTCATATATGGAGTCATAACGAGTAAAAAATTGCCTAACAAGATCATCAAATTGACTGCCCTGGATGTGCGATTTCCGACCTCCGAGGAACTGGACGGGTCCGACGCAACCAACAAGGATCCCGACTATTCCGCCGCGTACATCGCGATCAGAACCGAGCGAGGAAATCAGGGATTTAGCCTGATTTTCACGATTGGCAGGGGCAATGAAATCTGCTGCCAGGCCGTGGAGAGCATGCAGCACCTCGTGATAGGTAAAGATCTCGACGACATCAAAGAGAATATCGGTGAGTTCTATGCTGCAATGCGTTCTGATAGCCAGTTGCGCTGGCTGGGGCCCGAGAAAGGCGTAATTCACATGGCGGCCGGCGGTATTGTCAATGCCGTCTGGGACATGTGGGCACGCTCGGAAAGCAAGCCGGTATGGCGCTTACTTTCGGACATGCCGCCAGAGCAGTTTGTCAGCTGTCTTGACTTCAGATACATCGAAGACGCTCTGACAAAAGAAGAGGCACTTGAAATAGTGCGCCGAAACGCGGCAACACGCGATGAACGGATCGAGCATCTTGAGCGAAACGGATATCCCGCCTATACCACGTCTGCCGGCTGGTTGGGATATAACGACAAGAAACTAAAAGCACTCTGCGCCAAAGCCGTCGCAAACGGCTTCACCCACCTGAAGTTGAAAGTCGGCGAAAGCGTTGACGATGATGTTCGACGCTGCCGAATCGCACGTGAAACAATTGGCGATGACGTCAGGTTAATGGTCGACGCCAATCAAGCGTGGGAAGTCAACCAAGCGATTGACTGGATGCAAAATCTGGTCGAGTTCAAGCCCTGGTTTATAGAGGAACCAACGAGCCCCGACGACGTCTTTGGCCACAAAAAAATCCGCGATCATATCGGCGAAATTCAGGTCGCGACCGGCGAGCACTGTCAGAACCGTATCCTGTTCAAACAGTTCATCGCCAATGACGCCATCGACATTGTCCAGGTTGATGCCTGCCGGTTAGCAGGACTGAACGAGGCGCTCACGGTGTATATGCTTGCAGCCAAATTCGGCAAACCGGTTTGCCCTCATGCAGGCGGTGTTGGTTTATGCGAGTATGTCCAACACATGTCGATGATCGACTTCGTGCAGATTTCCGCACGCATCGGCGAGCGCGTGATCGAGTATGTCGATCATTTGCACGAACATTTCGAAGAACCGTGCCGAATTCGTAATGGCGCATACATGGCCCCCACCGCCCCGGGCTTCAGCGTGAAGATGCGTGCGGAGTCACTCGAGCATTTCAGATACCCGGATGGCGCAGCATGGCAATCGCGCCTTGGCAACAAAACGAAGGCAGTCGGAACGTAATTGGGTTCGGTAAATGGCTGTGATAGATAAACGGCGTATTGGCAATACTGGCCTTGGCATCGATACGCCGGGCTTTGGTTGTGCCTCCCTGGGCAACCTCTACCACGCCGTTTCAGAAGCGCAAGCAAACGAAATTTTGCGCCTGGCTGGGTACGCGAAAGTGCGGCGCGGCTTTTTATCGCCGATGCCAGTTACTGTTAATGGCACAGCAAAGTAACGCCTGTGCGAATCGACGGTCATCAACACTATTGGTCTATTCAGCGCGACGACTATGGTTGGCTGACGCCGGACCTGCGATCGCTGTATAGAGACTTCACGCCGGAGGACTTGTCGCCTCTTTTGGATCAAGCGGGCATTGATCAGACAGTATTGGTACAAGCCGCCGCCAGTGTTGCTGAGACGCGGTACTTGCTAGCCATTGCCGAACACAGTGCACGAGTCGCCGGAGTCGTAGGTTGGATTGACATGGACTCACCGACCAACGCCATTGAAACACTGCAGGAATTCGCTGAACATTCGAAGTTCGTTGGAATTCGCCCGATGATTCAGGACATCGAAAATACTGCCTGGATCGACGACCCGGGACTCGGCACCGTTCTGGACGCCCTGCCCGCTCATGACATATGTTTCGATGCTTTAGTTCGAACCGTGCATCTCCCGTACTTGCTGAATTGCCTGAACCGTCATCCGCAACTGCGCGTCGTAATCGATCACGGTGCCAAGCCCGATATTGCATCGGGCGAATGGCAACCCTGGGCCGACCGTATTTCCGCCATCGCAAGTCAGACGTCGGCCTATTGCAAAATCTCGGGTCTAATTACCGAAGCCGGCGACAAACAGACCTACGACGACGTGATGCCGTATCTCGATCACTTGTTGGAGACATTTGGTTCGAAACGGCTGATTTGGGGCAGCGACTGGCCGGTCCTCAATCTAGCCGGTGACTACCAGGGGTGGCACGATGCTTCAACAGCACGATTCGAGGTACTGTCGGAGCAGGAACAAGCCGATATTTTTGGTCGCAATGCGGTCGATTTCTACAACCTTAAGCAGTGAATAAAGAAGACAACAAATGAATCGATTTGAAAAAAAGACAGCGCTGGTGACGGGTGGCGGCAGCGGCATAGGCAAGAGCATTTCTCTGCGCCTTGCCAGCGAAGGCGCTCATGTGCTGATTTTTGACCTTAACCTCGAGTCAGCAGAATCTGTCGCAAGTGAAATAAAGGAATCCGGCGGCACAGCGGTCGCCTTCGCCTGCGACGTGGCCGACCACGGCGGGGTTAGGGAAATAGTCAGCGGCATCCTGGCAACGTCGGACATCGACGTTTTGGTGAACAATGCCGGAATTGCTCATGTCGGCAATCTCGAAAACACCAGCGAGGCTGATTTTGACCGTCTGATTTCGGTCAATGTGAAGGGTGTTTACAACATGTTGGCCGCTGTCGTTCCCGCAATGAAGGATCGACGCCGCGGTGCGATTCTCAATATGGCGTCTGTCGCATCGTCCGTTGGAATTGCCGATCGTTTTGCCTACTCAACCACTAAGGGCGCAGTGCTGACAATGACCTATTCAGTTGCGAAGGACTATGTGGACTACGGCATTCGTTGCAACTGCGTTGCGCCGGGTCGCGTTCACACACCCTTTGTCGACAGGTATCTCGAAGAAAATTATCCGGACAACCGTGACGAGATGTTTGACAAACTCTCGAAGACTCAGCCCATCGGTCGCATGGGAACGTCAGAGGAAATTGCTGCAATGGTTGCCTACCTCTGTTCTGATGAAGCGGCTTTTGTGACGGGCTCAAACTTCCCGATCGATGGCGGTTTTGTCACTTTGAATAACTAAACTGGACTAAATCATGAAACTACTTCGATACGGCCCGGCTGGACAAGAGAAGCCCGGACTAATGGACAATGATGGAAACATTCGCTGCCTGGCACAACACGTTGACGACATCGACGGAAGCGCGATATCTGACGAGGCACTCGCGACACTGCGTCGACTGGATACGAACTATCTGCCGCTCGTCGACGAAGATGTGCGTCTGGGCGCCTGCGCAGGAAACGTTGGCAAGTTCCTTTGTATCGGACTCAACTATTCGGACCACGCGGCTGAGTCGGGTATGCCAGTCCCTTCTGAACCTGAAGTATTCACCAAGGCAACCAGTTCGATCTGTGGCCCGGATGACGACATCATTCAACCGCGCAATAGCGAAAAGCTAGACTGGGAGGTTGAACTTGCGATTGTCATTGGTAAGCATGCATCCTACGTTTCTGAGGAAGAAGCCGGCAATCACATTGCGGGTTACTGCGTCTGCAACGACGTATCCGAACGACTGTTTCAACTCGAGAAAGGCAGTCAGTGGGACAAGGGCAAAGGTTGCGACACGTTTGGACCCATTGGGCCATGGCTGGTCACGCGGGATGAAGTCAAAGATCCGCAGAACCTTGGGATGTGGCTCGAAGTAAACGGACATCGTTATCAGGACGGCAATACCAAGACGATGATTTTCGGCCCGGCAGTGATTGTGAGCTACCTGAGTCAGTTCATGAGTCTGCAACCCGGCGATGTCATCTCGTCCGGTACACCGCCCGGCGTGGGTCTGGGACAGAAGCCGCCTGTTTACCTGGCAGTCGGGGACAACATTAAGCTGGGAATCGATGGTTTAGGCACCCAAAGTCAAACTGTCGTCGCGCTGGACAAATAGTGAGCAACCTCGATAAACACCTGAATATTGACGACCTTCGCATCGCTGCGAAACGTCGTGCACATCGCATGGTGTTTGACTATATCGATGGCGGAGCCGACGATGAAATCACGCTCGGTCGAAACACCACCGCGTTCGACGATTATGACCTGATGTTCAAGGTGCTCGCAGGCGCTGACAACATCGATATGTCGACCACATTATTGGGAGAAAAAATCGACGTACCGTTCTTCGCTTCTCCCGCCGCAGGACACCGCCTTTTTCATACCGATGGCGAGCGCGGCGTTGCCAAAGCGGCCGACAAGACGGGAACCGTCTTTTCACTGTCCACTTTGTCTTCTGTTTCCATCGAGGAAATCGCTGCGCTGACCAGCGGCCCGAAGTGGTTCCAGTTGTATGTGTGGAAAGATCGCGGCCTGGTCAAGGAAATGATGGATCGTGCCCGCGAGGCAGGCTACAAGGCCCTGATACTCACAGTCGACTTCCCGATTGCAGGAAACCGCGAACGCGATCCTCGCAACGGATTTTCAATTCCTCCCAAGCTTGGCATCAAGCAAGCCTGGCACGCACTGATGGCGCCCGCATGGTCTTTGGATTACGTCATTCGCCCATCGGTCAAGTACGCGAACCTTTCTGAAGACACAGCAGCCGTGTCGCTGCAAGACTTCGTTTACGAACAATTCGACGCCGGCTTTAATTGGCGAGACGCGGAATGGCTACTCGGCGAGTGGAATGGTCCGGCTGTAATTAAGGGTGTAGTACGGCCTGACGATGCACGACAGGCCGTTGACCTCGGTTTTGATGCCGTAATGGTTTCAAATCATGGTGGTCGGCAGCTGGATCGCTCACCCGCACCGGTGCACGTTCTCGAATCGATTGTTGACGCTATCGGCGCGGACGCGGAGGTCATTCTCGACGGTGGTGTTCGGCGCGGAACCGATATTCTCATTGCACTTGCGTTAGGTGCGAAAGCCGTTGGATTTGCGCGCCCGTTTCTTTACGGACTAGCGGCCGCTGGCGAGGCCGGTGCGAACCGCGCGATGCACATACTCACGAACGAATTGCGGCGAGACATGGTGTTACTGGGTATTGATCGCATCGGCAATGTCAATCGGTCACTGGTTGAACGTCGGACTGAACGCTAATCTGGAAATAGGGAGTGCTAGAGGTGAATTCTTGTGATTGATGGCAGTTTGCTTAAATGCTTAAGAACCAAAGAGATGCTCGTATGTGTCGTTTGTTTCGCTTTCATATCCTGCTCCAATACCGCGGCGAATTCGTACAATCAACTTCACAAGGGTAGCCAAATTGTAATTGATGTCGACTACGAAGAATTTCTTGGTCAGCAAGATTTAATTTGGGATCGTATTCCTGATAAATGGCAGGTTGCTCCATTTAGCGGCAATGGCAATATCGGATTCTTGCTTTATCAACCTGAAGAAGCGGCCAAAAACGCGCTTTCTCTTTTTGTCGGCCGACATGACTACTACGACCATCGCTTACCCTACGAGGGCGAAGAAATGCTATGGATATACCGTAGTCGCTTGCCACTCGGACGCTTTGACCTGACTTCGAATGGCGACATTGAGCGTGTCGACCTGAGACTCAGATTGTATGATGCAGAATTGACTGGAGAGGTAACCACGTCCGTAGGAACCTATTCAATTAGAGGCCTTACTCATAGTGATACGGATGTCATTTATTTCGAAACGGACGCCAGTGCTGAGGAATCGATTGACATTTCCTGGCATCCTGCAGCACCCTATCCCCCAGTAAGAGCGGCCTTTGATCGCGGCAAAGGTCCTACTGCTCCTAATTGGAATCGAATGCGAAAAGCGCCGATGCCAATGCCTCCTGGCCCAACATTTAGTCAGGACAGCGGGATGCACTTTAGCTTCCAGCCGTTGTACCAGCATCGTGGCGAAACAACAGTCGGTTGGGAAGTCGTCGGAAAAACCGATAGCAAACAATATTTATCCGCCAGCGTTCATCACAGTTTTCCCGAGAACAATAGTTTATTAACAGTTAAGGATAACCTGGCTGCGGCTCGTGTGATGCACGCGGCGAACAGTTTTTTCAGCTCGCACAAGAAGTGGTGGCATGACTATTATCCTCAAAGTTTCCTGTCGTTAGGTGAACCAGAAAAAGAAGCTTTCTATTGGATACAAATGTACAAACTTGCGTCGGCAAGTCGAGGCAATGGTCCAATCCTTGATCTTATGGGACCTTGGTACAACGATACCTTCTGGCCAATGGTGTGGGGCGACCTCAACGTACAATTGATTTACTGGACACATCTAACGGCCAATCGACTTCAACTTGGAGAGTCGCTGGTTAACAATATTGATAAATATCGTGAAAACTTAACGCGCAATGTCCCTGCGCAGTGGGCAGATAGCGCAGCGATCGGCGCTTTATTTCCTCAAAACTTGGTCTCAAACAATGGTTCGAAGGTTCCAGATATGTTGGCCTGGTTACTCCATGACTATTGGTTGCACTGTGTCTATTCCGGTGATGAACAAAGGCTACGCTACGGTCTATTTCCAGTCTTGCGTCAAACGGGTAATAGCTATCTTAATTATTTAGCTGAAAACCCATTGGTTGCAGACGACGGCACTATTCACATCGAGCAAAGTTGGTCGCCCGAGTACAAACCGGGCATTGGTCAAGACATCAATTTCACCATCGGCCTGATGCGGTGGACATTTGAAACACTGCTTAAACTTGATGAAACTCATAATATCGAGGATCCACTTACCTCAAAGTGGCAGCATGTTGTTGAGAATTTGGTTGAATTTCAAGTTGACGAGAATGGCCTAAGAATTGGTAAGGATATTCCATTTTCTAAACCACATCGTCATTACTCGCATCTACTGCCGATCTATCCACTAGCGCAACTGACTATTGAAAATGAGCGAGATGCCCGGCTGGCTCGCAAATCGGTCGATCACTGGTTAGATGTGACTATCGGCAGTGACATTGAAACCGAGGCAATGCCGGTCACTGGCTATACCCTGACAGGAGCCAGCTCCATTTACTCGACCTTGGGGGATGCGGAGAAGGCATATCAGTATCTCGACTATTTCATCAATCATAAGAATGTTTCGCCAACAACTATGTACTCCGAGGGTCGACACAATCCTGTGATTGAGAGCCCTTTGTCCTATGCAACGTCTGTACATGACATGTTATTGCAAAGTTGGGGCGGGAAGATTCGCGTGTTTCCTGCAACGCCAGCGCATTGGTCGGATATTGCGTTCCACCAATTAAGAACTCAAGGGGCGTTTTTGGTTACGGCAAAAAAGGTGGACGGCGATACCCGGTTCGTTGAACTGGAAAGTTTGGTTGGCACACCTTTAATCGTAAATCCGGATATCGCTAAGCCCTATATCTACATAAACGGTGAGCTAACTGGCAGTCACCGTGCGAGCAAAGACCACGCTGGCTTCTATCATGTTTCATTACTTCGAGGGGACCGCATATTGTTTAGCGCTGACGCCCTGGACGAAACCGAATTGAGCATCCAACCAGTGGCCTATAGTGAACGACAGAAAAACCTCTTTGGTCTAAGCGAAAAAACGACCCGATTGCCTTCACATTCCAATTACTACGGTAAATAATTGATTTTCGTAGATCGCATTTGACACCGAGCCACACGCGGTCATTATTAGCCTAACGCCGGTCAATCGTTGCCTGCCTGGTAATGTCAAATAATTTGAATTATTTAACCGAAATAGCTTTAGTTGCAAATACATGTGTTTCTTTCTGGTAACCAGCATTTGGATAGCTAATTAAGAAATTGTTTTCGTCAATTAAATTAAAAACGTAGTGTGTAGTTCCTTTGGGTAATGTTACAGAAACTATATCATCGCTGTTTTTCATGTTAACAGGAGACCAAATTTCACCGATTACGCCACCATTTGTAGTATAGATAAGCTCTGCTTTTACAACTTTAGCACCATTGTTTTTGTATTTTAACCAAACTCTGTTTCCATCTACCCCATGATTAATAACGGTCGGGATTTTGCTTTGGTTAGGCAGCGGGGCTATAGCAAGAGGGTTTGAAAAAGGATATCTTGCCTTTAACTTGTCTAATCGCTGTTGCAGAAGACGATTCATTTCTTTTGCTTTCTTCGGCATTTTTGTAGCAAGGTTTTTAGACTCTTCAATATCTACGCGTTCTGAACCGTTTTGATAAAGTTGATATAATTCTAAAGAAGATTTTTCCTCACCAGGAAGATACTGGCGCACCAGCTTATAGCCATCAACACGTAAAGTAGATTGCATTGAGCTGTTTGGAAAGTGCCACATCATTGTGTCTCTCGTCTTTCCAGTCCAGGGATCTATTACTAACTTTGAATCAGTTGGGTCTTTTTTCAGTAGTATTGATAAATCAGCACCGTCTAAAATTTGATTTTCTTGTTTCTTGGTACCAGTCCAACTAAGTATCGTAGGATAAAAATCGATACCATTAACCACCACATTCGATTCTGTATCCTGAGGAATACTTGGACCAGATATTATAAGAGGTACTCTTACTCCACCTTCTTTGGCGTTTATCTTTCCTTTATCTAGAGGATAGTTGTCTGTAATAATTTCATTAGTATGTTGTTCCATACCACCATTATCGGAGGTAAAAATCACATAAGTATTTTCAATTAACATATGTCCTGGCCATCTGGGATCTTCTGTTTGTTCAAGATACTTAATAAGTAAGCCAGTGTAATGATCTATCATTTCTATCATTGCGGCATAATATGCGTTCCTTTGACCTTGTTCGTCCCATATATCTTCTTTTTTCGGATAGTCCAATCCTAATTTTGTATAGTATTTACGTAACAATACTTCACTTCTTGTTTGTATAGGCGTGTGCACTAATCGAGAAGCATAGAAAAGAAAAAACGGACTGTCTTTGTATTGATTCATAAAATCAAGACCATCTTGAGTTATGTCATCAAATGGAAAACCGCTATCATCCAGGTAATATGGTTTAGAAGAATCAGTCGTTGAAAACTCTTTGGTACGATCCTTCATCCTTTTATGAGCTCCAAAGCCATGCTTTGAAAAATCAAACCCTTGGTCTGTAGGTGAGGGTATGTCTGTCTTGGGAACACCTACGTGCCATTTACCCGTATGTCCTGTTTTGTATCCATTTAATTTAAGCAATTCAGCTATAGTAATTTCTGAGGAATCTAAAGCGCCTCTCATCCAGGGACTAATCAAATTGGAACCACGATTATAGGGCATTGGTGGATGCCCTCCTCTTACGTTAGTTCTTTCCAAACGAACAGGATGTTTACCTGACAAAATAGCTCCCCTGGAAGGAGAACAGGTGGGTGCCGGGGAATAAGCTTGCCAAAAGAGAACGCCCTTTTTAGATAATTTATCAATGTTTGGGGTTTCGTATGGAGAAGGTTCGTCAATATCGTAACGCTTTACATCTTGCCAACCTAAATCATCTGTTACTATTAATAAGACATTCGGTTTTTGGGGTCTTTCGTTACCAAATGCAACAGGTAAACTAAGAACAAAAAGAAGTGAAATAGGAATTATTTTAAGCATAGTGTTTAGGTGAAAAATCCTTAGTAATATTTTCTTGAAAAATATGAAAGACTTATTCCCATCAGCTTGCATCTCTAATGCCACTCAATGGTCGCTTGTTTGGAAGAAATATTGATGTACACAGACGCGTGTTCGAATTCGCGCCAGTACTCATAGCCGTCCTGCCTCGCATTACCCTTCGGCGACCCTAGCCGACGATCGTATTCTTGATACCAGGCGTAGGCGCCGTGAAAATCGCGGTAGCCCCAGGTGTAGTTAAAGTAGAAGTGCTCCTGCGCTACGATCAGGAATGCAGCAAGTGGGAACGTAATTTCGAATTTTGCGAGCTCCAGCAATTCAGCTTCGGACTTTTGCATCATGTCCCTGTCGACCCAGGAGAAGCCCGGAAATGCTTTGAGGATGACAACCTTGCCCTGCCTGCCCGCCTCGGCCATACGGTCCATGTCCTCGGCAATCTGCTGCGGCGCACGACTTTGAAAAGCATCAAAGTGCTCGACGATGACGCCGTCCGCATGTTGCAGATACTTCAGCCCGCCATGCTCCCAGCCTCCTGGCACCGATCGAATGCCGTTATAGATTACTGTAGTGTCTGGACCAATCTTCTGTTTCAGCACGTCCAGAGTTTCTCCAATACCACTTTCGATAGCTTCATATTTTTCGAGGCCCCACTTCTTTTGATTAGAATTTGGCCTGGCTGAGACCTGAGGAAGGGCGTCGATAAAGACACCATCCATGGAACCTCGGACCAGCATATCGGCAGCCGTATCTGCCCACCATGATTGGAAGTCAGGATTCGACAGGTCGTACTTTCGCAATCCGTCTCTACCACTGGGCTTCAGGTCAAGGTTGCCGTCAGTGTCGTGAATGAACCAGGACGCATCGTCATCGCGTTGCTCGGATACGGTGTATATCGGATAGTCGAGCAATAGATTCCAGTAGAACAATACCGACGCGTCAGGATTGATCGCCTTGATTCTCGCAACGTCGACAATGGTTCCTTCCTCGGTCGTGCCGTATTGCGACGCACCGTGATTTTTCTCCAGGGCGATGAAATCGTAATGCGTTGCGATGAATTCAACGTCCGCGTCACTCATGCCACCTGTCGCACCAAAGTGCGCGTATAAAGGCACCGTGTCCCAACTAAACGGTGGTCGACCCGGCTCTTCGGCCGAGCCCGTTGTGGTAAGAAAAATGCCAACCACCGCCACGCCAAGACATCGTAGTCTGTACATATGTGCACTCTACCTGTATATATGCAAGTATAGCTTAATATCCCACGTCGTCGATAATTATGCAATCAATAAAGCGATGGCTCGCCTGCTTGACATCACTACTGATTATTGGGTCCTTTGCGATCAATATCAGCTATGCCGCTGACATCACTGCTGAACCACCCAATGCTTTGATTATCGGGGACTCCATCTCGATCGGATACACGCCGAAGGCGAGCGTACAGCGACCGGTTGAGCCGACCTGGGAGTCAATGGCGGCTAACTATCGTGTCCCGCAATGGTTCGTCGACGGCAAGTTCGGTGTCTGGATGCATTGGGGAATTTCTTCGGCAGCTGATGAAAATCGGCCGAACGATGGTTCGCACTATGGACGACGCATGTATGGCCCAAACAATAGCGAAAACAGTCGTCAGCAGAACATGAATACTGTGCTGACCGCCTGGCATACGGAGCGATACGGACATCCTTCCGAGTTCGGCTACGAGGACCTGGTACCACTATTCAAAGCGGAAAAATGGGACCCGGATGCGCTGGTGAAGTTCTTCAAGGATAACGGTGCGCGTTTCATCATGCCGGTCGCCACCCATCACGACAATTTCGACATGTACGACTCATCCCATCCCTGGAACTCGGTCGACATGGGGCCGAGGCGCGATACCTTGAAGGAGTGGAAAGCAGCCGCCTACAGGCACGGGCTAAAATTCGGTGTCTCCACACACCTGTACTGGTCTCCCCGGTTCTTCAAGTCCGCCCGCAAATACCAATCGCCCGGAACACTGGAAGCGAAGCTGTTTAACATGCAGTTTGATCCGCAGAACTATTCAAGCCAGGACAGCTGGAATCAGCACTGGTACGACCGCAGCTGGGAAATTATCGAGAAGTACGATCCCGATATGTTCAACAACGACTCGCCCTATCCAACGATCAAAGACGGCAAGGGACTGGGCGTGAAATTGTTTTCAGACTTCATCAACCGCGATTTGACGCAAAACAGCGGAGAACAGACAACCGTTCTCTCGTTCAAGAATGCGAAACAAAACAAGGCAGCGTTTACCTACAACCTGGAGCGTGGAAGTGCCGCGCAGATAAAACCCCATCCCTGGATGTGGGCAACTGATCTATCCGGCGGATGGTTTTACCGTAAAGGAGCCCGGAACCGGATGAGCATTCCGGTGATGGTCGGCAACGCTGTCGACGCGATCAGTAAGAACGGTGTGGTCATGATGAATGTCGCGCTGCGTGGCGATGGGACGCTTCCGGACAACCAGGCCGCGTATCTTATTGCTTTCGGAGAATTTCTGAGAGTTAACGGCGAAGGAATCTACGGTACTCGTCCCTGGAAGATCTTTGGCGAAGGTCCGCTGACGATGAAGGACGGCCGCCAGGGAGAAAACCACGAGAATTTTTCGCAGAAGGACGTGCGTTTCACACAGAAGGATGGCGTGCTCTACGCCTTTGTCCTGGCACCACCGACCGAAGACATACTTATTGATTCGCTGGCAGTCGGCGGATTGCTGGATCGGGAAATTGCGTCTATCGGATTGATGGGCAGCAGCGAAGAAATCCAGTGGCAACGCTCGACAAACGGCCTGGCGATTCAGCTGCCCTCCGAACTGCCAGGGAAAATCGTTAACGGGTTTCGCCTCCAATTGAAACAAACGGACAGTGAGCTGACTCAATGAAGCATTTGATTTGTACGACCTCAATCCTTGTTGCCGCACTGTTGGCTGGTTTCGCCGCAAATGCAGAAACCAGGCCGAATATTGTAGTGGTTGTGGCCGACGACATGGGATGGGGCGATTCCGCCACCTACGGTAACGAATTGATCCAGACGCCGAACATGGACCGGTTGGCTCTGGAGGGAGTGAAGCTGACCCAGGCGTATTCCGCGGCGGCCGTGTGCTCGCCCTCGCGGTCAGCGATCCTTACAGGGCGCACGCCGTACCGCAATGGCGTTTACCGCCATCTGTCCGGGAACCATGCAGCCCATCTGCGGACCAGCGAAATCACCTATCCCGAACTGGTGAAAGAGATCGGCTACGAAACCGTTCACGTCGGCAAGTGGCATCTGCTTTCGAAAAATCAATTCGGGAATCCAGACTATCCTCAGCCGAGCGATCACGGCTACGACTATTCAATGTACACGCAGAACAATGCCAGCCCCAGCCACGAGAATCCGGACAATTTCGTTCGTCAAGGTGAGCCGCTCGGAAAGATGGAGGGCTATTCAGCCCAACTCGTGGCGGGTGAAGCCGTTCATTGGCTCGAGAACCTTCACGACCCGACGAAACCGTTTGTCCTCTCGGTCTGGTTTCATGAACCGCACTCGCCGATCGCCACCGACTCGCGATTCCAGTCTCTTTATGAGGGACATGAGAACAGCAAATACATGGGCAACATCACGCAACTCGACCATGCGCTGGGTATGATTCTCGACGCGCTCGACGAGACTGGCGTGAGCGAGAATACGCTGGTATTTTTCACATCCGACAACGGCCCCGAACCGAAGTTTGGTGGTAGCAGCGGCGGCTTGCGCGGTATCAAGCGGCACGAATATGAAGGCGGTATCCGCGTGCCGGGCCTGGCGCGCTGGCCTGGGCATATCGAGTCCGGCAGCACGAGCGATGTGCCGGTCATTGGATCCGATATTTTTGCCACGGTGCTCGACATCGTCGACTTGCCACTGCCGTCGGACCGCACAATCGACGGCGTCAGCATGATCCCTGCCTTGTCGGGACAACCGGTTGAACGCGAAATCCCCATGTTCTGGCGCACACACGTTTCGCCGCCGGACCAACGTGTCGCCATGCGTATTGGCGACTGGAAAATCGTCGGCGACGAGACATTGACGAAGTTTCAGCTTTACGAAGTCCAGAAGGACTGGAAAGAAGAACGCGATCTGGCCGCAACGATGCCGGAGAAAACGGAGGAAATGAAGACGATCCTCCTCAAACTCTGGGCAGAAATCGTGGCGGAGGGTCCCAATGAATGGTGGGATGCCGAGCGCCAGCCACCCAAAGGTGGTGGTGTGCTGAGCTACTAGTGTCCTGCCAACGGAAACCGAGAGAATTATCACGCACAGCAATTTCAGAAGCCTTTTGTCATTTAGATTCTTTCTCCGTCGGCTGCGACGATCACTCGGGAATCAACTATGTCCCTAAGAGACATACATATTGTTTGCCGTCAGCACACAACACGATGAGCAAAGTCTCTCTTGGCCCGAGCCGAAACCTGTGCCCTTTTATATGACGATGGACGGTTTTTTCTACAAAGATTTATCTCCAATCCAGCTGTGCTTTTTTATTTTTTATATCCAGCCAAACATCGAGATGCTCAAATGACCTGGTGTACACATAACCCTCCTTCCTAGCCGGTCCTTCAGGTGTTCCTAATTTTCTCTCATACTGAGGAAATGTTTGTAACCATACCGCCGAATTATTAATTCCATATCCATCATGAGGATACACGTAGCTATATTTTTCTGCACAGACCAGGAAAATAGCCAGTAAATAATCTATACGTTCACTAATACTATCTTCTTTGCGTAGTTTTTTTCTCGTATCATCTATGCCTGTTTCTGCGTTTTCGAGTGCCTTGCCAATCCCCATTGACATAGCAATGACCTTGCCTTCTCTGGCAGATTTCTGAACGGCATCAATGCCTTTGGCTAAATAGTCTTCATAGGTCATATCAAAATTTTCATGTTCAAATCCTTCAATGTATGAACCGTCAAAATACTTCAAGTATTCTCTGCCAACATCTTTGAATTCCGGACGAACTCGTAAGATGTTAGCAATAAGCAAATTATTGTTTGCTAATTGCGTATTTAAATCTTCCATCATTGTGAAATAGCCAGACATAATGTCTTTTTGCTTTTCTGGACCTACACGACCAGCAAAAAAACCGGGTACCAGTACCTTTATGTTGGCGTCCAGAAACACACCATCAATATATGGGCTACTAGTTACTTGACTAACATGATCTATCCAGTGAGATCGAACATGCTTTTTCGAAATATCAAAAAAACCTGTTTTCTGATTTGGCATTAACGCCTTTTTTCCCGATTGATCAAAAAGAAGTGCATCAGGATTCCTTTTAAGAAAAGATTCATCTTCTTTATATCCGCCCCAATTAACAACAACATTCTTGTAATACAGTATTTTTGCTTTAGGGTTTATTCTCTTAACAGCTTTTGCTGCTGCAATAGTACCTTCTTCGGTAGATCCGTATGTTTTTCTTCCCGTTGTTTTTTCAAAAGTAATTAGCGGAAATTTTGCCAAATACGTGATTTCTTTATTCGTAAAAGCGGTGTCTTTACGAAGGTGCATATATAACGGCATTGTATCCCAATGAAATTCAGGCAGATTGTTTTGAGTGATAGAATTTTCGTATAGCGTCACTTCCAAAACGTAACCATATCCATCGCGAGTAAATGGCTGCAAAGCAATATCGATGCCCTCGCCGGTTTGGGCCCAGACTAAATCGCCTGTAGCGCCAAGCTGTCTGATTGATTTTATATTTAAAGATTTAAAGGCCTTGACTGTGGCGAAACCTGTTTGTGGCCTGCTCAAGGATATGGCGTAAACCTTATTGCCCTTTTGAGTGAACCAGAAATCAGTTTCTTCAAACTCAAATTCAAGCTTACCGTTTTTTCTGTCCCCGCCATGACCGATCACAATATTGGTTGGCCCTTCTTTGGTCGTCGACCACGCAGAAGTCCCGTAAATGGCCTCACCGTTGACCGCAAGCCAATCGCCGACGACTTTCAAGTTCTCTGCCGCTTGAACCGGAATATTGCCCCGCTCATCCGGGCCAACATTGAGTAAAAAATTACCACCCTTGCTAACATTTTCAACCAGCCAAAAAAGCAGTTCCACAGGTGGTTTGAAATCTGTATCACTGACCTTATACCCCCAGGAATGGTTGGTTGTCGCAATACCCTCCCATATAGTTTCCAGGGGAGCGCCCGGTATTTCATTGTCTCTTGGCGTACCTATATCGCCGAAATTGTGACCCAGGCGAGAGTTGGTGAGAATTTCCGGATTGGCTTTGTAAACGTCATTATAGAAATCGAAGGCGTCCTGCTCTGGGATATAATTGGCGCTATCGAACCAAATTTGAGACAGCTTGTAGTTGTTCAATAGCTCTCGAACTTGTGGTTTAGCTTTATACTCAAGATAGTCATCAAAACTCACGGGCGACGGATCCCACGTGTTGGCAAACACGGTGCGCGGCGGGTTTTCGGGCGCATAATCTTTAAGCCCGCCATCACCACCGTCTTGCCAGTCAGAGCCATGCGAGTAGTAAACTCCAAATGACAAGCCTGCTTTTTCGCAAGCTTCCTGCAATTCGGCAATAACGTCGCGTCCAAAAGGCGTAGCGTCGACGATATTAAAATCGCTGACATCCGAGTCAAACATGGCAAAACCGTCATGGTGTTTGGCCGTAATCACCATATATTTCATGCCCGCAGCTTTCGCGATGGCAACCCACGCATCGGCATCAAAATCCACAGGGTTGAATTCACTCGCGAGCGCTGCATATTCTGCGCGCGGTATCTCTTTGCGGCGCATAACCCATTCAGCGACGGTGGGGCCTGTGCCCGAAGCCTCCATAGTTTCGCCCTTCCACATGCCCCCAAGATGCGCGTATAGACCCCAATGGATGAACATGCCGTATTTTTTTTCATTGAAAATCTCGCGCCCGCGATCTTTGGCAGCGGAGTTGTGCATAACCTGCCATTGTTGCTCCAAAGATGGCAAAGCTTCGTCTTGTGACGCAACAGCGTCAGGTAATATTGAGCCTCCGCAACCGGGGAGAACAGCCGAGATCAGGGCAATAATGACTGCTGATTTCAAGAAATGATTAGTCATATGACTCAACTCATTCTTGCCAGTGTCGCTCTGCGGAAAGTACGGATTCAGGCGGCGTTTCAAGAAGTGTGGCTTTCCGTTCGAGCGCAAGCGCAGTCATGCGTTCGACACGATCCGGCTGCTTGCCCGCCAGGTTCCTAGTTTCCGCACGATCTCGCATCAAGTTATACAATTCCGGCGCCCCGCCATCACGGTGCACAAATAACTTCCACTCGCCGTCGCGTACAGCCAGCACTGGGTAGCGCCGGGAGGCGCACCATTATTATTATAAATACTCTCATTATGCTGAAAACGCTTGTCTTCACCACGTGTGCGCTCAGGACCGTTATCACTTGAAAAGATGACAAGCGTATTGTCTGTAAGTCCGTATTCATCCAGCGCACCAAGGACTTTAGCTATGCGCTGATCTGCGTCGTCAACCACCGCAGCATAAACTTGCTCCTGCTCATTCAAGTGCGCGTATTTCGCAATCGCCTCTTCGGTGGGAAAATGCGGCGTATGTGTTTCGTGAAGCCACATATTTATAAAAAACGGCACATCCTTATTTTTTTCAATAAAGGCCACCGTATCGTCATAGAGCTTTACACTGTCTGTTTGCGGACCGCGGCCGGAAAATACTGCCGTTTCATCATAGCCATATTCAACAGGAAGCGGAGCGTCACGCATCGTGCCCAGATGCCATTTTCCAAAATGCCCCGTCTTATAGCCAGCTTGCTGCAATAGGCGTGGCAGCATAACGGCTGTCGGATCAAGCCAATCTCCCATCGACATACTTTCGTTAAACACGGGCGTGAAAAAATGTCGATGTACGCTATGACGCGCGGGATACTGCCCTGTCATAATTGCGGTGCGGCTCGGTGAGCATACGGGATTGGACACAGAAAACTGATAGAACTCGGGTCCCTCATCAGCGATGACTGTCGATGTTAGGGGTGCGAATGTCCGGATGGCCGTGCCGGCTGATATCGCCCCACCCCAGGTCATCGGCAAAGATGAAGACTATGTTTGGTTTGTCGACATCTTTTGTTATATCTTGCGCGAAGCAATTAGCCGCTATAAAGAAATCGGCCGTTACGGCCATAAAGAGCGTCAAGCTTTTTACTCGTAGAATCATGATCTATCTCGTCTTTCTATTCAGCCAATCATTGGAAAATTTCACATTTTTTACGAGCGGTAGCACCCCACCGGATTGGCACGCTACCACGCAAGAAACCGACTGGAACTTATAAGACGCGGTAAGCGAAAATCGACGTCTGGCGCTCGTCATATTAGTGTCAATCGATGAGGATGATGACCTTGCCCTGCCTGCCGGCCACGGTTGTGGTCAGAAACTTGCCGATCGATACTGAAACGAAAAATCGCTGTCTGTACATATATGCAATACGCATGTATATATACATGCGATGCTCAATATCACACGACGTTCGAAATTATGCAACCAAAGGTTCCAATTATCGGAGACTCCGTTTCGATCGAATATAGACCCAAGGTGAGAGAGATACTGTCGGGGGCCGCGACACGGTCAAAGGGCCAGGCGATGTGCACTATACCGATGAGGCGTACGCCGTGATTGGCGTTCAAGTGGCGGAACAAATCAGACCGGCATTGGCACGGGGTAATTGCATGAACATAAACCGCGCACAGCAATGGGCGCCGTTGATCATTTTTGCGTTATTGCTGATCGCCGTCGGCTGTGCAATGCACGAAGACGAGTATCAAACCGAGCTAGCCTTTTTAGAAACATCATTCGCGAATTTGGTTAGCAAAAGCGAAGCACCTCGGGCCTACGATTTGGAACAGCGGCCTGACGGCCTGTTCCGCCTTTATCTCGACGGCGCGGTATACAAGGGCTCGGCAACGCGGATTTTTGCGATCTATAAGCTTCCGGACACGCCGCTCCAATCCGACCGAATCATGCCGGGCAGAATTCCGGCAGTGGTATTGATTCATGGCGGTGGGGGGACCGCCTTTGCCGAGTGGGTTCGCCGCTGGAATGACGCCGGGTTCGCTGCGATCGCCATCGCTGTCGAAGGCCAGACCGATGGAATTGTCGACCCAGGCCTCCACGGACCCGAGCGATGGGAACGTCACCCGTCTGGCGGGCCGCCCAGGAGTGGAATCTATTCAGATTTCGATGAACCGATAGCTGACGAATGGATGTTTCATGCCGTCTTCGCTGCGATCCAGGCCAATAATTTCTTACACAGCCGGGCCGAAGTCGACCCTGCGAATGTAGGAATTGTCGGTATCTCCTGGGGTGGCGTCATAACTGCAACGACGATTGGTTTTGACCAGCGCTTTTCGTTTGCTGTGCCAATATACGGAAGCGGTCATCTCCCGGAAATCCCCAATCAGTACGGTCGCTCCCTTGCTGCCAACCCGGAATATGCCGAGCATTGGGAACCGGCACTGCGACTGCATAAATTCGCCAAACCTACGCTCTGGCTCACCGGTCGAGCGGAAAACAATTTCTTCCTGCCCGCACAGGCAGCTTCCTATCGGTCGGTTGGTGGCGATGTCTCAGTGTCCATCAAGCCCAACCTGCGCCACGGCCATGAAGCTGGATGGAATGAATCAGAGCCCTATTCATTTGCATCGGCTGTGACACGAAGCGGGAGATCACCATACGTTCCGCAAGAAGCGGCGCAGACGGGTGACGGAAGCTATGTTGTTTCATTTCAGGTCAGCAAGGAGCTAACTCCGGACGTGGCTGTCGTCTTCGTAACCATGGAACAGATCGTAAACCCGGAGACCAGATGGCAGCAGTTATCTGCTGACATTGTAATGGTCGATGAAGAATTAACGACCGTAGAGGTACACGTACGATCGATTCCTGAGGATACAGCGCACTGGTTCATCGGTCTCTCTTTGGTGCATAAGGAAAGCGGCAAGGTGCTGACGGCAAGTAGCAGATTGAATTCAATGCGTTGAAGGCCGACGACAAGCAAATGGAATGGTTCCATGACGCCAGGTTCGGCATGTTGGCAGGGCACGTGCTTGCAGTATGCCCGCGCCGGGCGGGGCCATTGTCGCAAGTAACAGGACCGAAAAAGCTTTTTATTAGTAAAAACCCTATTCTGCCGTAAGTCATTGACACCCCCGCCAACGACAACACACACGTCTGGCGAACTGGTTCCATTGACCTGCGGCGCTGATGCCTGAGTGGGCTTACCCTATTAAACAGCCTAATCACTATACGCCTTCGCGCAACCGCATCCGCTACATCGCGCCCGGGCCAAATTTCTCCTGGCCCCTCGATCAGCAAATTGCTGTTTGACTTCGACGGTTTATTACTTATAATATACCGGCTTTCAGCTATCTGCGAACATCAACCATTTAACTCCTTGGGGGGGTATATAAATCATGAACGTCAGAAAACTGCTTTTTTCCTCAATTGTGATGACAACTGTCCTGTCTGTCGCCGCTCAAGCACAGACAAGTGCCTCATGGATGGAGGGCAAATTTGGACTCGGTTTCCGTATCAACGCCGACAACAAGACAAACATCGAAAACTACAACCCAGACAAACTGGTGCGCCAGATCAGCGGCATTAGAGATCTGGAATATGTCATTATCAACCTCAGTGATGCCGCCCACGGCGATGCCTACCTGGCACCACATTCCATTCTCACCACGCTTAATCCCGGCTCCACGCCAAACAACGACCGGGACTTGTTTCTGGAAATCGCTACCGGGCTTCAAAATAAGGGCATCAAGGTAATTGCCTACATGGCGACACAAGGGCCGGCAATGCTGAAGCATGGCGCAGAAAAAGCCTTTGACGGTGTTCTGAACCCCGACGGAACCTGGTCGTCTCAAAGCATGGACAATTGGGCCGGCTGGGTAGAGGCCAATTATGGCGCTGCAACTGTAGACAACTACAAGACGGCATACGCCGAAGTCATTGTTACGGAATATGCCAATCGCTACGGTATGTTGATTGATGGGTGGTGGTTCGATCACGCAGGTCTCGGCAACATCCCACTCTTGGAGCAAGTTACTCACACTGCAAACCCGAACGCCGCGCTGGCATTCAACACCGGCCAGAAAGTTCCATTAATAAATAACAGTCCCGGCTATGAGGATTTTACCGGTGGTCACCCCAACCCGGTTGCCCGGACACCGGCCAATGACCCTGCCAACCTGCCAATGGTAGAGTCAATCGAGGCTACCACGGATGGGTACGTCGACGACGGCGCGGGTGTGAAATCACTGGGCCATATGTTCATACCACTGGCGGAAAAATGGAATTCCGGCGAGATCGTCTGGGATGTAGAACAAGCGGCAGACTGGCAGCAGCGGGTCAATAACGCATGCGGCGCATGGACATGGAACATTGCAACAAGCGATGCTTCATCAGCACTGGACAATGAAGCGCGTATTTTCGTCAAGGATATCCAGGCAGAAATCACGGACAATGGAGGCATCACCTGCTTTTAATCGCAGGTTGAACGCTTTTCATTTGCGAACTGCGGCCCAAGTGGCCGCAGTTTGCTTTTCCGCCCACCCTTCCATCACCGTCGGTGTGCCCACGCCTGTCAAGGCCCGTATAATCGGTCCGAGTGCACGCCGAACGCCAGTCGTTCGGCACCGATTTTCCACTGTCAACAGCCCGGATCGGGCGTCAAAAGCTCCGTACGAAGTAGCTTCACTGTCCGTTTCAGAGCAGCAACGCCCTGAGAATAATGTCCTGTGTATAATTCTCGTAACTTTCCGGCGGGGATGGCAAAAAATATATGGACTTTGCAATAAAGGCGTCTGCGTGAAAAACAGCTATTTGGTACAAAAAACCAGCAACCTGCTGCTGGACCAGATGCGGACACTAGCCATTTCAGACAATCCGTATCTACCCGGCGAATTGGCGCTGGCACGGCAGCTGGATGTCAGTCGCACCACTGTTCGAACGGTCGTTGATGGCCTGGAGAAAGTTGGCCTGATCAAGCGCGACAGTGTCGGCAAGCGGGTGGCCCGGAATCCGAAGAAAACCGATTACTACGATATCAGCAGTGCGCCTTCTTCCAAGGAAGAAGTGATCCAGAAATATTTCCTGTCCCTGATCAACGACGGCCAATTATTGCCCGGGGACCGCTTTTCTGAGCTTGAACTGGCGAAGCAATCCGGCTGCAATACCGTGACTGTCAGGGAGTACCTGTTCAAGTTTTCGCGGTTTGGCCTGATCAGGAAGAAGCCCCGTTCCCAGTGGCAAATGGCCACGTTTGACGATCGCTTTGCCAAGGAACTGATTGAGTTTCGCAGGGTATTGGAGATGCGGGCATTGGTGAAACTCCTGACGCTGGACGAAGACCATCCGGTCCTGGAGGAGCTGCAGGATTTACTTGCCGAACACCAGGCGTTGAAAAAGGATTTCGACAATCATTTCATGAAGCTGCCGGACCTCGATGTGAGGCTGCATTTGGCAATTCAGAAGGGCGCCAACAACCAATTTATCGCGCAATTTTTCGAGGTAGTGTCTTTCGTGTGCCACTACCACTACCAGTGGACGAAGGAAGGTGAAAAAGGGCGTTTTTGGGTGGCACTGAATGAACATGTCGACCTTTTGGTCGCAATCCTGGCACACGACGTGTCCGCAGCGGTCAATGCAATGGAGGCGCACCTGGCCTCAGCCGAGAGGACACTGCTGGAGTGTTCGAACAACATCAATCGGGGAGGTGCCTAGAGAACGCATCTGACGAAAGGCATCCCCACATTTTACGAGGCGCAAATCGAGGCACAAGACCGGCGAGCAAGATTACCGTCCTGGATCGGAAGGCACGGTATTGACAAGTTAAGTGGCGATAAAGCGTAATTGTTGGATGAAAAGATCAACAACGATGTACAAGCGCCACCGGTTCCCGCCGGAAATCATTCAATATGCTGTATGGCTCTATCACCGTTTTAGCCTGAGTCTTATCGAGTATTTCGACAACACGCCTTTGCGTCTTGGATTTGTGCGGTGGCCACATAAGTCGTGCATACACGGCAAAAAGCACGAGCCGAGGAGTTAATTTGTCAGTACCGACCCGGGCACGCTGGAGTGTCGGATACACTACCAGCTGCCCAGGTGGCTATGTATGGCGTCCCCAAGGGTACTCCGAAGCAACCCCAGGGTCCGCGCCAATCAACGGTCTCAATCTAAGAAGTCCCATTCGGGACCAAAAAAGTGAAGGTACTCAGGGTCTTACTTGAGACCCATCCTCCTGACCGCAGTCTCAAACGGTACCTTATCGATGTCTCATTCGAGACCCTAATTTTGCTTCGCACGGTCACAGCCAAGTTTTCCCTGTCGCCATCAGACCAGCGACACCTACCAAATCTGGCCCCCTAAACACTGAGGAAATTATCGCATGGAAAATATGCTTCGTCTCGCAATTATTGCCCTCCCCTGGCTTCTCCTGAGCCTACTAGCCGTTTGGATTCCGAGCTGGTGGCTGTGGAATCGCTTGGTATCACCTATATTCGATCTGCCCGCTTTGAGCTTTGTCGAAAGTACTGGAATTTTGATCTATGTATGGCTGGCTTCGAAGGGAGCGGCCAAGGTCAAGATTGAATTCGGGGAGCAACCATGAAGTCGGTCCCTCGAGACCATCTTCTTCGATTCTGGCATCGCACCCGAATTGTTCGGCAAATACGCTATCCAAATTGGCGATAGGAATTGGTGGCACACGGTCGGCATCGAACCTCCCAGTGCCGCTGATAATAGGGCAGGAATGGCCTGCATCAAGGCCGGTCGATTGCTAGCATTTTGACGGCGTGGAACGTGTCTGACGAAGACGCACTAACTCTTCTTTGCGGAACAAGCAGAACCAGCTTTGAATCGATCGTCGATCGCTCTCGCATGATCCTATTCGCCAGCGCCTACTCGACTTTGGCATATTCAAGTGAGATAGATTCTTCCAATACCTGGTTTCACAGGCCTTGCGTACTTTGGGATGGCGCGTCGCCGCTTGCGGTTATGCTGAAAGACGCGAGTGGACTACTGGAGGTGTTTGGGTACTTGGAAACCGCCGAATGAATCACCCCACAAAAGCGATTGGACTGCATAAAACACGCCAAGGCTTCGCAAAGCGGGGTTCTCACAAGATGCAGTTTGATCGCTTTGGCTCAATAGCTAACAGTGGAACGCCGTCAGGAGGTGCCCGGTCAGATCAAGTAACAGCTAATTCGGTATCTGTAGCATCGCTTGTATCGGGATCAGGGTAGTTCGTCCACACCCAATAGTCAGAACCGCATGCAGGACAGGCATGATACTCGGCAAACCCGATCGGCTTGTCAGACCATTTATGCCCACATTTGCAACATTTATTCTTGGCAATCATTCGATCCACTATGGGCAGCTGCCGCGCTAAAAAATACCATCTTGATAGAATTGGAGCCTTGTTTAATACGTAGAAGAACCGTATTGAGAATAATAGGTATATCCGGGAGTCAACGTCAGGCATCGACCAACACAGCATTGTTGGTCGCATTGTCCGAGTTCTTTCCCGTCGGCGTGCAATACCGGCTGTATGACGGGATCGGTAAATTACCCATCTTCAATCCAGACATGGAGGGCGAGCAGATGCCTGAGCCGGTGAAAATGTTCGCTCACCAGATCGAACGCGCCGATGGCCTCATTGTCGCCAGCCCGGAATACGTGCACGGTATCCCAGGAGGCCTCAAGAACGCATTGGATTGGCTCGTCTCCAGACCCGAAATTGTCCACAAGCCAATACTGCTCCTGCACGCTTCACATCGCGGTGACCTCGCGCTCGGGGCGCTTAGTGATGTCATGGCAACCTTGTCATCGCGGTTCTCGACTGACCCAATCTTGAGAGTACCGTTGATCGGTCGCTCACCAGAACAGGTGCGCTCGCTGACTACGAGCGGCGAATACAAGAAGCGACTGGTGGCAACACTGAATTCATTTCTGGTAGATATTGTATCGTCCTGATGGTGCTAGATCACGCTGCCAGGCAGCCGGGGTCAAAACAAATCGACTGGCTGGCCTTAGCTTATGGCCTTTGGGCATTAGCACAATATATGAACTGTATTGCTAGCCACCACGGACAGCGAATAGACAGGTAGGTATGAAAAAGTGAAAAACGTGATTAACTACGTAGCATCCACGTTAGATGATTTCATCGCAAGAGAAGATGGTTCGCTCGATGTTTTCCCCTGGGGAAGCCGAGCTCGATGCCTTCTGTGAAAAATGGGACGCCAAGTTCCCATCCATCGGCATGATGTGGCGCCGACACTGGCCGAACCTGATTACGATTTTCGACTACGCGCCGGAAATCCGCAAAGTGATTTACACAACCAACGCAATTGAATCCCTGAATAGCATGATCCGGAAATCGGTCAGGAAACGCAAACTCTTTCCCAGCGACACGGCGGCATTGAAAGTGGTTTACCTGTCTGCAATGGAGGCGTCGAAGCGCTGGAAACGGCCGGTCACAGACTGGAAAAATGCACTCAACCAGTTTGCCATTCAATACGATGGCGAATTGAGTTTTCAATCATGATTTGGCGTTTACACAGTTAACTGCACAGACTCATATCTCATTCGAGTCCCTCCCCACCCCCGAGCATGCTTTTTTTGAGCAGCCGCAGTTCCAACGTTTGTTCGGCAACCACCTCTTTCAGATCCCGCGCTTCACGACGCAGGTCGGTGACTTCGCTGCTGTTGGCCTGGCGCACAATATCGCCGGCCAGGCGCTTCTTGCCGGTCTCCATGAAGTCCTTGGACCATTTGTACCCCAAGGGCAGGCTTCGCACTAATACAGGCTCTGCGCAATGCCTTCTCGTCGGCACAGCTCGGCAATACTGTCTTCGCCACGCAATTCATCCAGAACAATGCGGATCTTTTCCTCTGCACCGTACTGCTTGCGTGTCTTGCGCTTGATATCACGAATGACTTTTTCTGACGACGACGGTCGTCCCGCTGGTCTCCGTATCATCTCAACTCCTCAGGTTAGGATGAACAAGAATTCTCCCTTAAACTAGCGCTAAATCTGTCCCATAGGCGCTGACGGCATACAGAATTGGTATTCCGATTGAATGGCTGTGTAGCGGGCTAGGTTTGGTCCTATTGCGGCCGGGCGAGCGATTGCGGTGCCTTATCAGTATCTACGCCGGGCGGACGTTTCAAGCACGCCAAACATCGAGGAAATGCGGAGAAGCTGGGGCTTCAATAACAAGTCGGGTTTTGGAGGTGAAAGCTGGCCTGGAGTGACTCTTGGTCCATCTGGACTTCGAACACCAGCTCCAAACAAAAACGCCCCGCCAGATGGCGGGGCCGGGAGTCGAAGTCAGGGGGGACTTCGCTTATAACGCCCAGGACATACTTAATGACATTACAGTCCCAGGGTCTTCTTCAAACGTTGTTACATTGCCGCGTCTGATTTCGATCGTTTCACCCAGAAGATTTTGCGCCTTGGCCTTGACCGTTATGCGTTCCGTTGGATACCAAAAGTAAGTGAAATCCAGCGACTGGAACGGTTGCTCGAATCCGTCCGGCGATCCGTTTCGTCCGGCGACATAAAGTCGTTCGCCGGAAACATTGTATATGATCGATGCCGTATGTTTCGCGTCCGGAGAGTCGAATCCGATCATCAGATTAGCGACATAGTCGGAGGCGCCAGACAACTTTCGCACCGGGTTTGTCGGTACGTTGGCATTGGGACCTGCGACAAGTTCCGAATCCTGCACCGTCAAATTGCCCTGCACAAAGAACATCTCGAACGGGCCACCCAAAAACGACAGTTCTTTGAGAAGCTCTACTTCCAGGCCGTACACTTTTCCTGACTCGGCGTTGATAATTTCACGGGCGACCGTGGTGTCACTGGCCGGAATCTCGAAAAACTCGATCGGATTGTCAATGTCCTTATGGAACGCCGTAACGGTGAAATTATCTCCGTTGGAAAAGTACCACTCGGCGCGCAAGTCGATATTCTGGATATCCGAAGGCACGATGCCGGGATTGCCGCGTACGAGATCGCCCGTTATGGGATCGATGTAGCTCGAATCGGTTATCTCACGAAGATCGGGACGAATCGCAGTCTCGCTGACACCGAGCCGCAACTGAAACGTCTCTGCCCAGAAATCGCCCATATACGTGATGCCGGCAGCGGGGTAGACGCGATCTTCATTGAAGATACCTTGTCGCAGTTCGTCAATGTCAGTCGTGACCTGTGGCGAATCGATACTGAATCCATCAGGGTTCCAGTCCACAGCCGCTTGTCGGTAATCCTCCCAACGGGCACCGGCGGCAAAGCGCCACGTATCTCGTACAGTCCAGTCGACCTTACCCCAGACGGAATCCGTCATGGTTGCCGCCAGGTAACTGTTGGAGTTCGTTCCCTGTCGATCAAACACCACATTGTTGAGGAAAACCCGTGCTCCCGGGACTGGATTCGTTGCATCTGGGTCGGGACTATCGGCAAGAATATTGCCATCCGAGAACACATCTCCCAACGAGCCTTGCAAGACCGATGGATCAACGACGTTCAGGAATCCCAGGCTGAATTGCGACTGGCGATAAATACGCGCTTTCTGTGCATGATCAAAACCGCCACTGAGCTCCAGATAGGAATCACGAAAATCGATCGGCAGCGTAGCGCTCCAGCCGTAATTGTCCACCTCGTCGTCGAGATCCGTGAAACGATAATCGGCTGCAGACGATGTCAGCCGAACGGACTCGCTGAGCACCGCGCCGGTATCCCTGTCGGTAAACGTTTCGGAGGCGATGGAGACCTGATTCGGAATACTGGTGTTGGCCGTTGAATTTGAATAAAACCACTCGATTTTCGTTTCTTCCGGCAGTCGACTCAGTAACCGGCCAAGGAACGGCAGTCGTTCGCGAGTGCCACTGCCCAGATAGTGGGTACCGTCTATCTGGTGTGTCACCATCTCGCGTTCTTCGAATTGCAAACGATAATCACGGAAACCACGACCGCTCGAGAGCGGGCGATTTTCGTTGAAGAAATCGAAGACTTCGGTCTCGTCATCCGTATTGCGCAAGAACAGGCTGGTCGTCGAGATTTCATGGTCTTCGATGAATTTCAATCCGAAGTTCACGGTTCCTGCAATATTGACCGCGTGGGTCGACTCTTCCTTGATGCCGTTTTGCTCTTCGGGTAATCCGAAAGTCGCCGTTCGGGTGCGACGAAAACGCCAGTCAGTATTGTAAGATGCGCCGAGATTAAAGCCCGCCTCCCAGTCTTGCCCGAGTTCGAGGTTATTGCCAAAACTTGTTCGGACCGTGTAGTCCGGATCCGTGTCTTCCTGAGTGATACTGATGTTTCTGTTAAGTGCCAACGCCAGATCGCGATTAGCCGATTGCGCGTCAAAGAGATTCGCAGACGGGTCCTGGCCTTGCAAAAAGACGAGGATCGAATTCACGCTCGGGCTGCCCTGATAGTCAATTATGCCGCTTTGAATGAAAGGAGACAGGGCACGGGTTCCGTCGTCGATACCAAGATTGTCATCGCGACCGCCCGAGTAGCTATTCACTTTGCCCGGGTTTTCGCTGTTATCACCGAGGCCTAGTTCAAACTTGAACGTCAATTGGTCGGGAATGCCTTTCGTACGGATATCAATAGCGCCACCACCGAAGTTCGCGGGCAGGTCCGCGGACCACGCCTTTTGAACGCGTAGAGATTCAACAATGGAGGTCGGAAACACGTTCAGGGGAATGACATTACGCGTCAGGTCCGGCGACGGAATCTGTGCTCGGTTGAGTGTGCTTTGCGAGTAGCGTTCACCGAGTCCACGAATGTAGACATACTTATCCTGCACCAGCGTAAGACCGGGCACACGACGTAAGGCCGCAGCAACAGTGGAATCGCCTAATCTCGAGATCGCGTCAGCCCCAAGAAGGTCGGCTGCGAAAGCGTCATCAAGGCGCTCATTGACAAGCGACTGACTAGAGCTAATAAAGCGACCAGTAACGACAACCTCCTCAATACCGGCATCATCCGCCGAGAGCTGTGGAATTCCTGGCTCGGCAACGACATCGCTTTCCTGTGCCAGGGCTGAGTGCCAAAAGGCACCCGCAGCGAACGCTGCGAGTGCATTTGCGTAAATTTTGCTATGACGCGTCTTCATTATTCAAACCACAGTGGTTGGCCACGATTGGTCTCAGAGATGCCGTAGGTCCAGCCTGCGATCCAGTCTGTCGACAGGCTGACACCACCGAGGAACTCGCCCGCCGGCTGCGTGGTGGCAATTGGCGCCGCACCGTCGATCAACGACATTGTCCAGAGTGTAGAGTAAATTGGCTGATTACCTTCCAGCAGCAACAGACCTGCGTCGTTCGCTGACGTGGGATCTTGCGCAATGCCATCGGCGACCGTTGCGAACTGGTTGCCGCCCGACTCTGCGAATAACTTTTCGCCGGCGATGGTTGTCACCGCGTTTCGATCCGCAATGGTCGAGCCCTTTTCGTTCTCCTGGCAAGCGAATACGATGGCGTTCAGTTGCAGGTCACCGTTAATCGCCGCTTCGTGCGTCTCGACGTTGTCAATGCGCAAGCAATAGTTATCGTCTGGATCCGACAGGTCGTTGGCACCGAAGGAAGAGATAACCTGAGAATCATTGATTGTCGGCCAGATACCCTCGCGTAGACGCCAGCCTGCGCCCTCGCCGTGCGTTCCACCGATATTTGCCGAAATGATACAGGTCAGGTTGTTGATGGTCGGTCGGCTGTTGAGTCCGCGTGCAATAAAGTCGTCCTTGGTTGCCTGATCCTTGCTGGAGTAGGAACCGATGCCGTCGGCCTCAATGCAGTGGTTGCCATCCAATTCCGACTGAATCACCAATGCGTTCGTGATCGTACCGTTCCAGCCTTCGTCGATATCGATTGAGTCATCGCGTGCATAGAGTGCGACGAAGTTGCTGATATCAACCGATCCGCCGAACATTTCGATGCCGTCATCAAAGGTTGAGTAAACCTGCAGGTTTTCGACAACCGTCGCGCTGCCTACGCCACCAAAGGAGATGCCGTTGAGCTCATCGCCATTACCCACTTCAGCACCGGTGTGCTTGACGACGACATAGCGCAGAATTCCGGAATCGTCAGCATCATTGTCACCGCCGTATTGTGACTCATCATCGCCTGCGGATCCTTCAGCCTCAATCGAACATTCGGTCGCCGGAGTCAGCGCGAATCCGGACTGGCCACGAATGCCGGTGTAGCTGCACTTGTTACTGACAGCAAAACCGTTGATTACGATGCCGCCCCACTGCTGGACGTCTTCTGGTCCAACCGTGCCGTTGATGTCCGAGACCGACGTGATCGTAATCGGGTTGTCGACAGTGCCGTTGGCAAGAATCTGTGAGCCGCGATTGATGATGATAAAATCTTTGTTGGTCTGAAACGCGAGCGTCGCACCCGGTTCGATCGTCAACGTCGGACCGTCACCACCTTGTGTAATGCCGGCCGCGGCGAGGCCTGCTTGCGTGCGGTATGTATCGCCAACAAAAAGGCTCGCTGTAAAGATATGCGCTCCGCCGTCTGGCAGCGCCGGAATCAGAAGATCAACCGACAGGTTGTTCTTCGGCCCGACAAACGCCGATCCGTATGTGCAGTTACCACTAGCATCTGCCGTGCCCTGAATCGTCTGGCCGTCTTTCGCGTAACTTGCGCAGATGTCGTCGGGGCTGGTGCCAGAGCCTGTATTGGTCGTATTGTTGCTGTCACTGACCGACGTGGTCGGTGACAGGTTGATGTCGCCACTGGAACAAGCGGCGAGGACCAGGCCGGCTGCTGCAACAGAGATAAGGCGAAAAGCTTTCATCGTGTTTCTCCAGATTTTGCTTGTGTATGCAGAGCAAGAACGCGCTGCGTGTCATTCGGAAACGTTGAATCTAACGATGCAATGTGGATTCCGTGTGACAGCAAGGTTAAGGGTGTGTTACGAGCGAGCTAAACGTGCAATGAAAATCGGTAACCGCTGCCGCGAACGGTTTGCACGTACTTGTCATAGCCGAACGGCTCAAGTAGCGATCGCAATCGACGGATGTGTACATCAACTGTACGTGGACCTACCGAGGTGTCTCGATCCCAGACGTGCACCAGAAGTTGCCTGCGACTAAAAACGCGATCCTGATTGGTGAGCATGAACAGCAGCAGCCGGTACTCGCGCGGTGCCAGTGAAAGGCTGCTCCCATCGGCTGTCGCTCGGTGGCTAACATTATCGATGGTGACGCCGCCTGCGCTTACCGCTCGAGAGTGAAAGGTTTTTGCCGGTCGGCTCAGACACGCATCAACTCTTGCGATGAATTCGGGAATATTCAAGGGTTTTCCAACGAAATCATCGGCTCCGGATTCCAGCGCAGAGACCACATCGCCTGATGCTACGCGATCCGAGGTCATCAAAACCCGCATGGACTGAAGCTCGTCGTTGCTGCGAACATCGCTAAGCAACTCAACACCATCAAGGTCCGGCAATGCACAGTCACAGACCATGAGAACCGGCCGCCGCGCGCGTAACGCGGCTAACGCGGAGCCGGCGTTGCCGGTCTCACTGACATCGTGACCCATCTTCCTCAGACTACCCGCGATCACCGCTCGCGAGCCCGCATCACCGTCTACAACCAATATTGATGCCACCGGCATTTTACCTGCCCTTTCCTTGACCCAGCTAGCAAGAGAACACAGGTGCTTTACAGACAGTTTACGTTACGATTGCAGTTTTGTTACGTGATACCGGAATCCGCCGATAGCACCGCTTCAGGATTTCCCGTAGCGCGATTTAACACGGAGAAACGCCCGTGGCGAACCTCCGACCTTGTGTCGGCGTTGAGCCCAGATTGCAACTGACACATCATTCCACTACGCTCCGCGCCGTGAACGATGGCAATCCTTCGAAACCGTCATGGACCGACACGCCGCGATCCCGGCATCGGTTGGATCCGGCACGGGTCATCGCCACCATCGAAACGCTCGAGCTGCGTATTCGAGAGCGGTTCCCAGAGGCCACGCTGATTGAGGTCTGTGAGGAATTGCGCCATGTGAGCGTCGAGGCGCAGCGGCGCGCGAGCTGGGTCGCACGGCCCATCCTCGGTATCCGCTTTGCTGCAGCGCTTGCAATTGCGGTACTTATTATCGGGTTGACGGGCACCATTAGCCAGTTGGAGCCCTCCACGCGGCCCTTTGACCTGGTGTTGTTTGTCAATGTGCTTGAAGCTGGTATCAATAACCTGGTGTTACTGGCGGTCGGCGCTTTCTTTCTGGTCACAATCGAAACCCGCATCAAACGACGCCGCTCGCTGGACGCGATTCACGAGTTACGCTCACTGGCGCACATTATCGATCTGCATCAATTGACCAAGGACCCGGACCGCTTGCTGCTCCACGGCAAATCGACCAAGTCCTCGCCTGCCACGGACATGGACCTCTTCGAGATGAGTCGCTACCTCGATTACTGCTGTGAGATGCTCTCCTTGCTCGGTAAGATTGCGGCTATCTACGGCCTGCACTGGCGCGACACGGTTTCCGTGCAAGCGGTGTCCGACGTTGAGCGTCTGACCACCGGGCTGTCACAGAAGATCTTTCAGAAGATCATGATTCTGCATGGCAGTCTTGATGATGACAAACCGTCTAAGGCCTCATAAGAGGCCTCGCGATGCAGGACGATGTACACCGAATTCACGCAATACTCATGCGCGACCAGCGACCGGTAAGCTCCTAGGCGGCAGCGCCGCCTCATCGGACCACGAACGCTCGGATTTGCCTTACATCCAGAACGAAGAACGCCCCGCAGAATGAACCGCGGGGCGTTGGTCTTCTTTCTGTTGGACTCTGTCGACATCGGCGCACTGCTCTGTCCGACGGAACCTTCCAATCAGTCTCTGTCATCCCGACCGTGGCCACGGTCGTCATAGTGGTCGTCTTCGTCACGATCTGCGATGAACATTATCGTCCGATCGACACCGCTGCGCGGATGTTGCACGTTGATGTAGGCAACGTTCGGGTTGAACGTATCGAAGTACAATCCTGTGCTCTCAGCTCCTGCTGTCGACAGGCTAGCCCACTTGCCGATCGCTTCGGCCACGCCGTCGTTGTTGTGGTCCTTAAGAAACCAGATGTCCTCGACGCCGCCCGGCTGATCTTCCACGATGTACATATTGCCCTCGACATCGATTGCGATGTTGTCGGGACTCGTGAAGGCCAGACCGACCGGATCGCCAGTTGCCATGTCGATGGTGTCGCGGCTGACCGCCAGTTGCACGTGGGTTCGCCGCAAATCAATGGCGAAAACCTTATTATTGGTTGTGGTTGCGACATATAGCAATTGTCTCCCGTTTTTCAGTGTTTTTATTTCCATGTCCTCGGGGCGGTCGAACGCGGTGCCACGAAATGCATCCAGTTTCGGCGTGGCACGCCCGTCGATCGCAGTGATACCGTTCGGATCCGTCACGATCACGACGCCGGGCAAAGGATTGCCATGTGCATCAGTCAGCGGGATCCATCGGGCTTTACCGGTCGCTTCAGGCACGGTGCCATCACCAACGCGCAGGACGAATGTCTGGCCGCCAGCGAAAAAGTCGTCACCATTTTTGGCCATTGGACGCACCGACGTGAATTTGAATATGTGGCTGCCGTTACGCTCATCAATGAAATACAAATTGTTCTTCCGGTCGAACGCGAGGCCCTCGTGAGACACGCGCGGCAGGATGTCGCGATGCACGAACTCGATGTCCGCCGGGTCGGCCAGCGGATTCGTCACTTCGAAAAGACGTCCATGCTTGCTGGTTGCCGCGCCCGGATCGCTCCAGGACTCTTCGGCGGTCAGGAGACCACCCCAGGGGGTCCAGCGCGAGGCGTCGAATGATCGATAGGTATTACCTGGAACGGTCGCGCCGGGATCCGCCGCCGGGCTCTGCCAGATTGTTGTCGTAATCATCGTACGCAAGTCGGTGCGCTGGATGCCGGGCTGCCCGGTTTCGAAAACCGTAAACAGATAGCGGCCGATGTCGGCACCGGTTTCGTTGGCCGTGTGCATGTCGTAATTGCCACTGTCAAACCGAGCTGGCGAACCCGGAATCTCGTTGTCCGCGTCGCCACGGGCGACGACGCTGATCTGAGTAAATTTCTGCGAAGAGAGCTTGTACGGAGCAGCTTCGGGCAGGGTGCTCTCGCCAACGTCGCCAGTCATCGGAGTAAAGTCGTCGAAATTGGTGTCGGCGGCAATAGCCGTCGCGATCAGGCTCGCAAATGAGACAACAATTGCGATTGATGATGTCATGAATTTCATTGCAGATGATTCCTTATTCTCGAAGTGGATTGTCGTGACCAAAGTGGTTTTGGAACATCTGCGAGATTAGCGACTGAGTTTTGCAGTTACATTGAGTTCTCGTGACAATTGTGCAACGGGCTCGACCTGGGGTGCGAGGTTCGTGACGAATTGCTCCGTAGCATTTCGCCAGCTGCGCGACTCGGCATAACGTCGACAGTCCTGCGGGTCAAGCTTGAGTGCAAGTCGGCAGGCTCGTGCAAGATCCTTATTCAAAATTCCCGTCTGCCCGTGACGCACGACATCGACAGGCCCGGTTACCGGATATGCCGCGACCGGCAGCCCGCAGGCCATGGCTTCGAGCATGACAATGCCGAAGGTGTCGGTCCTGCTCGGAAACACGAAAACATCGGCGCCGGCGATATGGCGTGCGAGTTCGCGACCGAATTTATAGCCAAGGAAGTGGCAGCTCGGGTACAACTCGGCCAGGCGCTCTCGATCCGGCCCGTCGCCGATGAAGACCTTGCTGCCCACAAGATCGAGATCAAGGAACTCGGCGAGGTTTTTTTCGACCGCGACCCGGCCCGTGTAGACCCAGATCGGTCGTGGCAATTCGTAGTCAAACGGATCCTTCATATTGAAGACATCGGTGAGCACGCCGCGCGTCCAGATCACGACATTGCGAAAGCCGCGTTCCTCGAGCAGACCTTGCATGCTTTTGGTCGGCACCATCGTGCGCGCCGCCGGCCCGTGAAACCAGCGCAGTAAACCGACTGTGAAGTTCACCGGAACCGGCAAGCGCACCCGAATATACTCGGGAAACTGTGTGTGATAGGCGGTAGTAAACCGTAAGCCGCGCTTGATGCAGTAGCGACGTACCATGAGGCCGATCGGTCCTTCGGTGGCAACGTGAATGCAGTCGGGACCGAATTCGTCAAGTTCCCGGCGAATGGAACGTCCCGCGATTAACGTCAATCGAATTTCCGGATAGGTCGGGCACGGCACCGTTCGTCGGCCTTGCGGCGTAATCATGAGTACCTCGTGCCCGAGTGCGATCAGCTCATCGCGCGTGCGCCCGAGCGTCGTGACCACGCCGTTAACTTGCGGCGACCAGGCGTCAGTAGCAATTGCAATTCGCATGCGGCGAGATGATGCTCGCCGGATATGAAACCCGGGTTACTTATCTGTGAAAGATTGATTACAAAGCTCTTGACGATTCACAGAAATGTCACCCCTTCTTCATCTGAAAGTCGCAATGGCTTGCGAAACTGGCCACCATCGGAGAGCCATGGAGTACCTGAATGTACTCGGTCATCGAATACTTCAACGACGTTGAGGGCAACATATGCATCAGGATCAATCGACTGAGCCATCGATTGTGGGTTCGCCGACTTTTCTCTGTGGTCAGTCGCCTCGGGGATGGCGGTTTCTGGGCGCTGATGTCAGGTGCCCTGCTCCTTTTTCAGGGGTCGTCGGCCCTGCCCCTGGTATTGCAAACGGGCGTTACGGCCGCTGTCGGCGTACTTGTGTACAAAAGCTTGAAGAACCGCCTGGTCCGCGAGAGACCGTACATCAACCATGATCGTATCCAGTGCGGGACGGCGCCACTGGATCAGTATAGCTTTCCCTCGGGCCATACTTTGCATGCGACAAATTTTGCGATCATGTTTTCGCAGTTTGAACCACTGTTCATTCCGATCGTTGTGCCATTCGCGTTGCTGGTCGCCGTATCACGTGTCGTGCTCGGGCTGCACTACCCTAGCGACATTATCGCCGGCGCCGCCATCGGCACGGCTCTCGCGAACGCGAGTCTCGCCATTTTCTAGCGACTCCTTCGCCGGCCGTATTGGCGGCGACACGCATTTCTGACGCTTAGTTTGGCCGTTTCTTACTTCTTCGCTAAGCGTCCATTGCTGATTGGACAGCGAAGATTCGACTGACTGTCCATTAAAGATCTTTGATTTCAACGGCTATTGAGACTCGTGGCTGTTGCTAACCCCCTTGGTCTTCGTACGCCGTAACATCATCGAAATAATCGAATGAATCGAATTTCATAACAACGATTGCTGCATCAACGGTTCGCGGCTTCGGTTTCAGGACAATTCCGGGCAAGTACAAGAACCGGCTGAATTACGGATTGCATGGGCATCCGACATGCGGGTTTTCAGTTTGGGCCAAGAACCCCTTCAAAGGCTAGGATATTCCGATCCAGGAGATTGCTGCAGCCCTGGGCGTTAAACACGTCGTAGAAGGTTCGGTGCGAAGATCCGGTGAGCGATTAAGAGTAACGGCGCAGTTGATTCGTGCTAAGGACGGGTTTCATCTCTGGTCAGAGAATTACGACTGTACCTCAACCGACACTGTTGCTGTGCAGGAGAACATTGCCGAACAAATAGCCGCGGTGCTGGACGTCGTACTGGATGAACGCAAGCGCGACGTGGAAGCGTTTACGCTTTACCAAAAAGGCCTGTAGCTTTACAATCGCGCGTACGGTGAAATGGTTACGATGGACGGACTACGCCGGGCCAACACGTATTTTGAGAAAGTTATCGAACGTGTCCCGACTTTTTCCAACGTCTACCTGGAGCATTCCGACCTCTACATACACTTGCTCGCCGATGAGGCGTCTGGCTTGCCTCACGAAGAGTTCGCGGTAGACGCCTATGCTGCGGCGATCGCCGATTATGAGGCCGCCGAGCGATACGCGCCCTCCGCTGCAACACGCAGCATGTTAGAACTCGATCGGGCTTACCTCAGCGGTAATTGGCGCGCGCTGGGTGGACGAATTGAGCGGGCATTGGACGACCCGGGTTGCACCGAAGGTAACTGGATATCGATCATCGCCGATACATTTGGATAATCCGAAGCCTTCCACGAACACACAATCCGCATACTCGAGTGCGACCCCCGACGCTCAGTATCCTGGTTCAACGCGGCGAGATCGGCTCTTAGAATGGGTGATAAGGACACAGCATTACGAGTTGCTCGCGAAGGCACGGAAATAGCGCCTGGTACCTGGCTCAGCGTTGAATTGGTCCGAATACTGGTCGCTCACGGCCAGCATGAACAAGCCCGCAGGGAAATCGATGACCGGATTCAGGACGCTTTTGTTGCTGAGTTATTCAAGGGCCTGGTTACGGCGCACGCGGGAAATCAGGCACGCTCTGATCAGTTCTTCGCAAAGTTCATGGCCGAGAATCCAACCGGCTATTATTGGGGGATCATCGCCGCTGCATGGGGTGGCCATAAAGAAGAGGCCAATCGCTTCGCGGCGATAATTGACGAGCACCATTTCGGCCCGGTAACCCTCACGCAGATAACCCAGTGGTGTGGTTGTGGCGCACCGTTTGATCTCGACGCAACACCCAATTTCGCGGCCAAGCTCGAGGAAAGTGGCCTGCCCTGGCCACCGCAACCGACAATGGAGTTTCCGCTCAAGGACTGGTGATTTGCCCGTGCAGCTGGCTGCGAGGCGCTGAGTCGACGCTAGCCGTCATACTCATCATTCTCGTAGCGCTTTAGAAAGCGCTTGATGAAGCGACGAACCTCGTGCGCTGCCGTAGTATCGAGGTCCTGGCAAGCCTCGACAAAGCGTTCGCGAGTGTCCTTATGCATTCGCAAAACCAACTGTGCATCTTTCTTCTTCTTGCGTTTCTTTGCCACAACCATCCGCCAGTCCTTTCAACAGTTGACCTTTTCTTGTGCCGTCGCTAGACAACCCATCAAGTGTATATACATTTGATAGCAAAGGTCTATAACTAACCACCTGTTTTCGTAATATTTTCGAAACATAATTGTATATAAAACTTATATCTTATAGGTATACTTTGTCACTTTGGTTGATATACTATGTATATACACTGAATCTGGCAGGAGAAAAAGCATGGACAAGTTGATTGACAACGTTAACCTCAAATTACTCGTTTGTTTTGCTGCGCTTGCAGGACTTTCTACAAGTGTCTTAGCAGCAGATGAGACCGTCTCCGGTGAAAAAATGACGCAAGCCGTATCGACAAGCCCAAGAGTCACAATTTTCGGCCAGTTCCGGATATTGAAAAACGGCCGCGAAGCAAAGCTGGGTGAGGGATTCTTCGGTAATCCTGCAGCGCTTCGTCTTTACCGGGCCGCGGATCAAGAGGAAATGACCGTTAAGGTAGGAAAGAACGGATACTTCTCACGCGAGCTGGCACCCGGTGACTACTACGTGATGAGCGTCGCGTTCAAGCATCAGGGCGAAACCGTGGCGCCCGATACCAACTACCTGATCAGAGTTTCAGGCGATTACGAAACCAGCTACGTCGGTACTATCACCCTCGAAACGGAAACTACCGGCGGCTACATGGGTTCGAAGGGCGAAGTCAAACGCTTCGTCGTTACGAACGATTGTCCCTCAGAATGCGACATGCTGCTCGCGCAACTCGGACTGCAGGGAGCGACAACAACAACGTCACTACCGGAATGGCAAACGCACGTCGCGTTCACCAGATAGCCAAATCAAAAAGGTCAATTTCTGCAACAGCGACGCCGACTTAGGCGTCGCTTATTTTTTGCCCGGCTCCGCAACCGCGACCTTCGAACGTCGTAACGTAATTGAAATATTAGACAGGGACTGACGAATTACATAGCATCAAATTCAATACAAAAAGATCTGGTATCAAAACAGATGAAACAACAAGAAACGCCCACTCCCGATCGCGACTCACTTGATGCCTCCAGGACTTTTGCCAACGACCTGGTACAGTCCTCCGACGAATCGGCAATAGATTGGGTAGATCGAATCAATCGAGTTTCATATCAACGTGCGTTGCGTCGACGATTCACGGCTTCGGTTACGGAATCCACCGAATAAAGGAACTCACGGGAGCCTGTCAATTTGATCGGTGGACTCGACTCGTTGTTCAAGTTTGAATCTTTTTCGCCATCGAACCGAAATCAAACCGTAAGCCAAATGTCATCGGCATCCAATCCGCTTGTCACATTTTCCTGTTCAAATCCTCGATCCCCGGGCGGAACCATCTGCTCATGTAATAACAAAACCACATCAATAAGTGGCTAAGAGGATAAGGGCGATGAAAATCAAAACAAACATTATTGGTGCGGCGGCGGTTCGCAATTATTTTGCGATTGGCTGTACCTTGCTATTCGCAGCCGGCAATATTTTCGCGCAAGACGTGAATAGCGGGGACGAAACCGATATTGAAGAAATTGTCGTTTTAGGCAAGAGCCGCGTCTTCAGTAACAACGAAGTGACGGAGTCGATGACGTTGCAGCAATCGCCTGTTACAAGCGTTAACGCCGTCATCGATAATTTGCCGGGCGTATCTGTACAGGAAGGCGATACCTACGGGTTTGACGACTGGTCCACAACAATTTCCGTCCGTGGATTCCAGGTAAGCCTGGATGAACAGCAGATCGGAACGACTATCGACGGTATGCCGAACGGCAATTCAAACTACGGCGGCGGCGCAAAAGCCAATCGCTACATCGATTCGGCCAACCTGGGTGGCGTTGAAGTATCGCAAGGCACCGCAGACATTGCCTCGCGTTCGCTCGAGGCGCTGGGCGGAACCATTAATTACTCGACGGATCAACCACTTGAAGAAAAACGCGTACGCGCGCAAGTTGGCGCCGGCGAATTCGACGCACAACGGTTTTACGTACGTTACGACACCGGGCTTTTTGCTGGCGATAACCGGGCCTGGTTTTCAGTTTCTCATCAGAACGCGAGCGATTGGGTCAATGGCATTGCCGACAACAATCGTGATCACTTCGCCGCAAAGTTGATCAGTGAATTCGGTGACGTTCGCATGACAGGATACCTGTCTTATGACGATACACATGAAGACAACTATCAACGTCTATTCAGCCCCGACGAGTTTTCAACCAATCCGGAGTGGGACCGACTGACAGATCAGTGGACAGGCATTCCATACGTCGATCAGGTCTTTCGCCAAGGGTGGTCGACTTTGCGCGAGAATACATTCGCTTATCTTAAGGCGGACTGGGACATCTCGGAGTCGGTAACGATATCCGCAGCGGCGTACTATCATGAAAATGAAGGTCGGGGCGACTGGATTCCGCCGTACGTGGTCGACGTTGTAGACGATGCTGGTGGCTCGGAATCCGAAGTTTCCGGCAATGCCGGCATTGACGGTGGTGCGCCATTTGGTCGGATCTATTTCGTGGATGGCTCTGGCGTTCGGCAGGATCCGATCGCAGGTTGTGTATCGACTATTTCGTTCCCCTACGGTGGTGCCGGCCCCGAATCCGATCCCGCCTGCCATCCGGCAGGTTCGCTGGCCGTTCAGTCCTATCGGCACACTCACTATGCGAAGGAGCGCACAGGCTTTTCGCTTGATGCGGAGTGGAGCGCCGAGCTGGGCGGTCTGGAAAACATGCTGCGCGGCGGCGTTTGGTCTGAGGACGCCACCCGCGACGAATATCGCGACTGGCACAAGATCTCCGATACTCGTGTTGGTATTGCGTTCGACAACGTCGCGTACTGGACGCAGTACAACCGAAGCTACCCGCAAGACACCGCCAAATGGTACGCCGAAGACAGTCTGCGCATCGGGGAACTCGTCGTAACGCTGGGCCTCAAGCAGTACTTCATCGATGTTGAGCGGCAGGACCTGTTCGGTGACTCCCCCGGCGCTACGATCAACTCCGATTCGGACGTATTGATTTCGGGTGGCCTGTTGTGGGAAGTCACCGAGAACCTCGAGGTATTCGGCGGTTATGCCGAAAACTTCAAGGCGATTTCCGACCTGGTGCTTGAGCGGCCGAATTCCGACCTCGCCACGATTCAACCGGAAACAGCGGAGAACCTCGAGTTCGGTGCGCGCTTCCACACCGAGCGGGCATCACTCACTGCGACTTACTACGATACCGACTTCAGCAATCGCATCATTTTCCTGAGCGCAGAAACCGCCTCGGGTCCGAATTATGAGATCGGTACAAACGGCACCTACTTTAATGCCGGTGGCATCGAATCCAGTGGCCTGGAAATTTCCGGCACGCTGCAAGTTATGGATTCCATCGGACTGTACATGTCGTACTCCTCCGATGACTCAAGCTACCTCGGCACTGGTGATTCGCTTGTCGACGGCGCGCTCGGTATTATTCCCGGCAATGATGTTGTCGGCATTCCCGAATCCCAGTTGGTCACATCACTCGATTTCGCGCTGACCGAGAACGCGCATGCCGGCATCACAGCAAAATATACTGGCGACCGGCAGATTCGAATCGACAATAGCTGGCAAGCGGACGCCAACACCATCACCGATTTCTATCTCAACATGACAGCAGATAGTTTCGATGAAATGCTGCAGGGACTCAGTATCAACTTCGTTGTCAATAACGTATTTGATGAAGAGTACCTCGGCGGTATTGCCGGTCAAGGTGCGTGGATCGGTGCTCCACGTACTTACTCTGTTTCGTTCAACTTAGACTTCTAGGCAGACTGATGTCGTCTCGAGTCACTCGCAGGCAGGCACTGATTGGCGCCTCGTCTGCTCTATTACTTCCCGTTTCAACACGCTCGTGGTCCCGAATGCCAGAGCCCGACGAAGCATTCGCACACGGTGTCGCCAGCGGCGATCCGGATCACAGAAGCGTCGTACTCTGGACCCGGGTTTCAGGCCATGACAGCGCGGTGGATGTGCATTGGGCTATCGCCAGCGATCCGGCAATGCGGATGGTCGTTGATTCGGGCCGCCTTTCGACCGACGCAAGACGAGACTTTACCTGCAAAGTGGTGGCGAACAATCTCAGTCCGGGACACCAGTATTTCTACTGCTTTGAGGTCAAGGGAAAGCGTTCGGTGGTCGGGCGCACGCGGACATTGCCGGTTGGACATCTGAATCGATTGGGAATTGCCGTCGCCTCTTGTTCGAACTTTCCGTTTGGCTATTTCAACGCCTACGAAGCGATCGCCAATGACGATACCGTCGATTTCGTCCTGCATCTCGGAGATTACATCTACGAGTACGGCCCGGACGGTTACGGCGGATCGACTGGTTACAAACTCGAACGAGTTCACGAACCGCGCCACGAAATTCAAACCCTGAACGACTATCGTACCCGTCATGCGCAATACAAAGGCGACGTGCAGTCACAGATGATGCATTCCGCACACCCGATGATCGCTATCTGGGACGACCATGAAACGACCAATAACCCCTGGTTGGGCGGCGCACAGAACCATCAGCCGCAGCAGGAAGGTGACTGGGCAACGCGACGAGCAGCCTCTCTACAGGCGTACTACGAGTGGATGCCGGTGAGAGAACCGCACCATGGCCACTCACAGACCGAGCGCTGGCAGCACTACCGGTTTGGCGATCTCGCCAGCCTGGTCACTTTGGAAACTCGACACACAAGCAGAGCCGAACAGATCGACTACGACGATTTCAAGGACAAGATCAATGATTATGCGGATGCGCAGCGCTTCCAAAAAGAGGTACTCGGAGCGTCTGGCAGAAACCTTCTATCAGACCGTATGGAGTCGTTCCTTGCTGACGCGTTACGCGAGTCGGTCAATGAAGCACGCCCATGGCGATTGATTGGTAATCAAATACCGATGGCCCGAACGCATGGCCCAAAACTCGACCATCCCTTGTTCGCGGAGAGGAGCGGAGATGCCTCGAATCCGATCAACAGCGCGTTGGCTTATCTAAAGCGTATCGGCGAACTGGACCTGCCAATCTATCTCGATCCCTGGGATGGTTACGGCTGGGCCCGCGAGAAATTTTATACCTTGTGCCAGGGCTGCGGCGTGCAGGACCTCCTGGTGCTGACCGGTGACAGCCACAGTTTCTGGTCAAACGCGCTGTTTGACGGGCGCGGCAAGGCAATGGGTTTGGAACTCGGTACATCCGGAATTACATCACCCGGCGATTTTATCGGCTTCGGAATCGAGGGTGCGAAACTCATGGACTCTTTGTTGGCCGAACACAATGAAGAAGTGGTGTGGACCGACTGTCTACACAATGGTTACGTACGACTGCAGCTCACTCACGACGGTGCTTTGGCAGACTACCTGTCTGTGACAGATATTCTGACAACTGACTACAACGTTGAGACGCTGCGGTCCATAAATATCGTCAAGAGCGCTGAATCGTTACGGTTTTCCTGAACGGAACACACCGCTCTCGTCGTAGCCTCTTACGGGCGGCAATTCAATCTGGCGAACTTTGCCTTGACGGCGGTCGATAACCCAGACATTACGATTGCCTCGCGATTCAAACGAAAACGCCTGGCCCTCCGCCGCCAACACGATAGTCGCCAAATGAATCAGATACGGGCCCATTCGCGGTTTTGCGAGCGCGTACATTTCCGGCCGATCATGGCCAAGAACATACAAGAGTCCGTCCGGACCGATTGCACCGCCCGACGCGGCGTGAGGTGCCATACGCAGGCTGATCTCTGGTGGAAACGCATAGCCGCCGGTACGCCGCCATTCAGTGTCATATGTCACAACAGCGCCGTAGCTGTTGTCTTTGAATGGCTCGCCGCCGTTTTCTGCGTAGTGCGCGAACCCGGCGACCCGACCACCGTCTATAGTATCCGTCCAGGTGATCGAGCCCTCATCCGTGAGACCAAAGCTGTGGCTGCCGACGTGTGTCATCGTTTTCGAATCGAACATCTCGATCGAACTGGCCATCGGTGTCGCAGGGTAATTCGAGTGCGCGCATTCGAGGATATTCTCCAGCACGATGCAGCTGTTCATGTGCTGAATCGGCCCTCGTTCGCCACCGTCCCAGCGCGCGACCAGTTCGCCGGTCGCACGACTGTGTTTGGCAATGACCCAATTATCAACCGCAAAAAAGTAATTCCTGTCAACCGCAACACCCTGATCGGCATCCGACGAATCATAGACGCGAAGCGTTCTCGCCGCCAGTTCCTCCGCCTGTACCCAGGGGGCGAGCGACGCGGTGAACAAGAACAGGACGACTCGCATACTGGACGCCTAGAACCCAAGCGATACGCCGAAGTAGTAGGTGCGACCGACGTACTCGAACTCTGTATTCTGCCGCTTGATACCACCCTGAAATTCCGAGGTCGGCTCATCGTTCAGGTTGACACCCTCGAAGAACAGTTTGAAGTTCTCACGAACGGTATACGCGAGCCTTGCATCCCAGCGACCAAACTGGCCCTGATCGAGGTCTTCGGCGCGACTGCCATTGATCTCTGTCAGGAAACTATCGTTGAGCGCAAAAGATACCGCAGCATCGAGACTTTCATTTTGAAAAAACAACGATACGTTGTAGCTCGTCTCCGCCTGTCCGGGTAATGGCAGCGTTTCCAGCAATCCATCACGTAGAATATCAACCTCTGCATCAACGAAAGCGGCTGAAACCGCGCCGCCAAGACCATCAAACGGCGACGGCAGAAACGTAAATTGCGCCTGTGCAGCCAACTCAACACCGAACAGCTGTGACGATTCACCATTCTCTGTCGTCGCGACCGTGAGCTCGTCGAGAATAGAGGTATCAATAGCGCCCGTCAGTCCGAGCGAGGCGACCGCATCGTCGATGGCTGGCTGGCCAACCAGCCGTTCTGATCGCCCCACAAACTCGTTGTCGATGTCTTTGTAGAATAACGCGACCGAAATCGCGGTAAGATCGCTTGGATACCACTCGGCGGATAGATCGTAGTTCCAGGAGTGACGTGCTTCGAGCGCCGAGTTGCCGATGGAAAGCGAGCCTTCACCGAGTTCTTCATTGTACCTTGAGCGCGGCGCGATTACGTCGTAGTCGGGGCGCCCAAGTGCTCTGGTCACAGCTCCGCGTAAGACGATGTCGTCGGTTGCCCGCCAATTGACGATGACCGATGGCAGAACTGACGTATAGTCACCGTCGGCGCTCGCTCTCTGTGCTTCACCGTCGATCAGCAGAAAGCCGGTGGAGTCGACATCCGTTTGCTCGAAACGAATACCGCCGATGATCTCCCAGTCGGCAATACTATGGCTACCCATAACATACGCTGCGTAAATGCTCTCTGTGATATCGTAGTCGCCGGAAAAATTCGACGCGAAAGAATCACCGTCATTTTTTTCAAAGTAATCCGCGTTCGCAGGATCGGCGAAAAACCGATCCATGGCGCCAACGTCCATCCAGATATTGGGCACGTCGCCTGCCCGAACATCGTTCGTGAATGCCCCATTCGTAAAGGAGGATTCAGTTCCGAGGTTCAGGTCCAGAATACCGCCGTCAAAGCGGTTTCGCGTGAAGTCGTTTTCGCGGTCAGTCGTGGTGAATTTCAAACCGGCTTTGACATAGCCGTTGTCCAGCGTCCATTCGAGGTTACCAGCGGCAATCAGCGCGTCTTCGCTGAGGTCTCGATCCTGAAATCGAGCCCGCCGAAAATCGATATTGTCGGGATCCTGGCGATCAAGCCCCGCCGCATCTGGCGTTATCGAGATAACGCCGTTACTACCGATATCCCAGGCATCCGGCCCGAAATCGCTGCCGGAACGAAATTCCCAATAGGAATATGGCTCGGCAATTTCATTTTTGTTTAGCTGAAATGAATAGTCCGCCGTCACCGTCTCGCCAAACCTGTTTTCTCCACCGGCGGTTAATGACAGTAGGGTCTTTTCGACCTCTTCGAGGCGGATGTTCGACGAGATCCGGTTTCCATCCGCGGTGCCGCTTATCGCGGAGATTGCGGAGACACCGCTGCCGAGACCTTGCTGAAAACGATTGCGATGCTGAAATTCGTCCCACGCTGCGTAGAATCCACGTACGAAATATCGCACCTCGTCATTGGGGCGAAGTTCAATCGCACCAGAAACGTTTACGCGCTCCCGGCCGATGATGTAATAGTTGTTCTTCACCTCTTCCGGAAGATTTGTGCCGTCTACTTCACGCCAGTCGTCCTGAAATATGCCCTGTGCAACATATTCTCTTGACGAGAAAGATCCGCCTAAAAGCCAGCCGACCGTTGCCGCATCATTCTTCCCGGACATCAACGCATCAACACCGTAGGGATCGCGACCCGCAAAGGCGTCGTTTTCCGGGCGAACTTCTTCGTAACCGAGGCGCGCGGTGGCATATCCGTAGTAACTATCGCTCCGGTCAAATGGCATACGAGTTTCTATGTTTACCGTGCCACCTATGCCCTGAGCGTCCATGTCAGCCGTCGGCGTCTTGACGACCTGCACGGCGCTAAGCATGCTTCCGGAAAGAACATCAAAAGGCGTCACTCGACCGCCGCCTTCCGCCTCCGGCGAACCAATCGCCACGCCGTTGAGCGTTACATTGTTGAGCTCGGGGCGAATTCCGCGAAGCTGAACATAGCGCCCCTCGCCTTTTTCAACCAACATACTGACGCCGGCAATTCGATTCAGCGATTCGCCAAGGTTCTTGTCGGGCAGCTGGCCGAGTTCATCCGTCCCCAGCGCATCGACAATCCGGTCCGATTCTCTTTTTTGAGTAATCGACTCAAATCGATTCCTGGCGGTTCCGTACACAACGATTTCCTCAAGGCTTTCGCTCCCGGCGCTCGTTTCCTGTGCATTTGTTCCTGCCAGCAAGAGTGTACTGCCGGCGGCCACAAGTATCGCGCGGTGGCATTTAACCATGTCCTTTCCCCACTTTGTTTATATTCGAGAATTGAGTGCGAGACTGTAAATCGCGCGTATTACCGTTACATGACTGTCAATTGGCACTCTTGTGAATTATCTGTTGCGGGTATTCGGCCTTACGAAGACCAACGCATCGACGGCTGGTAACAAATGATTCACGTTCGTGTGTTTGCATGTATTCGTCTTGCCAACCCTCTGTAACAGTATCCATGCCATCTTCCAGAAAGCAGCATTCCCTCATCGTGTCGTTCCGAATCTCGATTCTCGGCCCGGTTGTTCTCGCACTGACAAGTTGTACGACACCGGTATATAGGCCTGTTTCGGGAGCTACCCATGCGAAAAACGTCATTCTGTTTATCGGCGATGGCATGGGCGTATCGACAGTGACAGCGGCGCGTATTTTCGACGGCCAGTCGCAGGGTATGAGCGGCGAGGAACACTGGCTCGCGTTCGAACGCTTCCCCAACGTCGCACTCGTGAAGACATACAACACGAATCAACAGGTACCCGACTCGGCCGGGGCCGCGACGGCCATGGTTACCGGGCAAAAGACGCGTGCGGGTGTTATTAGTGTCGCTCCGCAAGTAAAGCGGCAAGCTTGCACGGATGCCCTCGCAAATCCTTTGGCGACAATCGGCGAGATTGCCGAGGAGCGTGGTAAAGCGGTTGGCTTCGTCACTACGGCGCGCGTTACGCACGCCACGCCCGCGGCTATTTACGCACACTCCCCGGAACGGGATTGGGAATCTGATGGGCAGATGCCGCACGCGGATTGGGAACGCGGGTGCCGAGATATCGCGTACCAACTCGTTAACTTCGCAGGCGGAAGAAGTTTGGATATCGCTATGGGCGGTGCTCGAAGCGCTTTTTTCGGTAGTGATCACGGCGGTACTCGCAGTGACCCGGGCGATAACCTGGTTGGACAGTGGCTGTCCGGCGGGCGACAGCGCCGATACGTGACCTCGGCAGACCAATTGACCAGCCTGCAATCTGGCGATCAGGTGCTCGGCCTGTTTTCGGATTCGCATATGACGTTTATCGCGGATCGCCAGGAGAACTCGACAGAACCGTCGCTATCGCAGATGACAGCAACCGCGATCGACCTTCTCGCAGGTGACAATAACGGCTACTTTCTAATGGTCGAAGGCGGTCGAATCGACCACGGCCATCACGACGGCAAGCCCGGCTACGCCCTACTTGAGGCGCAGGAGTTCAATCACGCCATCGAGACCGCCCTCGAAAAGATCGATCTAAAAAATACTTTGGTGCTGGTCACGGCAGACCATTCCCATGTTTTCACGATCAGCGGCTACCCGACACGCGGCAATCCGATCCTTGGCCTGGTCATCGGCAACGACAAAAACGGGGAACCAAACCAGAACCCGACGATCGCGGCGGACGGGCTGCCTTACACAACACTCGGTTACTCCAACGGGCCGGGTGCGCTTACCGAGCTTCCTAGGCCCACGCCCGTTACCGGTATACATGCAGTAGCGCAATCTCTGGTCGCAGTCGTCGATATCGAGGCTGACGGTACGATAAGCAATGACGAGACCCATGGCGGTGAGGATGTCGCTTTGTACGGCACCGGAGCGGGCTCAGAGAACGTTCGCGGTGTCCTTGAACAGAATGTTATCTTCGACATTATGATGCAAGCCTACGGCTGGGGTGAGTAGCCCTGGGGGATTTCACCCCAAGGCCCTCGCAGAACCGTACGTGAACGTCTCCGCTCATACGGCTCCTATCAGCCAGCCGAACGGCTTTGTCCCAGCTATGGGCTCCTCCCCTTTCGGGTTGACCCAACGCCAAGACCGACTGACACAACCCATTCGCTCCATCGGCATTCTCATGTCGGGCATCATAACCGCAGTCAACACAGGTTTCGAATCAGGACTCATGCAACGTTGGATGCGTGCATTTTGCGTTGCATTTCCTGCCGCATGTCCTGGCCTGTCAGTTCTTAGGCAAATCGCATTACTCAGACGCTCGTGACTGGCTAGTCGGATGGGTGGTGAGTCCGGCGTTCGGTTACGCTCTGTCCGGCGATTCCCCAAGGGTTAGGTCCCGATTTTCCGGACAGTTTCATCTAGAGTAATTTCTTCACTCTGCTTTCGTTTCATCCTACTGCGTACTCTCGGGTTATAGAAGCACTCGATGTAATCGAACACGTCGGCTCTCGCATCAGCTTGGCTGTC
>JAJFKS010000033.1 GCA_021773115.1 Woeseiaceae bacterium | reverse complement strand
GTACGGCGCCGGGCAATACTGCAAGGGCGACGACTGCAAAAGCCTTCCGGACCTCGAGGAGATAATCTTCAAGAGTCGCGATTACGATGAGCTTAAAGAGGCATGGGAAGGCTGGCGGACCATATCGCCGCCAATGCGCGAAAAGTACAAGCGCTATGTCGAGCTCGTGAATGAGGGTTCGAATGAGCTCGGCTACAGCGACCTTGGCGAAATGTGGCGTGCCGGCTTCGATATGAGCCCGGCTGAATTTGAGGATGAAGCGGCCCGGCTTTGGGACCAGGTCAAGCCGCTATACGACGAACTGCACTGCGCCGTTCGTGCAAAGCTCGGCGAGCACTATGGTGAAGACAAGGTGCCGCAGGACGGTCCAATTCCCGCGCATCTGCTCGGTAACATGTGGGCGCAGGAATGGGGCTTCATTTACGACATCATGGAACCGTATCCCGGCGTGTCGGATCTCGATGTTGACAGCACACTGAAGAAAAAGAATTTCTCGCCGCAGGAAATGGTGCGCTCCGCAGAAAACTTTTATGTCTCACTCGGCATGGACCGCTTGCCGGACACATTCTGGGAGCGCTCGCAGTTTACAAAACCACGTGATCGCGATGTCGTGTGCCACGCCAGCGCCTGGGGCCTCGACGGCGGCAACGATCTGCGCATCAAGATGTGCATCAAGCAAACCTATGATGAACTGCGTGTGATTTATCACGAGCTTGGACACAATTACTATCAGGCCGCCTACAAAGACCAACCGCCGTTGTTCCAGGGCAGCGCGCACTCCGGCTTCCACGAGGCGATCGGCGATACAGTGACCTTGTCAATGACGCCGAATTATCTGAAAGAAGTGGGCCTGATTAGTTCCGCCGAAGAAAGCGAGAAAGCTGTCATCAATCGACAGATGCAGATGGCGCTCGACAAGATTGCGTTCCTGCCGTTTGGCAAACTGATCGACGAATGGCGCTGGGGCGTGTTCTCGGGCGAAATTAAACCCGAAGACTATAACAAGGCCTGGTGGGAAATGCGTACACGCTACCAGGGTATCGCACCACCGTCCGAACGCGGCGAAGCGTTCTTCGATCCGGGTGCCAAGTATCACATCCCGGGCAACGTCTCATACACGCGTTACTTTCTCGCGCGTATTCTGCAGTTCCAGTTCCAGCGATCACTGTGTGAGATTGCGGGACACGACGGCGATCTCGCGTCCTGTTCAATTTACGGCAGCACCGCAGCGGGCGACCGCTTCCACGCGATGATGGCTTCAGGCCAGAGTGAGCCCTGGCAGGATGCACTCGAGAAGCTGACCGGCACTCGCGAAATGGATGCGACTGCGATCATTGATTACTTCGCACCGCTGATGGGCTACCTGAAAGAGCAGAATGCAAGTCGCTCCTGCGGCTGGTAGTGCCGTGGGAGGGGTACTGAATCAAAAGGCACAACGCTCGCTGATCAATTCGATCCAATAATCGCGTAAGATCAACAAAACAATAATAATCAAGGGTCGTTATATGGCTGCTACCGCCGAACATCTTCCACCTCCTGTCGTCGCCGCCGAACGCAGCATTGCAGAACTGACGATTAAGGCGCTGATTCTCGGTGCGCTACTATCGATGGTGTTGGCGGCGGCGAACGCCTATATCGGCTTGTTGGTCGGGCTAACGGTTTCCGCCTCCATACCGGCGGCCGCAGCGTCTATGGGCATCCTGCGTTTGTTCCGGCGTTCGACCATCCTTGAAAACAACATGGTGCAGACAGCCGCGTCGGCCGGTGAGTCCCTGGTCGCGGGCATTATTTTTACAATCCCCGCGCTCGTGATGATGAAAGCCTGGGCCGGCTATGAGTACGGACCGATGGTCGCTATTGCCATACTCGGTGGAATTCTGGGTGTCGCCTTTACGGTGCCGCTGCGCCGCGCTTTGATCGTTGAGGCACGACTGGCTTTTCCGGAGGGTCAGGCGACCGCCGAGGTTTTAAAAACAGGTGGCATCGAACGGAATCCCGACTCAGTGGCGAACGCGGTGGCCGATACCGGGTTTCGTCGATTGCTACAGGCCGCCGGAATCGGTGCCGCTTTCAAGTTCGTCGAATCCGCGGTTGGACTACTTGCAGGCAACGTCGCGACGACTCAGTCATGGTTGGCGGGCAAATACCTGTTCCTTGGCAATATAAATATCAGCCCGGCGCTCATTGGCGTCGGTTATATCGTCGGTCTCAATATCGCCATGCTGGTATTCATTGGCGGCGCCATAGGGACCCTGATCGGGGTACCGCTGAATTGGGCACTAAACCACGATGCCATCATGACGGCCGCCGGAATTGACCCCAGCATTAACTGGAGCGAATTGAGCAACAGCCAATGGGGTGCGCTGGCCGGACAATCCTGGCAGGATTGCCGCCGTATCGGCGTCGGGGCAATGATGGTCGGCGGGCTGTGGTCGCTCGTCAGCCTTGCCAGACCGCTTGTCGATGGCGTTCGCTCAAGCATGCAGGCCTTTAAAGACTCACGCGCAGGTGGCGCAGCGGCGATCCGGACAGAGCTCGATACGCCAATCAACTATGTCTTTATCATCGTACTTATTTCAATCGTGCCGCTGTTTCTAATATTTAATTTTGCTCTCGAAGACTATCCAAACAAAATCTTCATCTCTATTGTAATGACGGTGCTGATGTTGGTGTTTGGTTTTGTGTTTTCGTCGGTCGCCGGGTACATGGCTGGTCTGGTCGGCAGCTCGAACAATCCGATTTCCGGCGTTACCATCGCTACTGTCATTGTTTCGGCGCTGATCTTGTTGCAGCTGATGGGCAACGACGGCATGGCGGCTACGCTCGGGCCGATCGCGGTGATGTATCTAGCGGGTCTGATTTGTTCCGCCGCAGCCATCGCCGGCGACAATATGCAGGACCTCAAGTGCGGGCACGTTGTCGGCGCAACGCCTTGGCGGCAGCAATTGTTTCAAATCGTCGGCGTACTGGCCGCGGCAATCGTAATTCCGTTAATCCTGCAGTTGCTGGACAACCAATACGGCATCGGACGCCCGAGTCCGAACCCGAACGCCATTCCTAACAGCGTTCTTGCCGCACCGCAGGCCGGTCTGATGATGGCCCTCGCAGGCGGAATATTCGGCGCTGGCATCAAGTGGAACTTCATCATCATGGGTTTCATACTCGCGGTAGCGCTGATCGTCCTCGACAAAATTCAGGAAAAACGCGGATCCGGTTTTCGTTTCCCTGTGCTGGCGGTCGCAGTCGGTATTTACCTGCCACTCGGCTTGTCTGTACCCATCCTGATCGGCGGGGTAATCGCCTGGCGAGTCAAGCAACGGTCGAGCAGACTTGACAAGAAACAGCGAACTCAACGCGAAGGCCTCGGCCTGCTGGTTGCTTCTGGCCTGATCACGGGCGAAGCCTTAATGGGTGTACTTGTCGCGCTGCTTGCCGGCGCAGGCGTTGCACTTCCCCTGCTCACGAACTTTGGGCTTGCGCCGACGCTGGCACTTCTGGGTCTGGCCGCGGTTATTGTCTATCAATATCGGATGCCATTGACCGCGGGCAAGGACTGACTTTCGTGCATGACTTCGAAAAACTTGGCGCGTTTTATCTCGGCAAGCGATACGACAGCGATTCGGAAAAACTGACCGACGACCTGGTTCTGTACGATTCCAAGGACCTGACGACGCATGCCGTCATCATCGGCATGACCGGCTCGGGCAAGACCGGTCTTGGCATCGGAATTCTGGAAGAGGCGGCGCTTGATCATATTCCTGTGATTGCCATTGACCCGAAGGGTGACATGGGCAACTTGTTGCTGACCTTCCCCGACCTGAAGGCGGAGAATTTTCAGCCGTGGATCAATACACGGACCGCAAGCGACAAAGGCCAGACAGCTGAAGAGTTCGCCGCCGGCCAGGCCGCGCTTTGGAAAAAAGGGCTTGGCGAGTGGGGCCAGACCGGCAAACGCATTTCCCAAATGCGCAGTAATGTCGATCTCGCGATTTACACGCCGGGCAGTAACTCAGGACTACCGATCTCAGTGCTGCAGTCATTCAACGCACCCGGCCAACAATTGATCGACGACGTCGATCTGTATCGGGAGCGTGTGCAGTCCACCGCAACGGGCATACTGACGCTGCTCGGCATCGATGCGGACCCGGTCGCCAGCCGTGAACACATTCTGATTTCGCGATTGCTCGACAACGCCTGGAAGAATGGCCGAAATCTTGATGTACCGGCGATGATTGGTGAAATACAGAACCCGCCGATCGCCAAAGTGGGAGTAATGAATGTCGACTCATTCTTTCCCCCTAAAGACCGTTTTGCACTTGCCATGCGGCTTAATAACTTGCTCGCAGCTCCCGGATTCGAGGCCTGGATGCAGGGCGAAGCGCTGAATGCGAAATCGCTTTTCTATACCAAGGAGGGCAAGCCCAGAATTTCGGTCATGTCGATTGCCCACCTCGACGACGCGCAGCGTATGTTTTTCGTTTCGATGCTGCTGAATGAAATTATTGCGTGGATGCGGGCGCAGCCGGGCACGTCGAGCTTGCGCGCAATACTCTACATGGACGAGATTTTCGGCTACATGCCGCCGGTTGCCAATCCGCCATCGAAGCGCCTGTTCCTGACCTTGCTGAAGCAGGCGCGCGCTTACGGCCTTGGCCTGGTGCTGTCGACGCAGAACCCGGTCGACCTCGATTACAAGGGGCTGTCAAACACCGGCACCTGGTTCATCGGTCGTATGCAAACCGAGCGCGACAAGGCGCGAGTCATGGAGGGTCTCGAGGGTGCGAGTGGCGGCAAGTTCGACAAGGGCGCGATGGAGCGCACCATCGCTGGCCTGGGCAAGCGCCGCTTCCTGTTACACAATGTGCATGAGAATGAAGCGGTTGTATTTGGCACGCGCTGGGTGATGTCCTATCTTGCCGGTCCCCTGACTCGGGACCACATTCGCACGTTGATGTCGAAGCTGCGAAAGAAAATTGACACCGCAGCCAATGCGATCTCTAAACCCAAACGCAACAGCAAAGCGCTGGCTCCGGCGCTGAGCCCGACGATCGAACAATTCTTTGTTCCCGCCTACGGCGAAGAGATTATCTATCATCCTCGTTTGCTCGCAGGTGGAAACGTCGCATTTACAAGTGCACGTCACAACATCGAGGAGGAGCGCAATGTCCTGCACACGGTCGAGTTCGATACCGGTCCCGTTACCATCGACTGGGATAACGCTGAGGCACTGGATTGCGCGCTCACAGATCTGCAAAAGAAGGGCCAGCAAGACGCAACATTCGCCGACTGCCCGGCGGCGGCCGACAACGCACGCGCCTATGCGGGCTGGGCCAAGGACTATCAGCGCTGGTTGCGCCAGAACGAAAATGTCACGCTGTATCGCAGCAAGCGCTTTCGACTGACGTCGGATGCGAGCGAAACAGAAGGGGATTTTCGAGCACGCCTGCAGGACGCGGCCAGCGAGAAACGCGACCTCGCGGTCGCGAAATTACGCAAGCGCTACGGCGGTAAGGTCGTGACGCTTGAGAACCGGCTAATGCGTGCTGAGCAAACGCTTGCGGTGCAAAAGCAGCAGTCGAGCAAGAAGAAACTGGACACGGTTATTTCATTTGGCACCGCAATTCTTGGCGCCGTGCTCGGCCGCAAGCGAATCACAAGTACTTCGGCATCGAGGGTCGGCACGGCAATCAAGACTGCCGGCAGCGCCCGAAAAGAGGCCGCCGACGTTGAGCGTGCGAAACAGACGGCGGAAAAAGTCCGGACCGATATCGCAGCACTGAGTCAGCAACTTGAAGACGAAGTCGCGGAGCTTGACACCTCATTCGACGCGCAGACGGAATCGCTCGACGAAGTTGTTGTGCGAGCCAAGAGCACCGATATTCACGTTGCGGTGACGGGCCTGGTCTGGCTGCCATACGCAAGTGGCGACGACGGACGCCTGAAGCCCGCCTGGTAGTCAGTCGCCGATACAAGCGCCGGCGTAAGCTTTGTCGATATCAGCATTGTCGAGCTGACACTCGTTGTCATAGGTTTCGCCATCCATGCCGCAAACCGGCAGGTACTCCGACTCACAGTTTTCGCCGAGGCTCTCACAGACACCCGCGTACTCGATCGATATGCCGCGTCGCTCGGAGAAGCACGCGTTACCGTAAGTGACTCCGTCGATGCCGCAAACCGGTACGAACAAACGTGGGCAGGCGCGCACATTGCACAAGCCTTCGGTGAAATTACTGATGCCGGCTTTCTCGCCGAAACAGGCGTTTTTATAAGTAACGCCGTCCTCGCCACAGACCGGCGCAAACACTTCGGGGCAATTATCGACGTCGCAGGTGCCCTTGCGCTGCACCAGCACGCGATCCGCCTCGGCTTCGCAGCGGTTGATAAACGTCCGTCCGTTCATGCCGCAAACCGGTTCTTCGTAACTGGGGCAACCGTTCGCGGTACAGGCGCCGAGGCCGGCCACTTTTGCCTGTGACCGGGCCGCGAAACATTCGTTGATGTAGGTGTTGCCGTCTTCACCGCAAACCGGGTCGAAGAGCTCGGGGCAAGCATTGCCGCTTTCATCGCTGCAGATTCCCGGGCTGGCAATATCAACGTCTGCTGCGCCTGCCACGCAGGCATTGCTGTAGGTTTGACCGTCGGCACCGCAAACCGGGTCGTACTGCATCGTGCAGGCAACGTCATTGTTTTGTGCAAGCGCCAGTTGCCGGCTCGTCGACGGAAAAAGACTTTGCAGGTCAACATCGCCCGCAAAAACACTGGCGGCGGGTGCCATGAGCAAAAGTATCAAAACGGCGAATGGGTTTCGATGGTTCATGATTTCTCGACCTGGCTTCTCATATTCTTAGAGCGACTTTGCGGCTCGCGGTTCACTCATCGTTGCAAAAGTTCACTGATCGGAACCAGCTCGAAACCTTCGCTGGCAAGCTTTGGCAGCTCGCGCTCCAACAACTCGAGAGTCGCGGCGTGCGGATGTCCGATGACGATAACCGAGCCGCGCTTTGTCGCCAGTCGCTTCATGCGTGCGAATTCGCGTGCGACCGTCTCCGGCCCCGGATCCGGGTCCAGGAAAACATCACGCTTCCTCGCATTCACCCCGAGCTCATGCGCGAATTGCATCGCAACGCTCTCATGCGTTGTATAGCTATCAACAAAAAACAAGGTGTCGCGGGCCTGTAATTCCTCCATCAGCCACTGCATATGGCCTGGGTGTCGCGTCAACAGGCTGCCACGATGATTGTTGACGCCAATCGCGTGCGGTACCGACGCAAACGCTTGTTCAAAGGTGTCGCGAAATTCACTGCGATTCATGTGCAGGCTAATGCCCATCGGTTCCTGCGCCATTTCGTCCGGTCGAGCCTGCAATGGCAAATGCAAAAGCACTTCCTTGCCATTGGCGTGGGCCTCAAGGGCGAGCGCGCGAGTTCCTGGTGCGCCAGGAAGAACGGCAAACGAAATGGGGCCGGGAAGCCTGATCGCGCGCTGTCCGGCGGCCAGCCGATAGCCGAGATCATCAATAATAATCGCTATTCGCGGCTGCGTTGTTGCGACAGAACCGCCGGACAGGAACAGCAGCAGCACGCAGGCGCTGACTTTGAGCAATCTCATTGCGCCTTGCTGTGCATTACCTGACGAGGCTTGAGTTGCAACAGTGCTTCGTGCAATTGCGCATCGGCCTCGCGATCAAGAACGCCGGAGAGACTCAAATCGGGAAAGCCCGGAGTTTCTTCGACCACGACATCCGGCGTCACACCAACTTCGTGTATCGAGTCACCGGACGGTGTGTAGTAACGCGATGTTGTCAACTTGATCGCACGACCCTTTGACAAGGGCATGACCGTTTGCACCAGTCCCTTGCCGAATGTCGAGGTGCCAACGATCGTTGCGCGGTTGTGATCCTGCAACGCACCAGCAACGATTTCGGATGCGGACGCCGAGCCGCTGTTGACCAGCACCACAAGCGGTGCCCCATCGAGGATGTCGCCGCGGTGTGCGGAGCGAGTGAATCGCGACTCGAGCGTGCGACCGTCTGCCGTTACGATCACACCGGAGTCGAGGAACAGGTCCGATACATCGACCGCTGCGTCGAGAACGCCGCCCGGATTGTTGCGCAGGTCCAGTACGACTCCATCGAGCATGCCGCCATAAGCGTCCTGCAAATCATCGACGGCCCGACTCAGCTCCTGCGCGGTGGTATCACTGAATTGGTTGACGCGCACATAACCGTATGACGGACTGAGAAACGCCTGGTGGACGCTGGCGAGCTTGATGATCTGGCGACGCATTTCATGGTCGATAAGGACATCGTCCCGCAGCACCGAAAGGGTGACCCTGGTGCCCGGGCTACCCCGCAATTCATTCATTGCCTCTTGCATACGACGCACGTCAATTGCCCGTCCATCGACAGCGACCAGCTGATCGCCGCTGCGAATGCCCGCTCTTGCGGCCGGCGATCCCGCGATGGGCGAAATGACGCGGATAGTGTCGTCAATCTCGGCAACCTCAATGCCAATACCGGTGTAGCTGCCCGATGTGCTGCTGCGAATTTCGCGATATTCCGACGCATCCAGGAACTCGGAGTGTGGATCCAGATCGCTGACCATGCCGCGAATCGCGCTTTCCAGAAGCTCAGCGTCGTCGATTGGCTCGACATAGTCGCGCTTGACGCGCTCGAGTACCTCGGCGAAAAGCTGCGCCTGTTCCCACGAAAGCGCCTGCTTGTTCCCGGGGCGTTCGTCACCCAGGAGGCCGCCACCGACCGACAGGCCGATACCCAGGGTGACACCGATAACGACAACCAAAATTGCTCGTACTTTCAATGACATATAATGTTCCTGGCGCCCTGACCTTTGGCTCTTGTGGCACAATATTCGACCTTAGCACAGATATTTGTACGACAGTCAGGCCGACGCGACATTCGCACGCGGCGCGATTCAGCCACCGGGCCGGCGGGTGATCCAGAGCCGCGGATTGATCGGTTTGGTGCCCTGCCGGAGCTCGAAGTAGAGGCTGGATTGCTGCTGCCCGCCGCTGTCACCAACTGTCGCGATCACATCTCCGGGAGCGACCCAGTCGCCGGCATTTTTCAGGAGGGTCTCGTTATAGCCGTACAGTGTCATGTAGCCCTCGCCATGATCAATGATAACCAACAGGCCCATGCCGGCCAGCCAGTCTGCAAAGGCAATACGGCCGTGATACACCGCTCGCACTTCGCGACCGCGTGGTGCCGCCAGTACGACGCCATTCCAATGGATTTTGTCGCTCACGCGCGGTTGTCCGAACTCGTGCAACAAGCTACCCGCGACCGGCCAGGTCAGGCGGCCCTTGTGTTTGCTGAACGGCTCCTCCGAGCTGATCGGGTAGTCCGATAAAATGCTCGTCAGCTCCGCGATCAGCCGCGTCAGATCAAGCTCCTGTGCTGCAAGCCGTTCAACCTCCTGACCTTCGGCCGCAATCTTGTCCCGCAGACTCGCGAGCAATAGCTGTCGCTCTTCGAGCGAGGTATTGAGCTTGACCAGCTCGGCGTAGCGACGCTTTGCCAGGCCGTCGAGACGCGCGCCCTCGGCCGCGATCTGGCTTTGCAGTTCATCCAGCTTCCGAATTTCCTGCATCACTGACGTGATATTGCTTGCACGATAGTCATTGAGATAACGGTAGTACGCCATCAACCGACCCAGCGTTGCCGGATCGCGCTGGTTTAGCAGCAACTTGATCTTCTCCTGGCTGCCGCTCATGTAGGCCGCTCGCACCTGGGCCGCCAGCTCTCCCGACTCCACATCCAGATGTGCCTCGCGGTTCGCAAGTTCGGCGTCCAGCTGGTTTTTCCTGTTTTCGGTAAATTGCTGCTCGCGCGCAATTTCCTTGATGCGACGTCGTTGTTCCGCTATCGCGACCTCAATATCCTGCAGCTCGCCGCTTAGCCGGTCACGTTCGGCGGCGGCTCGGTCCATGCTTTTTTTCAGGTCCGAAATTCGCTCTCGAACCTGCTCGAGTTCGCGCTCCTTGACCTTGGCCAGCTCACCGTGACCGTCCTGGGCGACGGCCGCGGAGGCAGCCAGAATCATCATTAGTGGGATCCAGGCTCTGCTCATGGCCGCAGAGTGTAGAGCCTTCGGCCGGGTATTTCCTATGGCTTTTGCAGTATAATGGCGCGATCAATCTTCTTCCCGTGAGCGGTTTCCTCCGCGCCTGAGTAAACAATGGACAAACTAGTGGAATTCTCCGGCAACCATACGTTGCTGGTACTGGCTTTAATGATCAGCTTTTTCGTCGTCGTGTTCACCGAGCTGCGGCGCAAGGCGAGCGGCCTTGTAAACGTTGAGGCCATTGAGGCCGTCAAACTGATCAACAATGATGCAGTCGTTATTGACCTGCGCAGCGCGGACGCCTTCTCCAGGGGCCATATTGTCAGCGCGAAGAATATTCCGTCCGATGAGCTGGACGCGAAAATGGCAAGCCTCCAGTCGATGAAGTCCAAGCCGATCGTCGCTGTTTGTGATCTCGGTACTACCTCAACGAAGGCGGTCAACACGCTTCGTGCCGCGGGATTTGATAGCGTGTATGGCATCAAGGGCGGCATAACTGGCTGGAGTCAGGCGGGATTGCCGCTGGTCACAGGCAAAAAAACCAAGGCGAAAAAATCAAAAAAAAAGAAGTGAAAGTAACCGTCTACGGCAATACGACCTGCCCGTATTGTGGTGCGGCTCGACTGTTGCTGACTAAAAAGTCGGTCGCTTTCGATGACATTGTCATCACCGGCAATTCCGAGCTGCGAAACGAAATGCTGCACCGTAGTGGCAATAGCCAGATACCACAAATATTCATCGGCGACCGGCACGTCGGTGGCTTTGACGAACTTTCCGCGCTGGAGACGAGCGGGGAACTGGATAAATTGCTCGCTGGATAGTCCGGCGAGCCCGAGCACAGGATATCAAGAGAAATGGCAGACGAACAAACCGCTGAAAAACGTTTGACGATAAGCAAGATTTACCTGAAGGATTTTTCCTTCGAATCACCGCAAACACCGCAAATTTTTCGGCAGACTGACTGGCAACCCAAGACGGACCTGAACCTTCGCAGCAGCCACACAGTGATCGATGAAGGACACCACGAAGTCTTGTTGACCTTGACCGTTGAGGCAAAAGCGGAGGACAAGACGATTTTTCTGGTCGAGCTGCAACAAGCCGGCCTTTTTGAAATCATCGGTTACAGCGACGAAGAGCTCGGCGCAATCGTTGGCAGCTATTGCCCGAACATTCTGTTCCCTTACGCACGCGAAACCATTGCATCGCTGATTCAGAAGGGCGGCTTTCCGGAGTTCGTGTTACAGCCAATTAATTTTGACGCGCTGTACGTCCAGTCGCAGCAGCAAAAAGCAGCCGCACAAGCAGGCGCTCAGGAGACGCACTAATCGACAACGATGCCCCGAAAGCCATAGCAGTCATCGGCGCCGGTTCATGGGGAACGGCGCTGGCACTTCAGTTTGCACGCTGCGGATGTGATGTTCGCCTCGGCGGCGTTCGCGAGCTGGACCTGCTCCGCGACATGGCGGTCAGTGGTGAGAATACACGATACCTGCCGGGCATTAAGTTTCCAACCAACCTGAAAACATCGCCCGATCTTGCGGTTTGCCTCGACGGTGTGCGGGACATACTGATGGCAGTGCCCAGCCACGGTCTTCGCGAAACGCTGTCTGCAATCAGGCCGTTCCTGCGAGACGACTCCCGCATATGCTGGGCGACCAAGGGATTTGAGCTGCATTCAGGGAAGCTGCCGCACCAGGTTGTCGCGGAGGAACTCGGTGATGATCGGCCGGTGGCCGTGCTCAGTGGACCGACCTTTGCAAAAGAGGTCGCCGAGGGCCTGCCCACCGCGATGACCATAGCCTCCAGCGATGAAGATTTCGCTGAAGCGCTCGCGGCGGCTTTGTCAGACGACAATTTTCGGGCTTACACCTCAGACGACATGGCCGGCGTTGAGGTTGGCGGCGCAGTCAAGAACGTCCTCGCGATCGGCGCCGGCATGTGTGATGGCCTCGGCTTCGGTGCCAATGCGCGCGTCGCCTTGATCACCCGTGGGCTGGTTGAATTGACGCGCCTCGGCGTGGCGCTTGGCGCGCAACAAAAAACCATGATGGGCCTGGCCGGTATGGGCGACCTGGTCCTGACCTGCACCGACAATCTGTCGCGCAACCGGCGCATGGGTCTCGCACTCGCGAGCGGCAAGACCATCGACGAGGCGCAGGAAGAAATTCAGCAGGTCGTCGAAGGCGTACTGGCCGCGGAAGCGGTCAAAGAGGTCGCGGAAGCGCTGGGCATTGAAATGCCCATTTGCCACCAGGTCTACCGCATCCTGTACGAAGGCGCGTCACCGCGCGAAGCGGTCGGAGCGCTGATGGGGCGCAAGCTCAAGCCTGAGCACGACCAGCAATAGGCCATATTGTCGACAGCTGGCACCCTCGAATGTTTGTACTAGAATAAGACAGGAAATAAACCGGGGAGAAATCATGAATCGTCGCAAGTTCTGCAAAACTGCGGTCGCAGCAAGTGTTGCCGCCTCATTCCCAATGCTTGGCTGCAGTCGATCGGAGCCACCGGTCGCGACCAGCGCGAACACCAGCATACGGGCCATCTCGCTTGACGGCGTCGAGATTGAACTCGAAAGAGCGGCAATCAAGGAGCTCGGTGACGCGATGACGGGTCCGGTGTTGCTCTCCGGGCACCCGGACTACGACGGCGCCCGCAAGGTCTGGAACGGTATGCATGACAAACACCCTGCGCTGATTGCACGCTGCCAAAGCACCGACGATATTCGTCGTGCCGTCGATTTTGCTCGCGAACGAAGCCTGTTGCTCGCCGTTCGCGGTGGCGGTCACAGCTGGCCCGGCAAGTCGGTCTGCGATGATGGCCTGATGCTGGATCTCGCCGACATGAGAAACGTCGACGTTGACATTGCGGCACAGACGGCCTGGTGCCAGGGTGGCGCGCTGCTGAGCCACCTCGACGATGCATCGCTGGCCCACGGACTGGTGACCACTGCGGGCGTTGTTTCGCATACCGGCGTCGGCGGCTTTACGCTCGGCGGTGGCTTTGGTCGGCTGAATCGAAAATACGGACTGACGATCGACAATGTGCTGGGCGCCGAGATAATTACGGCTGACGGCAAGGTTCGACAGGTCAGCGCCGACAACGAGCCGGATCTCTTTTGGGCGATTCGCGGCGGCGGCGGAAATTTTGGTGTCGTCAATAAGTTCCATTATCAGTTGCACCCGATGGATCGCAATGTTCTATCCGGCATGCTGGTGTGGCCGGTTGCGCAGGCGCGTGATGTTCTGGAGTTCTACGCGGAATGGTCGCCGACCTTGTCGCGTGAGCTGTATGTCGGGCCGGTTATGGCGACCATGCCGGACGGTACCGGCATCATTGCGATGGAGGTCGTTTACAACGGCGATCCGGCAAGCGGTGAAAAAGAGCTGGCGCCATTGCGCGCCATCGGCACGATGATCGATGACGGCGTCAAGGTTCAGGACTACAAGGTAATGCAGACGAAGGAGGATGCGATGACAGCGCACGGCATTCGTTCCTACGCGAAGAACGGCATGGTCAGGGAATTTACCCAGGCACTGGTCGACGACATGATCGATGCCTATATACCGGATCCGCGCGCCGCAATATTTACGCACACTGCAGGCGGCGCAGTGAAGGACCATGGCGAGCGCGATACCGCTTTTCCACATCGAAACGCCGAGTCGATGATTGTATTCTTCACCGGCTGGGCGGATCCGGCGCAGGATGAAGAGGGCAAAGCCATGTGTAAACAGTGGCATGCCGCACTCGAGCGTCACACCGGCGGCTACTACGACAATATTGAGCAGGATGGCGACAAGTCAGTCGATAGTAACTACGGCCCGAACTTTGCCCGGCTTGCCAACATCAAGGGTCAGTTCGATGCCGGCAACCTGTTCCGCATGAACAGCAACATCAAGCCGGCTTAGTGACCGCCCACAAAATCGAGCTGGCGCCAGGCCTCATAGACAACGACCGCAGCTGAATTTGACAGGTTCAGGCTGCGGCTGTTTTCCCTCATTGGCAGTCGCAGCCGCTGTTCGGCAGGCAACGCATCGAGAATCGGCTGCGGCAGACCGCGCGTCTCCGGGCCAAAAAGCAATGCGTCCCCCTGCTGATATTGCGGACTGTCGTGGCGCGCCGAGCCTCGCGTACTCAAGGCAAAGACTCGTGGTTCACCCAGCACTTCAAGACACGCGCCAAGTGAGGCGTGTGTGCTGACGGTTGCAAACTCCCGGTAGTCGAGGCCCGCTCGTTTCAGTCTCGGTTCATCCAGCTCGAACCCCAATGGCTCAACAAGGTGCAAGCTCACACCGGTATTCGCGCACAGGCGAATAATGTTGCCCGTGTTGGGTGGGATCTCGGGCTCGTAAAGAATAAGGCTAAACATCAGAAACTCTGTAAAATGCCGCACCGATGGCGACCGATCCACTCCAAACAACATTTTGCGGCATCTCGATGGCATCGCCGATCGTATTGTTGTCGGGCTGCGTGGGCTTCGGGGAAGAATACACGCGCGTTGAAGGATTCTCGAATGCAGATGTCGGTGCTGTCGTACTAAAGGGCACCACTGGCGAAGCACGGCTGGGCAACCCGCCGCATCGCGTTTATGAAACGGCCGATGGCATGCTCAATGCGATCGGCCTGCAAAACCCCGGTGTCGATAAGGTGGTTGATGAGATTCTTCCCGGTCTCGATTTTTCAGAGACACGCTTTTTTGCCAATGTCTCCGGCTCAACCATCGATGAGTACGAGCGGGTAACGCGACGTTTTGATGAGTCCGACATCGATGCGATCGAGATCAATATCTCCTGCCCAAATGTCAAACAGGGTGGGGTACAGTTTGGAAACGACCCGGAAATGTCGGCGCGCGTCGTGGCTGCCTGTCGGGCACAAACCTCGAAGCCCATTATTACCAAATTATCGCCGAACCAGACCGATATTCAGGAGAACGCCCGCCTGTGTATCGAGGCGGGTACCGACGGCTTTGCGGTGATCAACACGCTGATGGGTATGGCCATTGATCCTGCGACTCGGCGACCGATTATCGGCAATATACGCGGCGGTCTGTCGGGCCCCGCGATTAAGCCGATCGCTTTGCTCAAAGTACACCAGGTTTATGAGGTGTCGAAGGCGCACCACGTACCGATCATCGGTCAGGGCGGAATAAGCTCTGCACATGATGCGATTGAGTTCATGATTGCGGGCGCCGCTACCGTTGGCGTTGGTACTGCGCTGTTTTATGACCCGTTGGTGTGCAGGAAAATCAATACCGGTATCGCCGAGTATTTAGAGAAACACAAACTCGCAAACGTCGCGGAACTTGTCGGAACGCTTAGGCTCTAGACGTCATAGCGCTTGTCGAGGTGCAGCGCCTTCATCTTGCGTGTAAGTGTGTTGCGGCCCCAGCCCAACAATTTTGCGGCCTCCTGACGATGACCATTGGTTTTCGACATCGCGGCTTCTATCAGCGTTTTTTCAAACTCCGGCATTGCCTGGTCAATGAGTGGCATCTCGCTGTTCAGAATTTGTCGTTCCGCCCATGCCGCCAACAGGCGCGTCCATTCCTTGCTCGCGCGCCGCGGTGAATCGGTCCCGCCCAGGTCCTCTGGAATATCCTGTGCGCTTATCACGCCGCCGGGTGCCGTGACGGTCAGGCGTCGGCTGGCGTTTACCAGCTGTCGCACGTTACCCGGCCAATTGAAATCCTGCAGCGCTTCGAGCGCCTCGGCGTCGATGGCCTTTGCCGGCGTCCCGAGTTCTTCCGCCGCTTCGGCGAGATAGTGTCCGAGCAGCAGCGGTATGTCTTCACGACGTTGTCGCAGTGGTGGCGTGTTGATGCGTATGACATTTAATCGGTGGTACAGATCTTCGCGAAAGCGCGCCTCTTTAACTGCTCGCGCCAGATCCTGGTTGGTCGCGGCGATAACCCGCACATTGACCTTGATCGGTGTTTGACCGCCAACGCGGTAAAATTCACTTTCGGCGAGGACTCGCAACAATCGTGTTTGCAGGGCCGTTGACATGTCACCAATTTCGTCAAGAAACAGCGTGCCACCGTCGGCTTGCTCAAATCGACCGATACGGCGCGAGTCGGCGCCGGTGAACGCGCCCTTTTCATGGCCGAACAGTTCTGACTCCAGTAGCTCGGACGCGATCGCAGATGTGTTGAGTGCCACAAAAGTCTTGTTAGCTCGCGGACTGTGATCATGCAAAGCGCGGGCGACGAGTTCTTTGCCGGTTCCGGACTCACCCGTGATCAGTACCGTCATGCTCGAGCCAGCGAGGCGGCCGATGGATCGAAAGACTTCCTGCATCGCCGGTGCCTGTCCGATCATTGAAGCAATGCGACCCGCGGGCTGCGTCGCACTATCGTCATCAAGTCCGCTCGAGCGAGCGGCCTTGTGCACAAGCTCGACAGCTTCGTCGATGTCGAATGGCTTCGGCAGGTATTCGAAGGCGCCACCCTTGTAAGCGGCCACCGCATTCTCCAAATCCGAGTGCGCCGTGATGACAATGATCGGAAGCTCCGGACGACTTTTTCGCAATCGTTCGAGTAGCGCGAGGCCACTCATGCCGGGCATCCGTACGTCGGTTATCAGTACGTCGGGCGGCGTATCGCTGCTGTGAGCATCAATCGCCGCAAGCAGGTGTTCCGCGCGCCCGAAGCTCTGCGTTTCCATCCCGGCCTGCTTCAGTGCTTTCTCAAGCACCCAGCGGACGGACTGATCGTCATCGACAATCCAGACGTTTAACGGGCGGCTAGACATGACCGCCTCCCGTTTGTTGCTGCAGCGGGATACGCACGAGAAATACGGTTCGGCCGGGGCGGCTTTCAAACTCAATGAGACCGCCGTGGCGGCTGATCAACTCCTGGGCGGCGGGCAGTCCCAAACCGGTGCCTTCTGAACGTGTTGTCACCAGCGGATAGAATATCGAGTCCTGCATATCTATGGGTATACCAGGTCCGTCGTCCTCAATCTCGATGGAGGCGATAACCCGGTGTCGCTGGTTGCCGATGTTGTAATTGGTGACCGCGCGGCTGCGCAGTGTCAGCGTGCCCTGCCCATCCAGTGCCGCAATAGCGTTGCGCACGAGATTCAGTAAAGCCTGCACGATCTGATCGCGATCAAGATCGATGTCCGGTAAGCCAGCATCGTAGTCGCGACGTATTTTAGTTTGTCGCTGTTCTTCGGCTTCGATCAAACGAAGGACGTACTCGATCAGTTCGTGCACATTAACCGGCTGTTTATTCGGCGGTCCACCGGGACCGAGCAGCGTATCGACCAGTGCTGCGAGGCGGTCTGTTTCGCTGATAACAACGTCGGTGTATTCCTTTAGCTCCGCATTATTAAGCTGGCGCTCCAGCAACTGTGCGGCACCTCGAATGCCGCCCAAGGGGTTTTTGATCTCATGCGCCAGTTGGCGAATCATTTGCCGGCCGGCGCCGTGTTGAATGAGCAGGGCATTTTCGCGACTGATTTGGGAGCGTCGAGTTACGTCGTTGACTTCGACGAGCAAACAGGCATCTTCGGTATCAATGGGCGAAACGTGACAATCAATGATGCGTTCGTCATTGTGCACCTCGGTAGGCGACAGCCGTATTTCATTCGCATAGTGATCGCCGCTGGCAACAACGCGGGTCAGGATGTCGCGCATTTCAGGTTCGTCGTCGACCAGGCGAAGCAGGGACTGACCGTGCGCGCGCTGCTGACTGATACCAAGAATATTTTCAGCGGCCGGATTCAGGGCGACGATAAGCAGATGTTCGTCGAGCAGAATGATGCCCGCGCTGAGTGAGTCAAGAATGGTGCTGGAGCTTTGGAGCAACGTTCCGCCGTCGCCGGAACCGGACTTGCGCTTCTTCGTCGGGGCGCCTAGAGCACCGAGTTCTGCTGGACGTAAAAGCGATTCGGAAGACTGCGAATCATCAGTTTCCCTGTCTCGTCGATCACTTCCACTTGCAGGTTGTGTACGCCGCGGTAAACGTCCTGTAAGCGGAAGCTCGAGCCCTGCGCTGTTTGCGGCGTGCCGTCGAAATACACCCGCACCTGGTGACCCGTCTGTAGAGGCGGTGTCAGCGCCAGCGTTACGTTGAGTGTGCCCTCTATATTCCACAGGGTCTCTTCCGGAGCGGGGCTTGTGATCTCAAGTGTTTGGTACGCGAACGCCTCGGCCGGTGCAGCGCTCGCATTGTTGGCGTTCGCCGAATTGTTCGCTCGTGCTGTGGTCCGCGATCTACGGCCGGATGCGGTCTCAAGCTCGATAACCTTTGCGCCGGGTTGAGGTCGATCGGAATAATGGACAACTCCGCTGTCATCGGTCCACGTATACGCTTCGGCCAGCACGCCAGCGGCGGCCAGGAGTCCCAGCAGGATGAAAATCGGTCGTGTTTCCATACGGTTAGCATAGCAGCGAAGTCGGTGTTTTGGGTAGAATCCGGGCGGCAAAATGCCGCCCGGTTCACACTTTCGGCGTTAAAGGCTGTAATACATGCTGAATTCGACCGGATGCGTCGACATTCTGAGGCGCGTAACGTCAGCTTGCTTCAGGTCAATATAGGCATTGATCAGGTCATCACTGAACACGCCACCCGCTTTCAGGAAGTCTCGATCGGTGTCGAGTTCAGCCAGTGCCTCGCCCAGGGAGAAGGCAACCAATTTCAGCTGTTTCTCCTCTTCCGGCGGCAGGTCGTAGAGGTCCTTGTCCATCGCATCACCGGGGTGAATCTTGTTCTGGATGCCATCGAGGCCAGCCATCATCAATGCCGCAAACGCGAGGTAAGGGTTCGCCGTTGAATCCGGGAAACGAACCTCGATGCGTCGGCCTTTCGGATTGGCGATATAAGGAATGCGGATCGACGCTGAGCGATTGCGCGCTGAATAGGCAAGTATCGTCGGCGCTTCAAATCCAGGCACCAATCGCTTGTAACTGTTGGTCGACGGGTTTGCGAACGCGTTGATCGCTTTGGCGTGCTTGACGACTCCGCCGATGTAGTACAAGGCGGTTTCGGACAGGCCGCCGTAGCCGTCGCCGGCGAACAGATTCTTACCGTCCTTGAATAATGACTGGTGCACGTGCATGCCGCTGCCGTTGTCGCCGACCAGCGGCTTCGGCATGAAGGTTGCTGTTTTGCCGTAGGCGTGAGCAACGTTATGGACGGCATACTTCATGATCTGTACTTCGTCCGCTTTGCGCTTGAGGGTGTTGAACTTGGTGCCGATTTCGCACTGCCCGGCGGTACCAACTTCGTGGTGATGGACTTCTGTTACAACACCGAGCTCTTCGATCGCGAGACACATGGACGAACGCAAGTCGTGGAGTGAGTCGACCGGCGGAACCGGGAAGTAGCCGCCCTTGACCCCCGGACGGTGCCCGGTGTTGCCGCTTTCGTAATTGCTTTCTGAGCTCCACGCACCCTCTTCGGAGTCGATGGTGTATGACGCGGACTGCATCTCGTTGGTCCACTTAACACTGTCGAAAACGAAAAACTCATTTTCGGGGCCAAAATACGCGGAGTCGGCAATACCGGTTGACTGCAGGTAGGCCTGGGCGCGTGCGGCAAGCGACCGCGGGCAGCGGTCGTAACCCTGCATGGTTGCGGGTTCGACAACGTCGCAGCGAATATTCATCGTGGTCTCATCGGTGAAGATGTCGATAACCGCCGATGCCGGGTCGGGCATCAGAATCATGTCGGATTCGTTAATGCCCTTCCAGCCCGCGATGGACGAACCATCAAACATCTTGCCGTCTTCAAACAGGTCGTCATCAATCGTATGAGCAGGGACCGTTACGTGTTGTTCTTTGCCGATTGTGTCGGTAAATCGAAAATCGACGAATTTGACCTCTGCATCTTTGATGAGAGCAATAACCTCTGCGGGCGTCATGGATCTTTCCTCCGGTGGTGAACGCGAACTAGCGTGGGCCGACAGGCGGCCGGGTGCTCAAGATATTGCAGGAAGTGTGCCAAGTTGGTGCTTCCGGCAAGTATATGTTTTGTAAGGTTTTTAGCTTGCATTGAGCGAGCGTTTCGCACCATTATGGTGCGGTGTCTGATTAGGCCGCACTATAATAGTGCATATAATCGCGGGCCGCAGCTTTTTGTCCTGACCCTGCGGCCGGGTGGCGCAGTTTCTGTTGCTCAACGGGGGGCGCGTCAGCGCCGAAGCCGTTATACTTCGCGCCTTTGAGGCACCGCGACCACTTTATGACCAGCAACGCTCCGAGTACGCCCAGCACCTTCCAGGACCTGATTCTTCGGCTGCAGGAGTATTGGGCCGCGCGCGGCTGCGTGATTGTGCAGCCTTATGACATGCCGATGGGCGCCGGCACATTTCATCCCGCGACTTTTTTGCGGGCCATTGGCCCCGAACCGTGGAGCGCCGCCTACGTGCAGCCTTGTCGCCGGCCAACCGACGGCCGCTATGGCGACAACCCGTTTCGTTTACAGCATTACTACCAGTACCAGGTTGTCCTGAAGCCATCGCCCGACGACATCCAGTCGATGTATCTTGATTCGCTTCGCGCGATTGGTATCGACCCGCTGGTGCATGACATTCGTTTTGTTGAGGACAACTGGGAATCACCGACACTCGGTGCCTGGGGTCTCGGCTGGGAGGTCTGGCTGAACGGGATGGAGGTCACGCAATTCACTTATTTTCAACAGGTCGGCGGCCTGGAGTGCCGACCGGTCAGTGGCGAGATCACCTACGGTCTCGAGCGACTCGCCATGTACTTGCAGGACGTTGAAAGCATTTTTGACCTCGTTTGGGCCGACGGGCCGCTCGGTCGTATTACGTATCGCGACGTGTACCACCAGAACGAGGTTGAGCAGTCACGCTACAACTTTGAACAGGCGGACATCGACTCGCTGTTCAATTCTTTTGATCATGCCGAACATGAAGCGGAGCGGCTCATTGAGCAGGGCCTTGTATTGCCCGCCTACGAGCAGATGCTCACGGCCTCACATACGTTCAACCTGCTGGATTCGCGGCAGGCGATTTCAGTCACCGAGCGGCAACGATTTATACTTCGTGTTCGCACCATGTCGCGCGCGATTTGTGAGGCTTACTTCGCCAGCCGCGAGGCGCTCGGCTTTCCCATGCTCGCCAGTGTGACCAAGAGCGAGGCAGCGCGATGAGCGATACCAAACATTTCCTCGTCGAAATTGGCACCGAGGAGCTGCCGCCGAAGGCGCTGCGCTCGCTGATGCTTGCCTTCGGTGAGCAGCTCGCCGCAGCGCTCGAAGACGCACGCCTGGATCACGGTGAAGTGCAGGCGTTCGCGAGCCCGCGACGGCTGGCGGTGCACGTCACCGATCTTGCGAGCCGGCAAGCGGACCGCAACGCCGAGCAAAAGGGCCCTCCGGTCAAAATCGCATTTGACGACAAGGGCAATGCAACGCCCGCTGCACTCGCATTCGCAAAAAAATGCGGCGTCGATGTTGCCGAGCTCGGCCGACAGGAAACCGATAAGGGTGCATGGCTCGTATTTGAAAGCGTCGAGCGTGGGAAGTCCGTCAACGAATTAATGCCCGGCATCATCAACGACGTACTTGCCACATTGCCGATTCCCCGCCGCATGCGCTGGGGCTCGAGTGAGGTCGAATTCGTTCGGCCGGTGCACTGGGTCGTCATGCTGCACGGCGAGGATATTGTCGAGGGCACCGTAATGGGCATCGCGGCGGGCAGGGAGTCACGCGGTCATCGCTTTCATTCCGGTGGCCCGGTCACGATTGGCTCACCGGACAGCTATCTCGAGACGCTCGAAAGCGATGGCTATGTCATCGCCGATTTTTCGCGGCGACGCAAGATGGTTCGCGACGGTGTCGAAGCGGCGGCAAAGTCTGTCGGTGGACAGGTTGTCGGCGGTGCGTCCCTGTACGATGAGGTTGCTGCGCTGGTCGAGTGGCCGGTCCCGGTTGTCGGCAGTTTCGACACGGCGTTTCTCGAGCTGCCACGCGAAACGGTGACCTCAACCCTGACCGGGCACCAGCGGTATTTTCCGGTGGCAGACGCTGACGGCGCACTGCTGGCAAAATTTGTCACGGTGGCCAATCTCGAGAGTACGGAGCCGGACAAGGTTCGCGACGGCAACGAGCGCGTGATTCGGCCACGACTCGCTGACGCGGCCTTCTTCTGGAACAACGATCGACAGCGCTCGCTCGACAGTCGCCAGGAAGCCTTGCGAGAGGTTGTGTATCAGCGCGGACTGGGTAGCCTGTTCGACAAGAGCAAGCGTGTGGCCACCATCGCCAAGGCACTTGCTGCCGCGCTTGGCCACGACGGCACCACGCTTCAACGTGCAGCGCAATTGGCAAAATGTGATCTCGTCAGTGGCATGGTTGGCGAGTTTCCGGACCTGCAGGGCACGATGGGGCGCTACTACGCAGCATCGGACGGAGAAAGCACAGAGGTTTCCGAGGCCATTGGCGAGCAATATCTGCCGCGTTTTGCCGGTGACGCGCTACCGAAATCCGTGGACGGGCAGCTGCTTTCGGTTGCCGACAGGCTCGACACACTCGCCGGCGTGTTTTCGATCGGCAAGAAACCCAGCGGGAACCGAGACCCCTTTGGTTTGCGCCGCGCCGCGCTGGGCATTGTGCGCATCCTGGTTGAATGTGGCTTCGATGTTGACCTGAAGGCGATGCTCGCCATTGCCGTCGCGGCACAGCCGAAATCAAACGCGGACAACGCCGAGCTGGCCGCTGACCTGTACAGCTTCATTAGTGATCGTTTGCGCCATTACTTCCTTGATCGCGACGCGGGTCTAAGCGTCGAGACCTTTGCCGCAGTCCAGGTTCGCGAGCCCGCTTCTTTGCTCGATTTCGACCGGCGCCTTGCGGCGGTGCAAACCTTCGCGAGGCTTGAGCAGGCCGAAAGCCTGGCCGCGGCGAACAAGCGCATTGCCAACATCCTGCGCAAGGCTGGCGACCCTGAAGACCTGAGCGTCAGGAAAAAGCTGTTGCAAGAAGATGCAGAGAAAGCCTTGTTCGTTTCGCTCGGCCACGCACAACAAAAAATTCAGCCGCTGCTTGAGCTTGGTAACTACGCCGCTGTACTGAATGAACTCGCCGAACTACGCGACCCGATCGACCGTTTTTTTGACGGCGTCATGGTCATGGCCGACGACGACGTGATCAAGAATAATCGCCTGGCACTGCTCGGTGAGTTGCGCGCATTGTTCCTGAATGTGGCCGATATTTCGCGACTGTCGATTGGCTAGCCGTGACAAAAGCAACCACGAAAAGTCGTCTCGTTGTTCTCGACCGCGACGGCGTCATTAACAGAGAGTCGAAAGACTTCGTTAAATCGGCCAGCGAGTGGCAACCCATTGATGGCAGTATCGGGGCGATCGCCGCCTTGAGTAAGGGTGGCTTTCGGGTTGCGGTTGCCAGCAACCAATCGGGGCTCGCACGTGGCCTTTTCGACTATGGAGCCTTGTACGCAATGCATGAAAAGTTGCGCGATCTTGTGGCCGCGGCCGGCGGACGTGTCGATCATATCGTCATCTGCCCACACGGACCCGATGACGACTGTGACTGCCGCAAGCCCCGCCCGGGTTTGCTCAGGCAGGTCGGAGAACATTTCGATGTCGACATGACCGGGGTTCCTGTTATCGGTGATTCGCTGCGCGATTTGCAGGCCGCATTAAGCATCCACGCAAGACCGATTCTTGTCCGCAGCGGCAATGGCCGTAGCACTGAAGAACGCTTGCCGTCGGAACTAAAGTCGATCGAGATCTTCGACGACCTGGCAGGCGTCGCTGCCGCGCTGCTGGACGAATAGCCTTGTGATCAGGGCGCTGCGCTCAGCCATTTTCCTGGTTTTCGGCTTTTCAAGCGGTGTGCTATTTGCCGCCGTATCCATACTGTTTTTTTGGACCTCACAGGCGTTTCTCTGGGGCTTTGTCGTGAATTACTGCCGCCTGACATTGTGGGCCGGGCGGTTTTTTTGTGGCATGGACTATCGCGTGGAAGGCCTTGAACATTTGCCCGAAAGCGCCAGCGTCATCATGATAAAGCACAGCAGTGCGCTTGAGACCTACGGTCACGTGCCGTTTTTTCCGCGCACCTCATGGGTGATCAAGCGCGCCATTTTATGGATTCCTGTATTCGGCTGGGCGCTCGCATTGGTGTTTCGGCCGATCGCGATTGATCGCAAGGCCGGTAGTCGCGCGGTGAAGCAGGTTATTGAACAAGGCAAGGCAAAGCTCGGGGCGGGAATCTGGGTAACGGTTTTCCCGGAGGGCACGCGCGTGCAACCGGGGCAGACCCGAAAGTACGGCATCAGCGGTGCGGCACTCGCGAAAGAGGCCGGCGTGTTGATCGTGCCGGTGGCACATAATGCCGGTGACCTTTGGCGCCGCCGGGAACTTGTCAAACGCCCCGGGCTGGTGCGCTTTTGTATCGGCCCGCCGATCGACCCGAGCACGCAGTCTGCGAAAGAAACCAACCTGCTTGTGCAGGCCTGGATTGAAGGCAAGATGCGCGAAATCAGTTCGGCCTATCAGGCCTGCGAAACCGTGAAATAAGGATCCGCTCGCGCACAAAAAAGGCCGGAGACCCGCTGGCCTCCGACCTTGTTTGTCATTCGAATCGATGCATCGTCTACCAGATTTTGACGCGATCGTCCGGTGCGAGATACAGGGCATCGTCTTCACTGATATCAAAGGCCTTATAAAACTCCGGTACATTTCTGACCGCACCGTTCGCGCGGTACATGGCCGGTGAATGCGGGTCGGTGCCGATCTGCAGGCGCAGTGATTCATCGCGATACAGGGTGCGCCACACCTGGCCGTAGCCAAGGAACACGCGTTGCAGCCCGGTGAAACCATCGATCACCGGTGCCTGGTCACCGTCCAGTGACATTTGATATGCCAGCAAACCAATCGTAATCCCGCCGAGATCACCGATGTTCTCGCCGAGCGTGTATTCGCCATTCACACTCAGGTCGTCGAAGGGCTTGTAGGCGTTGTATTGCTCGATCAACTGCCGGGTGCGCGTTTCGAACTCGGCACGGTCTTCGTCGGTCCACCAGTTTCGCATGACGCCATCACCGTCAAAGGTGCTGCCGGTGTCGTCGAAGCCGTGGCCGATTTCATGCCCAATGACCGCACCAATAGCACCGTAGTTTACGGCATCGTCCGCCTCAAGATTGAAGAACGGCGGCTGCAGGATGGCGGCCGGAAACACAATTTCATTGAGCGGTGGCATGTAGTACGCGTTGACGGTCTGCGGTGTCATGGCCCACTCTGTTCGATCAACCGGTCCGCCCTGGCGATCCAGCAGTCGCTGGTACTCGGCGAGCGCCGCGCGTTCGGAGTTGCCGTAATAATCATCAGGCTCGATGTCGAGCGCTGAATAGTCGCGCCATTCATCCGGATAGCCGATTTTCGGTGTGAACTTCGACAGCTTGTCGAGCGCTTCGAGCTTGGTTTCCTCGGACATCCAGTCGAGCTCTTTGATGCTCTTTTCGTAGGCATTGATCAGGTTACCGACAAGCGCGAGCATGCGCTGCTTCGCTTCGGGCGGGAAGTGGTTCTTGACGTAAACCTTGCCAACGACTTCGCCGAGACCACCGTTAACGACATTGACGGCACGTCGCCACATTGCGCGCTGCTCTTCAACGCCCGACAATGTCTTGCTATAGAAGTTGAAGTTTTGATCGTCAAGCGCGGTTGTCAGCCGACTCGCTGAATTATTGAGCGCAACCCAGGTGAGATAGGTTTTCCAGGTGTCGAGGTCGGTATCGACAATAATGCCGTCAAGTGCTCGCAGGTAGTCGGTCATGAACAACACCACTGAACCAAGGTTTTGCAGCTGGGCCTCTTCCAGGTAGCCATCCCAGTTGAAGTTCGGCATCACTTCAGATAATTCGTCGGTTGCAAGCTTGTTGTAGTTCACACTCCAGTTGCGGGAGTCTTCCTTGCTCATGTTTTCTTTTGCGAGACGCGTCTCCAGCGCCAGGATGGTGTCGGCCGCCTGTCGCCCGCCGTCGAAGCCTGCCAGCTCATACATGCGTTCGATGTGAGCGAGATAATCATCACGAATGGCGACGGATTTCTCGTCGTCTTTCAGGTAGTACTCGCGATCCGGTAAGCCGAGCCCACTTTGCCCGACATAAATCATATATTCCTTCGGGTTTTTGAAGTCGGCAACCTGCCCCATGCCAAACGGTGCATCGAGGTTGCGCTTCAGCGTCTCTGCGAAGTAAACGGCGAGATCGTCTTTGTCCTTGATGCCCCTGATGCGTTCGAGTTCGGGTTGCAGCGGCGCCATGCCTTTCGCATCGCGAGTTTCGGTATCCATAAAGGAGCGATAGAGGTCACCGACCTTTTGTTCGTCGGTACCTTTCGCAAAATCACCGGAGGCGGATGCCTCGATAATGGCCTTCACTTTGTCCTGGGACTCATCTCTCAGGATGTCAAAAGTGCCGTAGCGCGACTTGTCCGCCGGAATGGTGGATTCGGCGAGCCATGTGCCATTGACGTAGGCAAAGAAGTCGTCGCCTGGGCGAACGTTGGTGTCCATTCCGGCAATATCGATACCCGAGGCCATGGCTTTCGGGGCCTCAGCCGATTGCTGCCCACAGGCAGCAAGAAACAGCAGCGCGGCGGCGCCAATGAGAGTGTTTTTCACAATGTTTCCTCGTAATTGGTGTTTGATGGGCTGGCTGGCGCTGCGGCCCATGCTAGTGTCGTTTCGCTTTGACCGCGCCGGGCTGCAAAAGTTTGCACCTGTGAGATCGATCGCAAGCGCCCAGCCAGCCCCGGGGCCCGCCATAAAATCGGCGAACTCGCCGCCAATGTGGTTGATCGTGCGGCCTATTGACCTAAACGTCGAGATTCTCAACCGTCAAGGCATTTTTCTCAATAAACTCACGGCGTGGCTCGACCTGGTCGCCCATGAGTGTCGTAAAGATCTCGTCAGCCTTGATCGCGTCGTCAATCTTGACCTGCAGGAGCCGTCGAGTCTCCGGATTGACGGTCGTGTCCCACAGCTGGTCCGGGTTCATTTCGCCGAGGCCCTTGTAGCGTTGAATCGACTGACCGCGGCGTGCTTCGCTCATGAGCCAGTCCACGGCATCGGAGAAGTGTTCGACCAGCGCCTCGCGTTCACCGCGTCGAATGATTGAGTCGTCGGATAACAGATCATTGGTTTTCGTGGCAAGTGCCAGGATGTGCTTGTACTCATTGGTGCCAAAAAATTCGCGCGGGATGTAACGTGTCGCACCGATACCGTGCTGAACCCGCGTAATCGCGATGCGTACGCCCTCACCGTCTTCATTGCCCCGATCAAGCACCGCGGTATAGCTGCCAATGTTGTTGTCATCGGCACGGTCACCGGTCGTCTTCGGCAGCGCGGCTGAAAGTTGTTGTGCCCATGCGTCGAGCGCATCGAGATTGTCGAGGTCTGCGGCAAGCAGTTCTGGCAGTTCGCTAAGGCTACGTAACACGATTTCGTCGTAACGCGGCGAGAGCCTCGTGATAATACCCTCAACGGCAATGTGTTCTTTCGCGAGTGTTTCCAGTGCAACGCCCGACAGCGGCGGTGCTTCACTATTGACGTGCAGCGCCGCATTGTCCATTGCCGAATTCAATAGATACGCATTGAGTTCTGCGTCGTCTTTTACGTAGACCTCTTGCTTGCCGCGTTTGATTTTGTACAGTGGCGGCTGCGCGATGTACACATGTCCGCGCTCGATCAGCTCATGCATTTGCCGATAGAAAAAGGTTAGCAGCAAAGTACGAATGTGGGAGCCGTCGACATCAGCATCGGTCATGATGATAATGCGGTGATAACGCAGCTTGTCCGGGTCGAAATCGTCGCGGCCAATACCGCAGCCGAGCGCGGTGATCAGTGTGCCGACTTCTGCAGATTGCAGCATCTTGTCAAAGCGTGCCTTCTCAACGTTGAGGATTTTTCCCTTCAACGGCAGGATCGCCTGGGTTCGCCGGTCACGGCCCTGCTTCGCCGAGCCACCGGCAGAATCGCCCTCGACGAGGAATATTTCTGACAGTGCCGGGTCTTTTTCCTGGCAATCCGCAAGCTTGCCGGGCAGGCCGGCAATATCGAGTGCGCCCTTGCGCCGTGTCATTTCGCGCGCCTTTCTTGCGGCTTCGCGCGCTCGCGTTGCGTCAATAATTTTCGACGCGATTGCCTTCGCTTCCTGCGGGTGTTCGAGCAGGAACTCTTCGATGCGTCCTGACATCGCCTGTTCGACAATGCCCTTGATTTCGGACGACACCAGCTTGTCTTTAGTTTGTGATGAAAACTTCGGGTCCGGAACCTTCACCGACAACACCGCGGTCAAGCCTTCGCGCGCGTCATCGCCACTCGGTGTGTACTTGTCTTTTTTCGCATTCAGCTGTTTTTCGATGTAACCATTAACTGTGCGCGTCAGCGCCGTTCGAAATCCGGCAAGGTGTGTGCCGCCATCGCGCTGCGGAATGTTGTTCGTATAACAGAACATGTTCTCCTGGTAGCCGTCATTCCACTGCAATGCAGCCTCGACGACCACGTCATCTTTCGTCGCAGTGAAATGAATCACGGTCGGATGAATAGCGGTTTTGTTTCGATTCAGGTGATCGACAAAGGCCTTGATACCGCCGTCGTATTCGAACACCTCTTCGGCTTCGTCGCGCTCGTCGACGAGTCGAATGCGGACTCCGGAATTAAGAAACGACAGTTCGCGCAAGCGGCGCGCAAGAATGTCATAGTGAAACTTGATGTTTGAGAAAGTGCCGTCACTTGGCTTAAAGCGCAACGTAGTGCCAGTGCGATCGGTGTCGCCGACAATCGCGAGCGGTGCTGTTGGCTCGCCGTGCGTGTATTCCTGCTGATGCACTTTGCCGTCACGGCGCACCGTCAGGACCAGGTGTTCGGACAGTGCGTTGACCACGGAAACGCCAACGCCGTGCAGTCCACCGCTGACCTTGTAGGCGTTGTCGTCGAACTTACCGCCCGCGTGCAGAACCGTCATGATGACTTCCGCCGCGGATCGCCCCTCTTCCGGATGCAAGTCGACCGGAATGCCGCGCCCGTCATCACTCACCGTGACGGATTCGTCCGCATGAATGGTGACAGTAATGGTGTCGCAGTGCCCGGCCAGGGCTTCGTCGATGGAGTTATCGACAACCTCAAAAACCATATGGTGCAGACCGGTGCCGTCGTCGGTGTCGCCGATGTACATTCCCGGCCGTTTTCGGACGGCCTCAAGACCCTTTAAGACCTTGATATTACTGGAAGTATACTCTTTTTGGTCGGTCATTCCGTGTCCTCAAAAACCAAGCGGACCATTGTATCAAAATGCGGCCCGTAGAGTAGCTTCAAATGCGGACGATTTAAGGTGTTTTGGACCGGGTTCGGAATAATTATTTCCCAGATCGGAAACTTAATGGGCGTCGTATGAAACTCCGCCCTGTTCCACGTGGAACACCCGGGGCGGCTCCGGGAAGCGAAGCGCCTCTGGCTCAAGGCTGGTCGCCACCACCTGGCAGCCGAGGCCGGAAACCGCGCCCATTAGTCGGGTGACCGAATCGCGGTCGAGTTCAGCGGCCGGATCGTCCAGCAGGAGCAGCAAGGGACGCTGCAGTGCCGCCTGAGCGGTTTCCGTCGCCGCAAGAATCATGGCGCTCGCCAGTAACTTCTGCTGCCCACGTGACACCAGCTTGCGCGCCTGCCGCTCATCGCAGCCGACTTTGATGTCCGCCCGGTGCGGTCCCGCCTGGGTAGCCCCTAGCGCCCGGTCTCGCTCGATGCCCGACTCCAGGTTCTCCGCCAGCTCACTATCACTCGGCCAACCCTGCCGATACTCGAAGCCGAGCTCGCTCTGCAATAACAACCTGCCGTGGGCCAGCAGGGCCTCCATCGTGAGATCAAGCACCTTGCGACGCGATTGATCCAGGTCCATGGCAAGCTTTAGGAACTCCGTGTTCCAGCTACGGATGGTCGACTCACTGGCCCGCGATCGAAGCGCCGCATTCCTCTGCTTTAAGGCGCGCCGAAAGCGCCGCCAGATCTGAAGGTGATCGTGTTCCACGTGGAACGCCACCCAATCCAGAAAGCGGCGGCGCAGCTCCGGCCCACCGGCGATCAGGTTATGAACTTCGGGATCGATGACTTGCAGCGGCAGCGCTTCGGCCAGTGCGGCGGCACTCGCCGCGGCTTCGCCACCAACCCGAACCTCGAGTCCCTCCCGACCATTGCGAACCCCCAGGGTTTTGCGCCCCGCGCCCTGCTCGATCTCGCCGAACAAGACAAACTCATTTTCGCCATGCCGCGTCAGATTCGCCGTCGTCGCGCCGCGGAACGATTTACCGCGCCCCAGATACGCCAACGCCTCCAGAAGGCTCGTCTTCCCGGAGGCGTTGGCACCGTGGATCAGATTGAAGCGCGGCCCGAGTTCCAGCTCTGCTTTCTTGAGACAGCGAAAGTCGGTGGCCCTAAAGCGGAGCAGCATCGAATCTCGCTCGAACCTACAGCCGCATTGGCATGACTACAAAAGTGCAGTCTTCATTCCCTGGCTGCCGAATCAGGCAGCTGGAGTTACTGTCCTGCACCGAGAGCGTCACATCATCACCCTCAACCGCAGCAAGCGCGTCAAGCAAATAATTCACATTGAACCCGATCTCGATATCCTCGCCGTTGTACTCCACGGCCAACTCCTCCTCAGCCTCTTCCTGCTCCGGATTGTGCGCCTGAAGGACAACACCGCTGTCGCGTATCACCAGTCGAATACCGCGATATTTCTCGTTGGACAGAATCGCGGTGCGCTGCAGCGCACTCTTGAACTCGCTCCGATCCGCCTTGAGTTCGTTGCTGGATTCTTTCGGTATCACCCGATCGTATTCCGGGAAGCGCCCATCGATCAGTTTGGAGGTAAAGCGAATGCCGTCGAGCTGGATCCGAATATGGTTCGCCCCGAGCTCGATATTCAACTCCCCCTCGCCATCCATCAGGCGCTGCAATTCGAGCACACCCTTGCGCGGCACAATCACCTGTTGATCCGCAAGCTCACCACCGGCAAGCTCGGCCTGGCACAACGCAAGACGATGTCCGTCCGTTGCAACCGCACGAAGATGCTTGCCGGCCGTTTCGAGCAACATTCCATTCAGGTAGTACCGGACGTCCTGCTGAGCCATCGAAAAATGGGTTTTCTCGATCAAGCGCCCGAGTGACGCCTGACTCACTGTAATTGTCTGACCGGCCTTAATATCATCGATGACCGGAAACTCAGCCGCTGGCAACGTCACCAGGTTGAACTTACTGCGCCCAGCCCGAACCGACAGCTTCTCGCCACTCAGACTTATTTTCACGTCCGAGCCCTCAGGCAACGCGCGGCAGATATCCAACAGCTTTCGGCCCGACACCGTGATCTCACCGTCGGACTCAGCCTCAACTTCCGTTTGAGCTACCAACTCAACTTCAAGGTCCGTTGCCGTTACCGACAACTGTCCATCCCTGGCAATGATCAGCACATTCGACAAAATCGGCATTGTTTGCCGTCTCTCTACAACGCCGATAACGGCCTGCAGTGGCTTTAACAGCGCTTCCCGAGCTGCAGTAAACTTCATAGCTTCCACCTGTTAATAAAAGTTGGATATCATTAATTTATTGTTATTATTAAGCAAGCAAACACCTGTGGATAAAAACAATAAAGACATATAAATCAAGTACTTAAATTATAAATCACTAGCTAACAAACTCTCTATCATCAGCGGGCGCCCTGTGCATGAGCTGTGGATAACAATTCGCCGTCCACTTATCCACGACTTATACACACTATCCTGTCAGGGTTCTCAACAAGTTCAAATAGTCGTCATCGACACGTTTCTCGGTTTCCCTGAGCGACTCAATTCGACGGCACCCGTGCAACACCGTTGTATGATCCCGACCACCAAACGCATCGCCGATCTCCGGCAAGCTGTGGTTGGTTAATTCCTTCGCCAGTGCCATACCAAATTGCCTCGGCCTCGCGATCGAACGACTTCGCTTTTTTGATAACAAATCACCGACGCGAATCTTAAAGTACTCCGCGACCGTTTTCTGAATGTTTTCGATCGATACCAGCCGGTCCTGCAAGGCCAGCAGATCGCGCAGTGCCTCTTTTGCAAAATCCAGGTCAATCGGCCGACCGGTAAATCGGTAGGTTGCAATGACCCGACGCAACGCGCCCTCAAGCTCGCGAACATTCGAGCGGATGCGCTTGGCAATGAAAAACGCAACCTCCTCGGGCAAATCGACGCCGTCTGCCGCGGCCTTGCTCATCAGAATCGCCACCGACGTTTCCAACTCCGGAGGCTCGATTGCAACTGTCAGCCCCCAGCCGAAGCGCGACTTGAGCCGTTCTTCCAGGCCCGCCACCTCCTTCGGATAGCGATCGCAGGTCAAAATAATCTGTCGTTGACCCTCAAGCAGGGCGTTGAAGGTATGAAAAAACTCTTCCTGTGAGCGCTCTTTGCCCGCAAAAAACTGGATATCATCAATCAACAAGGCATCCAGCGAACGATACGAGCGCTTGAACTCCGAGATCGTGTTGTGTTGCAGGCCTTTCACCATATCGCCGACGAAGCGCTCGGAATGGATATAGCTTACCCGGGCATCAGGCTTCGCCTTCAGCATCGCATTGCCAACAGCGTGCATCAGGTGGGTTTTGCCGAGGCCTACGCCGCCGTAAATAAACAGCGGGTTGTAGGACAATCCGGGATTTTCCCCCACCTGGGATGCCGCGGCACGCGCCAGCTGGTTGCTCTTACCCTCAACGAAGCTCTCAAATGTAAAAATCGGGTTCAGCCGTGAAGCAACCGGGGCGTGGCTGGCGCTGTGAATGGCCGCGGGGCGAGGGCGCGCACCCGCGACCGGCGAGGCATCTGCCGGTGCCGCACGGCGGGAGCCCACCTCAAATCGCAGCTCAATGCCGCTGCCGTGCTCAGCCACAAGTGCCAGAATGCGCTGCAGATGATGTTGCTTCAGCCAGTCAATCACGAAGCGATTGGGAGCGAGCAGCCGCAAAACCGTGCCCTCGTCCTCAGCTTGCAGTGGCCGAATCCAGGTATTGAATTGCTGCTCGGGAAGCTCCGCCTGCAACACACGAAGGCACTGATTCCAGAGCGATGATTCAACGGACAAGCAATTCCCCAAGATGATGGCTAAACGACCCGGAACGGGCCGTCTTGTTTGACGATGGAACGACCGGGCAGTTTAACCTGAAATTCCAAGGTTTACATCCGTCTATTGACACTGTCTGGGCTTCTGAGTAACCTTGCCGGCCTTCTGAAAAACCGGCCAAATTTCGCCGGCGAACGATCCAGGTAAAAGCCATGAAACGCACGTATCAGCCCAGCAAAATCAAGCGCGCACGCACGCACGGATTCCGTGCCCGCATGGCGACAAAAGCGGGGCGTCTCGTCCTCAAGCGCCGCCGCGCAAAAGGCCGCGCGCAGCTGACGCCGTAACACCAGCTCAATTGTCATCAGGCGACAGCGACTGTCACGACGACGAACCCAACATCAGGACTGACCCGCAGCAGAGGTTTTCGGTTTCAAAAAGCCAACCGCTTACTGAATGCCGCCGCTTTCGGGCGCGTGTTCAAAAAAGCCACGCGCAGCCGCGACAAATTCTTTACAGTACTGGCCCGCGAGAGCAATGACGAGGTTCCGAGGTTGGGTCTCGCCATCTCAAAAAAGCACTGCCGCAAAGCAACGGCACGGAACCGTATCAAGCGAGCGATTCGAGAATCGTTTCGACAACATCAGCAGCAACTGGCCGGTCTCGACATTGTCGTGATCAATCAACCTGCCGCCGCGCTCGCCGACATGGGCGCAATGACAACAAGTCTTGCGCAGCACTGGCGGCGTTGCAGTGAGGCAAAACTGAAGAACAAGAATCAGGAAAGCTAGGGAATGGACAATCAACGACTGATGATCTGGGGCCTGTTCGGGTTTCTTGCCTGGATTACTTACCAGACTTGGGTGGGGGACAACGCGCCGGCGCCCGTGGCGGTCGGGGCGCAACAGGTCGAAGCCCTGTCAACGCCCGACGACAGCGATGACCTGCCCGTGCTGAGCCCAACGGACTCCGCCGACCTTGATGCACCGACGCCGCTGGATGATGAGGCAGCCCCGACCCTACCCGACGCTGTGCAGAACGCCAAGTTCGTGCGGGTCAACACCGACGTGTTCCACCTCGAAATCAGCACCCAGGGCGGTACGCTGCAATCCGCAACGCTCATTAAATACCCGGTCGCGAAAGACCAGCCCGACAAACTGGTGCAATTGCTGAGCACGGAACCGGGGAATTTCGGTCGCATTCAAACCGGCCTTAGAATCATCGGTGAAGGTGATGAGCCTAACCATCTCGCCAGCTTCGAAAGTCGCAGCGATAGCTATGACATGGGTGATGCCGACGAACTGCTTGTTACGCTGACCTGGACAAGCGCCGACGGCATTCATGTCAAAAAGCGATTCCTCTTTACGCGTGGCAGCTACGCGATTCGAATTGAACAGGTTGTCAGCAACGACAGCGAGGGTCTCTGGCGCGGAGCCAATTACACCCAGATTCAACGCATTAACAAAACACAGGAGCGATCGATGTTTGACGTCGATTCGTATTCCTTTGCCGGGCCTGTCGTCTACAACGGCGAAAAGTCCGAGAAGCTGAAACATGACGATCTCGTCGAAGACGGGCCGGTTAGTTTCAAGGCACAAAACGGCTGGATCGCGTCGATTCAACACCACTTCCTGAGTGCAGTGGTACCCGCGAAAGGCGCCGAACGATCCTACAATATTGCAGTCCGCGGTGATCGCGCGACAGCGAGCACGATCGGCAAGGCAGAGGCCATTGCACCGGGGTCGGAGAAGACTTTCACGACAATTGCGTTTGTCGGTCCGAAACTGCAGTCGCAACTCGAGACCATCGACGAGACACTGAAACTAACGGTCGACTATGGCTGGCTGACGATCATTTCACAGCCATTGTTCTGGCTGCTGAGTTTTGTTTACAAATTTGTGCACAATTGGGGCCTTGCGATTATTCTCGTCACCTTCCTGATCAAACTCGCCTTCTACAAGCTGACGGAATCAAGCGGTCGCTCGATGGCGAAGATGCGCAACCTGCAACCGCGAATGAAGGCGCTGCAGGATCGATATAAAGATGACAAGCCCGCTCTGAGCCAGGCGATGATGGAGCTCTACAAGCGAGAAAAGGTTAATCCCGCGGCCGGCTGTTTACCGATCCTGATCCAGATGCCTTTCTTCCTGGCGTTCTACTGGGTGTTGCTCGAAAGCGTGGAGATGCGCCAGGCACCGTTCGCGCTATGGATCACCGACTTGTCGACCCGCGATCCCTATTTCATTTTGCCAATCATCATGGGCGCCGCCATGCTGATGCAACAAAAGCTCAATCCGGCGCCAGCCGATCCGATACAGGCGAAGGTGATGCAGATCATGCCGATCATGTTCACCGTGTTCTTCGCCTTCTTCCCGTCCGGCCTGGTGCTCTACTGGGTGACCAACACGCTGTTGTCGATCGCACAGCAGTGGAAAATCAATCGCGTGGTTGAGCGGGAAGCAAAGGAAAAGAAGCACTAGGGGCCCGCCGCCAGCGCACACGCTGGTAACGCGCAGACAAGCTGTGTTCTTATTGGGGAATGCCGAGCTCTGCTGACACAATAGTTGCTGCAGCCACGCCGCCCGGAACCGGTGGTGTTGGCATCGTGCGCGTGTCCGGCCCAGGCGCCGAAAACATCGCGCGGCAAATGCTAGGTAGCCTGCCCGAGCCCCGACGTGCGACGTTCAGACAATTCAACAATGCAAGCGGCGAAACAATCGATGCGGGCCTCGCATTGTATTTTCCGGCGCCGGCGTCGTTTACCGGCGAATCGGTTCTGGAGCTGCAGGGTCATGGCGGCCCATTGGTTGTCTCTTTACTGGTCGACGCCGTTATTGCCATAGGTGCACGGCGTGCGGAGCCGGGCGAGTTTTCGAAGCGCGCCTTTCTCAACGACAAGCTTGACCTTACACAGGCCGAAGCCATCGCCGACCTGATAAATGCAGGAACATCGCAGGCTGCGCGGGCGGCACTGCGGTCCCTGTCCGGTGATTTTTCAAAAGCCGTCACCGCGCTCACACAACAGCTGATTCATTTGCGACTGCATGTCGAGGCCGCAATTGATTTCCCCGAAGAGGAAATCGACTTTTTGTCGGACGAGCTGTTGCAACAACGCCTGCAGCAGTGCGCCGATGCCTTCGCCCGCCTGCAGGATGAGGTTCGCCAGGGCCGCGTGCTTCGCGACGGCTTCCAGGTCGTTATCGTCGGCAAACCGAACGCCGGAAAATCGAGCCTGCTGAATTTGCTCAGCGGTCAGGATGCCGCGATTGTCACCGAGGTTGCGGGTACGACCCGCGACATTTTGCGAGAGCAGATCGACATTGACGGACTTGCTGTCGAGCTCGTTGACACGGCGGGTCTGCGAGAAAATCCCGACCGGGTCGAAAAAGAGGGCATACGCCGGGCACGAGAGGCTTTGCGAGTTGCGGACGCCGTGCTCTGGATTCAGGATGCGACCGACGAAGATCACGGCACCATTGATGAGCCCCTGCGGGACGGGGTTGCCATAACGGTTGTGCGCAACAAGATCGACGTGAACGGCGCGAAGCCGCGCGATAACGCCGTCAACATCTCCGCCAAAACCGGGGAAGGTCTTGACGCTCTGCGGCAAAAAATCAAAGCACTTGCCGGCCACCAGAACCTGGGCGAAGGGGCATTTACGGCGCGGAAACGACACGTGCATGCACTCGAGCGTGCGGCGATACACTTTGCGACCGGCACAACGGCGCTGGAGGAGGCGCACGCCGGCGAATTGCTGGCCGAGGAATTAAGGCTGGCGCAACACGTGCTCGGCGAAATCACCGGCGAATTTTCCTCAGATGACTTACTCGGCCGAATCTTCTCCGAGTTCTGTATCGGCAAGTAGGCGAGGCCAAGCCTGGAGCATCGAGGCGCGGGCTCAGGGATGAAAGTGCGGCGCTGAAATAGACATCTCGGTGACCGGCCCATACTCGGCAAGCTCGTCCCGAATACTGTCTGCGTCACCCAGAACCACAAACACCAACGCATCGGTCGGCGGATAGACCTCGTCGATGACGGCTGCAATTGACGCCTCAGTTGCCGCGGCGAGTTTGTCGCCGTAGCTGTCGATGTACCTTGTATCCAGCCCCTGAGATTCAATCAGCGCAAACATGCTCGCGAGTTGCGACGCCGTTTCAAGGCGTGGCGGAAACTGGCCCATCACGTAATTGCGCGCCGAATCAATCATGGTCTGATCGAGGCCGGTGTCACGCAGGCGCGCCAGTGTGCCAAGCGCGACGTCGAGCGCCGCAACCGTGGTGCTGGTCTCAGTAAAAGAGGTGATGAAAATCGCACCCGGGTTCGCATAGCGCGTGAGCGAAGAGCGGGCCGAGTAACTCAAGCCGGACTTGGTGCGTAACTCGGTCATCAGCATGGATGTAAAGCGCCCGCCGAATACCGTGTTGGCAAGATCCAGCTCCGCGCGGCCCGAATAGTTGCGATCAACGCCAACATTGCCAATGTAAAAATAGCTTTGTGTCGCCCCGGGCTTGTCGACCAGCAGGACACGACGGCCGGCCTCGGGGACAGGTGGCGCTACTTCCGGCAGCGCACTCTTCGCTGCGCGCCAGTCGCCGAAGGCGTCTGTCAGCGCGTCAAGCAAGCTCGCCGTATCGAAGTCGCCGGATACCGCGATGACGAGCCGGTCACCGCCGAGCATGTCCGAATGGTAGGCGAGCAGATCACCGTGCGTCATTTTCTGAAGCGAGGCCTCGCTGCCGCCAACGGGATTGCCGTACGGGTGTTTGCCGAAAAGGAAGGCGTTGGCGTAGGCGGGCATTAGATCCCCCGGGTCCCCGCCTTTGGCCGCTTTTATAAGGTTGATGGAGCGATCGCGGAGCTTTATAAATTCGCCGCGCTCAAGTTTCGGCGCACGTAACATGTCGCGCAGCAGCTCGACCATCAATGCCGCGTCTTTCGACATGAATTCGGCGGAAACGGATACCGACTCGAGATCGGCCGCTGCGTGTAGCTCGCCACCCACCGACGCGATCGCTTCGGCAAATTCCGAGGCGCTCCGCTGGCCGGCACCCTTTTCAAGCAGCTGGGCAAGCAGGCTCGCGAGCCCGTGCCGGTCGCCTGGGTCGGCCGATGCACCACCGCGAATGATGGCTTCCAGCCCAATTAGCGGGACTTCGTGGTTTTCATTGAGGATGAGCACCGTTCCGTTATCCAGCACGACGCGCCTGGCGTCCGGCAACGTAACGCCGGCGGCAAACGATGAGGTCAGGCCGAACACGGCCAACAGGGTGAGCAGGGACCCGAAAGCGCTCATCGCGCGTCCTCCCCGGTCGGCGATTGCAACACGCCGACGGTCATACGATTGCGGTGAAATACTTCACTCGCCACCTCACGAATCTGCTCGCCACTGACCTGCTCGAGCGCCGCGGGCAATGCGAACGCCCGCTGGTAGTCACCAAGAAACACTTCGGCGCGACCAATTGCCGCGGCCTTGCCATCGATGGTTGACAGCCCGCGCCAGTAGTCGGCAATCATGATGTTGCGCGCTTTCGAAAGCTCGGCTTCCGTGACTCCGTCTGTTGCGACGCGCGAAAGCTCCTCAAGGAGGCGCGCCTCTACCTTGGCCGTATCGGCGTCCGGTGGCAGCGTGAGATAGAAATACACGAGGCCGGGGTCGAGGCCCTCCATCTGGAAGCCACCTACGTCCAACGCAATCTGTTCCTGCTCGACAAACGCCTGGTGCAGACGCGATGAGTTGCCGCCAACCAGGATACTCAACAGCACATTGAGCGGCAGCGTTCGCGGATCGCCTGCGTTGCCGGCATGGAACGTGACATGCAACAGCGGCGTGGGTGCGGCAACCCCGATTCGCAGTCGACGTTCGCCCAACTGCTCGGGTTCCACGGTACGAATCGCTTGCGGCGGCGCCTGTGCCGGGATTGATCCGAAATACTTCCTGGCCAGTACAAAGATTTGTTCCGGATTTACGTCGCCGGTAAACACCATCGTCAAATTGTTCGGCGCGTAATAGGTCTTGAAATAAGACTCGAGGTCTTGCTGTGTCCAGCTCTCGATATCCGAGGCCCAGCCGATGACCGGAAACTGGTAGGGATGCGCAATGAACGCTGTGGCATTCGTTTCCAGGTACAGGCGGCCGAAGTTGTCGTTGTCGTAACGCGAGCGACGTTCCGAATAAACGATGCCACGCTCGGTCTCGACGACTGACGGTTCAATCGCAAGGTTTTTCAGCCTGTCACCTTCGAGCTCGAAGATGGTTTCAAGAGCCGTGCGCGGGAACCAGTCCTGGTAGACCGTCAGGTCCTCCGAGGTGTAGGCGTTGTTGGCACCACCGGCTGCCTCCATGGTTTCATCAAACTCACCTTGCGCGCGTTTCGCTGTGCCGTTGAACATCATGTGCTCGAAGAAATGTGACAGGCCGGTGATGCCGGGGTATTCGTTGCGCCCACCGGCACGAACGTAGTTGTACATGACGACGTTCGGAATGTCGTGATCGGGCCAGACGATAATTCGCAAGCCATTCTTCAATGTATGGGCGCGAATCTCAGGCGGTACGCCCGGACGGACCGGCGACTCGTAGACCGGTGCCGGCAAAATCGGCTCGATGATTTTTGGAAACTCGAATTTCGGTAACAGTTGTTCACCGACCAGCGCAAGCACGCCGAGCACGGCAAGCACCAGCACGGCGGCGTTCAGCTTTTGGCCGGTCTTGAATACGATCGACTGTGTCTGTTCGACATCCAGCGATTTTTTGAGGCCGGTCGGCGTGATCTCATAGGCCCAGGCAAAAATCAGCGCAACGGGAAAACCAATCGCGAGCACCAGCAACAGAAATTCGTTTGCCCAATTTGGCGCACCGAGCCAGAGTAGCAGCGCGCCGAACAACCAGAAGACGAGCAGACCGGCGAGGACATAGGTCAGTGCAACCTTGAGAACGTTGCGGCGCCGTAATTCAGAAAACAAGGCCATGGTGTTATTCGTATCGTCGGAAGCTACATGGTGGAGAAACGCCCGGAATTGTCAACCGAGAAGACCCTCGCGGCGGTACAGGCGCGCACAAACCCATGTCAGCAAAACGCCTATCGCCAGCGTGCTGACGACCGATATTGCGATATGCAGCCCGTTCAGCGGTTCATTCTTGACCATATCAACGAGAATCAGGTGCTGGCTCAGCGATGGCACGAACATGAATTCGAGCTGCGGCCGCAGCGTCAGGATACTGACAATCAGAATCGGCAGAGTCGGCGCAATCAGGACCGCGCTCAACCAGGTTTGTGCCTCTTTGTAACTCTTGGTAAAGGACGCGACCAGCGTCATCAATGAGGCGCCAAGCAGAATAAAAGGCAGCAACAAGAAGAAGGCGGCGGCGACAACTGGCAGGCCAAAGTTCGGCGTCATGCCCAGCTTTTCCAGGGGCATGAACTTCAGCACCACGTAGAACGACAGCAGGCTTAGCAGCAGCGACGCGGCCATAAAAACACAGGCGGCCATAATCTTGCCCAGGATGAGCTGGCCGCGTGTTACCGGCAACGACAACAGCGGCTCAAGCGAGCCACGCTCGCGTTCGCCGGCGGTGGTGTCGATGGCAAGGTACATACCCCCCATCAACAGCGCGAAGATAAAAAAGTAACTCATCATGCCGAGCAACATGGCGGAGCGGCCGCTCGGCGTCGACACATCAATGTCGTCGACATTAATTGGACTCAGAACGCGAGGATTGATACCGCGCGCCGACAGGCGAATCGCCGCGAGTTGCTGATTGTAAGCCTGCAGTGCGTTGCGGGCGCGCCGCGCCTCTTTTTCACCCTGTGAGTTCGCTTCATCCGAATACAGCGCAACCCGCGCCGGGATCGTGTCAGCCAGTTGCTCGCCAAACTCGGCCGGGACCACCAGCACGACGTCGTGTGCGCCGCTCTTGACCGCCTCGGCCGCGCCATCCGGTTCCGCCGGGCCAGCAATGATGTCGATGTTGCGACTCTCGAGAAAGCGCATCAGGTTCGGCGCGTGTTGCTCACCGATGACGGGTAGCTCCATCATGTTTTCGGCGTCGTCGAGCGCGCGATCGATCGACATATTGATGACGAACGCGAACAGCACCGGGCCAAAAATCGGGCCCATGATCAGCGCGGAGGTCAGTGTGCGACGATCGCGAATATTGTCGAGGATTTCTTTGAAAAAAACGGTCAGGAAAGTTCGCATCACTCTTCAACCCCGACCAACTTGATCGCTGTCACAAAAGCCTCTTCGAGGTCCTCTTCACCCGTGCGCTCACGAATGCCGGCAACGGAGTCATCGATCGCGACCTGGCCGTTCGCAATAATACAAATGTCGTCGCAGAGTGCCGCGACCTCCTGCATGACATGTGATGAAAACAGCACGCAACGACCTGCATCCTTCAGCTTCAGGATCAGACGCCGCAGAGAGCGCGTCGCCATGACGTCGAGTCCGTTGCTTGGTTCGTCGAGAATGACGTTCTGCGGGTCATGCACCAGCGCACGAGCCAGCGACACCTTGGTTCGCTGACCCTGGGAAAAGCCCTTGGTGCGCCGATCGGCAAAGTCTTCGATTTCGAGCAGAGAAATAATCGACGCAACGCGGTCGTCGATTTCGCTTTTATCAATCGCACAGAGGTTCGCGTAGTAAGCGATGTTCTCGCGTGCGCTGAGGTGCGGATACAGGCCTGCGCCGTGTGGCAATGCGCCAATCTTTTTTCGCGCCGCAAGACTGTCTTTGACAACATCGGCACCATCGATATTCGCGCTGCCCTGATCGGGCTTCAGCACGGTATACAGGACCCGCAGCGTCGTTGACTTACCGGCACCATTCGGGCCGAGCAGGCCGGTGATCTTACCGTCCGGTGCCTGAAAGCTGACGCCACGAACCGCATGAACCTTACCGAAGGACTTGTGGATTCCATCGACGGTAATCATGGCATTGGCCCCGAGAAATCGAGGAAGAAGGGCATAACGAAACTGCGCTCAAGGCAGGATGTGTCGAGCGCTCGTGGATCGGCGGTTTCGATAAATTTGGCGATCAGGCGAGGCGTGCACCCGACCCCGACCTGACCATGCCCCTGGTTCTTACCGATCAGGTGCGCCGCATTTTCGAGATCGACCGCGGCCATGTCGGCGTAGCGTGGCGGCGTGATGGGGTCGGCGTCACCGGAGAGCAGCAGCACGGGGATATCCGTCGCAAGCGGTGTCTTGAAGCCGTCGTCAATGGGACCGGCCGGCCACACGGAACAGATTGCTTGCAGCGCGTCCACCTGCAGGGGGCCCATATAGCTCGCCTCGAGGCCATCGTAGTCAAAGTTGCCGGGGTCGTAAAACGGTACGTCTTCCGCGCACACGACGGCGTTGTGCATGCCGAGTGCCAGTGCGTCGCCCATCGAAATCATCGTCATCATGAATTGCGAGCCCAAAGGCACGTAGTTGCCCTTGCCGGCCTCGTCGATCAACAGTGGAATCAAGGCGATGGAATTCGGATGGTAGGCGAGCAGCCGAATGGCGGCCGCAAGTTCAGCGCTGCCAAAATCGAGAGACCTGGGTCGACCGGTGCTTGGGTTCGGTACTTCAATGGCGACCGGCGCAATCTTCAGTTCGGCAACGACGTGCGCGAAAGTCGCAGCAATGTTCGGGAAGCGCGCGTTGCAGGCTTCGTTCTCGGCGCAGCGCGCAAGAATGTTGTCGATCGCCTTCTGGCTTTCCGTGGCGATCTCTGGCCCAAGGGAAAGCTGCGGCGGGACAACACCGTCAATCACGACCGTCCGGGTCGACGCCGGGTAACGGCGCGCGAAGTGCTGCGCGACACGAGACCCGTAGGACACGCCATACAGGTTCAATGTCGGGTACGCGAGCGCCTCACGAACGGCTTCGATATCGCTGACCGCGACACTGGTCGTAAAAAAGCGCGGGTCGTAGGGCAGCTGTTCCAGGCACTCCCGGGTGTACTCGAGGGTCTGCTCGGTGGAAAACTCGCCCTCGATCAGGTCTTCATCGAACTCGCAATTCATCGTCGCCGACTCGCCGGTGCCGCGCTGGTCTATAAGCAGAATGTCCCGATTTCGACGTACCGCCTCGAAGGCCCAGGCATAGGCCGTATAGAACGCGACGCTGCCCTGGCCGGGGCCGCCCGCGATCGGCAGCAGCGGATCAGGCTCTGGTGTCAGATTGAGTGCCGGTACGACGGCAACGCGGAGTTCGATATCACCGGCTTCGGCGCCACTCGGGTCGAGCGGGCGCGTCAGTGAGCCACAGCGTGCCCCAATGCTTGAGGCGCCCGGGCCGGCGCTGATACGGCAGTCGTGAAGCTCGAGGGGCGCTGCGCTACCGCTTTCGCAAAGACTTAAGCCAATGAAACCCAGCGTGGCGAACAGGACAGGAGCGACTTTGAGCATGTAATCCTCGGCGCGCGAAACAGCGCGCTATCTTGGCCAAGGACCGGGAAAGAGTAAAGTGTAGCGGCCAAATCTATAGCACCGGACCGGCCCAGCGACTAGAATGCGCCCCCCAGACTGCTTATTTTTTGACCACTATGACCGAACGCTTTGATGTCATTGTCATCGGCGGCGGACACGCCGGCACGGAGGCCTCACTGGCTGCCGCACGGGCAGGCTCGCGCACACTGCTGGTTACGCAAAATGTCGAGACGCTGGGCCAGATGAGTTGCAATCCCGCGATTGGCGGTATCGGCAAGGGTCACCTGACGCGGGAAATCGACGCCCTTGGCGGTGCGATGGCCGCGGCTATTGATGTTGCCGGTATCCAGTTTCGAACACTGAATGCGAGCAAGGGCCCCGCCGTCCGGGCGACACGCGCGCAGGCTGACCGGCAACTGTATCGTCAGGCGATCCGCGCGATCATCGAGGGGCAGTCAAACCTGAGCGTTTTCGAGGCATCTGTTGATGACCTCATGATCGATGGCGCACAAGTCACAGGTGTCGTCTGCGACGGCGAGCAGCGCTTTCACGCCAGCACGGTTGTGCTGACGGTTGGCACCTTCCTCGCCGGTCGTATCTTGATCGGACGAACCGAGACGGCGGGCGGGCGCGTCGGCGATGCACCGTCGAACAAGCTCGCGGCCCGGCTGCGCGAGATGCCGTTTCGCGTAGCGCGCCTGAAAACCGGCACGCCGCCACGACTTGACGGCAAGACCCTGAACTACGACGTCATGCAGGAACAGGCAGGCGATGAGCCGATGCCGGTATTCTCGTTTCTCGGTCGTCGACGCGATCACCCGAAACAAATTTGCTGCCACATCACGCACACCAGCGAAAAAACACATGACATTATTCGCGGCGCGCTTGGCGAGTCGCCCATGTACAGCGGCATGATAGAAGGTGTCGGGCCACGCTATTGCCCGTCGGTTGAAGACAAGGTCGTGCGTTTCGCGGACAAGACCTCGCACCAGATTTTTGTCGAGCCGGAAGGACTCACAACGAGCGTCGTTTATCCAAATGGCATATCGACCAGCCTGCCGCAGGCAACACAGGTCGAGTTCGTACGTTCGATCGCTGGTTTCGAAAACGCGGAAATCACGCAGCCAGGTTATGCCATTGAATATGACTATTTTGATCCTCGAGACCTAAAGCCAACACTCGAAACCAGGCACGTCGATGGACTTTATTTTGCGGGCCAGATTAATGGCACGACCGGCTATGAAGAAGCCGGTGCGCAAGGCTTGCTCGCGGGCATCAACGCAGCGCGAAAGGCGCAACAGCTCGACGAGTGGTTCCCGCAGCGCCACGAGGCCTACATCGGAGTCTTGATTGATGACCTCATTACGCGCGGCGTGAGCGAGCCGTACCGGATGTTCACCAGTCGTGCCGAGTATCGACTGACGCTGCGCGAGGACAACGCCGATCTGCGCCTGACGCCGGTCGGTCGTGAGATGGGCCTGGTCGGTGACGAGCGCTGGTCGATATTCAATGCCAAGTGTGAGGCGGTGGAAAAAGAGCAGGCACGATTGAAATCGATCATGGTTCGGCCTGTGACGATGAGCGAGAACGACGTCATCATCGTCGGCAAAGCCCTGAGTCGGGAAAGTACCGCGGCCGATTTGTTGCGCCGTCCGGAACTCGACTATGTGGCGCTCGCCGGGATTTCAAACGTCGGCCATTTCGACGCGAGCATGCTTGTCAGCGATGAACAACGCGAGCAGGTTGAATTGCAACTCGAAGTGCAGGCGAAATACAGCGGCTACATCGAACGCCAGCAACGCGAAATCGCGAAGCAGGCAAGCCAGGAGTCGCTGCGACTGCCCGAGGACATCGATTACGAGACCGTCGATGGGCTGTCGAACGAGGCGCGGCAAAAACTACTGGCGGCACGCCCGGTCACATTAGGTCAGGCGTCGCGCCTGGAGGGCATGACGCCGTCGGCGGTTTCCCTGTTAATGATTCATATCAAGAAGCGGCAACTTAGAAAGAGCGCCTGACATTGACGGTCAGCGCTTCAGGTATGCTTGGCGCATGAAATTGCTAAACCACTATTTGCCGGTCTTGGTGTTGCTCGCGATGACGGCGTGTGGCAGCTCCGACGATTCCGACCAACGAAGTAGCGTACTGAGTCGCGCGATCAGTACCGACCCGGAGTCGCTGGATATTCACAAGGCGCGCAGCCTGCAGGCACTTGATGTGTTGCGCGACCTCGGAGAAGGCCTGGTCAGCCATACCGCGAGCGGCGAATTGACGCCCGGCGTTGCCGAGTCCTGGGAGATGGCGGACGACGGCCTGAGCTATACGTTTCATTTGCGCGCGGACGCGAAGTGGTCGAATGGCGATCCGGTTACCGCCGCTGATTTTAGCTTCGCCGTCAAACGACTCAAGGAGCCGGCGACTGGCGCCTTCTACGCACAATTCCTGAGTGACGTGACCAGCCTCGAGGCGCTCGACGATCAGACGCTGTTGATCAGCCTGGCGCAACCAACGCCCTACCTGTTGAGTCTGCTGACGCACCCGGCAACGTTTCCGATGCACGCCGGCGGGTTTGCCGAACACGGCGAGCGGTTTGCACGACCCGGTAACCTGGTGTCGAACGGCGCGTACGCGCTTGAGGCATGGGTGCCGGGCTCATTACTGACCTTGAAGCGAAACCCGCACTACTGGAATAACGCCAACACCGCGATCGACGAGGTGCGGCACCTGGTTTTGGTGCAGGAGTCGACACAACTCGCGCGCTACCGAGCTGGCGAGATCGATATCACCAGCACCGTGCCGAGCGAAAACTTTGCCGAGACTCGCAAACAATTTGGTGAGCAGTTGCACATCGCGCCCTACCAGAATGTTTACTACTACGGTTACAACCTCACAAGGCCACCGTTCAGGGACAAGCCAAAGTTGCGGCAGGCGCTGTCGATGGCTGTCGATCGCGAGGTGCTGGTGGACAAGGTCCTCGGGCGCGGCGAGACACCGGCCTACAGCTGGGTGCCGGTCGGCGTGAACGATTATGTTCCAACGGTGTTCAGTTATGCCGACCTGACGCAGGACGAGCGTAATCAGATCGCACGTCGTCTCTACAAGGAGGCGGGTTACAGTGACGAAAATCCGCTCGATGTCGAGATCCGCTACAACACCAGCGACACGCATCGCGCCATTGCCGTTGCGGTGCAGTCGATGTGGCGAGACGCGCTGGGTTTCGATGCGACCCTGGTGAACGAAGAGTTCCAGGTGCTGCTGGCGAACATGAAGGCGCGCGAGCTTACCCAGGTATTCCGATCAAGCTGGGTCGGCGACTATGATGATGCGCACACCTTCCTGAGCGTATTTCTAAGCGACAGCCCCTCCAACGTACCGGGCTATTCGAGCGACGAGTTTGATGACCTGATGTTACGCGCCTCACAACAGGTCGACGCCGACCTCCGCCGGGTCTATCTCGAAGAGGCTGAGCGCGTGCTACTTGAGGATCATGCGGTGATACCCCTGTATTTTTATGTCAGCAAGCATCTCGTGAGCCCGCGAGTCGAAGGCTGGGGCGACAACTTCCTCGACTATCATTACTCTCAGCACCTCAGTCTTAAGGCGGCTGACTAGCCGGTCCCATGATGCGATACGCGCTGCACCGATTGCTGTGGGCAATACCAACCTTGCTGTTGGTCATCGTTCTGGCCTTTTTGATGGTGCATGCTGCGCCTGGCGGCCCGTTCGATGACGAGCGCGCCCCGCATCCCGATGTGCTGGCCACGGTCGAGGCTTCGTACCATCTTGATGAACCCCTGCCGCAGCAACTTGGCCGCTACCTCTACGGGCTGATTCAGGGTGATCTCGGGCCATCATTTCGCTATCCGAATTACAGCGTTTCCGAGTTGATCGGACACGGCTTTCCAGCGTCTCTTAAACTCGGTGCGCTGGCGATGCTGCTGGCCGTGCTCGTTGGGGTTAGCGCGGGAACCTTTGCAGCACTCCGGCAAGGGTCGCTGACCGACCGTGCCGTAATGAGCTTCGCGATGACGGGCATTTCGATTCCGGTGTTTGTCGTTGCTCCGGTGCTGGTATTGCTGCTGGCAGTCAAACTGCACTGGCTCCCGGCAGGCTGGAGCGGTTCGGCGGGAGCGGCCAAGTATGTGCTGCCAGTCATCACACTCGCGCTGCCACAAATCGCGTACATCGCGCGCCTCACCCGCGCCAGCATGATCGATGTTCTCGGTCGTGATTTCATTCGTACCGCGCGCGCGCAGGGACTGGGCACACGCAGCATTATTCGCGTCCACGCACTGAAGCCGGCGATGTTGCCGGTGTTGTCCTACATGGGGCCGGCAATCGCGGCAATTCTCACCGGCTCGGTTGTCGTCGAACAGGTGTTCGGCATCCCGGGGCTGGGCGCCTCGTTCGTGCAGGGTGCGTTGAATCGTGATTACACGCTGGTGCTTGGCATCGTCATATTTTACGCAACGCTGATCATCGCACTGAACCTGATTGTTGATGTTCTCTATGGCGTTATCGATCCGCGGGTGCGCCAGCAATGAAGTGGAGCGCCGGTTTGTTACTTTTCGTGCTGCTGCTGGCAATCGTTGGGCCCTGGATCAGCCCATACGCGTTCCAGGACACCAACTTCGACGCGATACTGCGTGCGCCGGGTTTTGTCGAGGCGCATTATTTCGGTACCGATGAGTTCGGCCGTGACTTGTTTGTACGCACGCTGCTCGGCATTCGCATCACATTGCTGGTTGCGGTTGTCGCGAGCCTCGTCAGTCTGATTATCGGCGTGAGTTACGGCGCGATAGCGGGCTACGTTGGTGGCCGTGTTGATGCGGTGATGATGCGCATCGTGGATACCTTGTACGCGCTGCCTTTTATCTTCCTTGTCATCTTGCTGATGGTCGCCTTCGAGCGAAACTTTCTGTTGATTTTCGTCGCTATTGGCGCGATCAACTGGCTGGATATGGCGCGCATTGTGCGCGGACAAACCCTGAGCCTTCGCGAGCGCGAGTTTGTCGACGCTGCGCGCCTGACCGGTGTCAGTACCGCAAGAATTATCTTTCGACACATCGCGCCCAACCTGCTCGGCATCGTCATCGTTTACGTAACGCTGACGATTCCGCAGGCGATTCTGGTTGAGTCATTCCTGAGCTTTCTTGGCCTCGGGGTTCAGGAGCCACAAACCTCACTCGGCTCGCTCGTCAACGGCGGCGTAAAGCAGATGGAAGCTGCACCCTGGATGTTGCTGATTCCGGCGACGCTGTTGGCAGCAATGCTGATGTGCTTCAATTTTCTCGGCGATGCGTTGCGCGATTTTTTTGATGCAAGGCATTCGCAGTGAGCCTGCTGGAGGTCAACAACCTGCGCATTTGCTACGGTGACACCGCCGTGGTTGATGATGTGAGTTTTGTCGTTCGACGCAGTGAGTCCGTTGGTCTCGTCGGCGAATCCGGTTGCGGCAAATCACAAACCGCGCTGGCGCTGCTTGGCCTGTTGCCGCGCGACGCGAGTGTGTCGGGAAGCATCCGCTTCGATGGTGCTGAAATTGCGAACACCAGTCAGCGACAGCTTGATGAAATCCGCGCGACGCGCATCAGTATCGTTTTCCAGGATCCGATGCAGGCACTGAATCCGTATCTTCGTATCGGCCAGCAGTTACGGCAGATATTGCTGCAACACAATTTGGCGCGCGGCACCGATGCGGATGAAAAAGTGATTGCGATGCTTGCGCGCGTCGGACTGCCGGACCCGAAGCAACAATTCCACGCCTATCCTCATCAATTATCCGGCGGCATGCGGCAGCGCGCGATGATCGCCTCGGCCCTCATCGCCAGGCCGGACCTGCTGATCGCCGATGAGCCGACAACCGCTCTCGACGTGACGGTCCAGGCACAAATTCTCGAGCTCCTTGAGGAGCTGCGCGACGACACGGCATTGCTGCTGATTACACACGACCTCGGCATCGTTGCGGGTCGCTGCGAGCGGCTGCTGGTTTTCGAGGCCGGCAAGCTGGTCGAGTCCGGCCCAACCGGCGCCATGTTTGCCGCACCCGCAAGCGACTCGATGAAACGGCTGCTGAAGTTTGCCCCGCGCATCGATCGAGGCGCGATATTGCCTCCGGCTGAAGGCAAGACGGTGCTGAGCGTGGAAGGCGCGAGCGTCAGCTATCGCGACGCAAGCCACCGCGAATTGCGTGCGGTTCTGGACGTCACGCTGTCATTGCGCCAAGCGGAGACACTGGCCATCGTCGGCGAATCAGGTTCCGGGAAGACGAGCCTGGTGCGCGCGCTGCTGGGCCTTATCCCAATGCACGCCGGTCGAGTGGTCTATGCCGGACAGCTGCTTGAGGGTGCGGTACAGACGCGCGCGGCTGCGCAGCGCCGCGATCTGCAACTGGTCTTTCAGGATCCGGTGAGCGCGCTTAACCCGCAGATGCGCGTACAGTCGATTGTGAGTGAGCCGCTCAGGGTGCACGCAGGCGAACAAACGGCACAGGTACGACTCGCACGCGTGGTTGCAATCTTGAAGAAGGTCGGCTTGAATGAAAGCTTCCTGCACCGCTTTCCACATCAACTGTCAGGCGGGCAGGCGCAGCGTGTCGCGATCGCGAGATCGCTGATACTTGAGCCGAAGATCCTGATTTGCGACGAAGCCGTCGCGGCGCTGGACGGGTCTGCCCGGGACCAGGTGCTTGAGCTCCTTAGGGCGGTGCAACGCGAATCCGGTCTGTCGATTATTTTTATTTCGCACGACCTCGCAGTGGTGCGGTCCATCAGCCACCGTGTGGCCGTCTTGTATCTCGGCCGCCTGCTCGAGGTTGCCGACACCGCCCTGCTGTTTTCCGAGCCGCGCCACCCTTATACGCGAGCGCTGCTGGATGCGTCACCGGTTCCGGACCCGCTGGTGCCGACGCACGCAGCACCAATCAAAGGTGAGGTACCGTCTTTACTGTCGCCACCGTCCGGTTGCGTGTTTCACCCGCGCTGCAAATTTGCCGACGGCGTCTGCAGTGACAAACGACCTCTGCTGCGCGAGATAGCCGGTGTTCGCGTCGCCTGTCACCACGCGGAAGTGTTACTGAAACATCCCTAGAGGTATCGGAATCGGTGCGCCGTTAATATTGATTAGCCCGCTTTTGAACTTCGCATCCATCACGTAGACGTCGCCCTGTTTCGACAGGTATCCCAGTGCGACGATTGTTCCGACTTGCGGGTCCATCGATGTAGCCTGTTGTATCAGCGCCTCCGGTATCGAAACATTGAACGTGGCTTCAGTGCTGAGCAATAACGAGGTCCACTCAAACGAAGCGCGATCGCTTTTCGGAACGACAACGGACAAACTCGATTCAATCGTTCCCATCGGCAGCGCGAAGTTCAGGCGCTCCACGTGAACATTGAATCCCGCTGCGACCAGATCCTTGAATTCTTTTTCGGCCTCGGCCACCGCCTGGTTTGGGTTCACCGGATCGACAAACTCCGTGAGGCGCTTGTCGAGAGCGCCGAGCGCCGCGGCGTCGATGTCGGAGAACTTAAGGTCAGTGACGATCGACAGCTCACCAAACTGAGGAATATTCTGTCCGTTGACCTCCATGTGCATGTCAGCGGCGGTCAGGCCGCCGTCGACGGAGGACGACGCGCTCAGCTTCATGCCCTGATTTCCACCAACCGCCATATCGCTGACATTGACCGCCATCGGCCCTATGACCGCGTCAAGGGTTCCGACATTGAAGCCGTATTGCGTTTTTTCCTGCGCGCCCTCGATGGTGCCGCCGTCAATGGACACCCGTTGTTGGCGATCACCGAAGGTCATGGCGCCGAAATTGCCATCGAACCGGACCTTGCCGCTCACGCCGTTGGCAGAGACGTTCAGGGTCGATGCTTGCCAGGTGATTTCGCCGTCGTCGACAATCTTCGAGCCGGCCTCCAGCACGTAGCGCGAATCGAATCCACCGCCGAGTCCAACCTTGCTGTAAATCGTGCCCGGTATTTCAAAGCTTTCGCCGTTGTCATACTGGATCATCATTGTCGACACGGCGCTGCCGAGGCCGGGCGCCAGCGAGCCCTGTTCGCGAGACATTGATGAGACCGGGATCAGGCCGTGATCGAGGTGCGTATTAATCAGCAGGACCGGAATATTATCATCGTTGTCGGCGCCCGCCGCAGCGGTCAGCGCGGCACGTAACTGACCATTGCCGAGCTCGACGCGGTGCTGCCCCTCTGACGAGAACCAGCTGCGCTCAAATGAGCCGGAGGTAACGACGAGTTCGCCGCTTTCCGTCGCTGCCCAATCGAGGTTTTTGTCGACGCTGCGCTCGGCCAGCCCGCCAATAATGCCCGGTGATACGATGATTACCAGTACGGCCGCCAGGATCAGTGCAATTATGCTTTTTTTCACCGCGGTTCCTCTGTCAAGGATGGAGATCGCGCCGATGCTAGCATGCCCGCTCCAATTTACTGTTCGCTGGCGCTAGAAATCCTTCGCCAGTGTCACTACCATAGCGGCCTCAAACAATGCTTCGGGTGCGGCCCGATGCAAGAAAAAGCAGAATTATCAAATGACTACCAACATCACATACCTGATCCGCTTTACGGCGCCTTTGATTCTGTCACTCTTGATCGCGCAGCCGGCGCTTGCCAACGGCGATGTCGAGGCGGGCAAGGAGCTTGGTTACACTTGTCTTGGCTGTCATGGCATCGACGGCTACAGGAATGCCTACCCGTCTTACCGCGTCCCAAAGCTCGGCGGCCAGAAGGCGGCTTATCTGGTGGTTGCACTGGAGGGCTACCGCAACGGTACGCGGAACCATCCGACGATGATCGCGCAGGCTCAAAGCCTCACCGACCAGCAAATTGACGATGTCGCCGCGTATCTGGCAAGCCTCGGCGGAGAAGCCGTTGCGGCTGGCGGTAGCGATACGGCAACAGCGGAAAAATCCCGCCCCGACTCGGCGCAGGCCTGCACTGCCTGCCATGGGCCGAACGGTGTCAGCGTCAACGCCGTCTGGCCGACAATTGCGGGACAGCACGAAGACTACCTTGTGCATGCCCTGGAGAAATACCGCGACGGAACACGCACGGATCCACTGATGAGTGCTCAGGCGATGCTGCTTGCCGACGAAGACCTCGAGGTCCTCGCACACTATTTCGCGAATCTTGACGGCCTCGAAACGACCGAAGACAAATAATCGAAACCGTGCCAGGCGCGCGTGCAACAACGACCCGGCTCGATGGCAGCATCGTCGCCATCGACACCGAATACATGCGCCCAATGCAGGACGCGAGTCACCTGATCGTTGATTCCGGCCGTGCGGCCTTCGTCGACACCGGTACCAATGATAGCGTTGCATTGCTTCTCGATGCATTGCGGCAGGAAAGTCTCGATGTCGGTGATGTCGATTTTGTATTCCTGACGCATGTTCACCTTGATCACGCGGGCGGCGCCGGCAAGCTGATGCAGGCATTGCCCAATGCACGCTGCGTAATTCATCCGCGTGGCGCACCGCACATGATCGATCCGTCGCGACTCATGGCTGGCACCCAAGCGGTGTACGGCGTTGAGGAAACGCGAACCATGTACGGTCGCTTGCAGCCAATCGAAGAACGGCGTGTCGAGCTTGCCGCCGATGCCGCGTGGTACACACTCGGTAGCCGAAAGCTGCAAACGCTCTACACCGAAGGACACGCGTTGCACCACTACAGCCTGAATGACCCCGCTTCCCGCGGCGTTTTCACCGGCGATAGTTTCGGCGTTTCCTATCGCGAACTCGACACGGCAAGTGGGGAGTTCATATTTCCAACGACAACACCGACGCAGTTCGATCCGATCGCGGCGCATGTTTCGATCGATCGCATCATGGGTTGTGAACCCTTACAGCTTTACCTGACGCACTACAGTCGAGTCGGCGACCTGCCGCGCCTCGCGGCCGATATGCATGCAGATATTGATTGTTTCGCTGAGCTCGCAATGGCTCAAATTGACAACGACGACCCGCTCCCACCCATCCAGACGGCGGTTTGGGAACACCTGTCGGCGCGCCTCCGCGCTCACGGCTGGAGCGGTGACGACGAGACGATGCATTCGGTCCTCGACGTTGATATTGTGCTCAACAGTAAAGGCCTGGTGTCCTGGTTGCAGCGGCTTAAAAAGGAGGGGCGGTAATGGATCAGTTTCGCGCGTTTCGGATTGACAACAAGGACGGTGAGATCGTTGCCGGGTTCCAGACACTGACACTCGATGACTTGAGTCCCGGCAACGTCGTAATTCGTGTCACACACTCGACGATTAACTACAAAGATGCGCTGGCGGCGACAGGTGCCGCAAAAATTCTGCGCCAATTCCCGCTCAATGGTGGCATCGATCTCGCCGGCGTTGTCGTGAGCTCCGAAGACAAGGCATTCAGGCCCGGTTCCGAAGTGCTGGTTAACGGCTGCGGCTTAAGTGAAACCGTCGATGGTGGTTACTCCGAATACGCGCGCGTTGACAGTAACAGCCTGGTCGCGATTCCCGACGGTATGACTGCGTTTGAGGCCATGCAGATCGGCACCGCGGGTTACACGGCGGCACTCGCAATTCATCGCATGGAGCAGAACGGACAGTTGCCGGATGGCGGGCCCATCGTCGTCACCGGCGCAACGGGCGGCGTTGGCAGTGTCGCGATCGACATGTTGGCGGGACGGGGCTACGAGGTAGTGGCACTCACGGGAAAAGCGGCGGAAGAGGCCTATCTTCGAGAGATTGGCGCGAGACGCATCCTGATTCGCGGCAAGGTCGATCTCGGCAAGCGTCCGATGGAAAAGGTGCTGTGGGGTGGTGCAATTGACAACCTCGGTGGCGACTACCTCACCTGGTTGACGCGGACCGTGGATTACGGCGGCAACATCGCGAGTATCGGGCTTGCCGCGAGTGCAGTGCTCAACACGACAGTGCTACCCTTCATTCTGCGCGCGGTGTGCTTGCTCGGCATTAACTCCGTCGATACACCCAGTGACCTTCGGCGCACGGTCTGGACAAGGATTGGCGGCGATCTGAAACCGCAGCATCTCGACACGATCGGCCACAAAACAATTACTTTCGATGAGCTGCCGGATGCATTTCAGGCCTACATTGACGGCAAAATCACTGGTCGTATCGTTGTGCAGATCGGATGAAGAACAACGCAAGACTGCTTGGCGAATTCGTGCTGATCGTGGTCGGTGTCCTCGTCGCATTGACGGTCGAGACGGCGCTGGAGAACCGCAAAGACAGTCAGCTGCGTGATGAATACCTGGCGCGACTTCATGACGACATTGAGCTCGACAGACTTGCGATCGACCGCCGTATTGCGTTCTTCTCCGATGTACAGCGCTTCAGCGATGAATTCCTCGACTGGCTGGGCACGGACAGGGACATCGATCAGGAGACATTGCTGGCATCGTATTACGCCGCCGAAATCTGGCCGTTTTTGCCGGTTCGCAATACCTATGAAGATCTGCAAAATACCGGGAACATTCGCCTGCTGGACGACATTGACCTCAGAACGCGGTTGTCCGGCTATTACAACAAAGCAAACACTTCGATCAGCGGCTGGCGACCGTCGGAGGATTACCGTGGGATCATACGCGGCATCATTCCGAACGACGTGCAGGCCCTGATACGGCAGAACTGTCCTACGACACTGGATTTCGATCAGGCACCGTCCGGATTTCCGCCCTGCGAGTTGCCGGGGGTCGACTACGCTAAAATGGCGCACCTGTTCGCACCGCTCAAAGCCGACACGGACTTTCACCGAACTCTCACCTACCGGGATTCGGCGATCGGCGCGATGATCTACCTGCTGAAACAACAAGCGCAATACGCCGACCAGCTTCTTGAGGCGCTGCCGCCCGCGGCGCCGTAAATTTTCCACCCCGCTCAATTTGGGAAACGACCCTCCGGTGGTTTAGAATCGCGCACCCCGGAAGTTTTAATCTATATTAAAACCCGGTCACCCAGAGGGTCCGATATGAGCGCAGGTGCTCGTTTTCGTGCTGCACTCGAGGCGGAAAAGCCGCTTCAAATTGCTGGCACCATCAACGCCTATACCGCCATGCTCGCCGAGCGAGCAGGCTTCAAAGCCATCTATTTGTCCGGTGCCGGTGTCGCCAATGCGTCCTACGGCCTTCCGGATCTGGCGATGACAACGTTAAATGATGTTTGCGAAGACATCCGCCGCATCGCCTCGGCCACCGATGTTCCGTTGCTGGTCGATGCCGATACCGGCTGGGGCGGCGCGTTCATGATCAGTCGCACGATTCGTGAAATGACCTGGGCCGGCGCCGCTGGCTGTCATCTCGAAGACCAGGTGGCCATCAAGCGTTGCGGGCATCGCCCCGGCAAAGCGCTGGTCGCCGCCGATGAAATGTCGGACCGGCTGAAAGCGGCGGTCGACGGTCGCATAGACGATTCGTTCGTCATCATGGCGAGAACTGACGCGCATGCGGTCGAAGGCCAGCAAGCCGCGATCGATCGTGCCGCGGCTTACGTCGAAGCGGGTGCCGACATGATTTTTGCCGAAGCGCTAACGACGCTTGAGGAATACCGGCAGTTCACCGACGCGATTAAAGTGCCGGTGCTCGCGAACCTGACCGAGTTCGGCAAGACGCCGCTATTCAAGACCGACGAACTGGCCGAGGTCGGCGTCGCTATGACGCTGTATCCCCTGAGCGCATTTCGCGCAATGTCGAACGCGGCACTGCAGGTTTACACGACAATAAAGAAAGACGGCACTCAACAGGCGGTGGTCGACTCAATGCAAACTCGCACGGAGCTCTACGACGTGCTCGGTTACCGGGCTTATGAAGACAAGCTAGACGCCCTGTTCAAGCAACAGGGTTTGAATACCGGAGAGAAATAATGACAGCCACAAAAAAAACGGGTGGTCTTGCGGGTGTCACCGCAGGCCAGACGCACCTGTGTACCGTAGGCAAAGAAGGCGCTGGCCTCACTTACCGCGGCTATGACATTTACGACCTGGCCGACAACGCCAGCTTCGAAGAAGTCGCTTACCTGCTGTTGCACGGCAAGCTGCCGAGCCAGGCGGAACTCAGCGCCTACATCCGGACGATCAAAGCCGATCGCGGGTTACCGGATGCACTGAAGACGGTGCTGGAAATGATTCCCGCTGATGCGCACCCGATGGACGTGCTGCGAACCGGTGTTTCATTCCTCGGCAACATCGAACCCGAAGGCGATTTCGCGAATCAGAATAAAGTCGCCGACCGCTTGTTGGCCTGTTTGCCGTCGATATTGATTTACTGGCATCGCTTTCACACCGACAACGTGCGTATCGACACGGAAACAGACGATGACAGTATCGCAGGACACTTCCTGCACATGCTGCATGACAAGCCGCCGAAGGAACTGCATCGCAAGTGTCTCGACACGACGCTCATTTTATATGCAGAGCATGAATTCAATGCGTCGACATTTGCTGGACGCGTTATCACCGGCACCTTGTCCGACATGCACTCCGCCGTCACGGGTGCCATCGGTGCACTGCGTGGCAAATTGCACGGTGGCGCCAATGAAGCAGCGATGGCTTTGATTTCGAAATTCAAAACACCGGAAGAAGCAACGGTCGGCGTACTGGGTATGCTGGAGCGCAAGGACCTGATCATGGGTTTCGGCCATCGCGTCTATACGACGTCGGACCCGCGCAACGCTGTTAACAAGAAAATGTCGAAGTTGCTGGCGGACGATGTGGGTAACACGGTCCTGTATCCGGTTTCAGAAGCCGTCGAGAAAGTCATGTGGGACGAAAAGAAGCTGTTCGCCAATGCTGACTTTTTTGCGGCGAGCGTGTATCACTTCATGGGTATACCGACCTATCTCTTCACGCCAATTTTTGTCTGCTCGCGCATCACGGGTTGGGCCGCACACATCATGGAACAGCGCGCCAACAACAAACTGATTCGCCCGGCAGCGGATTACATCGGACCCGACTTGCAAAAGTGGGTGGCTATTGAAGACCGAACTTAAAAACCTTACGGAGACTTAAATGTCTGAAGTCATCGTCCGCTCGGCCGAACGCGCCGACTGGGACCAAGCGCTTTCCGATATCGCCGACTACGTTTGCGATTACAACGTTGAAAGCGAGCTCGCTTTTGAGACCGCACACTATTGCCTGATGGACACGCTCGCCTGTGGTTTTCAGGCACTCGATTACCCGGCGTGCACCAAACTCATGGGCCCGGTTGTACCCGGTGCGACCTTATCCGGCGGTGCACGTGTGCCCGGGACTTCTTATGAACTCGATCCGGTACTCGCGGCCTTCAACATCGGCGCAATGAATCGCTGGCTGGACTTCAATGACACCTGGCTGGCTGCCGAATGGGGACACCCGTCGGACAACCTCGGCGGGATTCTTGCCGTTGCCGATTACCTGAGTCGGCAGGCGCGCGCAAAAGGTGATGAACCACTAACGATGAAAGCCGTCCTGAGCGCGGCCATCATGGCGCACGAAATCCAGGGCGTATTGGCACTGGAGAACAGTTTTAACCGGGTCGGCCTCGACCATGTGCTGCTGGTGCGTGTTGCGACGACCGCGGTGGTTACGCGCATGCTCGGCGGCGACCGCGATACGGTGCTAAACGCTGTCTCCAACGCGTGGATCGATGGCTGCTCGCTGCGCACCTACCGCCACGCACCGAATACCGGCTCCCGCAAGAGCTGGGCTGCCGGCGACGCAACAAGCCGCGCCGTGCGACTCGCGTTGATCGCGATGACCGGCGAAATGGGCTATCCGTCGGCGCTAAGCGCGCCGACCTGGGGCTACTACGACGTGCTTTTCAAGGGTAAGGAATTTAAATTCCAGCGCCCGTATGGCAGCTACGTGATGGAAAACGTGCTGTTCAAGATTTCCTATCCCGCAGAGTTTCACTCGCAAACGGCCGTTGAAGCCGCCATGACCCTGCATCCGGAGCTTAAAGACCGCATTGATGACATCGAGAAGATTGTCATCGAGACCCAGGAAGCGGGCGTTCGCATCATTGACAAAACCGGCCCGCTCGACAATCCGGCGGATCGCGATCACTGCATCCAGTACATGGTTGCCGTGCCGCTGATTTTCGGGCGACTGACTGCCGCGGATTACGAAGACAAGGTCGCAAGCGACCCGCGAATCGATGCTTTGCGTGAGAAAATGCAAGTCCGCGAGAACGAGCAGTTCACGAAAGACTATTTCGACCCGAAGCTTCGCTACATTGGCAACGCAGTGCAGGTATTTTTCAAAGATGGCAGCAGCACGGACCGTATTGCAGTCGATTTCCCGATTGGCCACCGCCAGCGCCGCGAAGAGGGCATTCCGGTTCTGAAAAAGAAGTTTGTCGACAGCGTATCGCCGAAGCTTGCAGCCAATCAGTGGTCCGAACTGAATGCGCTTTGTCTTGATCGGGACAAGCTGGCCGCTACGACCGTTGATGACTTCATGGCGCTGCTGGTCGCCTGACCGAGACATGCGGGTCGCGCGGGTACAACAGGCGATCGAGGCGCTGGCGCTTTCGTTCCCCGAGGGCAGCGCGGACAAGCTCGCCGCCTTGCTCGATGAACTCGAGCGATGGAACCAAAAGGTCAACCTGACGGCCGTTCGTGATCGCGAGGACATGATCACGACCCACCTGCTCGACAGCCTCGTCGCGTCTCCGCTGCTCAACGGGGACACCATTCTTGATGTCGGCACCGGGCCGGGCTTCCCGGGCTTGCCGCTCGCGATCATCAACCCGGAACGGCAATTTACATTGCTCGACAGTAACAACAAAAAGATCATGTTCGTCCAGCACGTCGCTGGATTGCTCGGCCTTCAGAACGTTTCCGCCGTCAAAGCACGGGGCGAGGACTATGCACCCGGCCATGGCTTTGATACCGTGATTGCCCGGGCTTTGGCCGCTTTGCCGAAACTTGTGGAAATTGCAGGTCACCACGTAAGAGAGGACGGGGTGTTTGTAGCGCTGAAAGGGCGTTACCCGGCAACAGAATTAGAACAAATAGCAGCACCGTGGAGTCATGCAGTTACAGAGCTAATCGTGCCGGGTCTGGAAAAGGGATCGCGGCACGCTGTGCTGTTGAGACGTCGAACATAAAAGCAGGTAGTCATGTCGCGAATCATTGCTGTAGCAAACCAGAAAGGCGGGGTGGGCAAAACCACCACCTGCGTCAACCTGGCTGCGTCACTGGCAGCCACCCAACGCCGCGTATTGCTGGTCGACATGGATCCGCAGGGCAACGCGACCATGGGTTGCGGCATCGACAAGATGGACGTCGAGAACTCTGCCTGCGATGTGCTGCTTGGCGAGGCAAGCGCGGCCGACACGATCATCTCCGCGCCACAGGGCGGCTTCGCCGTGCTGCCGGGCAACGAGGACCTGACGCTCGCCGAAGTGAACCTGCTGCAGGAAATCGGTCGCGAGATGAAGCTCAAGAAGGCACTGGCGCCGGTCGCCGGGCTGTACGATTTCATCCTGATTGACTGTCCGCCGTCGATCAACATGCTGACGGTTAATGCATTGACGGCCGCCGATGGTGTGCTCATTCCGATGCAGTGCGAGTACTACGCACTGGAGGGGCTCAGCTCATTGTTGCGCACCATCGAGCAGGTTCGCGATTCGGTGAATCCGGAGCTCGAGATGTACGGCATTCTGCGTACGATGTTTGATCCGCGTATTAATCTGTCCAACGAGGTGTCGATGCAGCTCATCGAACATTTCGATCGCAAAGTCTTTCGCACCGTGGTACCGCGAAACGTTCGTTTGGCGGAGGCGCCGAGCTTCGGACTGCCGGTGCTGCTGCACGACCGCTCATCACGCGGCGCAATCGCCTATCTTGCCTTGGCCGGCGAAGTCTTGCGGCGTGAAGACGATCGCATCGCTGAAGCCGTTTAGGAAAACGCATGTCACCAAAGAAACGATTGGGCCGCGGCCTCGACGCACTGCTTACGAAACCGATGGTTGCGGTATCGCGGCCGGAAGCGGCGGCTGAAGCGGCTAGCAACGATGGATTGAAGAACCTGCCTGTCGAACATTTGCAGCGCGGCCAGTATCAGCCGCGGGTTGATATGCGCCAGGACTCGTTGCAGGAGTTGGCGGAATCCATAAAGGCGCAGGGCGTTGTCCAGCCGATTGTTGCCCGGCCTATTGGCAAAAAAGACGGTACGGAGCGCTATGAAATTATCGCCGGCGAGCGCCGCTGGCGTGCCGCGCAGATGGCGGGCCTCGCCGACATTCCAGCGGTCATTCGCGATGTCGACGATGAGTCCGCGATTGCGATGGCACTCATCGAAAACATACAACGCGAGGACCTTAATCCGCTGGAAGAAGCGCGCGCACTGGACCGGCTGATTCGCGAATTCGATCTGACACATGCCGAGGCGGCACAAGCCGTCGGCCGCTCACGCGCATCGGTGAGCAATTTGCTGCGTCTGCAGGAGCTGTCTGAAAAAGTAAAACCTCTGCTTGAAGACCGGCAGATCGAAATGGGTCACGCACGTGCATTGTTGGCACTGTCAATCGCGTCGCAACAATTCGATGCGGCGCGCCAGGTCATCAAGAAAAAACTTTCCGTTCGCGAGACCGAGCGCCTTGTCAGGAAAATATTAGGCGGACCCGCCGCCGCAACGGCAAAAAAGCCGCCGGCACCCAATGCCGATATTCGCCGTCTTGAAATCGAGGTATCTGAAAAACTCGGCGCGAAAGTCAACGTCGACCACAACAAAAACGGCAGCGGCAAACTCGTCATCGCCTACAACAGCCTGGATGAACTAGACGGCATCCTAAAACACATCAAATAAAAATTAAGGTGGCAGTCACCGTAACCTAAACAATTACGGTGACAGTCACCCTAACTATTGCTTTTCTAGCCAGGTTACGGTGACTGCCACCTTAACTGGTTCAGCACGTGGGCACCGAGCCAGCCTATCGGCCCGAAGGCTTCAATCTCGAGGAGAAACTCCAGCGGCCCCATCAGGCCGTGCTGCGGGTGTAGCCAGCACACCAACGCCTCTGCTTCGCGCGTCAGCCACTCGGATCCCGAGTTTCACTCAACCCTCGGCTGTTAGCGCAGTACAAATTCGTGGCTCTCGAGCGCATTCGTGATTTCCTGGCGCGGGACATTCAGCGTCCGGCAGCGGCGGGCGGAACTGCTGAAGCGGTCGAAATCGAAATCCCTGCTCACCCACTCAATATTGTCGAAGCTCGCGAGCTTGTCGACGAACTCAAACTCGTTGGTGCCCGGTAGCGACTGGCGCTCGGTCGCCATGACGATCCCAAACGGCATGCGGCCTTTGGCCGCCTGAAGGCCGTCAATGATCTCGCCGTCTGTTAGGCAGCAGATACACGGCTATCGCCGAGCGCCGGCAAAACTTGACGATAACGCGACCGCGCGGCGCCCGGTTCGCCGAAAAAGGGCCGAAATACCGCCAATTTTCGACAAATACCGACCCAAAATGAGCCCGTCTAATCACCCTTTGTCTGTTGCGATGCTTGGGGTCTGCCACTATAATGCGCACGCTATTTGCAGGCCCGCCTGGAAACACTTTTGACCATAAGCGCCACCCACCGCCGGACAACGACGGACGTGGCGTTTTTAGTGCCGGAGGCATAGAGACTTGGATCTCACTATTCCCCGGGTGCTCATCGGTCAGTTTCTGGTTGGAGTGGTTCTGGCCGCGGTTCTCTGGGGCGTATTTGACAAGGTGGCGGCGTACTCGGCGATGCTGGGGAGCCTGATTTGCCTGGTTCCGAACGCTTTTCTGGCGCTGCGACTGGTCGTACCACGCAGGGACCCGGGGGCACAGGCCCTGGTGAACGCCGCCTGGATTGGCGAAATTGGAAAACTGGCGCTCACGGTACTGTTTTTCAGTCTGGTGTTTACGCTGGTCAGGCCGCTGAACGCAGCGGCACTTTTTGCAGGATTTATAGCATCGCAGCTGGTGACCCTTTCAGGGTTGCTAATGCGACCTAAAGAAAAACAGGAAACGGAAAACAGCAATGGCAGCTGAAGGCGGACACGGCGCACAAACGTCGGGCGAGTACATTCAACATCACCTCCAGAACCTGCAGGTCTGCAAGGACGAGACGGGCGAGTGGGTGTGGAACACTTGTGCCGGAAACCCAATGACGATCAACGTCGACTCGATGTTCTGGTCCGTGTTGCTGGGCTTCTTCTTTATTCTCCTGTTCTGGAGAGTTGCGAAAAAATCTTCAGTTGGAAAGCCGAGCAAGACTCAGGCAGCGGTCGAAATCATTGTCGAATTTGTTAATAGCAGTGTGAAAGACACATTCCACGGCACGAGCCGCTTGATCGCACCGCTCGGGCTAACCATTTTCGTCTGGGTTTTTCTAATGAATCTGATGGACCTGGTGCCCGTCGATTGGATACCATCGCTGGCCGCGACGGCTGGCATCCCTTACATGAAGGTGGTGCCATCGACTGATGTCAATATAACTTTCGGTATGTCCATCGCCGTCTTCTTCCTGATCATTTTCTATACGATCAAGAACAAGGGCATTACGGGCTTTGTCGGCGAGCTGACCATGCACCCTATCGCACCGCCGACCAAAGGGTGGGGTGTGATTGCAGCACCGTTCATAATCGCGTTTAACTTCATATTGGAAAGCGTGGCACTGATTGCGAAGCCGGTTTCCTTGTCGTTGCGACTGTTCGGCAACATGTTTGCTGGCGAACTTATCTTTATTTTGATTGCGACCATGTTTAGCGGTGGTTTGTTATTGGGCGCGGGCGGCGGTCTATTGCACATCGGTTGGGCCATTTTTCACGTGCTGATTATCACCTTGCAGGCCTTTATTTTCATGATGCTGACCATAGTCTATTTAAGCCTGGCGTCAGAGAAACATTAATTAATATTACTTTTAAATTCAATAAGTTGGACTAAGTCCTCCGCAGGAGAAAGAGATGGAAACTGTTATTGGCTTGACGGCGATTGCTGTCGCACTTTTGATCGGCCTCGGCGCACTTGGCGTTGGCATCGGCATGGGCCTCTTGGGTGGCCGCTTCCTCGAAGGCGCTGCACGTCAACCAGAACTCGCGCCAATGCTGCAGACTAAGATGTTCATCGTCGTTGCGCTGCTCGACGCTGTCGCAATGATAGGTGTGGGTATCGCATTGTTCTTCGCGTTCGCCAATCCGTTCATCGCTCAGCTCGCAAACGCACCTGTCGTTGGTAGCTAAGAAGGCACAAGAATTATCGCACCGTTTATGCGGGGCGACTTTCTCGTACTTAGGAGTATCCAGTGGATATTAATCTGACTCTCATCGGCCAGTCGATAGCGATGGTCCTTTTCGTCTGGTTTTGCATGAAGCTCATCTGGCCGCCGATTCTGGCTGCGCTGGAAGAGCGACAGAAACAGATCGAAGAGGGACTTGCTGCTGCCGATAAAGGGCAGGAGTCTCTTGTCAAAGCCGCTGCTGAAGCCGACGATATCGTCGCCGAAGCACGCAAGCAGGCGACCAGCATTCTCGATCAGGCGCACTCTCGCGCGAACGAAATCGTTGCTGATGGCAAGGCTGACGGCGTCAAGGAACGCGAACGTCAGTTGTCAGCTGCCAAAGCCGAAATCGAGCAGGAAGCGAACCGGGCACGCGAAGAATTGCGTGGCCAGGTATCAGCCATCGCAATTGCGAGCGCTGAAAAAATCCTGAATCGTGAAATTGATGGCAAGGCGCACGACGACATTCTGGGCAAGCTCGCTCAGGAGCTCTAAGACGCGATGGCTGACAACAATACAATTGCACGACCGTACGCGACCGCCATTTTTGAATTGGCGAACGATGCGGGTGAGCTCACGGCTTGGTCTGAATCACTGACGATTGCCGGGCAATTGCTGGCGGATCGCAGCCTGGTCGAGTATCTCGGCAGTCCGCAATTCGACGACGGGCAGCGACTGGAGTTTTTGACCGGCCTGTTTACCAAAGCGGGCGCGACCACACTCGCCGGTAAAGATCATAAGGGAACAAACTTCCTGAAGTTGCTGATCGAGTACCGCCGCATTCGCGTGATGCCAGAAATTGCTACGCACTTCGAGCTTAAAAAAGCGGCCGTCGAAAATACCGTGGACGCCACGGTAACGTCAGCGAGCAAGCTCACCGACAAGCAGGTCGCCGAAATTGCCGCATCGCTGAAGAAACGACTCGGACGCGAAGTCAAAATCGAAACAAAACTAGACGAAAACCTCATTGGCGGCGCAGTTATTCGTGCCGGTGACGTGGTCATTGATGGATCACTGCGCGCACGGCTTGAGGGCCTTGCGAATGCACTGATCAAATAAAGAGGATTAGAAATGGCACTTAAAGCTTCTGAAATCAGCACGCTGATTAAAGAGCGCATCGAGAACTTCGAAGCGTCCGCAGAAGCGCGCGATGTAGGTACTGTAATTGCAGTTACCGATGGCATCGTTCGCATCCACGGCTTGGCAGACGCACGTTACGGCGAAATGCTCGAGTTCCCGCCGAATACCTTCGGCATGGCGCTCAACCTCGAGCAGGATTCGGTGGGTGCGGTTGTCCTCGGTGACTACAAACACATATCGGAAGGCGACACGGTTAAGACCACCGGTCGTATTCTTGAGGTGCCAATCGGTGAAGCCATGCTGGGTCGCGTTGTTGACGCGCTTGGCAATCCGATCGACGGCAAGGGCCCGATCAACGCCGAAGGCAGAGCGCCGATCGAAAAGGTCGCGCCCGGCGTTATTGAACGCCAGTCCGTCGATCAGCCTGTGCAAACCGGCCTGAAATCCATCGACGCGATGGTGCCCATCGGTCGCGGCCAGCGCGAGCTGATCATTGGTGATCGCCAGACGGGTAAAACCGCTGTCGCCATCGACACCATCATCAACCAGCGTGGCACCGGCATTAAATGTATCTACGTCGCGATCGGACAGAAACAATCGTCTATTGCCGGCGTGGTCAGGAAGCTCGAAGAAGAAGGCGCCCTGGCGCACACGATTATTGTTGCGGCCGCCGCCGCCGACAGCCCGGCGATGCAGTACATCGCCCCGTATTCCGGTACGTCAATGGGTGAGTACTTTCTCGACAAGGGTGAAGACGCACTGATCGTATTTGATGACCTCACCAAGCAGGCATGGGCTTACCGCCAGGTGTCATTGTTGCTGCGTCGTCCGCCAGGCCGTGAAGCCTATCCGGGTGACGTTTTCTACCTGCACTCGCGTTTGCTCGAGCGTGCCTCACGCGTCAACGCGGCACACGTTGAAAAAGTCAGCGGCGGCAAGGTCAAAGGCAAGACCGGTTCACTGACCGCATTGCCCATCATTGAAACACAGGGTGGCGACGTATCCGCATTCGTACCGACGAACGTGATTTCGATCACCGATGGTCAGATCTTTCTCGAGTCCGATCTGTTCAATGCGGGCATTCGTCCAGCCATTAACGCAGGCCTCTCGGTATCACGAGTTGGTGGTGCGGCACAGACGAAAATCATCAAAAAGCTCGGCGGCGGTATTCGACTCGCGTTGGCGCAGTTTCGTGAGCTGGCGGCGTTCGCACAGTTTGCATCCGATCTCGACGCAGCGACGCGCGCGCAGCTCAAACGTGGTGAGCGCGCAACCGAACTCATGAAGCAGAAGCAGTATTCACCGCTGTCGGTAGCGGAAATGGCGCTGTCACTGTTCGCGGTCAACGAAGGTTTTGTTGATGAGGTGCCGGTGAAGAAAGTGGTTGCTTACGAAGAGGCGTTGCACGATTTCGCCAAAGCCAATCATGCAGATGTGCTTGACGGTATTAACAAGACCGGCGACTACAATGATGATATTGCCGCAAGCCTGAAGAAGGTTTGCGAGGCGTTTGCTGAGAAAGGCGCTTACTAGGAACGTTCATGTCGATGCACACCAACAACTACATTCGTTCAATGCCCGGCAACATCGACTTAGGCTGGAAGGACTAGACGCGTGGCCAATGAAAAGGAAATACGCTCCAAGATCGCTTCTGTAAAGAATATGCAGAAGATCACGAGCGCGATGGAGAAGGTTGCTGCGAGCAAGATTCGCAAGGCGCAAAAGCAGATGGAAGCATCTCGCCCATACGCCGAGCGCATCCGTCGCGTGGTCGGGCATCTGGCTCATGCGAATCCGGACTACAAGCACCCGTACCTGACCGAACGCGAAGTGAAGCGTGTTGGCTACATCGTTATTTCAACGGACCGCGGTCTTTGCGGCGGCCTCAACGCCAATCTTTTCAAGCGCATGATCGGCGAAATCGCCGACCTGCAAGAGAAAAAAATTGACGTTGACCTGTCGCTGGTCGGTGCGAAGGCAGTAGCATTTTTCCGTCGCATGGGCGGCAACGTCATTGGTAAAGCAACACACATGGGCGACAAGCCGAGCGTCAATGAATTGATCGGCTCGATCAAAGTCATGCTCGACTCGTACAGTGACGGCAAGATTGACCGCCTGTACCTGGTGCATAACCGCTTTGTGAATTCGATGACGCAGTCACCGGAAGTCACGCAGATCCTGCCTGCCAGCGGCATCGGCTCGGACGACGAAGACCTGCAGGATCACTGGGACTACATTTACGAACCGGATGCCGGCGAACTGCTCGACGACGTATTAATGCGTTACATCGAGTCGCAGGTTTATCGCGGTGCAGTTGAAAACTTCGCCTGCGAAATGGCAGCGAAGATGATGGCGATGAAGTCGGCCACGGACAACGCGGGCGACATCATTGACGACTTGCAGCTTCAGTACAACAAGGCTCGACAGGCTGCAATCACACAAGAAATTTCAGAAATTGTCGGTGGCGCAGCCGCCGTGTCTGGGTAGATAACTTTTTAGGCAATTAGCAACGACGCATTCGTTGCTACGGATAGGAAGAGAGTATGAGCACCGGAACTACTGTGCAGGTTATTGGCGCTGTTGTGGACGTTGAGTTCCCCGCAGGCCAGATCCCGAAGATTTATGACGCGTTGATCATCGACGATGCGAAAATTACGCTCGAAGTTCAGCAGCAGCTGGGTGACGGCGTGGTTCGCACCATTGCGATGGGCTCTTCCGAGGGCTTGAAGCGTGGTATGTCGGTTACCGATACCGGTAGCCCAATCTCGGTTCCTGTCGGCGTGAAGACGCTGGGTCGAATCATGGATGTACTCGGTACGCCGATCGACAACGCCGGTCCAATCGGCGAAGAAAAGCGCATGCCGATTCACCGCCCGCCACCGTCATACGAAGATCAGGCAGCAACCACCGAGCTTCTCGAAACCGGCATCAAGGTCGTCGACCTGATCATGCCGATCTCGAAGGGCGGTAAGGTTGGCCTGTTCGGCGGCGCCGGTGTGGGCAAGACGGTGACGCTGATGGAGCTCATCAATAACATCGCCAAAGAGCACGGTGGTTACTCTGTGTTCGCAGGTGTTGGTGAGCGTACTCGTGAAGGTAATGACTTCTTCCACGAGATGACCGACTCAGGCGTTATTGACAAGGTGTCGCTGGTTTACGGCCAGATGAACGAGCCTCCTGGCAACCGTCTGCGCGTCGCGCTGACCGGCCTGACCATGGCTGAAGCTTTCCGTGACGAAGGCCGTGACGTCTTGATGTTCATCGACAACATCTACCGATACACACTCGCCGGAACTGAAGTGTCCGCACTGCTTGGCCGTATGCCATCAGCAGTGGGCTATCAGCCGACACTGGCTGAAGAGATGGGTATTTTGCAGGAGCGCATTGCGTCAACGAAGACCGGTTCGATCACCTCGTTCCAGGCCGTTTACGTACCGGCCGATGACCTGACTGACCCGTCACCGGCAACGACCTTTGCTCACCTTGACGCGACACTTGTACTGTCACGTAACATTGCCGAGCTGGGTATTTACCCGGCCGTTGATCCGCTGGATTCAAGCTCACGAATTCTCGATCCGCTGGTTATTGGCAACGAACACTATGACTGTGCCCGTGGCGTGCAGGCGGTATTGCAGCGCTACAAGGAACTGCAGGACATCATCGCCATCCTCGGTATGGATGAGCTGTCGGAAGAAGATAAGCAGACCGTCAACCGTGCTCGCAAAATTCAACGCTTCCTGTCGCAGCCGTTCTTCGTTGCTGAGGTCTTTACGAACTCACCCGGAAAATACGTCTCGCTGGCAGAAACCATCCGCGGCTTTAACGGCATTGTGAACGGCGATTACGATCACATTCCGGAACAGGCGTTCTACATGGTCGGCACGATCGACGAAGCCGTAGAAAACGCGAAGAAGTTCCAGTAAACAACCTGTAGGAGCGCGCCCTGCGCGCGAACAAAAATGGCCACAATTCAAGTCGACATCGTATCCGCCGAAGGCGAAATTCATTCAGGCACCGCCTCAATGGTATTCGCACCCGCGTCGATGGGCGAAGTGGGTATCGCACCGCGTCACGCGCCGATGCTGACTCCGTTGTCGCCCGGCGAAGTTCGCGTGCAGGATGAAAGTGGCAACGAACAAAGCTTCTACATTACAGGCGGCATGCTCGAGGTGCAGCCGTACCTGGTAACCGTGCTGGCCGATACCGCCTTGCGCAGTGATCAACTTGATGAAGCTGCCGCACTGTCCTCGCAACATGCGGCGGAAGAAGCGCTGAAAGGCGCATCTAGCGAAACCGACGTGGCCCGCGCCCAGGCCGAACTCGTCGAAGCCCGCGCGCGATACAATGCGGCTCAGAAACTTAAAGGCAAGCGTAAGTAGCCGGATACATTCGCGTCATGACTAGCGGCAACCTCACTACCCCTTCTGTTGACCGCCTGATCGCGCGTCTCGATGCCGATACAGCGGTCGAGGATAGTAATGCTTGCTGCGAAGCGGTCAAGCAAACCCTGATCGAAGAAATCGGAGGCCACGCTCTCGAGCTGCCCGCCGAATTTACGCGCCCCAGCGCAAAAGACTATGCGCGCCGACTGCTTCACAAGACCGATCGCTACGCTATTGTCGTTATGGTGTGGGGCGCTCATCAAGGCACACCGATACATGATCACGATGGCAACTGGTGTGTCGAGTGCGTTTACGACGGAATGATACGTGTCCGTTCATTTGATTTGATCGGAGCGCCCGACGACAAAATCGTTTCATTTCGCAAAGCCAATGAGGTGATTGCCGGTAAGGGTATGGCCGGTTCTTTGATCCCGCCATTCGACTACCACCGTATCGAGAATCCAGCCGATGAAACGGCTGTAACCGTGCATGTGTACGGTGGGGAGATGCAGGGCTGTCACGCCTATGACGAACTCGACGACGGTCGATACAAGCGCGTGCGAAAGGTGCTGAGCTACACGTCAGACTGAACGAACCTCAGCCGCCGATCACGTCACGAACAGAATCCGGATCACGTCGGAGGACGCATCACGTTACGACGGTAGTTCCACGATCCAGTGATCCGCGTCATCGGGCGATGACCCTTAAGGTGTTCCCGGCGCCACTGCCGAAATTCTGCAAGCCGTAAGCCGGGCGGAACGACCCAGTCGCGCATGCCGTAGTAATGCGCCGTATATTCACCCAGGAACCCCGCCCGATGTACCGTGGCGAGCTGGTCCAGGTACTTGTCACTCATGGATGGATTATTAACCCGCTTCTCCTCCCAGGCATTGGCGAGGTGCCGCCGTGAGCGAAACTCGCACTGGAAGCTGCTCGCCCGGGACGGGTTCTCGCCGTCGAGCTTCAACTGGCAGGCACTCTTGATCAGGCTGTAGGTGACCCAGCTCTGGTAGGCCGGGTCGTCATTGCTGAATGCGCCGGGTGCCAGGTAAAAGCCGTCGCCATCGGTGACACCGTCCCGGGTGTAGATTCCGTGGTCGCAGGACGCCAGCAGCAGCAAAACAAGGGGAAGCACCAATCGCATAGTCCCTAGCTTACGCCACACCCTTAAACGAGAGCTGAATCATTTCGCAGTCCCGAACATCCTGTATCATTCGCTGTCATCGAATTTCGGAGCGATCTGCTTGGGCCTGAGCATCATTATTCTGGCAGCCGGCCAGGGCACCCGCATGCGTTCGGCCCTGCCCAAAGTCCTGCAATCTCTGGCTGGAAAGCCATTGCTGGCGCATGTACTGGCCTCATCCGAGGCCCTGGCAGCCGATGATATCTGCGTGGTTTACGGCCACGGCGGCGAGGCGGTACAGGCGGCATTACCGTCGCCAGGTATTCGCTGGGCATTGCAGGCTGAGCGGCTGGGAACGGGGCATGCCGTGCAACAGGCGATGCCGAATACACCGGACGCCAATCGGGTGCTGATCCTGGCGGGGGACGTACCGTTGCTGACCGCTGAAACCTTGCGCAAACTACTCGAAGACACACCGCACGGCGAGATGGCGGTATTGACAGTCGACATGCAGGACCCGACCGGCTACGGCCGCATTGTTCGCAAGGGTGGTAGCGTACAAGCCATCGTCGAACAGAAAGATGCAAACGAAGAGCAACTGGCCATTCACGAAATCAATACCGGCGTCATACTGTGCCCAGGCGACAAGCTAAAGCACTGGCTCTCCGGTCTGTCGAACGACAACTCGCAAGGCGAGTACTATCTGACCGACGTCATCGCGATGGCCGTTGCCGATAACGTTAACGTGCACGGCATCAAGGCCGGCAGTAGCCAGGAGGTCATGGGTATCAACGACAAAAAACAATTAGCTGAAGCCGAGCGTGCGCTGCAAGCGCGACGCGTTAACGCACTGATGCAAGAGGGCGTTGGCTTCGCCGACCCTGCGCGGGTCGATATTCGCGGCACCCTGAAATGTGGCACCGACGTGTTCATTGACATCAACGCCGTATTTGAAGGCGACGTTGTGCTCGGTGATGGCACGATCATAGAGTCGAACAATCTCATACGCGACAGCAAACTCGGCGCCAGGTCACTCATTCACAGCAACTGCCACATCGAAGGCGCAAGCACCGGCACCGCTTGCGAGATTGGGCCGTTCGCGAGATTGCGCCCAGGCGCGACACTCGCCGACAACGTGAAAATCGGTAACTTCGTCGAGATTAAAAAAAGCACCATTGCCGATGGCAGCAAAGTGAATCACCTTACCTATATCGGCGACGCCGAGATTGGCAGCGGTGTCAACGTTGGCGCGGGAACTATCACCTGTAACTACGACGGCGTAAACAAGCACAAGACGCGTATTGGCGATCGAGTTTTCATCGGGTCCAATGTGAACCTGGTGGCGCCGGTCAGTGTCGGCAGCGGGGCAACGATCGGCGCGGGATCAACCATTTCGAGAAACGCTCCGGCCGACGAACTGACGGTAGCGCGCAGCAAACAAACCACGCTTCCGGGATGGAAGCGGCCGGTCAAAAAGGACAAGAAATAGCATGTGTGGAATTGTTGGCGCGGTTGCCAGGCGAGATATTGTTCCGGTCCTGGTTGAAGGCCTGAAGCGCCTCGAATATCGCGGCTATGACTCGGCCGGAGTTGCCGTGATTCGCGAAAACGGCTCGCTCGGCATGAGCCGTACGGTTGGCAAAGTAGCAGGGCTGCAAGACAAGCTCGCGAAAAACCCGCTGCAAGGCATGATCGGCGTTGCACATACGCGCTGGGCCACTCACGGCGGTGTCACCGAAGCCAACGCACATCCACATTTGTCGGGTGGTCGTGTTGCGGTCATTCACAATGGCATCATCGAGAATTTTCAGCCGATCAAAGACGAGATGCTGGAGCAGGGCTACACGTTTGACTCGGAGACCGACACCGAAGTCGCCGCACATCTGATTCACTATTATCTCGAGCGGGGACTGGACCTGGTTGCTGCTGTTGGCAAAGCGGTTGAACGATTCGAAGGCGCGTATGCGCTGCTTGTCATCGACGCCGAAGATCCGGACCGCATTGTCGTTAGTCGTGTTGCAAGCCCGCTGGTCATCGGCCTGGGCGAGGGCGAAAACTTCGTCGCCAGCGGCGTACCGGCACTACTCCCCGTGACGCAACGCTTCATCTACCTCGAGCAGGGTGACCTGGCTGAAATCCGTTGCGACGGTGTAAGTATTGTTGATACCGATGGCAATGCTGTGACGCGAGAAGTGCATGAAACCGAGTGGGACAGCGGTTCGGCAGAAAAAGCACCGTACGATCACTTCATGCTGAAGGAGATACATGATCAACCCAGCGCACTCGCCGACACGCTGTACGGGCGCGTCGCCAACCAGCGTGTCATTTCGGAATCACTCGGTCCGAAAGCCGAGGAATTGCTGGACCAGGTTGAGAACATTCACTTCGTTGCTTGCGGTACGAGCTACAACGCTGGTTGTGTGGGCAAGTACTGGATCGAAGCGCTGGCAGGCATACCGACACAAGTGGAGATCGCCAGCGAATACCGTTATCGGCATGTTGTCGTTCCGCCCAAGACATTGTTCGTGACCTTGTCACAGTCAGGCGAAACTGCAGACACGCTCGAAGCGCTGCGCATGGCGAAAGAGCTTGGCTATATCGGCACGCTAACTATTTGTAATAGCGCACACAGCTCAATGGTGCGCGAGTCCGACCTGGTGATGATGACGCAGGCCGGTCCGGAAATCGGTGTTGCGAGTACAAAGGCATTTACCACGCAGTTGTTGTCGATACTGATCGTGACTCTAATGCTGGCAAAGCATCGCGGCATGTCCGAAGAGAAGGAAAAGGAATTCGTTGCCAACCTGACGCATGCGGCGGCAGCGTCCGCTGAAGCGTTGAAGATGAGCGACCAGCTCAAAGAACTGGCAAAAGATTTCGCCGACAAACAACACACGCTATTTCTCGGTCGCGGACCGATGTGGCCCATCGCAATGGAAGGCGCGCTCAAGCTCAAAGAAATTTCTTACATTCACGCCGAAGCCTACGCGGCCGGCGAGCTCAAACATGGCCCACTGGCATTGATCGACGATGAAATGCCGGTTGTTGTCGTAGCACCGAACAACGAGTTGCTCGAAAAGCTGAAGTCCAATATGCAGGTCGTACGCGCACGCGGTGGACAGTTGTATGTTTTTGCGGACGTTGCGACGGGCATCAAAAGCGAGGCAGGGATGAAGGTCATTGCGATGCCGCACGCGGACAGAATGATCGCACCGATTGTTTATACCGTGCCACTGCAGTTGCTGGCGTATCACGTTGCCGTGTTAAGAGGCACCGATGTGGATCAGCCGAGGAATCTTGCGAAAAGCGTGACTGTTGAGTAGGTCCTGGAGCTTGGGGCCGTTGATGGAAGACGGTAATTAAGTCTGTCCTACTAGATGTACATTTTAGTGGATTCGCCCGAAATGGGTCACGTACCAGTAAGGTATAGATCTGATCGTCTCTGCGGAGCGACAGCCAACGTCTCCTAAGCTATCATTGGTTTTTTCCGCCCAAAACAGAGCGGCTGCGCACCTGCGAACGCTTGGGTAGCCGTTAGGTGTCGTTTTTGGGGGAACCTTCTCGTAATCCCAATTGCGCATGGGTGCATATGACCCTGGAAACACAAAACACCATCCGCTGGCTGCATCTATCTGACTTCCATTTGAGAAAGAGCGGAAAGTGGTCTCAAGATGTTGTCCTTCGAACCCTGCTTCAAGATATTTCGGAAAGATACGCTGGCCCAGATTCGCTTGATTTTATTTTTATCACCGGCGACTTGGCGTTTTCCGGGCAGAGTGAAGAGTATCTTCTGATCGAACAATTCATCAGAGAGCTACTGAAAATCACAGGTGTTTCGCCCGATCGACTAATGATGGTCCCAGGGAATCATGACGTCGATCGTGATATGGAGATTGACGCATTCTCGGGTGCGAGAGCGGCGTTGCGAGACCCGACAGAGGTTGATAAATTTCTGGGAAATGAGGGAAGGCGAAGAACCCTATTTCGGCGGCAAGCGGCTTTTCGTGAATTTGCCAACAGAATATGTGGAAGAGCGATCTACTCTGAAACAAGTTACCACCACGCGATTCAACTTAACGTCCGTGGTCTTTCGGTGTCCATCCTGCTTCTAGACTCCGCATGGCTTTCCGAGGGCGGCCGTGGCGACGCATTTACAATTGTCGTTGGTGAAAGGCAGGTAATAGATGTGTCGCGGCAGGTTCCAAGCGCGGCTTTGACTATTGGCCTGATGCATCACCCCATTGATTGGTTGGCGCCCTTTGAACATTCACCTATCAAGAATTTGTTAGCTGACCAGTGCCATCTGTTATTTCGAGGTCACGTGCATGAGGACTCGGTCGAAACAATACACCGGTCTCGAAAAGACATGAATGTTTTTACAGCCGGCGCATCATACTTAAGTCGCCTGTCAAACAACTGCTACGGTTACGGTATAATTGACCTGCTAAGCGGTGATGGCGAATGTACAACCCACAAGTATCGAAATGACACAAAGTCGTGGGACAAACAAGAATCGCAAAAATGGGGCCTAATTGATCAAACAAATATCGATGTGACAATCGGCGATTCGTGTCGCCTGCTCATGCCACACGACCCACCTTACCCAAGTTACTTGGCGTGCCTAATAGGCCACAAGGCGATGGAAGTCCCGGTGCTGCTGAAAGGCCAACCACTACTAGTCGGCTTAACTGATTCGACTGCAAAGGCTAGTCCACTTAGTCAGGTCGTCCGACGGATGCGGCACGTGATTTTTTGGCGCGACTGTTGGACTGAGAAAGAATGGGAAGTGGAGATGGCTCGGCTCGTCGATTCATACAAGGGCGTAATAGGCGAACTTGAAAAACAGCAGACGACCAAAGACCTCCTAATATTACGAGAAGAGCATTGCGAAAAGATCGTTCAGTCGATGACTACGCCAGAGGCGATTGCACCGGATTTAGGAACGGCAGTGCAACAAGCAATGCACCTTGCAGACAGCGGGTCCTCTGAACTTGCGGTTCGAATACTTGAACGTGTGATTGCCCAAGACGACGTCACTGATACCGAAATACATTTGGCGTACCGCGTGTTGACGAAGATGTATCTCGCAGAAGCACAGCCCGACCGGGCACTCGAATACAGCAAGAAGGTCCTGGCAAGCTCTCAAGCTGACGCTTCGGATTACCTGCTCTCCGCCACATGCTGTTTTAACTCGGGTGAGTTTGCGGAGGCCACCCGGCTCATCGAAAAAGCCAGGGAACTTGGTGCGCCCTATTCCGAGACAAAGGGCATTGCGACTCTTGTTGTGGGGCAAACTGGTGACAGCACTTTGCTTCAAAGGCTGAGGAACAACAATGACAGAGAGTGACGGCTTTAACGTAGGCGTAGATTTCCCGCGCATTCTCGATACAATCGCGAGCCGAATTTACGACAATCAGTTCGCCTTTCTTCGAGAAAATGTTCAGAACGCGGTCGACGCCGTTCGAATACAAGCCAACAGGGACGGGCAGCCCGTGAGCCCAGGATACCGAGTCGATATTTCGGTCACCGGAAATCGATGTGAGATTCGGGACACCGGAAATGGAATGACAAAAGAGGAGCTGAAAACCCACTTCTGGACGATGGGCGCTAGCGGCAAGAATTCGGAGGAAGCCAGGCGGGCGGGCTGTATCGGTACATTCGGTATAGGCGGATTCGCCAACTTCGGGGTTTGTCAGCGACTCACGGTCATATCACGTACCGAACGGTGTGTCGTAGCTCATGAGACGTCTCTTGCTCGCGCAGATTTTGAGACCGGGCTCGGCCAGCTACCCAAGGTTGCATACCAAGAATCAAGCGAATTGAGCGGACACGGTACTATCGTAATTGGTGAGTCGGATAGTGAATTTGATAGCGAAGGACTGCTTAGCTACATAAAGCAATTCGTCGCGAATGTACAAGAACCCGTTTACTTCGACGGTCATCTGATATCTCGCAAGAAGAAGAACGCTCTAGGCGACAACTACAAGGCCGTCACTGAAGAGCTAGTCGGAACCGCCGGTTCCATTACATTCAGATATCGATTGTACAGAGATGAAGGGGCGGGTCTGGCCGTGGAGTTGTTGGGTGCGTCCGAATTGGAGTCAGAAATCGATTTAAGTGGGTTCGCTCGTCTTGAGAATGGCTCGGTTCGCGTATTCAAAAGGGGATTTAAACTCTGTGAGGTCAGTGTTAACTCCCGAATCGGCGTCAGCGGGTCGTTCGACTCCGACATGGCGAAGCCGACGGCAGGACGCGACACGCTGAGCGTCGAGTCCTTGGCCGCGATAACGGAAGTCTTTCGCTGTATAGAAACGAAGGCCCGAAAAGAAATTGTCTTGGATGAGGAGCTGCTTGCCGGACACATTCGACTATTGCCAGATATTTTGGCATCAGGAGATCTGACCAAACTGGATTTGCTTCGGGTGCGAGCGCTAGATGGAACATCTCACCTTCTATCTGAAGTTCGGGAAAAGTCAGCTGACAACAGAGTGTTTTACTCTCTGTCGGCAAGCGTAACACCGGCAGCCGAGGTCCTCCAAGCGAAGGGAGACCTTATCGTGTCGATTGCCACCGATAGAACGAGGCGTCAGGCTGAGATTCGATACCTAAACGAGTTGTGTGGCGCTGAAGTATTCGACGACCTTATTGAGCGCCTAGAGCCATATGCAGACTTGGGAAGCTTCGAAAGGGCGATTCTCGCTGAGCTCGAGATAGCGATTAAAAAACTTTTCAAGCCAGAGCCGTTCTTGTTTCTGCCAGGACGACTTACGCTGGACGTGCCGATTTTCTGGAGCAATAAGAAAGAGGGTGACAAGACAATAGTTTATATTGATACAAAACATGGGGAATTCGAGAAGCTACGACCGCTGGGGTACACGCCGCTGCTATGGTCAATGATCGAAGCGTTTAGTAGAGAATATCTCGGAGACACTCTTCGTAAGCGGAGCACCAAGTTTTTCGGAGATGGCGCGATAAACCTCGAGGCGTACGCAAAGTCACACGCGGAACTTTGGGAGTTGGTCCCAAGCGAGATTGAAACATCACTGCTAGACATTCCTGAGCAAAACCAACAGCGAGTGCCACGAACTGGTGGGCAAGTTGAAATCGTTAGGCAACAGGATATTACGCAAGTCAATGTTGCCGAGGATGGCAACCAGCAAGATTTTCTTGCTGATGGGGGCCAGACGGATGATGCCGCCGTCCCAGGAAAATTGCTTGAGATCGTAGACAAGTCGGGATCAACGGGTCTTGGTGGTTTCTATATACGTATCCCAGTGTCTGCTTCGCAAGCGTTTGGCGAAATAATTCGGACTTTTTCAAATTTCGCCATATTGTGGTTTGCAAATCGAATAACGTGGTCGGGATCCGACAATTTAGAGACAGCCTTTCTATATCACGTCACGCTTGATCGTTTGATGAGCAGCGCGACGGAGCCTCACGGTGCAATTGACCTGGACACGACTCGGCTGCAGTACTTTAAGGGACAAATTTACTTCTACATTCCCCCCGATTTTCACCAGTATCTGGTCCCCAGTAAGGACACCGAGACTATCAAGGTATCTGTTACCCACGAACTCGTAGATCTGGGCAGGTCGCGAGCTTGGACGTCGCGAGAGCCACTAGTAGACTAACCATGGCTTACGACGGATCCGACATAAAGGAACTTGTTTATCAGTTCGTTTTCGCATTCTCGAGACTTGAGTACTCATTAAAGGAAGCTGGATTTATTCGCCGTGGTCCACGATCATCCGCGCTTCCGGACTGGCACGGATTTGTACAACGATGGGAGAATAATTTCGACGGCGAAGACAACGTGGGTGAATTACTCGCTCTCGCTCCAAAACGACAATGTGTTGACCAGGATGGAGGTACCTATTGGTTGGAGGAAGGCAATGAAATCGACCGTTCCGCACTGTCGTCTGTCTGTCTCGCGTTGCGTACGGTGCGGAACAACCTGTTTCACGGAGGCAAACACGGTGATGGAAATTGGGACGATGCCGGCCGAGTCGCGGCCCTTCTAGCAAGCGCGATCGAGGTGGTCTCGGCGCTTAAGGAAATTGATCCCGAGGTCTCCGCGCACTTTCTCGATCGGTACTAGAACTTACAGAAATCGAATAGAGTCCTGTGAGGTTAGCCGATTCCTCGCCTGCGGCTAATACATCGTAAATGTAGCAGGATTAATCACTCTCTGTGAGATGCGGTCGCCAATGAAAAAACATGCCGGCGAGCAACAGCAAGCCAAAGGCTTGCAGCAAAGAGATAGATGACCATCCAAAGATTGGTGGTACCAGCCAATTCCAAAGCAACCATGTTGGGATTGTGGCCATGGCGGCGGTGCCAACCCAGGCTACGACGATCCAAAACAGAACAACTACGAAGCGCATAGACGGACACCGCCAGAATTTTCCGGGGCTGAAGCGCCATTTGCTAACTGTCGCTGCTTCGTGCGCCTTTTGCGCATCTTACGGAAGCGTCCTATACGTTTTACCAATCCAGGATAGTCTCGAAGCGAACTCCTCAAGTAGTCCTCGGTAACGGGGTAAAACCCGAAGTCGCTTTTTTTGACCCTTCCGATTGGACAGCACCAGTTTTGCTCGCTATTGGTAAGCTCAACTGTCCAACTCTGGTCGTACTGAGACGGTTGCCAGGAAGAAGAGTAAGCGACTGCTTCTTTTCACTAAGTCGCCGGTCAAATAAATTGTTGTAATATGACGGCTGGTGACCCGAAGGAGACGGTGGTGACAAAGCGCCTTCGGAGGTATCGCGTTTCGTTTATGCGCTCGCGACCTATGATTGAACGTCAATTGAGAGGGACGTATCGTGAAGCAATCAGTTGTGTTCTCGTTATTAATTCTTACCTTGCTTCTAGTGTCAGGTACCGCATCTGGTGACGAACAGACCGACTCAGCGATGCTAAAGACGCTTTATGATGCTGACCAAGAAGCTCGCTCGGCCGAAAATATGGCTGCTGGAATTGTTCCGACGCTTCAGGAGGAACGGGATCGGCGATTTACTGCGCTGAGATTAATAGCCGAAGGTAGGCTCGCAACCGCGAATGACTATTTTCATGCGGGGATGTTGCTTCACCACACCGGTACAATTCAGTTTGATGACGAGCATTTCGCAAATTTAGGGACTGAAAGCAAGTTGCTGGCATTCTTCTTGTTTCGCCGATCACATCAGCTTGGCCACAAATCTGGGCGCACAATGATGGCGGCTGCGTACAACTACTATCTGCAAGCTTGTGGTGAAGACTCTGGTAAGTACGGCTACAAATTCGAGGGGCATGAGACGATCTGGCGTCCAAATGTCGACGGAGAAGATCTGGACACACTTAAGTGTGGTTTTGATCCTAGGCCGTATATTGACTAGCACGCAACGAATTCGAAGAGCGGTGTGTGCGGCTGCGCTCTTGATGGTCGTTGGCGGGTGTGCGACTAGCGCACCGAAACCATTGGCGTTTGTTGGCGCCTACGGTGAATTCTCAAATAATTGGTCGACAGCCTCAAGAATTGTCGAAAGACATGGATTTAAGGCGCGACGCATCACGGTCGATCCACCGTCTGGTGTCAAGGGTTCGATAATTATTCACGGCAGGAGCGCCGCCGCCGAGTCGGCTGCCGGCCTTATCGCAGAGGACCTCCGCCGTAAATTTGGAGTACGTTTTGATGTTAAACCCGCTATGGTCGCAAACCACAGCTACTCTGATGATTACCTCGGCATCTATGTTATGACTGACATGTACGCTGATTCGGCTGTCGACAGATTTCGGCTAAATCACACGATCATTCCGAGCGATGAGTTCATAGCTCAATGCGATCGGTTCGCTGGTTCCTTGGTTCTTCTCGCTGGCGGTCAATTCAATCTATCTGGAGCGCTTTTCGACAAGTCCGATATAGAAAACCCGACGTTTGTAACCGGCGAATATTCTCGGTCGAAGGGGTGGTTGGAATTGCGATTACCGGGGAGTACCAGAAAGTACATCGAAGCAGAGATTGAATGGAGCAGTGAGCCCGTCGCACGGACACTATTTGAAGTCATCAATACAGAACCGACAGGTGACAGCATTCTTGACTGTAATTTCCTGCAGGACCTAGCCGTAACGTCAGCGCATTAAGTACGTTTCGCTGAGTGAATACTCCAACTGAATGGCTGCTAGTGTTTCACAGATTTCGGATTTTACACGCGGCTTGGTATCCTCAATGACCGACAAGGTGACTCGGCACCGAGCCATCAAAATGCTTCAAACAGCAGGGGAAAGTCCTTGAAAATTCTATTGGTCATCGTTGCAATTGTCTTGAGTTCACCTGCATTTGGCGAACATCCGCTCGTTCTGCAATCCGATTTCGGCGAAAAAGACGGGGCTGTCGCCTCAATGCGTGGTGTTGCCATCTCGGTTTCGCCAAGCATTCCGTTGTACGACTTAACGCATGAAATTCCGACTTACAATATATGGGAAGCCTCGCTTCGCTTGATTCAAACCATCGAATATTGGCCAAAGGGTACGGTTTTTGTCTCCGTGGTGGATCCCGGCGTTGGCACGAGCCGCAAGTCGGTTGTCCTCAAAACCAGGACAGATCACTACATCGTTACGCCGGATAACGGCACGCTTACATTCGTCGCGCAGCAGCTCGGCATTGCGGAGCTGCGCGAGATCGATGAGGCGGTCAATCGACTGAAGAACTCTGAGGCGTCCTATACTTTTCACGGACGGGATGTCTATGCCTACACGGGTGCACGCCTGGCTGCCGGGACGATTTCATTCGAGCAGGTCGGCCGGCTACTGCCGGCGGAAGTCGTGTCAATTCCATTTCAAAAGGCTGTTTTTGCAAACGACGAAATACGGGGGAATATTCCAATTCTCGATATTCAATACGGAAACGTATGGACGAATATTTCCCGGGAGACCTTCAAATTGCTGATGGCTGAGACAGGAACCGACCTGCACGTTCGGATTAGGCACCAGGACGAGACCGTTTTCGACGGGCAAATACCGTACGTCGAGACCTTTGGCGCTGTCGAGCTCGGTGAGCCTTTGATCTACATCAATAGTGTAAACAACGTATCGCTTGCCCTGAATCAAGGCAGCTTTGCCGAAGTGCACGGCATTGCTTCGGGTCCGGACTGGAGTATTCAGCTAGTCGTGGATTGACGACAAGCAAGGCTTCCGATCGAGCCAGGCTCCGGGCTTTCGCCAGCCCGCGAAGCATTGGGTCAGGCTTGAATAAAAGCCAATCACATGTTACATATGTCTCGATTGTGAACAAATGTTCTTTGCATTGATGATTGCATAGTGGCGTTTGATGAAATGATGAGTTTCCAAGGGGGAACGGAATAATGAAAACACTTACTGGGGAAATACTGGTTTTTGCCAGTATTGCGACCTTATTTTCCGGTGCCAGTCTGGCTCAGGGCAGTTCCAGCAGTTCTGCAAGCAGTCCGGATCTGGAAGAGATAACGGTGGTGGGTAGCCGGTCTCCTGGACGAAGCGCTGAAGATAGTCCTGTTCCGGTAGACGTGCTTACAGCGGATGACCTGGTGCAGTCCGGAACGATCGGCGGTGAGATTGGCAGCCTGCTTCAATCCAACATCCCCTCCTTTAACATGCCCCGACAATCAAACTCAGACCAGGCAGACATGGTTCGCGCGGCACAGTTACGCGGCCTGAATCCCGATCAAGTGCTGGTGTTGGTCAATGGCAAGCGCCGCCATACCAGCTCGGTGATCAGTGTGGAGTCCAAACTGGGTCGAGGATCGGCCGCAGTCGATTTCAACAATATCCCGACCAGCGCCATTGAGCGAATTGAAGTGCTGAGAGATGGAGCGGCGGCGCAATACGGTTCAGACGCCATAGCTGGTGTTATTAATATTGTGCTCAAGCAAGGTAGTGAAGGCGGCAATATTTCGGCCTCATACGGTGCGCACATGACCAGTGTTGATGTTATTGATGAGGACATAACCGACGGCCAAACCGCGGTGTTCTCGTTCAACAGGGGGTTCTCGCTGGGTGATGGTTACCTGAATGTCAGCGGTGAATACCGCGACCGATCCGCAACCAACCGAGCAGGGTTTGACCAACTTCCCACCATCGGTTTTGCCGAGTTTATTGTTCCGGTCCCGCCTTCCGGTACGCCGGAAGCCGCACCCAATGATGCGTTGGCTGGGCAACGCAACTATCGACTGGGTGACGGCGAGAGCGAGGATATCAATCTGAGTTTTAGTGCCGGCGTAGGTCTCGATTCCGGCTTCGAGCTTTACAGTTTTGGCACCTATTCAGATCGTGACGCCCAAGGTGCCAATTTCTTCCGCTATCCGGTCGCCGACGATAACGTCGCAGCGATTCACCCGGCCGGCTTTCTTCCAATCGGCGTGGCGAAAGTGACAGACTTTTCACTGGCAGCTGGGCTTAAAGGCGAGTTATCCGATTGGCGCGTCGATGGCAGTTTCGTATTCGGCCAAAATACCTTCGACGACAACCTGGAAAATAGCGTCAACCCTTCCTTAGGCGCGGCCAGTCCCACATCGTTTCACCGTGCCGAATACGAGTATTCGCAGACGGTTATTAATCTCGACGCGTCAAGAGGATTTGACCTCGGTAACCTACCAGTCAACATAGCAACCGGACTGGAGTTCCGTCGGGAAAGTTACGAATCGTCCGCCGGCGATGAAGCATCCTATATCGCTGGACCCGTCACCGCCGGGGAAGGTGGTGGTACCGCCCGAATTGGCTCGCAGGGCGGCTCAGGTTTACGGCCCGATGAAACTTTCGATGTAGATCGAGATTCATTCGCGGTTTTTCTTGATGCAGAATTTGAACTGACCGAGGCAGTGTTACTTTCGGCCGCTGTTCGATTCGAAGACTTTGACGACTTTGGTAACACCACGAACGGAAAACTGGCGGCTCGCTGGGAGCTAACAGATGACTTCGCAGTGCGGGGTGCTGTCAGCACAGGGTTCAGGGCACCGTCATTAGCTCAAGCCTTTTTCTCCGGCAGTAGTACCAGTTTTGGTCCCGGTGGTGCATTGATCAGTACGGTCAATTTGCCAACGTCAGATCCATTGGCGATCGCCAATGGCGCTGCCGAACTGGAGCCCGAAGAGTCCGATAGCCGCAGCATTGGATTTATTTGGGGCCATGATGCCTTCAGCGTGACCTTCGACTACTACGAAATCGATATCGACGATCGAATTGTGCTGGGCGGAACCCTACCCGTTACCGGGGTTCCTGGAATTGAGGGCATACGGTTCTTCGGTAACGCCATTGACACCGAGACCGAGGGCTTTGACCTGGTGGCTACTTACAGCCTGGACCAGTGGAATTTCTCGGCCGCCTATAACGACTCCGAAACAACGGTTGTCAAATCACCCGCCGGCTTCAGCATTGAGGAAATTAATACGCTCGAAACGGCGGCACCGGAGGATAAGGTGATTCTGTCGACAACCTGGTCAAATGACCGGGTATCTGTATTGTTAAGGGGCGTGCGCTTTGGCGAGACCAAGCGAGTATTCGATTTTGGTGGAGGCTTCGAGCCAACACAAATCTACGACGCTGAGTGGTCAATTGACACAGACGTACAGTTCAACATTTCAGATAGCTGGAGTGTTGCTGTAGGCGCTAACAATCTTTTGGACGAATATCCGGACGAATCCATTTTTGACATTAGCTTCTTCGGAAACCTGCCTTACGACGGGGGAATCGTACCGTCCGGTGTCAATGGTCGTTTTGTCTACCTAAGAACTTCCTACGACTTTTGAAACCTGAAGAAAACCGGCGCGTCAGAAGAAGAGTCCTTCTGGCGCGCCTTTCCTTTTTCAGCGCAGCAATCACCCGAAGCCACGTCAGGCGTGATAATCCAATCATTGCAACAGGGGGTGAAAAATGATCAATCACGTTCGGGTGAGCACATTCAGTCGAGTACGCCGTCTGTTCCTGATCGGCATCATGGTGGGCCTGTCTGGTTGCCAGGCCGAACAAGCGGCTAGCGACCCGTCCGACCTATGGGCCGTGTATGCCTCGTACCTTGAAAGTGCGAAGTATATTGATCTCACCCATCCGTTTGAGCCCAATCAGGCCGTATGGCCCGGATTTGGTACCGCAACATTTTCTGCGGCCGTTGCCGCCAGCGACATGCCGGGCTACGTGTCGATCGGTGACGAGTTTAAATACGATCAGCATGGCTTCGTCGCATCCGCGTACGTTTTGCCAACGGATCAATACGGAACACAGCTCGACCCACCGGCGCACTGGAATCCAGTCGGTGCAACCATCAGCGATATCCCGGCGACCTACGCAATTCGACCCCTCGTCGTAATCAGTATCGCAGAGCAGGTTGAGAGCGATCCCGGTTACGCATTGAGCGTCAAGGATGTCACCGACTGGGAGTCCCGCCATGGTCGTATTCCGCCGTACTCCGTCGTCATGGTGCGTTCGGACTGGCACAAGCGATGGCGTGACATAGAGCGATTCAATAAAAAGCCCTTCCCTGGTGTCTCCCTCGCGGCACTGAAGTTCCTGCATCTTGAACGCGACATTCTCTTCCACGGGCACGAACCACTGGATACCGACACGACACCGACGCTCGAAGGTGAACATTGGCTCATGCACAACAATTTCGCTCAGGCTGAGGGCGTCGCAAATTTGGACTTGGTCCCGGAGACTGGCGCGCTGATTGTGATCGGATTTGCCAAGCCGCTCGGCGGCACCGGGGGTTTTGCGCGGTATGTCGCGGTTGTACCGTCAGCCTGGGAACACGGGGTATCGCCGCGCGATCAACCGGGCGCACCATTAGGGACACAAGCGAGTCGTCTGATTCGTGATGCGGCGGGGGTTATGCGACCCCAGTCCACAACAACAGAGACGCCTGAGTGATCATTGGAAAGATCAAAAATTACTGCGCTGCTCTCGCGCTTGCCGTTGTTGTTGCAGCATCGATTTCGGCCTGTGCGACTGAAACAAAATTACAGTCCGGTACACACTATTCAAGCTGCCAGATTATCTATTCGCCAATTCCGCACGCCTCGTCGGCGCATGTCGTTGGACAAGCACAGCTGGACAGAATATTTGCTTTGACAAATGATGAAAAACGACAATTTTTTCGTTCGCTATCCAGCCTTACAGAGAGCCTGATCAGGGCCACGATTGATCCGGCGGCGGAGTGGGAGTTACAGCCCGTGCAGGAAGTTCTGGGCGGCTATGAAGGCGAAACAACGCCATCAATAAGCCTGCCAATGCGGTCCCCCTTTGATCTCGATATCAGTCAGTTGGAACGAGTTGCCTCAGTAATCGGCTATGTCTACGTACAAGATAGCGTTCTTGTGCAGTGCGCCGACGACGGTGTAGAGAACTCCAGTGACGCGCTCACTGTTGTCGTAAAGGACACAGGTCGACGAAGGTTTCTCAATGCTGACAATGTGCCGCTCCTGTTCGGAATGATGATTGCGCTCAACAACGGTCCAGGAGGCCTGGGCTACACCTACTATCCGAACACCGGACGCTTTGAAACACTCGAAGATGAAATCGAGACAGGCGCGGTCGCAAGAATGCTGCAAGACATCTCCCGGCAGCTGCGCCAGTTATCGCATGACGATATCGTGCTGGATGTATCCACAGAGAAGCTTGACGTATCATTCCCTCACAACAGCTGGAGCGTGGCACGGCAAGGAGAATCGTACCTGTCCGAGCTTTCAACTGCCGCCGACGACCAGGTACTTGCAGAGCATCGGCAGCAATTTCTGCTGGCGCTTGACTCATTCCTGGGGCTGCAATCATCGGAGTAATTATGCGCTGCACAATACCGCTCGGCTTCGCGTTGATAAGTCTGTTCTCCAGTGCCTGTGCGACGGAAACTGACCCCGATGAACATGGCCAGGCCGCCCTCGAAATGCTTGCGGAGGCGATCAGTTTTGAAACAGTCGCGGGGCGATCACAAGTTTGCCCCTACGCCAGAACGCTCAAGGCACGATTTGTTGCAGCGGGTTTTTCCGAGACAGACGCACGGGTTTTCGAGTTGCAGGAAGACGATACCTGCAGCCTGGTTATTCGTTACCCGGGTAGCGATGAAGAGCGGAAACCGGTGGTACTCCTGGCGCATATGGATGTAGTCGACGCGTTGCCGGAAGACTGGTCATACCCACCGTTTGAGATGACCCATGACGACGGTCGCTTGTACGGCCGAGGAGTTCTGGACAACAAGAGCGGCATTGTTGCTATTACCAGTACACTGCTTCGGTTCAAGGCGGACGGATTTCATCCTGTTCGCGATATCTACTTTGTTGTTACCGGCGACGAAGAAACAATGGCACGAACGACAAGGCGACTGTTCGTGCAGGTTCCCGAATTATTGGAAGCCGAATACGCACTGAATGCGGACGCCGGTCTCGGGGTCCTGGGCGCGGACCGCAAACCGGTCTACTTCCAACTGCAGACAGCAGAGAAAACATACGCCACGTTTGAGCTGTCGACCACCAACCCCGGCGGACACAGTTCAATTCCTCGACGTGACAATGCCATATACGAGCTGTCCAGTGCGCTGGGCCAATTGCAGGGCTTTAAGTTTCCAATTCGTAGCACAGACTCGACGCTCGCGTACTTTCGTGAAACCGCTCAACTCATTCCAGGTGTCGTTGGCGAACAAATGGCGGCATTTGCCGCGAATCCGTCCGATGAAAGCGCAATCGAGTTTCTTGATCAGATGCCGGGCGAGGCGGCCATGATGAGAACGACTTGCGTCGCGACAATGCTGCGCGGCGGGCACGCAGAGAATGCGCTTCCCCAATCGGCATCAGCAACGGTCAATTGCAGGATCTTTCCGGGCGTTAGTTTGGTACAAGTGCAGGCATTGATTGCGGAGGCCATTGAGGGCCACGGCGTGTCGATCAAGCCGCTGTTCCAGCCATCCGCTAACCCGCCTTCGGAGCTCAGCGAATCTGTCGTTGCAGCGGTATCCTTGGCACTGCAACGCGACTATGCGGATATTCCGGTGATACCTTACCTCTCTCCCTACAGCACCGATGGCGCAATATTCCGGGCAAACGGTATTCCGACTTATGGCGTGGCCGGGCAATTCATTATCTATCCTGAAGAAAAACGCTCGCACGGTCGAGATGAATTTTTGCCAGGCGAATCGTTCCTCAAGTCCCTGCATTATTGGGATGTACTGATTCGTTCGGTGTCACACGAGACGCCTGATTAGTTCGATGAATTCGACGGCAATTGCGCAGCGAGGCACTCTGTTATAATTGTTCGCTACGTGAACATTGGTTACCAATAGCTCTGAAACGAGACAGGTCTGCCGGAGTACTACATGGCCCGAAAGCGCACGACACCCAATCCAGAACGAGAATCGCAGCTGCTCAAAGCGGCCTACCTGTATTACAAAGGGGGTCTTACTCAGGGAGACATCGCGAATCAGATGGGGTTTTCAAGGCCGACAGTCGTCAGAATGTTGCAGAAAGCCAGGGAAAGTGGCCTGGTCGAAATCAGAATAACCAAGGACCTGCCGCAGACGATAAGCCTTGAGGCCGAGATCGAGTCCGCTCTTGCCCACGACGGATTGCAGCAAACGGTCGTTGTTGAGGCCCCCGGACAGGACCCAATGGATGCAGTGGCACGAGGCGCCGCGCATTACCTGAGGGACCACCTTCGATCCGATCACATAATTGGCATCGGTTCGAGTGCAACGCTGTCGTTTCTACCGGATCATATTGAAAGTGTAAAAGTGTCACCGAATCGAATCGTTCAACTTGGGGGTCATGCCGGCGCACCCAGTGTCCAGGATATTTCGATACGCCTGGGAGCATTGTTGCGAGCACCCGTTGAACAGGTCCCGGCTCCCGTAATCGTTGGCTCAACAGAGATTCGCGATGCCTTGTACAAGGATCCGATTATTCGGGCAACCAGAAAGTGGGCCTCACGGTGTAACCTGGCGCTTGTCGGAGTTGGCGTCAACGACAGCCACTCCCGCCTGATCGAATCCGGCTACCTCAAATCGAGCGAATTCAAAGCCCTCGTGAAGCAGGGTGTCGTCGGTGAAATCCTGTCGCATTACTATGATATCGATGGAAAGATCATAACCGCGCCCTGGGCGGATCGTTCACTAACAGTGTCGCTCCAAAAACTTCGCTCTATAGACAATCTTGTGGCCGTCGCAGCCGGGGCCGAGAAGGCGCGATCGGTTCTTGGTGCCATTCGTGCGGGTATCGTCACTACCTTGATTGCGGATACGGATTTGGCGCGTGCATTGCTCAAGCTCACTGAAGTCGCGGGCGAGAGGCGTACCGGGTAGAGCGATCAGCCCGATGTTGTGACCAAGCGGTCTCGTTGACCTCTAAAAGAACAAATGTTATATTTCTGAACATCTGTTCATCCCAGCTCAGAAGGCTGTCGTCCATGGCATTGCGGTACTCAAATGAGCACATAGACCAGGCAATTTCAAAAGTCCGCGAGTCGACGCAAGTCATACCGCGTGTCGGAATCATTCTCGGTTCCGGAATGTCGGACCTTGCTGACCAGGTTGATGACCGCGTCAGCATTCCATACTCGGAAATCCCACACCTTCAAAGTGCCGGAGCGCCCGGCCACGCTGGCAGCTTGGTGTTGGGCACGATCGCGGGCGTACCGTGTGTGCTCATGCAAGGGCGCCTCCACTTGTACGAGGGGCATTCGCCAGAGGCCGTCGCTTTCCCCGTTCGACTGATGCGGAAATTGGGCGCGAAGCTTCTCGTGGCAACGAACGCCGCGGGTGGCGTTAACCGGCAGTACTCTGTGGGTGACCTGGTTCTTGTTGAGGACCACATCAACATCGCTGGCATGTCCGGGTTGGACCCGACAAGGGGAACAGTCGCGACCCACTTCGGACCGCGCTTCACACCGCTTAACCGGGCGTATGACCCGGCGTTACTGGATATCCTGGAAAAATCCGCCACCGAGCTCAAAATCAAAACACACCGTGGCGTTTATGGTTTTACCTGTGGGCCCAGCTTTGAAACGCCGGCCGAGGTTCGATTCCTGCACACCATTGGCGTGGATGCGGTCGGTATGTCCACAGTGCCTGAAGTCATCACGGCACGCCATTCGGGAATGACTGTCGCTGTGATTAGTGCCATTACCAATCTCGCCGTGCATGAACTCGACTCTTCTCACATCACGACCGAAGACGAAGTTTTCGAAAATGCACCGGCCATCCTGAAGAACGTCACCCGCCTGGTGCTGTCGTTCGTTGCAGCAGTCGGTGGCTAGCTTCCGGAGCATCGAATGGCTGCATGATCGGGGCCAATTAAGGCTTCTTGACCAGCGCCAGTTGCCTGCACGGGAGGAGTATGTCGATTGCGATACCGTCACAAGTCTCGTTGCTGCGATTAATGACATGGTCGTGCGGGGCGCGCCGGCGATCGGAGTTGCAGCGGCCTACGGTTTATCGATAGCGGCTTTTGGCTACCAGGGTAAAAGCCTGAAAGAGCTCGTCAGGATTACGCAAGATGCGGCGGCAATACTCAAGGCGTCCAGGCCGACAGCCGTTAATCTTGTATGGGCAGTAGACGAAGCTCTGCGTCGGATCCGCAGTGAAAATGCCGCAGACGCGGAGTCCTTCAAGTCGGCCACAATTCGGATCGCCCACGAACTCTATGATGAAGATATCCAGACCAACCGGGCGATAGGCGCCGCGGCCGCGGAGCTTTTTGCCGAGCAAACAACCGTTATTCACCATTGCAACACCGGCTCCATAGCAACTGTTGATTACGGAACGGCACTTGGCGCCATCCGAATTGCGAGTGAATCGGGAAAGTCCGTCTTCGTTTATGTGGATGAAACCCGGCCCCGACTGCAGGGCGCCAAGCTGACCCGCTGGGAGTTGCAACAGTTCAATATCCCGCACCAGCTAATCGTTGACGGCGCCTCTGGTCACGTCATGCGATCCAGGAAAGTCGATTTTTGTATCGTCGGTTGCGATCGCGTGGCAGCGAATGGTGACGTTGCGAACAAGATCGGCACATACAATCTCGCTGTTGTCGCACAAAAGAACAACGTCCCGTTCTACGTTGCCGCGCCTCTGTCTACCATAGATTTAAAAACGATCTCAGGGGCCGAAATCGAAATTGAAGAGCGTCCAGATGCGGAGGTCACATCCGTGGATGGCCACTCGATCGCGCCGACAGGTACCGCGGTCTACAACCCGGCATTCGACGTGACCCCCGGTGATTTGATAAGCGGTTTTATAACCGAACGAGGAATCGTGCGACCGCCATTTACTGCAAACCTTGCAAAACTTATGGAAAAAAGTCGATGAAAGGCCCTAAGGAAAAACCCGAAGCAGACGACTGGATGTCTCGCACACAGACCGTCGCTGACAACATTCGTTTGCGCGGCTTTGAGTACGTAATGCGCGCCAATGGTGGCTACCTGAGCCAAATTTGCTCTGCCGCTGAAATCCTCGCATTTCTTTATACGCGCGCGCTCAAACTGGAACCGGCGGGAAGCCCCATTTCACCGGGGCCATTCACCGGCGTGCCGGCTGCCGGCCGCAGCTACTCAAGCGGATCAATCTACAACGGCGCAAAGGCGCCTCACCTCGATCGCTTCTTCTTCTCACCGGCACACTACGCACTGCCACTTTACGTGGCGCTTATTGAGGTCGGACGAATGACCGCAGACGGATTGGCTGAATTCAAGAAGGACGGCAGCACCGTGGAACTCATCGGCGCCGAACATTCCCCCGGCTTTGAATCAACAACCGGTTCGCTTGCCCAGGCCTTGAGCCAGGCGGGTGGTGTCGCCCTGGCCCGGCGGATGAAGGGCGACACCGGACTAACGTGGGTGATGATGTCAGATGGTGAATTTCAGGAGGGCCAAACCTGGGAAGCCTTTCAAGCACTGAGCTTTCACAAGCTCGACTCGATTCGGGTCATTGTCGATGTCAACAAACAACAATGTGACGGACCAATGGACTCGGTCATGACGATTGATCCTCTCGGCGATCGGCTGAGAGCCTTTGGCGCACATGTCGTTGAAGTTGACGCCCACGATCTTGCCGCCATGGATGCCGCACTTGATCAGGCACAGCCGGGCAAACCGCTGGTCATTCTGGCGAACTCCAACCCAAGCATGGGCATTCCACTTCTTGAGGAACGACGGCCGATACTTCACTACCTTAGATTCAGCTCGGACGAAGAGCGGCAAAAGTACGCGGCCGCGTTTCAGGCAATGAAGGAGGCGAGTTCATGCTGGAAATCGTAACAAGACCTCATGTACAAAACTTTATCGACTGGAGTGCGAACCGACCGGAGGTCGTTGTTCTGTCCGCAGACCTGACTAATTCCTGCGAGGTGGGGCGCTGGCGCGATACCTATCCGGATCGGTTTTTCTCCATGGGTATGGCCGAACAGAACATGATGGGGTTTGCGGCGGGGCTTGCTCGTGAGGGCTATACACCCTTCATTCATACCTTTGCCGTGTTCATCTATCGGCGGCCCTATGATCAACTCGCGATGTCCATAGCGTATCCAAACCTGCCGGTACGCATGATCGGCTTTCTACCTGGAATCGTGACCCCCGGAGGGGTTACGCACCAGGCGATTGAAGACGTATCAATTCTTCGAGCAACGCCCAATATGACAATTCTCGAAACCGGTGATGCGACCGAGATTGAGTCGGTACTCGATGTCGCTCACGCGGTAGACGGCCCGGTGTATGTGCGAATGTTGAGAGGCGAGGTGGCGCGTCTTTTCCCTAAATCGGCCCCTATGGTATTCAACAAAGCCAGAACTCTGTCAGAGGGCGATGACGTACTCCTGTTAAGCAGCGGAATCATTACAGAAGAAGCGATTCGAGCCAGTGCAGCGGTAAAAGACCGCGGCGTATCCGTGCAGCATTTGCACATCTCAACGCTGAAACCGTTTACCGACCCCACCGTAATGGAGGCGATCAACAAAGTCAGGCACGGCGTCATCACCATGGAGAATCACACGATCGTTGGTGGTCTCGGTTCGGCAGTTGCCGAATTAATGGCTGAAGCGGGTGCTGCCAAACCGCTACTCAGGCTTGGCCTGCGGGATACCTACGCGCACGGTGCAAGTCAACAATATTTGATGAAAGAATACGGGCTTGACGCGGCTGCACTGGTGCGGGGCATAGAGACGATCATGGATCGCTCACTCAACATCAAAGAGGAGCAGCTCGCTGAGGTTCGCATTGAGGACGTTCACTCCCTGGCAAAAGCGGAGGCGCTGTAGGCATGCTCAGCAAGACCCAATTTGACGTATCGGGTGAGCGCTTTACGGTTTCTTATCTCATTTCCGATTCCGACGCCGAGGCTCGCGCCAGGCATTTGATCGTTGAACAAACCATCGAGTTTCCAGAGCACCTGGTGCCCGACGACAGTATTCGTGAGCACATCATCGGACGCATTGAGCGCCTGGCGAGTGTGAGTGACGCCGCCGCAGTCGTCGACGTTTCCTACTCCGCGGAATCATCGGGTTTTACGCTGCCGCAACTCCTCAACCTTATTTTTGGCAATATCAGTTTGCAGCCCGGTGTGCGAGTTGCCGAGATCAAGCTACCCGATTCAATGCTCGGGCTTTTCAAGGGTCCCCGATTCGGTCGGGACGGTCTCCGCGAGCGGGTCGGCGAAGCGGAATACCCCATTTTTTGTACGGCACTAAAACCAATGGGTTTGAGCTCGTCATCGTTGGCTGCGCAGGCAGCAGAGTACGTTAACGGCGGCTTTCACATCATCAAAGACGATCATGGCCTGGCCGATCAGCCAACGGCACCGTTTCGCGAGCGGGTGCCCAGAATCCTCGATAGCGTCAATGAGGCAAACGCCAGGAATGGTTCGAGCACTCTCTATGTCCCAAGTTTGAACAGCCCGTCCGAGCGATTGGTGGACGACGCGAAGTGGGCCGTGGAGCTCGGCGCCGGCGGTTTAATGCTTCTGCCCGGCATCAGCGGTATGGATACGATGCGGCGATTCGCCGAAGACGATGACATCGCTGTTCCGATTCTCGCCCACCCGGCGATGATGGGAAGCTATGTGAGCTCACCCGTCAGCGGCATGGCGCATTCAGTTATCTTCGGCCAGTTGTCGCGGCTTGCTGGTGCGGATGCCACGATCTTTCCGAATTTCGGTGGTCGCTTTTCATTCCTGGAATCCGAGTGCCTTGAAATCGCGGCCCAGACCGTTGCGCCGATGGCCAATATTAAAGCCAACTTTCCGGCGCCTGGCGGTGGCATGCGCGTTGAAAACGTGCCGGACATGGTGCGAGCTTACGGCCGCGATGTAATGTTTTTGGTGGGTGGCGCTTTGCACGACGGAGACGAAGGTGTCGCTGCCCGTTGTGAGAATTTTATCAGCAGCGTCACCGAAGCGATTCAGGCGGACGATCGTGAGCGGCGATTCACATCCTAATTCAGTGCGCCGTTCGCTCGCAGCCGACTCGCCATAAGATCAATAAACGCCCGCACTTTGGACGTGGCGTAGAGACCTTCACGATGTACGATATGGATCGGTCTGGGCGCAGATTCATAGTCACCCAGAACAAGCTGCAATTCGCCGGCCGCCAACTGTGCAGCGGCCTGGTATGACAGCACACGAGTAATTCCCAAACCGCTGACAGCCGCCTGGATCGCAGAATCATTGGAGTTCACATTCAGTCTCGGCCGGATACGCTGCTCACGCATGCCACTGTGCGAATCAAATCGCCACGCCACCGCATTGTTACCGGCGCTGGAACTAATGATTGTGTGTTCGAGCAAATCGTCGGGCCGCTGCGGTATACCGCGGCGCTCCAGGTAATCCGGCGAAGCGCAGAGAACAACGCGTACCGACCCTACGCGCAGGGCACGCATGCTCGAATCAGGCAGCTCGCCAATGCGCACACCGACGTCAATGCCCTCCTCCAGCAGATTGACGTTCCGATCCAGAAATTGAGCAGTGACCTCGGTGCCAGGGTAGCGCTGTAGATAGTCGACAATCCCCGGGATGACAAACATGCGGCCAAACAACACGGGTGCTGTGATTGTAATGGTGCCCTGTGGAGCGGAATTGATGCCAGCCGCCGCTGCGTCGGCGGCATTCACCTGGGCGAGGATACGACGCGCATCTTCCAGATAGCGTTGGCCGGCTTCTGTTGCCCGCACATAGCGCGTCGTTCGCTTAAGCAGCTTGACGTTGAGTCGCTTTTCGAGCTCCGCGATAGCGCGGGTCGCCGCCGGGGGTGAAATCTGTAGTCGTCGAGCACCAGCAGCGAAGCCCCGTTCCTCAGCGACAGCCACGAACACACTCATGAGACGGAAGCGATCCATGATTATTCCTCTTTACGTAATAAACAATTGCTACAGACGATGATTCTTATCGTATACGGAGTAATGCACAGTGTCACTGTCCGCCACGCCAAGGGCGGCGCGGGACAAACCCCAGCTACTTTCCAAGGAGTATCAAGATGAGCCGCATTACAGTAATCAACCAAGAGAACGCCAGTGCCGAGCAAAAAGAACTGCTCGATGCCATCGAGTCACAACTCGGCATGGTGCCAAATTTTCTCAAAGTCCTTGCCAATTCTCCGACAGCTTTGCGTGCATTTTTGGGCCTGCACACGATCGCGGGCGAGGGCAGCCTTGACGCACAAACCCGTGAGCGTATTGCATTGGCTCTTGCCCAGCAAAATGCCTGTCAGTATTGCGTATCAGCACACACTGCGATCGGGCGCAAAGCGGGTCTCAACGGATCTGAAATTGAAGCCAATCGCAATGGCACAAGTCAGGATGGCAAGGCTGCGGCAGCAGTTAAATTTGCGGTCGCGCTTGCAAAGCACAGCGGTGAAGTAACAACAGCAGAAATTCTTGCTGTGCGTAATGCTGGCTACAGCGATGCGGACATCGTGGAAATCATTACCCATGTCGGCATGAATATCCTGACCAACATCGTCGGTAAAGCCAGCCAGGTTGAGATCGATTTCCCCAAAGTCGAGCTCAAGCTTGCCTCCTAGTTCGACAGGCTGCCGGCAGACGCACTGCCGGCAGTTCTTCCCGAGGCCTGGCCTTAGAAGGGGTACAACATCATGGGACATCGATTTGCTGAAATTGCATTTACCGAGTCAGTCCGGGAAGTTCAACAGGAACACGGCAGTCGGATAAATTATGCAACGATGGAGGCCGGCGATGACTACAACCATCAGCTTGGCCAGCACGAAGCAGAATTCATCTCGGCGCGCGACAGCTTTTACATGGCGAGCGTTAGTGAGACAGGCTGGCCGTATGTTCAGCATAGAGGAGGGCCGCCTGGATTCGTGCGGGTTCTCGACGAACAAACAATCGGCTTTGCTGACTTCAGCGGCAATCGTCAATACGTCAGCGTCGGAAACTTCAGGAAGGACGACCGGGTATCGCTGTTCTTTATGGACTACCCGAATCGGACCCGCTTCAAATTGTTCGGGCGCATCCGTGTGCTGGGCCCGGATGAATCTGCGTTGCAGGCCGAACTGGAAGTCGACGATTACCGTGCTCGAGTGGAGCGTGGCTTTCTGATCCACATCGAGGCATTCGACTGGAACTGTCCACAACACATCACGCCGCGTCATACCGACGCCCACATTGAATCCCTGATGGCGCCATTGCTTGAGGAGAATCGAAAGCTGCGGGCAGAACGACCGGCGGTCAAAGCAACACCGGCGCAGGCGATAGGTGACGGACCACTTGCACTTGTTATCAGCGGTCTACGCGAGCTCACGCCACGAGTCCGCGCTTTTGAGTTACGTGATCCGCACGGCGCGGATTTACCTGTCGTTGAAGCCGGCTCGCACCTTCTTGTTCCCGTTCCTGTGGAAGACGGGAAGACGGTGATCCGTCACTATTCAATCTGTTCCGATCCATCACGTCGGGATATCTACGAGATCGCGGTACTGCGCGAAACGACCGGCCGCGGTGGATCACAGACGATGCATGCGCAGTTCAATATTGGTCAGCGACTGAATTGCGGTTTACCGCAAAACCACTTCCGGCTTCACACCGATAGCCGACCTGCCGTGTTGATTGCCGGCGGCATCGGCATCACCCCGATTAAAGCCATGGCGCAGGCGCTCAAGGCACGCGGCACGGATGTAAAACTGCACTATGCGGGGCGCAGTGGCCCGGAGATGGCGTTTCGTGACCGGCTGATGAGCGAGTTCGGCGCCGATATATCGGTATATCGGTCGTCGGACGGCGAGCGCATCGACATTGAGCAGGTATTGTCCACGGCAGCCACTCGGGCGGTCTTTTATATCTGCGGTCCGGACCGTCTCATCGAGGCCTTTCGCCAGGCAGACAACGATCTCAATATCCCATCGGAACGTATCCGTTTTGAGCGCTTTGAGGCAGGGCCTCTGAAGGACTCCAGGCCCATTGCGCTTGAGCTTCGCCGGTCGGGTATGCACATCCAGGTCACTGCTGAGCAAAGCATTCTTGATGCCATGCTGGACCATGGCCTTGATGTACCCTATGGCTGCCGTGCGGGTAACTGCAAGTCATGTGCAGTCAAAATTATTTCAGGCCAGGTTGAGCATCGAGACTCAGCCTTGTCGCAAGCTGAGCGCGAAACTGGAGGATTGATGTGCCCCTGCATTTCACGCGCTACAAGCGAGCACCTTGTACTCGATATTTAGACGCATCCTGGAGATTACGATGAACAGCAACGACGAGGCACGCCCACCGCTGCCACCATTCACCCACGAAACTGCCACGCAAAAAGTTCGCGGCGCCGAGGACGCCTGGAACACACGTGACGCTGTACGCGTCTCAATGGCGTATTCATCCGATAGCCGCTGGAGAAACAGAACGGATTTCCTGCAAGGACGAGAGGCAATAGTGGCGTTCCTCAAGCAGAAGTGGCAGCGCGAACTGGACTACCGACTCATCAAGGAGCTTTGGGCCTTCCGCGAAAACCGCATCGCGGTCCGATTTGCCTACGAATCACATGACGAACACGGCAACTGGTTTCGCAGCTACGGCAACGAAAACTGGGAGTTTGACGAGCGCGGACTGATGCGAATACGTTTCGCCAGCATCAATGACATGCCGATCAAGGACAGCGACCGCAAATACTTTTGGCCTTTGGGCCGCCGCCCGGATGATCATCCAACATTGAGTGAGCTGGGTTTTTAATGCTCTTGCGCCAGCTCCGCTCATGCCATCAGTGCCGGGCCCTTTGGTACGATGCCGGATGGATTCAACGCGCGCCTGTGGCTGACCACATACCCATATCGGGAAAAACGAATAATATTTTCCCGCAGGCTTTGTCATAGTTGCACAATTGGCTACAACGACATCGGACTTGAACGATCAGGATCGTGATTTTGACCTGTCTGCCAGCTGGCATCGAATCGCGCCAGACTGCGGCACTCTCCTGGATCATTGTGGGTTGCGCGAGATTTAGAAACTTCTGTTGGGTGCAGGATACGCAATGGTGACTAAAACAAGGGTATCTGCTTGGCTATCGGAAGGCGGTGCGCGCGTACTGCACGCCTCGAAAGCCGGCCTCTGCCTACTGCTGATTTTTGCGGTCATTGGGTGGGCGCAAAATGGCGCTGCCAGCAACACTCAGACGAACGAGTCGGCCCCGTCGCCCGGAGTGGCGATCGTGCTGGATGTCCAGGATGCCATTGGCCCGGCCACGCGGGATTTCCTGATCCGCTCCCTTGAAAAAGCCGCTCAGGTTGACGCAGCGATAGTAATCGTGCGCCTGGACACACCCGGCGGTCTGGATGCATCCACACGCGACATCGTCAAGGCCATCCTCGGCTCGGAAGTTCCGGTAGCGATGTATGTGACACCGGCAGGCGCACGCGCCGCCAGCGCCGGCACCTACATACTCTACTCCAGTGCTGTCGCCGTCATGAGCCCCGCTACGACCGTTGGTGCTGCCACGCCCGTCCCCATTATTGGCTCATCCCCCGCGCCGGACAAATCAGCGCCGCAGAAAAAAGCTGACCCGGCACAAACACAACAGGGCGACGACAGCGTGGTGCAAAGTGCCGACGACGAGAGTGGCGAGATTGGGGAGCAAGGGAAAGTCGCGCCATCCAGTGATGCGATGACCCGGAAAGTCATCAACGACGCCGTCGCATTCATCCGCGGCCTGGCCGAGAAGCGCGGCCGCAATGCTGACTGGGCCGAGCGTGCGGTACGCGCAGCCGAGAGCATTACGGCACAGGATGCATTGGAACTCGGCGTGATTGACTTCATCGCGGCCGATATCGACGAGCTGTTGGCAAAGGCCGACGGTAAGGTAGTGGATGTCAATGGCCAGGAAGTGGAACTGCACACCATCGGGCTGACAATAGAGCGACTGGAACCGGATTGGCGCAGCCAGTTCCTGGCGGTGATCACGAATCCCACCATTGCGTACGTACTGTTTTTGATGGGCATCTACGGCCTGATTCTGGAGGGTTATCACCCCGGCGCCCTGCTGCCCGGTGTGGTCGGCGGAATCTGCTTGTTGCTGGCCCTGTATGCTTTCCAGATGCTGCCGGTGAACTACGCCGGGCTGGCGCTGATCGTGCTGGGTGTCATCCTGATGATCACCGAAGTGATGGCGCCCAGCTTCGGCACGCTGGGCTTCGGCGGGATCATCGCCATGGTGATCGGCTCTATTATCCTGATGGACACGGATGTGCCCGGCTTCGCCGTATCGGGTGCGCTGATTGGTGGAATCGCGGCCATCAGCTCGCTGGGGCTGATGGCTATCATCTGGTTCGCCGTTCAGGCGCGTCAGCGCCCCGTGGTCTCCGGGCGGGAGCAATTGATCGGCGCTTATGGAGAAGCACTGGAGCACTTCGAGCGCCACGGTTCCGTCTTTGTCCACGGTGAGCGCTGGGCTGCACGTTCAGAATCCCCGGTGCGCCACAAGCAGGCCGTCAAAGTTAGTGGCCTCGACGGGCTTACGTTGATGGTCCGTCCCCTCGACAGCAACACAAAGGAGCAGAAGGATGATTGACTTTGGATACCTATTAGGAGTTCTGGCGTTCGCCTTGCTCGCGATCCTCTTCAACGCGATCAAGATACTGCGCGAATACGAGCGCGGCGTGATCTTCCAGCTGGGTCGGTTCTGGAAAGTCAAAGGCCCGGGGCTGATCATCGTGATCCCGTTCCTGCAGCAAATTGTGCGCGTTGATCTGCGCGTGATCGTAATGGACGTGCCCACGCAGGACGTTATCTCCAGGGACAACGTTTCCGTCAAGGTCAACGCCGTTGTCTACTTCCGGGTCATCGACCCCGAAAGGGCCATCATTCAGGTCGAAAAATACCTCGATGCTATCAGCCAGCTGGCACAAACCACGCTGCGCTCGGTGCTGGGACAGCACGATCTGGACGATATGCTGGCCGAGCGTGACAAGCTGAACCACGACATCCAGTCGATCCTCGACCGCCAGACCGATGCCTGGGGCATCAAGGTGGCCAACGTCGAAATCAAGCACGTTGACCTCAACGAAAACATGATCCGCGCGATCGCGGCACAAGCCGAGGCGGAGCGCCAGCGGCGTGCCAAGGTTATTCATGCCACCGGTGAAAAACAGGCCGCCGTCGAACTCGTCGAGGCGGCCAAAATGCTCGCCCAGGAACCCAATGCCATCCAGCTGCGTTATTTGCAAACCCTGACCGAGATCGCCGGCGACAAGAGCAACACCATCGTGTTCCCTCTGGACCTGGTGAAGGAGGTCAAGAAGGCGCTAGACTGACTGGCATCGGCCGTTCAAAAGCTCGCTCCGGCGAATTTCGTCTTCAAATCTGTGGCGCTCGGCGATCTGCCGCTCTACAACCAGGACGATGATGCGAACCCGGCTAGCTCAGTACAGCGCCTGAACGCAGGGATCGTTGCCGTTGACGGCGTGACATCATGAGCAGCCCTCTACCGGCCATCTTTGTTGGACGCGCCTCGGGTCAAGGGGGTGATCGAAGTGATCGATCTTATTGAGTGACTTTCCGGACCGAGTCACGATCTGCCACGCGCTTTTGCCACGCAAGCACGTTCGCCAATTAACAAGGCAACAAATGAATGGTTTCAAGTCTACGAGACCGCTCCCAATACTTACGCAATTGTGGAGCCGTATCACCTTCAGGAAGTGATATCACACCTGATTGTCGGCGACGATAGCGCCGTATTTTTTGACACGGGTATGGGGTTCTTGCCAATACGTCCGATCGTCGTATGCAACGAGAATTAATCAGAGGCTCCCCAGAACTAACGAGCGTCACTCGCTCGCTCGCCGAACTGCATCTCAAGTCCTACGCCCACACCCAAATTGCGCTCACGACGTTCGAGTAGCGTCTCGCGTGGCCAGGTGATGCTCGAGCGCAGCTCCAGAAACAGCCAGTCCTTAAAAATGCTTTGCCGGTAAATTAAGCGCAGCCCGTAGTCGTTGATCGGGACATCGCGCCTGGACTCACCTGATATTCCCACCTGGTACGCCATGGCGCGGCCGCCTCCCAGGTTGTGATAGAGCGTCGTCGTCGAGAACCAGCGGATGCCATCCGACTTCTGCGACAGCGTACCCGAACTGGTCCAGCGCACGAGGAAGGTCTCCGAGAGCAGGCGCTCCAGGTCCCACCGCGTGGTCGCGCCGAAGCCTTCGCTGTCCTGCCAGAAAAGTGTTTCGCTCAATCGGAGCACATTGCGCTCGAAAAACGGCAGCGCGAGGCGATAGCGCCCCCTGACGTACGGGTCCAATGGAAAGGCAAGCTTGGCGCCAATGCCCCCGTCGAAATAGCCACCACCGCGACCCGGCTGGCTGTAGCCCAGACCGAGCAGCACTGCGTCGTCACTCTGGCGCCCGAACTGTCGTGGCAGGCTGTCGAATTCATCGCGAGACCCAGTCGCTTCTTCTTCAAAATCGGACCTGCCAATGAATGCGTTGAATCGATCGTTCAGCTGCGGCAGACGCAAACGTAATCTGAAGCGCAAACTTGGATCCCATTGATCGCGCTGATCCCACAATGTGCCAACGGAGAGACTGCCGTACGTGGCCTGATACTCGTCGTCGAAGCGGGCGTTTCCGAAGAAGCCGTCGAACCAGGCTGCTGACAGGCAACTCGTTCGGTACAGGCGCGCTTGCATGCGGTCGAGCCAGGCCGGCCCGCCAGGCTTGTCCCCACAAAGACCCGGTTGCTCACTCGGGATTGGCAAAGGCTCGGTCGAAGATGCCTCGGAGGTCCGGGACTCGGCGTCCGCCGATTCTGGCGCAGGCGTCTGCGCGGCGACGGTCCCAATGCCATGAAACACCAGGAGCGTGGCAATAATGCATGTGCGGACAATTGATGTGGTCACAATTCTGGCGCCATCTTAATCTCGTCGTACCGCCCTTACTTTACTCGGAAAATTCAGACTACGTCCTTTCCGATCTCCCGAGCCTGGCTTTGTTTTCGCAATGCGTTGTCAGAAGTCGGTCATAGCGGCAGAATGGCTATCCCCAAGCTTTGGTGTCTTGTTCGTACCTATTCGAAATGACTTCTCATCAAATAAAGACCAGCTTGCGACCCGCCAGATCCCGGCCACAAAATATTCAGATACTGTCAGTGGACGAATTCAGACATGTCCCGTGGAAAAATGGTGGTGGGGTCACGGTTGAATTGATCGCCGAAAAAAGCGCAAGCGACGGCGAGTTAAATTGGCGTTTGAGCATCGCTGACATCGATGAGGACGGTCCGTTCTCAGACTTTAGTGGCTATGACAGAACATTGGTCCTGCTTCGTGGCAATGGCGTCACACTGAGGCACTCGAACAAACAGGTCGACAGGCTCGCAAATCGATTCTCAACGGCCATTTTTCCGGGTGAGGCTGATACTCATGCGACCTTGCATGACGGCCCAGTGCAAGATTTCAACCTTATCGTACGGCGTGGTGTGTGCAGAGCTGAAGTGTGCATTGCAGAAGGGCCAGGCCCCACCGAAGTCCGGGTAGATGCCAACGTATTGCTTGCTTACGCTGTTGAGGAAGCGGCGACACTGACAACGCCAGACCGCGAACATGTCGAGTTAGCCCGCGGCTGTCTTTTGAAAGCCAATGACGCGACACCGGGTCCGTGGCAAATTCAGGGTGGCTCGACTATCGTCATCCAGGTCCGTATGCCATAGCTGGGTAAAGCACGTGTACCTCAGATTTTCAGCCTTGTCGGCGCTATATTTTCGCTGAAAGTGCGAGTTGCTGCGCAAATCGGACAGGCCAAACAAGCGATACAGACCCAAACCGGTCGGCCAATTGGTAGGGTTGCTACCGGAATTATGCGGTGGAACTGTGGCGAACGTTGTTGAGGTAGCGCTGCCGGCTTTTCGTCGATTGTTTACGAAGTTCACTGAGGGCCTGCTCTTCAGTCACATCGATCATAGACTCGAGTAAGCTCCTGAAGTGTTCCTGCATCGCCTGTCGCGCCGCCGCCGGATCGCGATTCTGCAGTGCCTTGAGGACGTCTGCGTGTTCCGAGTGGAGGCGCGCCGCGTCTTCGATTTTGCAGATTGCGGCATGAACCTCCCTGATTTCGGGCAGTTCGGTACGAATTTTCCAAAGCGTTTCGACGATATACCGGACTGCCGCGTTACCCGACGCCGCCGCAATGGTCAGGTGAAACTCACGATCGGCCTGTTGTGCCGTTCCGTCGTCGCGCGAGTCACTGCTCGACAAGGTCTCGACCAGTTCGCCCAGCCGTTCCAGACATTCATCGCTAATTTCCCGCGCGGCGAGCGCCGCCGCCTCAGATTCGAACATCAGCCGGGCTTCTGTGAGCTCGAAAGCGCTGATTTTTGGCATCCCGCCGCTCTGTTCCTCGGTGGGGTCCAGAACGTAGACGCCAGAGCCGGTCTTGATGCTGACGAAGCCCAACGCCTGCAGCGCAATTTCCGCCTCGCGAATGGTGACCCGACTGACCTTAAATCGCTCCGCAAGATCGCGTTCACCCGGAAGCCGGCTACGGGGTGGGAACTCCCCGTCTTCGATGAGGTTTCTTATCTGGTCGGCAACTGAATGATAGAGCCGCTTGTCTTTCATCGTTTGTTTCTCGCAATCGTCGTATGGCCAACAACCCGCATGATAGCAGGCCCTCGATCCTGCGACGCCAAAATGGAGGCCAGCCCCAGAGTATACCAATTTGAGGAATTGGGATAGATAATTGGCTGACATATTGTTCGAAATTGGTTTAGAAAGTCGCTGTACCATTCAGAAAAATCAACCGGGGGACCGATTGTGAAATTCCGGCGCAGCGTCACTACAGCGGCATCGATTTTGAAGATGTGTCTGCGGGAATTATTGCTGCTGTTGAAGTGTCCAAATCACCCGACGCAAAGACAATCGAAGCTTCTGTTGGTGGCACTATCAACTTGAAAACGAAACGTCGAGCGTTGCCACCCACGATGGCATCCAGGTTCGCTTAAAAGCCCCGGCAAACTGCTGGGGCTTCTTTATTCGCGCGATAGATTCTGCGAGACGAAAAGTGCGTGAATTTCAGCCAGACTTCCGAATAGCTTGTTCGCAGCGGCTAAAGATCTATCATCCGCTCTCGTATTCAAAGCAAGCACCGTCATGTTTGCCGCAATTCCAGCGCTGACACCGACGAAACTGTCTTCAATAACAATGCAATCTCCTGGCGCAACACCGAAATGTGTCGCCGCAGCCAGGAAGAGACCTGGGTCAGGCTTCCACGATTTAACTTCGTACGCGCTGAATATTTTGCCAGCGAAGTGCGGGTATAGCTTTGTGGTTCGCAGATTTTCTTCAATCTTCTTTCTAGGGCCACTGGACGCAACACAAAAGGGGACTTGCATCGACTCGACCAGTCGCAGCGCACCCTCGACAGGTTTAAGCTCATCCTGAAATACCGATGACATGCGTTGCCTGAGATCAGTTTCAAAAGATTCGGGTAGCTCAATACCCGTCTCGCGCTCCAGAGTTTCGAGACATGCCGCAAGTTTCATTCCCCTGAAGCGACTTTCTGCTTCCTCACCGGAAATCTGATGCCCATAAATGGCCAGCATCTCTGCAAGAACGTTGTTGGCTAACTTCTCGCTATCAACCAACACGCCATCACAATCAAAAATGACTAACTTGGAAGTCAAAGTTCAAGACACAACAATTTGCCATACACCCCGGATACCCATTGACGAGGTGACCACGGAAAACAGCAGGATTGCGGTGAGCACGACGTTGGTTGTTGTGGTGTTTCGATGCTCTCCCATAAGGTCCCTGCGATTGCCCAGGTAAAATATGCAAGCAACTGTCACAGGCAAAATGACCGCATTAAAAGCCTGGGAGATAATCATTACAAAAATAGGTCGCGCCTCGAAGATCGGGACCACAAGACCCAGCAATGAAATGATGAGGACCATCACGCGATACCGCGGCAAGGTCATTTTTCGCTCTGACCCAGTGTAGTCACACAAGAGCCAGGGCAGCATAAGGACGTTGGGGAACTGCGACGAAACACCTGCGGCGACAATGCCCAGAGCAAATATTGCTGTGGCGAACGAGCCGGCCAGGGGTTCCAGCAAACCGATCATTTGTGTCGCCGTCTCGAGCCCCAGTCCTTCCACGTACAAGGTGCCGGCCGCTGCGGCCATGATCGATCCGCTGATAACGAACATCATTGCAACGGCGACGAGCGCGTCATTTCGCTGCTTCGAGAGATCGGCGATCGTCCAGCCCGCTTCTTTTACCAACGTCGTTCGGATAATGAACAAGCCTGAAAAAACCGTGGTGCCCACCATTGATGCAATAACCAGGAACGGGCCCTTACCCTGATCCAGCGGAACTTCCGGCAGACTTGGGATCAGACCCTTCAGGATATCGATGGGCGGCGGCATAAGAATGAAAAAGTTGAGAACGAAGCAAGCCGCCATGATGGCGACGATAACCGCCATGCTGCGCTCGAAAGCCCGCGTATTGCCGTTCCAGAAAATGAAGTAAACCAGCGAGACAAAGAGTGCGGCAAACCAGACAGGTCCGATTCCGCCATCAACAATCGACTTCGACCACTCGGAACTTATCTCAGCGACGATACCCATCACACCCATGACGCTGCCGCTTACCCCGGCGGTTAGAGCGACGATGAAGAAGATGCCGACCACCGGATGGATGTGTTGGCGAAAAGCCTGTAATGCCGTTTCCCCGGTAACTAATGTAAACCGACCATAGACGTTGATCATGAAATAAGTTGCCAGGCAAGACGCCACGATAGTCCACAGAAGGGACATGCCGTAGGTCGCCCCCGCCTTGGCCATCGCTGTAACGCTTCCAGTGCCGATATTAAATCCCAGCAGGAAAATCCCGGGAAGAAACAGCGCTAGTGTCTTGGATAAGTGGGTACGCATAGCGCATCAAGATACCAGACTTGCTAAGCTGACGTTGATGCCCTACCAGACGAAACGTAGGGTCGAGGACTCACTTCTATGGAAGAAACCTGGCGCTGGTTCGGGCCCGATGACACCGTCACGCTTGAACAAATAAGACAAGCCGGCGCGACCGGCATTGTCACTGCACTCGATCGCGTGCCAACCGGCGAAGTGTGGTTACCCGCTGACATACGGGAGCGCAAGGAATTGATAGAAGACTCCGGCCTGACCTGGTCGGTCGTCGAGTCAGTACCGCTGCACAACGACATCAAGACGCGCTCCGGCGAGTATCGCTGCTACATCGATAACTACAAAAAAAGCATCCGAAACCTCAGTGATGCCGGCGTCCATCGAATTTGCTACAACTTCATGCCGGTCGTCGACTGGACGCGCACGAACCTGACGTACGAGCTGCCGAACAAGGCCCAGGCCCTGCGTTTCGAGATGACTGACTTCGCGGCCTACGACCTGTTCGTGCTCAAGCGTGACGGCGCGAAAGATAGCTACAGCGACGCCGTCATAATGCGTGCTACCGAACGATTCGAAGCCATGTCGCCGGAGGCGCGGGCGGCACTCGAGAGCAACATCATCGCCGGATTGCCAGGTGGCGAAGGAAGTTACGATCGCGACGGCATTCGTGCTGCTATAGACCAGTTTTCGAAACTCGGCAATGACGGCTATCGAGCGAATCTGATTGCGTTTCTCGAGGAAATCATTCCGGTGGCAGAAGATGCCGGCGTTGTCATGGCGATTCATCCGGACGACCCGCCATTTTCACTGTTTGGTCTGCCGCGCGTCGTATCGACCGCTGACGATGCACGTGCGTTGCTGAACGCGGTGCCGAGCCCGGCGAACGGACTGACGATGTGCGCCGGTTCATATGGCGCACGCGGTGACAATGATCTCGTCGCAATGATTCGCGAATTTCATGACCGCATTCACTTCGTGCACCTGCGTAATATCAAGCGTGAAGACGACGGCTCGTTCTGTGAGTCCGATCATCTCGACGGCGACAATGACATCGTAGGCATCGTCAACGCCCTGCTTGATGCGGAACAGCAGCGACAGGGCCAGCCGATCGAACATCAGAGCATTCCGATGCGCCCGGACCACGGCCTCGCGCTGCGCGAGGAACGATTCGACAAGCGCGTGCGGCCGGGCTATTCCTACGCCGGCCGTATGAAGGGCCTGGCCGAATTACGCGGCGTGATTCATGCGCTCACGGCTATTCGCGGATAAAGGATTCAGTATTTTTGACACTCTTATAAAAAAGGCTGCAGGACGAATGAATTTCAAAAAACGAATTGCAACATTCCTGATGATATCGTGGCTCTTGATACCAGCGATGTCGCTGGCAGGCGAACACCCAAGCCTGATCATGACCAAGGCCGGTGTCGAGAAAATACGGGCGGAGTTGGGCACGGTCCCTCTCTTCGATGCCACGCTTGCGTTGGTCAAGGCCGAAGTCGACGCCGAAATCGCACTGGGCATCGATACGCCTGTCCCGAAGGATTTTTCAGGCGGTTATACGCACCAAAGGCACAAACAGAATTTTCTGGTCATGCAAAAGGCCGGTGCCCTGTTCCAGATTCTGGAAGACGAGAAGTATGCCCATTACGTTCGCGACATGCTGTTCCAGTATGAAGCGATGTACAAGAATTTGCCTGTTCACCCGCAGACGCGATCCTATGCACGCGGAAAGCTATTCTGGCAAAACCTGAATGACAGTAATTGGCTGGTATACACAAGCCAGGCCTACGATTGCATTTACGACTGGCTCTCGGAAGAGGAACGCCGGAAGCTCGAGGACAACCTGTTTCGCCCATTCGCGGATTACATTTCCGTTGAGAGTCCCCAGTTCTTTAACCGCGTGCATAACCACAGCACTTGGGGCAATGCAGCCGTGGGCCTGATCGGCCTTGTTATGGGCGACGACGAGCTGGTCGAGCGAGCACTGTATGGCCTGCAAGATGACGGCCTTGAGGTGGGTGCGAAAGACAACGACGGTGGCTTCATCAAAGTGGAAGGGCAGAAGGTCGGGTTCCTGGCGAACATCGATGAGCCCTTTTCGCCGGACGGCTATTATACCGAAGGACCTTATTACCAGCGCTATGCAATGTACCCGTTCCTGATTTTCGCGCTGGGTCTTAACAACGTCAAACCTGAAGCCGAAATTTTTAAGCATAAGAACGGTGTGCTGCTAAAAGGAGTCGATGCGCTGCTGAATCTGTCCGATGCGGACGGCGAGTTCTTTCCCCTTAACGATGGTCAGAAAGGCATGTCGTATTACTCTCGGGAGTTGGTTACAGCGGTTGATATTGCTTATCACGTTGGCGGGCAGGATCCGCGTCTCCTGAGTATTGCCGAAGAACAAGGGCAGGTGCTGTTGGACGATGCTGGCTTCTCCGTTGCGGCGGCAATTCGTGATGGCAAGGCAGAGCCCTTCGAGAAAAGATCCATCAATCTCTCGGACGGTCCCGATGGCAAACAGGGAGGCGTGGCGATATTGCGATACGGCGATGAGGATCTGACGCTCGTCTACAAATACGCCGCGCAAGGCTTAAGCCACGGTCACTATGACAAGCTCTCGTTTTCCCTCTTTGAAAAGGGCGACGAAGTATTGCAGGACTACGGCCTGGCTCGTTTCGTCAACATTGAGCAAAAAGGTGGCGGCAACTACCTAAAGGAAAACACCACCTGGGCCAAGCAGACCATCGCGCACAACACGATTACGCAAAACGAGACTTCGCATTTTGAAGGCAAGTACGAGGTTGGCAGCGAACATCACTCAGAACTGCAGTTTTACGACGACTCAAACAGCGACGTTCAGGTCGTGAGCGCCATAGAGAAAAGCGCCTATCCCGGAACGTTGATGAGGCGGACCATGGCAGTCATCAAAAACCAGAGTTTCGAGAAGCCGTTCGTGCTGGATATTTTCAAGCTAAAGTCAAACAAGAAGAATCAATACGATCTGCCGTTCTATTTCATGGGGCAGGTGTTGCAGGTTAATTTCGAATACGACGTTCCAGCGCTCTTGCGCGCCCTGGGGAAGGAGAACGGCTATCAACATCTGTACGTGGAAGGCAAAGGTAAACCTGCCACTAACGATACGAAGTTCTCTTGGATGGGCGGCAACCGGTTTTACACGTTGACGTCGGCGACAAATACGTCCGATGAGCTTTACTTCACAAGGATCGGAGCGAACGACCCCGAATTCAACTTGCGCCGGGACGCGGCGTTAATGATTCGCAGAAAAGATTCGAAGGGTACGGTTTTCGCTTCAGTCGTAGAGGCGCACGGCAGCTATAGCCCCGTATCGGAGTTTGCGGTTAATTCGAAGAGCAATATCGCGACGCTGAATGTCATCTACGATGACGATAACTACACGGCGGTGGCTATTGAAGATTTGCAAGGTGATAAGAGCGTATTCATCGTCTCAAATGCGAACACATCCGCCACTCAGCAGCATCAGGTGGAAATAGAAACTAGAAAGCATGAGTGGACGGGTCCCTTTCATTATTTCACGATGGAGCAGTAGTTCGGCTACATCCTAGGTCGACCAGACTATCGATCAGAACTGCCACAACACGCCCAATCCAGGCGTCAGCGGCAGCCAGTATTTCGTCTCCAGTTCAAACACAGGCTGGTTCGGATCGTCGATGTCAACATCGAAGTCGATGCAGCACTCGTTCCGGCGATTCTCCGCGTTCGATAGCTCGAAAAAATAGGTCAACTTACCTACCCGAACCGGCTGTGTGTATCGGACCCGAAAATCTAAAGTCGCAAAATACTTGTAGTTCATTTGATTACGGTCCGAGAAAAAGACGCGTGGTGCCGACGGATCAGTCGCGTCAAGTCGTGGCATGGTTTTCGGCCAGCCGCTGTGCCCGGTCGCCACTACGCCAAAGTCCCATCGTTCTGCTGTCATCGAGAGACCCAGCCGTAATGCATGCCTTTGATCCCAGCTTCTAGGGACGAAATTTCCATTGATCTCATCCTCCGCGGACGACAAAACGTAGCTAGCCCACCACGCCAGGCCATTATCTGTTTCCCGTCGGAGCGAAAGTTCCGCACCGCGTGAGCGAAAACTCTCAGGAGCAACAAGGGTCCGATCCGGTTTGAACTCAGCCAGAACGGTTAGTTGATTGAGTATGTTGTCGTATCTGGGTCTGACCCGATCGCCCGTCTTCCAATAGACCTCGGCGCGCAATGAGAGTCCCGATGAATAGCGGTGTTGGAGCCCCAGGGTTGCGCTGTCGATGCGTTGTGCATTGAAAAACTGCTCAACGCCGTCTTCAACTTGAAGTTCGTGCATTCCCTGGGCCTGATAATAGCGTCCGATGCTTGCCCGTAATTCAGTGGACTTGTTGAGAGCACGCGCGATGCTAACGCGGGGACTGAGCTGGCTGGTCTTGTCAAGATTGCCGTAATTCTGCATGTCCCACCGAACGCCAAGCTGCGCGATGGTCGATTCTCCAAGCGGAAAGTCGCTGGACAGGTAAGCGCCAAATGATTGCCCCGCGAGCTGTAAGCTTGAGTTTCGGCTCGTTGATGCAGGAATACCGTCGATGTATCTAAAAACGCCGAAATATTGTGCGGTTCCACTGTAGTCATAATCTGCATCAAGGCTGTTTAATTCAAAACCGAATGCCAAACGACGTTTGCTATCGTAGGGTTGAATCGTCCAATGCTGGTTGAGTCTAAGAATCTTCAGACTTCGATCGTCGTCAATTGTCGCTACTAATTCCTCCGGATCTGTCACCATTTCAACACGATCGCTGCCAAAGTCGTTGATGGACGCGGTCGTCAGGCTGGAGACTGACGGGCTCCACTGTTGTTGCCAGTTGATCCAGAACTGCGCCGTTCTGGCTGTATGATTTGACGACTCGGGCTCTGATGGTTTGCTCTCGGTGACCAGTCGAATTCGATCATCGGCAACCAGGGCATTAAACGAAACGCTAGTGTCGTCAGTGAAATTGGCGGACACTTGGCCGAGAAAATCACTGTAGGAGGGCTCGCCATACTCTTCGTCAAGGACGAGGTCGAGATTTCCCCGGCGCGCGGACACCAGCCAGCCGAGCTTGCTGTCGGCAACGGCTCCAGTCGACAGCACGGAGGCATTGAACACGCTCAACCCCAGTTCAGTTCGACCCTCAGACGACGGTTCCATCGTGTCGATGACCATGACGCCGCCGGTCTGGTTTCCATAGCGAACCGGAAAGTTGCCCGAGAATACCTCGATGCCATCGACGGCCCGGGAGTCGATAGTACTGAATAGACTTTGAAAATTTCGGACGTGGTATGGCTCAAGCAGCGTATTGCCATTCAAGACGATGCCCGTATCGCGAGACTCGCTGCCGCGAATGTAGGACTGTGCTGAAACGCCATTGGCTGCAACCCCCGGTAGCGTTTGTGCCGCTCGAATGGGGTCGTCGCCAAGTATCGGCATTTTTTGAATTTGTTGTTGATCGATAAATGCTCCCGGGACGACCATGTTACGCAGGATTTGGTAGCGGCTGGCAGATACAACCAGTTCCGGAATCGGCGGCGTCGATTTGACGATTCCCGAAAACGTCTTTTGGTCAAGTTTATCGGACTCAGAAGCCCTGTGAATGACCCAAACACCTTCGATCCGGTTCACGGCCATGCCGTGTGGTCGCAGTATCTCTACGACAATGTCGATCGGGTTTTCCATAGTTGGCGAATCAAGAACAACGATGTCGCGCGTCAGCAAGCTCGTGCTATACGCGAACTTGTGGCCTCTCGAACGGTAGGCATCGACAACGTCCGCTACAGGTGTCCCTATCGTCGCCACCGAAGCGTGGCCGGAGTCCGCGGCAGCGGCTTCGTTGCAAAGATGTACAAACAGGATCAAACATAGGGCCGAGCTCAAGACCCAACTTGTACATTTTCGTGTCATTTGGCCGTCGTATTGAAACAGAGCGTTAGTCGCCTAAGATTGCCTAGTTTACCCTACTGATTCTTCAGCTCGACGTGAATAGAGTCTTTGTCAACTTTGAAGCGGAGATCTGAGGCAAACGGTACGATGGCCATCGCACGCAACGGTTCAACATGTCCAATCCCCTTGATCCAATCTCCACGAGCATAATCTTCGGCTGCACGATTTTCATAAACAACCTCGCGACCGGTTTCCCTCGACAGCCATTCAATAATTTCCAGGGTCGAACGCCCGTCAACAACCAGGCTGGGTGCGATCTCTGTCGCCCACGACCACGCATCATCCGTAGCCGCGATTGAGGAAAATGTTGCAACAAGTGACTCATCGATAAAAGCCGACTGACCGGCGTTGACGACTACATTTTCGGTACCGTCTCCATACGATACTTCACCCTCTCTGACGCTAACGCGTACACCTGAACTACCAACACTGGCTATAAATTGCGTACCCACGTGATGAATTTGACCGAAGGGCGTGTCTACGACGATAGTCGCTGAACCGCTCGCGTTGTGCGGCTTGGAGTCGTAATAAATGTTGCCATCAAGCAGCTCCACGCGTTCGTTACTCGCAAAGACGACCGTGCTTGATGAGGACACGCGCAACGAACCCAATTCATTCCACGCGACGGCCACCGCGGCGTCCGGTCCTGTTGAGAGTATGTCGCCTTGTTGAAATCTCAATGGCGCGTTAATCGGGGTGCTTCCTTCGACGGGCCGACCATTCACAGTGGTGCCGTTACCCGTCGATCGGACAAGAACAGCTTCCGGTGAAACTTCCGGCGAAACAATATTCAACTGCAACGTCAGGACCAAGGCGGCTACGATAGATGCGGCCACACCGCTAATTACGTAGCGTCGCGTCCGTTTCTCGGACGAAACACCGGCGAGCCATTCGCTGCGCAATTCGTCGTAAATTTCCTCCTTCCGGTTCTTCCGTGGTGTGGAACGTGGACTGGCACTCGAGAGAATACTATCGAGCATTTCGTCGACCGAGTCTTGTTTTGCTTCATTGTCATCTTTCATTTTGGTATCCACTGACCTATTTCGTTAACGACGACATACCGTCGCCGAGGTCCGCATAAATTTCCGCAAAGGCCCGCTTGGCGCGCGCCAAAATCGATTGGGCTGCCTCCTTACCGATATCGAGCTCTTGGGCTATCTCCATAACCGACCAGCCTTGTATGTATTTCCATTCAAGCGCGTCGCCATAATTTTTTGGCAATCGGTCGAGCACAGTCTGCACGAGGCTCGATAGCTCAAAATTCTCGGCATTGGCAACCGGATCATCTCGATCCGGAATCGAGTATGATTCGACGACTGCGCGTATGCCGGGAAAGTCTTCTGCAAGTATGACCGAGTTATCTCGCAGTCCTTTCTTTCGCTTCCAGTCAATGATCGTATTTCGACATATCGTGTACAGCCAGGTTTGCAACTGCGCCTCGCCACGATACGAGTGGAGGCTCTGTATGGCACGCGTCATCGTCTGTTGAACCAAGTCCTCTGCGGCAGTCTGGTCTGAGTTCGTGCGGGCCAGCGCGAATCGATACAGTCGGTCGTAATATTCGTCAAATACATGCCGAAAGGCCGCCTCGTCGCCACGGCGAATTCTACGAACGAGCCGCATGTCATCCAGATGCAGCACTTTGGCCGAATTCTTCATGACTGTAGTCCGACTAAATCGTTGATTTTGTTGATATTCCAATTACCCATGGTCTTCAAAAATACTATCCGAAGCTTTACCTTCAACTAAGTTTTGACGAATGAGCGTTGAAAATCGGTCGATTTTCGACCGAATTAATCTGCTGGTACGTCAAATTCAAGGAATGCCACCCATAGTACACACCGTGGACGAGCCCAATACGAAATGGAGATTTCAAAATGACGAACACAAAGCTTGCGACCATGGTGCTGCTCCTGATCGCGACGTTGCCTAGTCAAGCACAGGCCCAAACCCAGTTTGAGCTCGGACTTCGGGGCAACGTATTGCTCGGAGACGGTCAGCCAGCAAACGATATTCTGGGCTTCGGAGTTATCGGCAAGTACTACCTTACTGATGGCTGGTTTCTAGCCGGCACATTGGATGTCTATGACTATGATTTTGAGCGTCCCTACCGGACGGTCGGCGTTTCGCAAGATCTTGGCGTTAAGACGATTGACTCGAACATCCAGTCAACAACTCTCGGCGCGGCGATTGGGCGTCACTTTGGCGACAAATCAGGTTTCGATTGGTTTTGGTCGGCGGGCGTTGGCGTTGGGTTTCCGGATTCCGCCAGCGTTTCGGGTCCTACGGACTCTGGAGGAACATTTGATCTCGCTATCGATGCCAAAACAGAGATCCAGATTATGGGCACGCTTGGAACAACGTACTACATGTCGGACAGGTGGTCGTTCACTGCAGCCGCACGCGCGGAACACCACTTTCTCGATATTTCAGTCACAGATCGCGTAAGCGGGAACACAGGTAAGGTCGATAACCAAACGCCGCTCGGCGCTTACTTGTCAGTCAATGTCGCATTTTAGGTGGTAATAGGATTACGGGCGATTCGTAGTATGCGCCGTGTCGCCGTCCTATTGGCGCTGTTACTCATGGCGGGCGCCGCCAACTCTAGCGCGGCCGACAAGACGCTGACGCCGCATCGAGCAACTTACAAGGTCAAGATCAGTGTGCTTAGCGGCGAAATGCAATCGCGACTCGATTTGGCAGGCGACGAGTATGCGGTTAGCTCGACGATCAAACCAAGGGGGCTGGCTCGCCTGATTACCCGAGGTTCTATTCAAGAAAACTCAACGTTCAGAATCGAAGACGAACACGTTCGTCCCACGAGCTACAGTAGCTCAGACTCCCTGTCGAAAGGTGGCGGGGATGTAAGAATGTCTTTTGATTGGGAAGGGCTTGAAGTATTCCGCGAAGTTGATGGGGTGGCGAGCCGAGCGAAACTGGACTCGGTTGTGGTTGATCGAGCGACTTTGCAGTACGCGCTAATGTTTGACTTGCTGAATCGCCATATACAGAGAGAGTATGTACTTATCGAGTCTGATGAGGTGAAGAAACTCGCAGTAACAATCAAGAGCGAAAAAACCGTCAAGGTGCCGTACGGCGAGTACGATGTCATCGGGGTCAGTCATCGCGCCGAGGCATCCACGCGAGAGACAACGCTCTGGTGTGCGCCGTCCTTGGGTTATCTACCGGTCATAATCGAACAGTATCGAGATGGAAAAATTCAAGGCACAATCGTTCTCACCGAATATGAAAGTCAAAAGTCGGTCATGACGACACATTTAAAAACCAAAGAATAAAAATCAGAGCCGCCCCGATTGCGACCGCGGCCCAAGTCCACCAGCGACTGGAGCGTCGCTGATTTTCTTGTCGGACTGCCTGCTGCCACTCTTTGTATGTTCTTTCCCGGATTCTTGTTCGTGCGGCGCTGTCTGGTGCGGAGTCATCCATCGCCGGTTTCAATGAATGTCATGCGGGTTTACTTCCGACCGCAGCCGTTCGCATCCACTGCAGAAACGCTTCACACGCCGGCGAATTTTCGGCGGGAGACCAGGGCGCAAGATCTGCGTCGGTCGTTGGAATGTACGCGCCCTGTTTGACTTCCAGCGCAAAGGTTCCTGGCTGGCAACAAACGTAGCTGTGCCATTGCCCGGTTGGAATTTCGACCGCACGAGAATCAGTAGGTGACAAACGACAACGCTCAAGGATCTCGCCGTCGTCACCGAACAGTAATAAATCCATCCTGCCTTCGATTAGCAGAAAGAACTCCCACTTGTGGGCTTCGCTATGGCGATGCGGTCGAATGTAGGTGTCGCGAGAGGTAGCAATAAACAGGCGTTGCACGTCGGCGTCCAGTGTCTCGTGTGTATTGAGATTCGCGCGGCCACGCTCGGATAGTCCGGCGTTCAGGATGAGGTCTTGCAACTCGGAGGCGTGATATCGCTTTATCATTAATAAAATTCCGTGCGGTTAGGTTTTGTGGGTCTAGAAACCCTTTCGAGTTTCAACGAGGAACTGGACGTTGCTAATATCGGATCCGCCGTCGAGCGGGTAGGCCAGATCAATATGGATCATGCGGCCGACGCCGGAGCGGGTACTTCCAATTCTGAGGCCAACGCCAACGTTTCGAAGCCAGCCATAGTTGACGCCCGCTACCGGATCGGTGCCCCATGTTTTACCCGCATCAAAAAACACAGCTGCGCCGACGTTGAAAAGTCGAAATGGATACCAGTCGGTGAACATGCGCTGTTCGACCGAAAACAGAACGCTACTGTCACCGGCCTGGTATCTCAGGGGGTAACCTCGCAGGCCGGTGTCACCACCCAGGTAGCCCGTATTCTCGAGGTCAAGGTTCTGGCCGGCACTCGCCACGAGGCTAACGTGAAACAGTCGCTTGTCTGACTGGCGTTTGTCGTAGCGGGTTGAAATGGAGAGTTGTGCGTTCTCGGCGGTGCCACCTTCGATGCGGCTGTTGAGGTCGGCGGCCATTACGAGCGTGCTCTTCTTGCCGCGAAAAAGCGTATCCGAAAAATGACTCTGAAAAATCCATGCATCTTCCGTCGATCCGAATGCTTGACCTGCGTAACCGAGCTTTACCGATGCCCGCATCCCCAAGTGCCTGTCTTCAGTGCGGTTCATCTGATCAAAATTTCGTGTCGTAACGTAGTCGTCTTGTAGGAGTTCGATGCCAACAAAGGGGTAAAGATATCGTCTGTCACTCGCAATCTGAGCCTGGGGGTATAGGCCGTCACTGAGGGTGTTGTACTCGTGAGCGTCATAGCCGACGCCGACCAGGAAACGTCGACTCCAATTGTCAGTCAGGCCATCAGACCAGCCAAACCAGGCTTCGTGAGTATCGAACTTGTGCTCAAACTGTGCGGCAATGTCCCCGCTGTCATACAGTGACTCGGTCTGACGACCGCCTTTAAACATGACGCCGCCGGCTCGCTTTGTATCGAGTGCAAAGAATGGCTTTTCCAATCCAATACGATGAGCATATCCATCGGACGCATTTGTGTACTCCGTGAGTAGAGAATACCTGGATGAGAAAATGTTGCGGTCGAGATACTTGAGAGACAATGTATCTCTATCGACGTCGGACTTATAGCCGATGCCGATGCTGGCACCTGTTCCGAATAAGTTGAATTCCTTCAGGCCGACGCCACCTCGATTCACTCCGCCTTTGCGACCGAAAGAAACGCTGGGATCGAGCGTCCAGACGTCTGATGTGCGCACCTCAAGGTTGACGACACCGTTTTCAATGCTGGTCGCCGATACGGTGGCCTCTCTCAGGTAGCGGTTACTTCGCAGCAATCGTTCCGTTTCTTCAACTCGCTGTTTGCTATAAGCGTCGCCCGGCTCGAACAGAAGCTGCGTATCGATCACCCTGGGTTTGGTGATGACATGAATTGCATTGGCCCATCGGTGAATCGTGCGACGTTCTTTGGGGTCATTCGGATCGAATATGTTTTCTGCAACGATCGTAATATCGCCAATCTGAGCATGAGCTTCTTCAAGTGCGCCAGGCGTCAGCATGCTGCCTGCGACCGTCATTGCCGCTGAAGGTCCGGTCGAGTCTGACGTCGTGGAATCGGCTGCAACAGGCGCACTGAGTATTGAAACGGTGGCCAGCGCAATGAGCGCGACCGGAGTTCCGGTCAGTAGTCTTTTGTTAGAAAGTCGCATTGAGTCCTTTGTGAGAAACAGCCGAGGCGACGAAATCGGAAAGTATTCGCCAGTGCGATTCTGTTAGACGGATGAAACTGGAAAAGCTGTCTATCCACGTAGAAACATGTCGCGGGCGACCGGTTTCCGTCCGTGCTTCGTCCAATTACCCCAAGGCCTTCATATCGGCTGAGTCCGACCCGGATAAAGGACAATTTCTTGTCAAATAATAGTGTAGATGCGATCCAACGAATTCGAGCAATTGCGGAACCTGCTTCGGTTGAGTTCCTGCCGTTTATGCGCCCGGATATTGATGCGCGTGATATCGACGAGGTCGTTGCCGTTCTGAGGTCTGGCTGGATAACGTCGGGTTCCAAGGTCAAGCAGCTCGAAGAAAAGTTCGTTCAGCAGGTGGGCTGCGAACATGCTATTGCCGTCTCGTCGGCAACCGCAGGTTTGCATCTGGTCCTGCATGCGATGGGTATAGGGCCCGGCGACGAAGTCATCACCCCGTCACTAACCTGGGTCTCCACCGTCAATTTGATACACCTCAGCGGCGCCACACCGGTTTTCGTTGACGTTGATCGACACACCTTGATGGTCACGGCGGAGCAAATCGAACCGGCGATCACATCCCGCACCAAACTCATTATTCCTGTGCACTACGCCGGCGCGCCGCTGGATCAAGATTCAATCCGCTCGGTTGCCAGTCGCTATTCGGTCCCGATCGTCGACGACGCGGCGCATGCGTTGGGGACCTACTACCAGGGTGCACATGTTGGAAGCCGTGGAACCGCCATTTTCTCACTGCAGGCGATCAAAAACGTTACGACGGCGGAAGGTGGCGTGATCTGCACGGACGATAGCCATCTCGCTAAACGCCTGCGACGACTGCGATTTCATGGTTTGGGCGCAGACGCGTTCGATAGAAAGACGAACAGCCGCTTGCCGAACGCCGAGGTCGTGGAGCCGGGCTTTAAGTGCAACTTGCCGGACATGAATGCGTGTCTTGCTCTAGGCCAGCTCGATCGGCTTGCCAGTTCAAACGCTCGGCGCGCCGCCATTGCTCAGCAATATTCGCAGGCATTCATGAGCCTCGATGCCATCTTGCCGTTAGATCGCCCTGTCTATACGCATGAACATGCATGGCACCTTTTCATGGTTCGCGTCGACACCGATCGGCTATCGATTGGTCGCGACGCACTCATGTTGCAGCTGAAGGAACAAGGTATCGGCACAGGTTTGCATTTTCGTGCGGTGCATCAGCATGCATTCTACAAAGCGCTGCCACTTACCGGCGCGGCGAAACTGGAAAATACCAACTGGAACTCAGATCGACTGGTTACCTTGCCACTTTTTCCCGGCATGAGCGATGCAGATGTTGACCGAGTCATTGTTGCCGTGAAGACCACGGTATCGAGGTTCGCGATATGAGCGATGTTGAACTGTCACTGGTTATTCCGGTTTTCAATGAAGAAGAAAACCTCACCGAACTCATTGAGCGCTGCGTTGCTGTTTGCGACGCAACAGCAAGGCGATACGAGATCGTCTTTGTTGACGATGGAAGCAAGGATAAGTCTCGACAGATTCTCTCGGATGTGGCGGCCAAGAAAGACGGCAACATTGTTGCAGTACTGTTGAATCGAAACTACGGGCAACATCCCGCTGTTCTGGCCGGCCTCGCGCAATCTCGCGGCGATGTGATCGTAACGCTCGATGCTGACCTTCAGAACCCGCCCGAAGAAATTCCGCGCCTGCTTGCGAAGATTGACGAGGGCTGCGACGTCGTCGGAAGTGTTCGAGAAAACCGACGAGACTCCTGGTTGCGGCGGCTCCCGTCTCGGATCATAAACGCAGTTGTCCGCAAGACAACCGGTGTAGAAATGAACGACTACGGCTGCATGCTTCGCGCTTACCGCCGGAATGTTGTTGAGGCGATCCTGAGTTGCCATGAACGAAGTACTTTTATTCCAATTCTCGCGAACAGCTTTGCCAGTAACACGGGCGAAGTCACCGTAAAGCACTCGAAACGATCGGCCGGCGACTCGAAATACAATTTCTGGAAGCTGATTAACCTTCAATTCGACCTGCTAACCAGCATGACGGCATTCCCGCTGCGATTGCTGAGTATCGGCGGCGGCCTAATGGCGGCGCTGGGTTTTCTCGCAGGTATTTCGATCGGTGTGATGCGCGTTGCGTATGGCTCGGCCTGGGCCGCAGAGGGCGTTCTTACGGTTGTCGCAGTCCTGTTCATTTTTACCGGTGTTCAACTATTCGGTCTTGGGCTGTTGGGTGAATACCTGAGTCGTGTCTATGACGATGTCCGGGGCCGGCCAAGATATTTTATTCACAAAGTTATTGCCGGCAGTGAGCCGGTTCCCCTGCATGGCGAATCAAGCGTCGTGCACTTGAGCCTGAAGGCAGAAGGACAAGCATGAAATCAGCAATCGTAACGGCGTATCACAACTTCGGCTGTGTTGGACTGGAAGAATTGGTGCGCGCAGGAGTCGATGTCAAGGCTGTCTTCACCTACCCGGACAACGAGGGTGAGGCTATCTGGTTCCGATCCGTCGCACAGACAGCGGCAGATCTGAGTATTCCCGTATTCGCACCGGACGATATTAATCATCCACTGTGGGTGCAACGCATCCGCGAGATGCAGCCGGACTATCTGTTCTCGTTTTACTATCGCGATTTGATCGGTGAAGAAATTCTGGCCATACCCAAAGAGGCCAGTTTCAATCTTCATACGTCGCTGCTTCCGAAGCTAAGGGGCCGAGCCCCGATCAACTGGGCGTTGGTCAACGGAGAGAAGCGTACTGGCGTGACGCTGCACCATATGACGCCGAGAGCCGACGATGGTGACATCGTTTGCCAGTCTGCCATCGATATTTCTGACGACGATACCGCCAGGTCATTGCATAAACGCCTGGAGGCCGTGGCGAGGCAAATGCTGTCCGAAAAGCTGCCGGACATTATCGCTGGTAACTTGGCCGGCACTCCGCAGGATGATAGGGCGGCGACGTACTTTGGTCGCAGAACCGCAGCGGATGGAGAGATCAACTGGAACTCGACCGCGACGGAAATCGGGAACCTGGTCCGTGCTGTAAGCAGCCCATATCCAGGCGCGTTTACGCACAGAGGCAACAGCAAAGTGACAATCTGGTCTGCTCGGGTCGTCAATAGCGGTGTCGCTTGCGAGGAGCCGGGGACCGTCCTGAGTGTGTCCCCACTGCGTATTGCGTGCGGCAACGGCGCTTTGGACGTTCTCGCGGGGCAACTCGATGGCGGCGTCTTTTTATCGGGTGAAATGCTGGCCGTTGAGATGGACCTTTGTGTAGGCGCACGATTCGCGAGGCCCATCGACCGCCGAAGCAGTAAACCGAGAAACAAGAAGGTGCTGATTCTTGGCGTCAACGGATTCATTGGTAATGCCCTTACTGACAAATTGCTTGCCGAAGGTGGCTACGAAATTCATGGCATGGATTTACACAACGACGCGATTTCGCAGTTCATGCATCACCCGAAATTCCACTTTCATGAAGGCGATATCAGCATTCAAAGAGAGTGGATTGAATATCACGTCAAGAAATGCGACATCATTCTGCCATTGGTCGCCATTGCGACGCCGGCTGAATACACGCGAAACCCGCTCAAAGTGTTCGAGCTGGATTTCGAGGAGAACCTTCGCATCGTTCGCTACTGCGCCAAGTACAATAAGCGCGTGATCTTCCCGTCAACCTCCGAAGTGTACGGAATGTGCGGTGAAGAAATCTTCGACGAAGACAAATCGAATCTCGTGCTGGGCCCGATCAATAAACAACGCTGGATCTATTCCTGCAGCAAGCAGTTACTGGATCGGGTCATCTGGGCCTATGGACAATCGGAAGGCCTGCGATTTACCTTGTTCCGGCCGTTCAACTGGATCGGTCCACGCCTCGACTCGCTGGATTCCGCGCGTATTGGTAGTTCGCGAGCCATTACTCAGCTGATTCTCAATCTCGTTGAGGGAACGCCCATTCAACTGATTGACGGTGGCGAACAAAAACGCTGCTTTACCGATGTCGACGACGGCATTGAGGGCTTGTTCAGAATCATTGAGAACAAGGGTGGCCTGTGTGACGGCAAGATCATTAACATCGGCAACCCTGTCAACGAGGCAAGCATTCGCGAGCTTGCTCAAATGCTGACCGAAGAGTTCGAAAAGCATGCGCTGCGAGCCGAGTTCCCGCCGCTCGCCGGCATGCAGGAGATCGAAAGCAAACGATACTACGGCGACGGCTACGAGGACGTACAACACCGTCGTCCTAATATCGCGAACGCGAAGAAGTTTCTTGACTGGCAACCCGGTATCCCGGTCGAGGTATCGGTGCGAAAGACCCTGGATTACTTCCTGCGAGATCACGTCAACGTTCTGAACCGAAGCGTTGCTCCAGAGCGGCAGTCGCTGGTTTCTGTGGGGTAGAACTATCGTGGCCAGTCAGGAATCAACCTCCGTCGTGGGGTTGCGCATTGATGTCGATACGCTTCGTGGAACCCGGCACGGTGTGCCGTGCTTATTCGAGATTCTCAAAAGCCGTGGAATTCGCGCCTCGTTCTTCTTCTCTGTAGGTCCAGACAACATGGGCCGCCACCTCTGGCGACTTGTCCGACCAAGGTTTCTGCTAAAGATGATTCGCAGCAATGCGGCGAGTCTCTATGGCTGGGATATTCTGTTGCGCGGAGTTTTCTGGCCTGGCCCGATGATCGGCGAGAAATGTGGAGAAATCATGCGCCAGGCCGGGAAAGACGGACACGAGGTCGGCGTTCACGCCTGGGACCATCACAAATGGCAGGCCAAGCTTGATCGCATGACTCCCATGCAAATCCGAACTGAAATTGATCTAAGTATGCACGGCCTGACGAAAATTCTGGGCTTCGAGCCCTCGTGCTCAGCATCGGCAGGCTGGCGCTGTAACGAAGCAGTTCTGGATATTAAAGAAGCCTATAGCATGCAATACCATAGTGACTGCCGCGGCGAAGGCATATTTCGTCCTGTTGTGAGCGGAATAACGTTAACGCCGCAGATTCCGGTAACGCTGCCCACCTACGATGAATTGATTGGGCGCAAAGGCGTGAGTGACGCGAATTACAATGACGTATTACTTGACCAAGTACAGACCGGGAAACTCAACGTTCTGACAATCCACGCGGAAGTGGAAGGCATGGCCAAGAGCGGGCTCTTCGAGTACTTCCTGGACGAAGCTGCCGGTCGCGGCATCACCTTCGCACCGCTGGGTGACTTGTTGCCCGATGTTGCCAGCATTCCGCGTGGCAGAATCGCCGACGCCGAGCTCGGTGGGCGAGATGGCCTGGTTTGTGTTCAGGCAGCGCAATGATCGAGCAATACTTTGATAGTTCGCGCAAGCGCACAATTGCTGCCGTTTTGCTTGGCGCATTATTTACGCTGCTTTATATCGTAATACTCGGCGAGCGACCTCTTTTCATTCCGGATGAAACCCGTTACGGAGAGATCGCGCGCGAAATGCTCGCGAGCGGTGACTGGATTGTGCCCCGGCTGAATGGACTTCTGTACTTTGAGAAGCCTCCATTCGGCTATTGGTTAAATATGTTGTCACTGTCAACTTTTGGAGAAAACCCATTTGCGGTTCGCTTTTCAAGTGCGTTGGCGACCGCAGCTTCAGCCGGAATCGTTTTTGTTGCCGGAAGGCATTTCTTCAAATCCCGAGCTATTCCGTTTCTGGCAACCTTTATCTTTTTGACAACGTTGGAGGTGCAGGCAATTGGCACTTTCAGTGTCCTTGACCCCATTTTCGCAGCCGTTCTGAACGGCGGAATTTTGAGCATGGCGATGGCCATCTACTCTGCGGGTCAAAAGCGAGTGCGGCTCTCGGTGCTTGCGGGGCTGCTTTTTGGTCTCGCTTTTCTTACCAAAGGCTTTCTCGCGTTCGCACTGCCCGCCCTGGTACTTACGCCTTGGCTGGTGCTTCGCAAAGACTATGACTTCCTGATTCGGTACGCATGGATCACCATTCTATTTGCACTCCTGACGATCGCTCCCTGGGCGCTTGCGATCCACGCCAGAGAACCCGACTTCTGGAACTACTTTTTCTGGGTCGAGCACATTCAGCGTTTCGCTTCAGAAAAAGCGCAGCACAAGGAGCCGTTTTACTACTTTCTGATGCTCCTGCCGGTGCTGGCCTTTCCATGGATATTCTTGCTGCCAACGGCGATAAGAAATTTACGTAGTCCGGGGGCCTCGGTCACGGGTGATCGGGTAGTACTTTTGCTTGCCCTGTGGGCAGCCCTACCTTTTGTGTTCTTCTCCGTGGCGAGCGGCAAGTTAGCGACCTATGTTTTGCCTTGTTTCGTACCGTTCTCGTTGATTGTGGCAGCGGGCCTTGCGACCGTGGCAAGAGAACGAGGCCTGACGAAGATTCCGGTCACGATAGCCGCGATCGCAGTCGCGGGCTTCTTCGTGGTATTGGTGCTGTATGTTTCCAAAGGCGAGGACCTCGTCTTCACCGCGGATGAGTGGTTGAAGAAAGCGGCGCTTTACGGCTCGCTGATACTTGCGTTGATCTCGCTGGCAATTGCTCGAACGACTGTTAGCTATTCGACACGAATCGTTTGCCTGGGGCTATCCATCGTCCCGTTCATGCTGGCATTGCCGCTGTCGATGGCAATCGCTACCTTGGGAGCAAAGGCGCCGGAGCAGTTTCTGGCAGAAACGTATTCAAGGCTACCGACGGATACTATTATCGTAAGCAATGGATCCCTGGTGCGTGCGATGAGCTGGTCGACGAAACGTGATGATATTTTTGTCATCGAAAATGGCGGTGAGACAAGCTACGGTCTTGAGGCGCCTGACGGCGAGGGACGCTTTCTCGAGCCAGCCGAGCTTGAGAGTCTGGTCCGAGGCAACACGTCCGTCCTGGTTGCGTGTAAGGGCCAGTGCAGCGCTGCGACAATAGCTGTTCTGCCGCAACACGTGATTCGATCTTCATACGGTAACTTTCATGCCTACGTGATTCAACCACAAGTCGACCTGCCATCGTCCTTAATGACCCCGGCGCGCCAGAAATGACATATGCCTACCTTGCAACAGCAATACTCTTCGTCGCCGCGGGGCAGGTGCTGCAGAAAATGGCCGCCAGACAACTGCTTATTGGAAACGGGCCATTCGCCGGTTTGGTCTCGCTGTTTGGGTCACCGTTCTTCTGGGGTGCGGCATTCGTCATGGGCGCCGGCCTCGTCGCCTGGCTCTTATCGCTGTCTACGCTGGACGTCGGCAAGGCTTACCCTTTGCTCGGTCTAAGTTTTGTCGTAACGACCGCGGCATCTGCGTTCTTTCTGAAAGAGCGCGTCGGTGTCTTTCGCTGGATTGGAGTCGCTTTGATATCGGCCGGGGCGGCGATCATGATGACGAGCCAGTGAGCGGCGTCTCCGGCAAAACGGCAGCTATGCTTATCGCGGTGAGCGTTGTTTTCACCAGCGCGGCACAACTTCTGTTCAGTGTCGTGATGAAGCAGACCGACGCCGACGCAAGCAATATTGCCGGTGTCCTCGTGTCACTGCAGGCCGCAGATGCAATCTATCTCGCGCTGGGCGTCTTCCTTTATGCCGTGTCAATGCTGGCCTGGATCGTTGCGTTAACGCGCTTCCCGGTCAGCCTGGCGTATCCCATGCTCTCGATCAGCTACGTGATAGTCTATGTTGCAGCGACTTACCTTCCTGTATTTGATGAATCAGCCAGTCTCGAAAAGACGCTTGGTGTTGGATTGGTCGCTGTTGGGATTTCCGTGCTGTTTCTCGATAGGCCACTGAGCGACCAAAGTGAAACTTCGTCTAACCCGTAAGTATGTTGTCTGTCTGTTTCTGGTGGTCGGCGGATGTAGCTCGAATGCTTTAGACAATACTCCGCTGCCAGGCCCAACGGTAACAGGCCTCTCACTAACAACTCTCGCAGAGACGCAGTCAATCGACTTGTCGTCGGCTTTGAATAGCGATCATATTGCGACAATCGCCGTTTTCACTAACCCGGAGTTACGTGCAATTCGGGCGCGCGAATACGTAGCTGAAGCGCAGGTTTTTACTGCCGGCCTAATTCCTGATCCGAGCTTCTCTCTCGGCGCAGACTATCCACGCAACAGCTCCGGCCTGGTCACCGCGCTTGCCGCATCGATCGGCCTGGATATTGCCGCACTGGCGCGTCGCCCCGCGACAAAGAGAGCCGCACAAGCGGAGTTTGATGCCGTCCGGCTGGATATCGCATGGGCCGAGTGGCTGGTCAGTGAGCAAGCAAAAATTCAGGCAATCAAAATTCCGTATCTCGAACGATCAAAAATGCTTACGTCGCAATTGAGGCAGTTGGCGGAAGATGAATTATCCCGATCTCTTGAGGCGATGATGCGTGGCGATCTGCCGGCTGCAAGCCTGGAAACACGTCGACTCGCCGCAACGGACGCCGCATCGCGTGATCGAGACAGCGAGAATCTACTCGCTCAAGCTCGCCTCGATTTGAATCGCACGCTTGGCATTGACCCCGGTCAGAGAATTGATATTGCGACCACGGTCTTGGTGAAGTTATCGCCCGGCGACGTGGGCGACATTTATCTCCGGTCTGTCGCACAAAGAGCCGACCTCAAGGGAATGCGGGCCAGTTACGAAGCCTCTTCTGCCAATCAGTCGCTCGCGGTAATGGGCGGGTATCCGCTGCCGGTCGTCGCCGTAAACGCAGGCCGGGATACAGGTGCCATTCGAACTATCGGACCCAGTGTATCGTTTACGCTGCCCATCTGGAATCGAGGGCGTGGTGAGTTAGCGATTGCCAATGCGACTCGCGCGCAGCTGCGGGCTGAATACGCGGCGCGACTCGAAACTGTGCGCGCCGATATTGCGTCGATTCACACGGCATTGGTCATTGCAAAAAAACAATTCGAAGAGATCGCCGAAGACATTCAAGCACTGATTTCACAGGCGGATGCAGTGAGTCGAGCGGTGGAACGAGGGGATCTCTCGCAGTCGGCTGGCATGGCGACGCGTTTGGCACTACTGGACAAGCAGATTGTAGAGAATGGACTTTCCATGGCGGTCACAGAATTGTCAATTGCACTTGAGTTAGCCGCTGGCTTTCAACTGGAGCCCCAACCATGACCCGGTCACCAAGCACTGTTCCGATGTTCTTTGTGGCTTGCGCTCTAGTTGCTGGATGTAACAAACCGCCAGACGCAAGTACGCCCGAACCTGAGGCGGAGGTAACGACGCAAGTGGCGACCATCACAGACTTGCCGGTACTGATTACTGGTTACGGCACAGTAGAGTTTGACCCAAAGGGGCAACGCACTCTGACGTCTGAGATTGAAGCCAGCATCCTGGAACTAGTGGTGTTGCCCGGTGATTCCGTCAAGAGCGGCGACACGGTGGTGCGACTAGTTCCCTCTACGAATGCCAATGTGGAAGTTGCTCGCACGCGGCGCGACGCGAGCGCGGCACGTTCAGCGGCCGAAAGGACGAAACGACTTCGAGCTGATGGCCTGGCAAGTGATGCAGATGTTGAAGCGAGTGACGTTACTGCACGAGATCTCGAAGCCTTGGCGGCGAGCCTTGAAAGTCGCGCTGGCTCGGTTGCTGCGCTGCGTTCGCCGGTCGACGGCGTTGTCGACGCTATCCTTGTCGAACCCGGAGTCATCGTTGCGCCCGGAACAGTGCTCGCGAGAATCGCGTCACCCGGCTCTATACAAGCTCGCATCGGGGTGGAGATTGAGGATGTCGCCAATTTGACGATTGGCGACGCCGTACAGATCGACGCACACGACAGGTCAGAAACACGCGTGAATTCGAGCATTCGAATGATCGACCAGCGCGTCGACGCGGCGACCCGCATGACGTCTATTTACGTCGCTATTTCGCCCGGAAGTGGATTCCTTGCTGGTCAGGCCGTGCGTGCGCAACTGACGGCGGAAGTACGACAAGCGGTTGTTGTTGTCCCACGCCAGTCCGTATTTGCGGATGAACTCGGCCACTATGTCTTTATCGAAGTCGATGGTAAAGCGAAATTGAGACGCGTCGAACCAGGTGCGACAGTCGCGAATCAGACGGAAATCGTATCCGGCGTAGCTGCTGGTGACGCTGTCATCGTCGAAGGTGCGGCAATTCTCGCGAATGGTATGAAGGTGCGCACGCAAACGAAGTCATCTGCGACCTCGCAATGAGCAGTTGGCTTGCGCGGCAATCGGGTTTCATTTTCGCAGCGTTTATCGCCTTGTTTATCGCCGGCGCTTACGCGCTGACTTATTTGCCCGTTAGCCTGTTCCCGACAATTAGTTTCCCGCGGGTTTCAATAGCCATTGAAGCCGGGGACCGCCCGGCCGATCAAATGATCACTCAGGTATCCAGACCCGCTGAAGAAGCGCTACGAGCGATTCCGGGTGTGCGCAATATTCGTTCGCAGACCAGCAGGGGGTCCGCCGAGATATCAGTGATGTTTGACTGGGGAAGCGACATGACAGTGGCGGTGCTGCAGGCTGAGTCTGAACTAGCCAGGCTAATACCGAACATGCCGCCCGGATTCACTTTCACGGCGCGACGAATGGATCCTACAATTTTTCCCGTCCTCGGGTATTCAATTACGTCGGATGCGAGCTCACTGGTTGAGCTAAAAAACTTTGCTGTCTATCAACTTCGTCCGTTGCTCGCAGCCATTGATGGCGTCGCCGAAGTTTCGGTCCTTGGCGGCCGGGAAACCGAATATCAAGTGTTGGTTGACCCAGCACGGCTGGCGTCTCTGGGCTTGTCGATGTCCGATGTTCAGTCCGCCCTGGCTGCCGACAACATCGTTGCGGCTGCCGGCCGCTTTGAAGACCGGTCCAGGTTATTCCTGACCCTGCTCGACGATCGTCTGAAGTCGATCAATGAAATCGGTTCCGTCGTCCTGAAGTCAGGGTCGGGAACTATCGTTGATCTGGATGATGTCGCTACGGTCCGGATCGGGCTTGCTCAGGAATGGACTCGTGTGACGGCGGACGGCGCGAATGCTGTGCTGGTCAATATTCGTCAGGCACCAGACGCCAATTCCCTGGCGCTTACGGATGCTGTGAAGCAGGTGCTGGAAAGAGAGGCCCCCCGCTTTCCACCGGGTGTCTCGATTACACCGTATTACGATCAGTCGGATCTCGTGCGCGCAGCATCCAGCAGCGTCCGCGATGCCATAGTCATCGGCACCCTGTTGGCTGGCATTGTGCTGTTCTTGTTCCTCAGAAGCATGCGTTTTGTATTGATCGTCGCAATCGTGCTTCCGTCTGTGCTGGCCGTTTCTGCGGTACTTTTGTCTGTGCTTGGCATGAGTCTCAATATCATGACGCTCGGCGGCATGGCCGCAGGCGTCGGCCTGATTGTGGACGATGTTGTGGTGATGCTGGAACACATCACTCGAAAACTCCACGAGAGTGCTACCCCGGCGCTTGACGCTGCAGCGGAAATGGCGCGTCCGCTGGTTGGTTCGTCGCTTGCAACAATCATTATTTTCACGCCGCTGGCCTTTCTGAGCGGAGTGACCGGAGGATTTTTCAAGGCGCTCGCGGTGACAATGGCATCCTCGCTGTCGATCTCGATGATATTCGGCTTAAGTGTCGTTCCGTTGTTGGCGAAACGGTTTTCGAAAGCGGAAGATGCAGAACGGGCCGAGCGATCAAACGGCTGGCTGCGGCAACTCGCCCAAAATTACCAGCGATTCATGACGGTCTTGCTGGGGCGAGCGCCACTCGCAGCAGCAATAATAGTGGGTGTCGCGATTATCGGCGGTGTTATCGCGGCGAAGCGAGTGGCAACAGGATTCATGCCACAGATGGACGAGGGTGGCTTCGTTCTCGACTACGTAGCGCCGGCAGGTCTGTCCCTGACCGAGACGGATCGGCTCTTGCGGCAACTTGAAACAATCATTCGAGCGACGCCCGAGGTGGCCAGCTATTCACGGCGTACCGGCGTTCAATTAGGCGGCGGGCTAACAGAAGCCAACGAAGGCGATATGTTCATTCGGCTGAAAGGACCCCCAAGACGGAACATCGAGACAATTATGTCAGAGGTCCGCGCCAGCATTTCCGCACAGGTTCCTGGCCTGGAGGTCGAGACCATTCAACTCATGGGCGACATCATTGGCGATCTAACTGCAGTGCCGCAGCCGATTGAGGTGAAGCTCTACAGCACCGACCCCGGCGCGCTTTCGTCCGCCGCTGACCTGGTGCTTTCGACCCTTGAGTCGGTGCAGGGCGTCGTGGAGGTTAAGAAATCTGACCGCGTTGCGGGAGACGCCGTCGTAGTCACTCTGGACCGGGCGCACCTGGCGTTGGAGAACCTTGATCCATCACTGGTCGCGACGCAATTGCAGACACTCATTGGCGGCGCAGTCTCCGGAAGCATCCAGTCCGGCGAGCGGACAATCAACATTCGACTCTGGACGCCTGAAGCAATGCGCGATCGGGTCAGTGCGGTTCAATCGCTGATGATACGAGCGACCGACGGACATTTGTTGCCACTGAAACGCGTTGCGACGGTCGAAGTTGTCAGCGGACAGGTGCAGCTCAGCCGGGAAAATCTACAGCCGATGACAGCGGTGACGGGTCGACTCGAGGGTCGCGACATGGGGTCAGCGATGCGCGACGTTACTTTGGCAATGCAGGCGGTGCAGTTGCCGCCAAGTGTTCGATTCGAGTTCGGCGGACTCTATGCTGAGCAACAAAAGTCCTTTCGCGATTTAATGACTGTCTTCGCTGCGGCTTTCGTTCTATCCGGATTGTTGTTGATGTTCCTATTCAGAGACGCACGGCGAGTTCTGGCCGTGCTAGTCGTAGTTGGCTTGTCGATATCCGGAGTGCTGTGCGGCCTGGTCGTCACCGGAACAGAGTTAAACATTGCTGCGATGATGGGCTTGACAATGGTCATTGGCATCATTGCCGAGTTGGGCGTGTTCTATTTCGCTGAACTCAACGACGATTTGAACGAAGCTCACCATCGGATAGCCGCCGGTGTGGCGCGCCTGCGCCCCATTCTGATGTCGGCGCTGATTGCTATTCTTGCGCTAACACCATTGGCCCTTAGCATTGGCGAAGGGTCCGGATTGCTCGCACCGATGGCGATCGCAATCATTTCGGGAATGTTGGTCGGGGCTCCGCTAGTGTTGATTGCAACTCCGATTCTGCATCATGCATTAGTCGGGATAGATACCCAATCGCGATAGTCAGCGCGAGTTATCCGAGGCAAGCGGTGGCAACCTGTACTGGTGATTTCGATATGCAATGGACGGCCAGGCAGCAAGGGCAGTAGCTTGCTCCAGAAGCGCGTTCGCATCCGAAGCCCGTACGAGTTGTCCGCCACTGTAGTCAAACATCGCCGCAGGTCTTTCCGGCCTTAGGATAGCGACTTGATTTTCTTGCCGGTACGCCTGCGTTTTTCTGAACTGCATCACAGCTCGACCAGGAATTTCATCAATATCCGTACGTGTTAGATCAATCCCGGGTGCCGGGTGTTCGCCACCGACCCCGATCAATGAAAGCAGTGTGGGCAGCAAATCAATCTGGCTCGCTATTCGACTCCAGCGCTGTGGTTTGATGCTTCCGCCCAAGATAACTCCAGGAATGTGAAAGCGTTCAATGGGCACGAGTGCCGAGCCATAGACTCGAGAGTTGTGATCCGAAACGATCAGGAAAACGGTGCTCTCCCAGTAGCTCGAATCCTTCGCAAGGCGCATATACTGGCCAAGCGCGTAGTCAGCGTACTTAACTGCATTGTTGACGGTGGCCTTAGGCGAATCGTACAAATCGATGCGCCCATCGGGAAATTCGAAAGGCGTATGATTGGTTGTCGTAAAAAGAACGCTGGCGAAAGGTTTTTCTGATGTCCTGGATGCGAAGTAGTTGTGCGCATAACTGAATACGTCTTCGTCAGCGACGCCCCACGATCCTTCGAATGTTGGGTTCTCGAAGTCGTGTTTGTCCATGACTTTATCGAAGCCATTACTGGCAAAGAAGCGCCGCATGTTGTCGAATTGTGCCTCGCCGCCATAGATGAATGACGTTTCGTACCCTTTGCGGCGAAGAAACTCACCGATCGTAAAGAAGTTTTTCTGCGCCTTGCCGAGTTTCAAAATACTCTGGGACGTTGTTGGCGGAAAGCCCGTGACAATCGCTTCGAGTCCGCGGGCCGAGCGCGTCCCGGTCGCGTAGAGGTTTTCAAACCAGATTCCTTCGCTCGACAGGCGATCAATATTCGGGGTTAGTGGCAACCCACCCAGAGAACCAACGAATTCTGCACCAAGGCTCTCCTCAATAATAATGACGAGATTTTTCGGTCGCTCTGAATCACCAGAATATACTTGATCGTGCAATGTTGGAATGTCGCTATTCAAAAACGAATTCAAAGGTAAATACATTTTCTCTCGGGCGACTCTGACCGCCACTTCCACTTTCTTTACACCGTAAGGAAACCCTGCATCCTCGTAGCGCATTTCGTAAATTGCATTCGCGGTCGAGTAAAGTGAGTTCAGTGGTAAGGAGTTGACGAGCGTATCCGACGAGAAAGCGACGGTACTTGCGTTAACCGGTCGGTGGTCCAGCGTTGATCGTGCAGCAATAACGCATAGCGATAGCCCCGCGAATGCGAATGGGAGCGCGAGCCAGGGCGAATTTCGCCCAACGTGTTGCACTTGCCGTGTCATTCCGCGGTAGATCGGCCACATAAGCGCCGGCATCAGGACGAACGCGACAAGCAGCTCCGTCTTGTAGCCGACCAGAAGCATGGACAAAACTTCTTTCGGGTATTTCAGGTACTCAATGAACAGGTAGTTGGGCCGGATGTCGTATTCAACTATGAACGGGGGTGTCGCCACCTCCATAAAAAGAAAGATCCCGATCACGACGAGGAGATACCACTTCACGACAGGAAGCCAGACACGAGCAACTACGGAGCAACTATTGAAAACGGGCGTGAGTGCCAGTGGTATTGCAAGCAGGTATCCCAATGACACGAGGTCAAAGCGCAAACCCTGGATCAGGACAAAGCTGACGCCACCTGTCGGGGCAATTCGATTATCAAGCCAAATCACGTAAGCAATTCGTGCGAGGCCAGTAATGACGAGGCAAACCAGTACGGCATAAACAAACGGTCTAAGCCACGATGTAGGGCTTGCGTAGGCGGCTTTTTTCGTCACTGGAGAAACTCATAGTCACAGGATCTATGAATTTGACGAAGCAGCTCGAAGAATCGGTCGAAATGTCTCTAGATAGTGTCGTCGCTGCTATCTCTGTAGAAAGCCAATGAGTTCGCTGCAAACACGCTCAGGCGCATCGCGCGTGACCGAATGGCCAATTCCGGAAACGACGACGAGTGATGCATCGGGAATGAACCCAGCCATCTGTTCCGAATGCGACAGCTCTACGTAGTCCTCGGAACCGACAATTACCAGCGTCCGTGCAGTCACGGCATTCAGATCGGTTTTTATCAGTTGAGGATACGAGGCCCAGAGACTGGTGACGTACTGAACGAGGTCTGGCCATCGATTCGGAGCCGGTGATCGAATTTTATAGAGCCAACGGCTCAGGCTGGAAATGGCAGCATCAGGCGAGTCGTCAAATTGATTAAGGATGTCATCCGCAATCCCGTCGGGATGATAGTTCGCGCTAATGACAACCAGCCGATCGACGCGAGTGGGGAAATCAAGCGCAAGCAGCAAGCCGATGTTGCCGCCGTCACTCCAACCTGCGACGTGCGCCCGATCGATGCCGGCACGGTTCATTACAGAGACAACGTCCGATGCCATCAGACGGTAGGTCAACGGCTCCGTGCCAAGGTCTGACTTGCCATGGCCTCGAGAGTCGACGACTACCAGTTTGAACTTGTCTGCCAAAGCCGGAATTTCTCCGATCCAGTCGAGGCCCGAACTGAGCCCGCCATGAAGTAGAAACAAGGCTGGGCCAACGCCGTAAGATGTGTAGTGAATTTGCACGTCGCCATTTTGAGCATACTGGGAACTCACAGTGGTATCTGTCAGGAGACGCCAAAACGCGAAATGCACGGCGCTTCTCATTACTGGCACCGCATAAACGAACGTGCACGAAAAAACGAGGAGGAGGGCTATACCAATTAACATGATGCGGCGTCGCAAGTTACTTTGCTTGTTCAAAAAAAACGCTATGCGTACTGGAAATCGGCTATTCCATGTGAAAGCGGTGCGTTGGAGTCTCATACATTGTTCGTGCTCCTCGATGAGGCTATTCTGCTAACTCGCCGGCTAAAAGTGAATGGGTCATTGCACAGAGAATACTTGAAATGCGGTCGCCTTGGTGTGGTGGTATTGATCGCTTCATTGGCCGCAAGCGCTCAGAACGCTTCGTCTTCGACTGAAAGAGTTGCCAACATTCGCGTGGCAATTGCTCAATGGTAGGGCGCAAATACCTTAAGACAATTATCGGTGCCACGCTAAGTGTCGCCGTTCTAAGTGTCGCGCTTTGGTTCTTGCATCGTGAACTGGCGGGACTCTCCCGCGATGCGCTGGTGCAGCATGTTCGCGGTATTCCTCTGACTGTGCTGCTGTTATCTGCCTTTTTCGCGGCGTGCAGTTACGCGGTATTGACGGCTTACGATGCAACCGCATTTCGCTATCTCAATCGCCAGATCTCATACCGTCAGTCTGCGCAGACCGCATTCATGGCGTACGCCGTTGGACACAACGTTGGTCTTGTGGCGCTTTCCGGCGGATCCATTCGCTATCGCATGTATACCCTGGCGGGACTATCGGCGACGGACGTCGCTCGAGTCATCGTGTTTGTGACGGTAACGTTCGTGCTGGGCGCATCTGGATTGCTGGGCATGGCGCTGTTGTTGATGCCCGCTACGCATACGGCTGTTTTGAAAGCTTCGCCGGATTTGCTGAATGTCGCGGGCACGCTATTGTTGGCGGTGCCCATCGCCTATTTGATTCTCGCATTCCGCCGTCGCGAACCGATTACGTTTCGTAGCTGGCAAGTCGCGGTGCCAAAACCTTCTATCGCGTTGACACAAATTGTCATATCGATTTTGGATATGACGTTTGCCGCGGCAACGCTGTACATTCTCTTAGAGCCGGAATTACACATCGGCTTCTTGCCCTTTCTGGGTATTTACCTTCTCGCGATCGGCGCCGGCATTGTCAGTAGCGTGCCAGGAGGGGTCGGAGTTTTTGAAGCAGTTCTAGTAGCACTGCTTCCCCAGGTGAGTTCGGCCGCCTTACTTGCAACCATTATTGTCTATCGACTGATCTACTATGTTGGTCCTTTGATGATCGCACTGGCGCTGTTGGTGGCGCACGAACTTCGTCAACACGGTCAGATGCTCCGACGGCCCGCTGAAGCCGCCGGCAACTGGCTTTCCGGTGTTGCGCCGCATGTCGCCGGTATAGGTGTCTTCCTCGCCGGTGTGGTGCTACTGGTTTCCGGTGCCAGCCCTGCAATCGAAGCTAGATTGCACTTGATTGCGGGAGGCATTCCGTTACCTATGCTGGAGCTGTCCCACATGGTGGGAAGTATCATCGGCGTCGGGCTCCTGATTCTCGCACGGGGGCTTATGCGACGCTTGCACGGTGCTTACGTCACTGCTCTCGGCGCACTGTTCGTTGGTGCACTCGTTTCAATGACAAAGGGTATCGACTACGAAGAAGCCGTTATCCTGTGCGCAATAGCGGCGGTGTTGTACGCCTCTCGCAAAGAATTCTATCGCACGGGCTCCCTGGCGCGGCAGTCATTTTCAGCGCAATGGATTGCTGCGATTGTCATCGTCATCGGTTTGTCTGTGTGGATTGGATTGTTGAGCTACCGTCATGTTGAGTACAGCGATCAGCTGTGGTGGCAATTCGCGTTTCAGGCTGAAGCGCCCAGGATGTTGCGTGCGAGTTTGCTTGCAGCCATCGTGGCCGTGGCGTTCGCGTTGTGGAAAGTGCTACGCAGCGGTCCTCGCCCGATCGTACTTGAGCCGGCGCCAGGTGAGCGCGACAAGATCCTCAAGGTTCTTGCCAACACGACAGACGCGGCTGCGAATGTCGCGCTTCTTGGTGACAAGCACTTTTTGTGGTCCGCCGACGAACGCGCATTCATCATGTACCAGGTTTGCGGATCGAGTTGGATTGCGATGGGAGGCCCGGTTGGACCGGCGGAGTGTCATGAGGAGTTGGCTTGGGCATTTCGGGAGATGGTCGATCGCCATGACGGTCGGCCCGTGTTTTACCAGGTTTCCGAAGAATCGCTCGCGCTTTATGTGGATCTCGGGCTAACGCTGGCGAAACTCGGTGAGGACGGTCGTGTTCCATTGACTGGATTTTCGTTACAGGGCAGTCATCGCGCTGACCTGCGGCAGGCAGTGAGCCGCGCTACCAGAGACGGCGCCTCATTCGAGGTGGTACCGCGCTCGAATGTTGAATCTATCCTGGTTGAGCTTCACAGGGTTTCAGACAGTTGGCTCAATGACAAGTCGACTGCCGAGAAAGGATTTTCGCTTGGCTCATTCTCCGAAGCCTACGTCGCCAATTTCGATTGCGCCGTCGTACGCGTCGATGGTGCAATTGTCGCATTTGCCAATCTTTGGACCGCGCCCGCAGGTGGTGAGTTGTCCATCGATCTGATGCGTTACACGCAGCAAGCACCGAAAGGCGTCATGGACTACCTGTTCGCGCAACTGATGCTGTGGGGCACGGCGAACGACTATCGGTGGTTTAGTCTGGGTATGGCGCCGTTGTCGGGTATGGAGCAACGATCACTGGCACCGTTGTGGCACAAACTGGGTCACCTCATATTTACGCACGGAGAGAGCTTTTATAATTTCGAAGGACTGCGAAATTACAAGGAAAAATTTAGTCCGGAGTGGCACCCGCGGTATATGGCATGCCCGGGTGGAGTGTTGAATCTTCCGCGGGCGCTAATCGACGTATCGCGGCTTGTCTCAGGCGGGTTCACTAATATATTGAAGAAGTAGCGAATAATGGCAAGCCCGACAAACAGGCCAAGCTTGATCGGTAGTGAAAGATTATTGGTGTAATCCAGTATTCCGTTCACCTATCGGGCCTCGTAACAGCGGAATGTTACTATTCAGCATCCCGTATATCTAACCGGAAAAAATGTAGTGCCGGCTTTTGAAGTCTATTTTCTTACGCTTCTTCACATGGCTCCCGCAACCTGGGGCGTTTATCATGTCTTGCTATATAAACGCGATTCCCGCGCGGCAATGGGGTGGATAATTGTCTGCCTGTTCATTCCCTTTGCCGGACCCGTCGCCTATTTCCTGTTCGGTATCAATCGCGTCAGGTCGAGGGCGAGGAATATCAAGCGGTCGTTTCTGTCAATCGAATACGAGGCAGGTGGTGAACAAACGCAGAGCCCGGAAAAAGCGGGTAGCGGGATTAGAGCCGCAGGCGCACGAATCACTGGGCGGTCAACCTTAGCTCACAATAGCGTTACGCCGCTTCACAACGGTGAGAGCGCCTACTCGGCAATGATTGACTCGATCAATCGTGCTGAGAATCGGGTGCTCCTGGCCACCTATATACTAAATACTGATCGCGTCGGGACAAATTTCGCTGATGCGCTGGTGTCAGCGGTTGAGCGAGGGGTGCAGGTCCTGGTCCTGGTCGACGGTATTGGCGAAATGTATTCCTGGCAGAGGGCATCAAAAGTGCTCAGGAAGCGCGGCATCAATGCTGCTCGTTTTCTTCCTCCACGATTGCTGCCTCCGAGTATTTATCTCAACCTTCGGAATCATCGCAAATTGCTGATCGTCGACCACGATACGGCTTTTGCCGGCGGTATGAATATTAGCGACGATCACGTCGCTTCGGAGGAAAAGCCGCGCAAGGTATCGGATGTGCATTTTGAGTTGCGTGGGCCGATTGCTAATTCCCTCGCGGAAATCTTTTATCGCGACTGGCACTTTACGACCGGAGAGGCGTTTAGAAATGATTCCCCGGTTCAACCGGCTGCGAGCGGCGACGCCGATTGCCGAGCAATTCCTGACGGGCCAGACGGGGAGATGGACGCACTCGCATTGACTATTCAGTCCGTTGTTAGTGGCGCAAAAGAGAGTGTTGAAATCATGACACCGTACTTCTTGCCGAGCAGGGAGTTAATCTCTGTCTTACAGGCGGCAGCCCTGCGCGGCGTCAGGGTTCAAATTGTTCTGCCAGCAAAGAACAATTTACTCTACGTCCATTGGGCCAACCGCAACACGCTGATGGAGTTGCTGAAATGGGGGGTTGAGGCCTATTACCAGCCTGCTCCTTTTTGTCATTCGAAATTGCTTTGCGTTGATCGCGAGTATTGCCTGATTGGTTCAGCAAACCTTGATCCACGAAGCTTACGACTGAACTACGAGCTGGGGATTGAAGTGTTTTCCTTGACGTTTTGTGCAGAGCTTCGTTCACATTTTGAGTCCGTCGTGAAAGCGAGTACGCCGATCCAGTACGAGCAGCTCGTGAATCGATCGGTGCCAACAAGACTGCGGGACTCTGCATTTGCGCTATTTTCGCCCTATCTCTAGTTGCCCGGGCACTGCTTGTCCGTTCGAACCGCCGTCGTCCCATATTTCTTAATCGCTGCGGCGATATCCGCGCACGGAAGGTCAGGATTGCCAGAAATCCTCAGCAGGTCGAGGTCGCCAAGCGAGAGATTATCGTGCAGTTGCGATATCCCAGTGAAAGCCAGGTTCAGGCGCTGCAATCGTTCCAAACCTGCAATAGGGGCAATCGATTGCAGACGATTGTAGGAAAGATCAAGTTCCTCGAGGTTGGCTAGCGCATCTATTCCATCGACATTCGTAAACTCGTTCCTGTCGAGGAATAGCCGCCTGAGTTCATTGACGGCCCCGATTCCTGAGATGTTCGTCAGTCGGTTCTTGCCCACATCGAGCATTACCAGCTCCCGTAACTGCCATATTGGCGTCAAATCCGTAATGTTGTTGTCGCGGATACTCAATTCGCTGAGCTTATTCAGGGCGGGAATCTCGGCAACATCACTTATGTGATTGTGGGCGACGGATAAGCTCTGCAGTGCCAGAAAGTGCTCCGTTGTCAGCCAGGAGAGCGATTCAATTCGATTGAAGTTGAGCTCAATACGCCTGAGGTTTGGTGCGGAATGGAATACGGGTAAGTCCGAGATACTGTTGTGGCTCAAGTCAACAACCTCGAGATGCGTCAGATTAGAGAGTGGCGTCACGTCGCTAATGCGGTTAAATGCGAGATTGATGTCTGACAGGTCGACCAGATGCTCAATACCTTCGAGGCTCTTGATGCCGGCGCCGGACGGATTGTTGCAGCGCAGTTTCAGAGCCTGGCCAACATTACTCCAGTCATTGACGATGGCCGAATCCCAAACACAACGTGCCAGCGCAGCATCTGCGAATTGCAACTCGTCAAATGATTTGTAGACGTCAAGCTCCTTTGGTTTTACGACGAGAATCAGAAGTACCGCGACAACGATTATGCCAAGGACAGTAATCAGCTTGATTCGCTGGGGGGGCGCTTTGCCTTCCGGAAAAGTCACGTTTCCAATAGTCGCCATGGGAGGATGGCCATCGCTCTTCTTATCGTTCGCCATCGGACCCTCAGCTCAAGCGCGCCAGAACGCGGGCGTCAATAATAGCAGCATTGTGAAAATCTCCAAGCGACCAAGCAGCATCGTGACGCACAATACCCACTTGGACTCGGCTGTCAGAGATGCGAAGTTGCCGGTCGGTCCAATTACGTCACCGATACCTGGCCCAACATTCGACATCGTGGTTGCCGCGGCACTAAAACTGGTGAGAACGTCGTTGCCTGCAGCCGTCAGCAACATCGCCGCAATGCCCACTATCGTCGCGAAAACAAGGGAAAACGCCATTACCGAGGCGACGATTTCGTCCGTTAGTGGCCGACCTTGCATCGACCGAGAGAATACGGCGTTCGGATGCAAAAGGCGTTGCAATGTTTCTCGGAGCATAATCGCGGCAATTTTGAATCGAAATATCTTAATACCGCCGCTAGTAGACCCGGAGCAGCCGCCGACAAAAGTCAGGAAAAAAAAGGTCATAGCGGCAAAACTACCCCAGTTGACGTAGTCAGTGCTGGCAAATCCCGTCGTAGTCGCGATCGATATCACGTTGAAGCTCGACTCACGAAAAGCCGAAAACATATTTAACTGGCCTGTGAGTATTAGCCATATTGCCAAGACCGTGGATACTGTCAGGTAGATCGCAACCATGCTTTGAACCTGGCTGTCGCTGAACAGGCCACTTCGACGTCCGAGCATGACCGGCAAGTACAACATGAAAGGTACAGCTGCGAGCAACATGAAGACGACGGCGACCAATTCGATGAGGCGGGAATCGAAATATGCGATCGAGCTATCGTGCGTAGAGAAACCGCCTGTAGATACCGTCGTCATCGCGTGATTGATCGCGTCGAAAACGGTCATGCCGGCAAGGTTGTAACAGATCGCGCACAGGATCGAGATGAAAACGTATACCTGCAACAATCGGTTGAGAATACGACGAGTGTGCGGTAGCGCTTTCTCCGAGAGGTCAGAGGATTCCGTGTTGAAGAGTCGCATGCCGCCAATACTCAAAAACGGCAGCACCGCAGCACCAAGTGCGATAATGCCGAGTCCACCGAGCCATTGCATCATCGAACGCCAAAGCAATATGTCGCGCGGCATAGTGTCTAGCCCCGTCAAAACTGTCGAGCCGGTTGTCGTGACGGCCGAAACGCTTTCGAAAATGGCGTCCGTAAAGCTGCTGACCGTATGGGACAGAATGAACGGCAACGCACCAAATACACAAATCATCAGCCAAGACATACTGGTCAGAAGAAACATGTCGCGGAGCCGCAAATGCACAGACTGGCGCCGACCAGAGATAACGAGCAAAAGTGCCGCGCCAGCGGTCGCCGCCTCGCTAATGAGAAAGGCCTCAAGATCCGGCGAGTCGTAGTAAAAGGCCACCACACAAGGGGCCAGCATTAGCAGCGCCAGGCCGGCCAGAATGGGGCCAAGTAGAAACCGAGTGGACGAAAAAGAAATCAATTAGGTTCCATGCGCGTCAGGCGATCAGCGACGCGGTGCTTCGAGGCGGAATGCGCGCGACGTTTTCGAGTATTCATCAGCAAGCCTTGTTGGTGCTTCCTTTCAGTTCGATGGTATTACCTTCCGGGTCCTGTAGATAGATCGAAGGCCCTACCCCCGATGCGCCATAGCGATCCGCAACTTCGCCAAATGAAGCGTCATGCCGTCGCAGCTGTTCCTGAACCGCATTCGCATCCCATGGGTCGATCTGAAAACAGACATGATCCATATTGGGCGCGGAATGATTTGCGGTGGCGACCACAAGATCAATGAGTGACAGCCCGGCACGAAGCTGCGCCAGACCCCTGTCGCCGGGGCCTCGTTCCAGCTTGCAACCCAAAACATCGCGATAAAAAGCGATCATGTTTTCCAGATTGTCTACCCGCAGAACGACGTGATCAATACGGGTAATGTTGATGGGATTCGCTTGAGTCATTTGTTTAATTCCTTAGCTGAGATCTATTTGTTCAGTGGCAGTGCGATCGGACAAATCGGCGCGGCAGCTGCACCGCGAAACTTCAGTGATCCGCCGATGACCGTGCCACGAGGAGTGTGCGTCATCCACATCCGATACTGTCACAACGTCGTTGGTGAGCGTAGTCTGCCGGAGGATCTGATCATAGAACATAAGCAAGAAGTGCTGAACGCTGCCGCCGGCTAACGCCAGCCTCGATTAACGTGAAAAGGGGCACGATAGCGCTTGACCTGTATGTTGCATAAACCTTGTAAGGTGGCGGCAATTTCTTGGTATTCGCGTGCCAGGCATGAGCATATGTAACGAGCAATTCGAGTCCAAACTAATGATATTCACCGCCAAAAAACGCAAGAATTCCGGTATGGCGAGCAGCCGTATGCTGTATGCGTTGGTCGCGTTGTGGGTTAGCCTCGGAATACAGCCTTGTGCTGTTGCCGCGGTTAGTGATGCGGATTGCCCACATTGCCCGCCAGCTGAGACGCATTCAATTGCGCCGGAGAACGAGCATTGCGGTGACCATGCTGAACCGACGCTTGATGCAACTGCATCGATCGAGTGTTGCGACGCCGACGACGGCGCGATTGATACTCGGTACAACACTTTCGACCTCAAAGACTTTGGTGATGTCGCGGCGCCGCCGCCCAATGCTGGTCCATCGTCGCCGTTGTGGATAGTTCAAAGAATCCCGGTCGTTGATCCGCCGGATCGACGCCAATCATCTGTTCCTCTCTACATTCTGAACTGTGTCTATCGGAATTAACTAACTCCACGCTGCAAGTCCTTTCTCAGGTTTTCAACGTAGGAGTTTTTCTGATGTATTCATCATTCGGGCAGGCGCCCGATTTAAGTCCCGCGCACCGCGTCCGAAACGACACGGCGACGCTACTACGCAGTCTGATTGCGGTGGTAGGCCTTCTTCTGTCCGCAAGCGCCTTCTCGCAGCATTCCGTCCCGCTTACCCTGGCCGAAGCCGAGGATAAGGCGCTGTTGGCGGAACCGGGCCAGCAAGCAATGCATGCCAGGGCCCTGGCGCTTCAGGAGCAAGGTGTAGTTGCTGGTGAACTGCCGGATCCGATGCTGCGGATTGGCCTGAATAATTTCCCCCTCGAGTCTGGCGGTTTCACCACTGAGGGCATGACAAATGCTGCGGTCAGTTATCGACAGGCGTTTCCGGCCGGCAAGACTCGCGAACTAAATACGCGCCGCTTCGATTTTCTCGCCAATGAGATGAATCAAAATGCGGCCACTCGGCACCGCAACGTATTGACTGCAGTGCGTCAATCGTGGCTTGACCTTTACTACTGGGAGCGTGCGCATACGCTTGTTTTGGAGTCACGACCGTTCTTTGACGATCTTGCAACGATCACGCGCTCTCTATATGGCGTTGGACGCAAGACGCAACAGGACGTTTTGCGTGCAGAATTAGAGTTGAGTCGACTTGACGATCGCTTGATTGAGATCGAACGACAACGGTCGCGATCTCGAGCAGCGCTTAGCGAGTGGATTGGAGGCGAAGCCAGCCGTCCAGTCGCGCTGAAGTTGCCTGCATGGTCGAATGTGCCGCCCTACGAATCACTACAGTCCACCCTGCTCCAACACCCGCTGATGCAGGCCGCCAATGCCCAAATCGATGCACGCATTGCCGGAGTCGGTATTGCCGAGCAACGGGCAAAGCCGGGCTGGGCGCTCGACGTTGGGTACAGCTATCGAGACGGGTCCTTGCCGTCGGGTCAGCCACGCTCCGACTTTATTACAGTTGGTGTCACCGTCGACTTGCCATTCTTTCGCAAACGATCAGTCGATAGCACATTGTCCGCGGCACTTCAGGAGCGAAGTGCAGCGAAATCCAGTCGCGAACAAGCGCTTCGGCAATTGCAAAGCCAGCTGGCAGCAGAGTACGCACGATGGACCGACATAACACGCCGTCTCGGCCTGTACGACACCCGAATTCTCGGTCAGGCCAACGACAACGCACAAGCATCGCTGCTGGCCTACCAAAGCGATAGAGGCGACTTCGCAGATGTTATGCGCGCCTATATCGATGACCTGAATACTCGTATTGACCACATTCGCCTGCAGGTGGAGCGCGCACAAAGCTACGCGGTGCTCGCCAACCTCGGAGGGATATCACAATGAACAGAAATACCTACACGGTACTTGCCGTAATTACCGCCATCGTCGTCGGCGCTTTCATCGGCCGCTCGATGAGCGGTACGACTAACACCGGCGACAGTGCATCCAGCGGAGATCGCAAGGTGCTTTACTGGGTGGCGCCGATGGATCCCAGCTACCGGCGCGATGAGCCAGGGAAGTCGCCAATGGGCATGGACATGGTCGCCGTCTACGCGGATGAAGTGGATGGGCAGCCGGGCGTTGTCGCTATCGACTCAACAATCGTGAATAACCTTGGCGTACGGACTGCCAAGGCACAACGTGGCCCATTGTCGCGGCTAATCGACACCGTCGGCTATGTCGGTTATGACGAAGACACAGTGCAACATGTACACACGCGCGTTGATGGCTGGATCGAAAAACTGGCGACCAAGGCCAGCGGCGATCCGGTAACCAAGGGGCAGTTACTGTTCGAGCTCTACTCGCCGACGCTGGTCAATGCGCAAGAGGAATATCTGACAGCGCTGCGGAGCAACAACAAGCTACTGTTAGGAGCGTCAAAAGATCGACTTCGTGCGCTCGGCGTAAATGCGAGTGATATCGCTCGTCTCGACAAAGAACGAACCGTACATCAGCGCGTCCGCGTCATTGCTGAGGCTGACGGAGTCATCGCATACCTGGGTGTGCGCGAAGGGATATTCGTAACGCCCGCGACAGAGATCATGTCGATTGCTGAACTCAAAAAGATTTGGGTGATTGCCGAGGTATTTGAGCGCCAATCGGCCTGGGTGAAGGCCGGGCAAAGCGCGACCGTCGAACTCGACTACCAACCGGGCAAGACCTGGCGAGGTGTTGTCGACTACGTTTATCCGGAGCTAGACCCCAAAACACGCACATTGAAAGTGCGCTTGCGATTTGACAATGCATCGACGGTACTCCGTCCGAACATGTTCGCGCGCGTTGCCATTGAAGGGGACGCGTTCGGCGATGTCGTCCATGTCCCGCGTGAAGCCGTCATCCGCGGTGGCACACTCAACCGAGTCGTCGTCGCGCTAGGCGACGGTCGCTTCAAATCTCAGCCGGTATCCATTGGTATCGAATCCGGAAACCGAATTGAAATTAGAAAGGGACTCTCATCAGGCGACGAAGTAGTCGTTTCCGGACAATTCCTGATCGACTCCGAATCCAATATAGGGGCGGCGTTGGCGCGCATGAATGCTGGCGACGCGGTGGATCACAGTCAGCACGAAATGCCGACGGAAGACGCCAAGGCCGAAGATGCCGAGCCGGTAATAGACCATAGCCAGCATGACATGGAGCCAAAACAATGATCGCTGGAATTATTCGTTGGTCGATCGGGAACAGATTTCTGGTATTGATCTTAACGCTATTTGTTACCGCCTGGGGTTTGTACTCGGTGGCTCAGACACCGGTTGATGCCCTGCCGGATCTTTCAGACGTACAGGTCATTATCAAGACATCGTTCCCGGGCCAGGCGCCCCAGGTTGTAGAAGATCAGGTGACTTACCCACTGACAACGGCGATGTTGGCTGTACCGAAAGCCGTCACCGTACGTGGTTATTCTTTCTTTGGAGATTCTTACGTCTACATCATTTTTGAGGACGGTACTGATCTCTATTGGGCCCGCTCAAGAGTATTGGAATACCTGAGCCAGGTCGCTGGGCAGCTACCGGACAATGCGAAACCCGCGCTCGGGCCGGACGCGACGGGTGTTGGCTGGGTCTATGAATATGCGCTGGTTGATCGCACCGGCCAGAACGATCTCTCACAGTTGAGAAGCTTGCAGGACTGGTTCCTCAAGTTCGAACTGCAGACTGTACCCGGCGTAGCTGAAGTGGCAACGATTGGCGGCATGGTGCGTCAGTATCAGGTCGTTGTCGACCCCGACAAACTGCGTGCGTTTGGGATTCCTCTATCGAAACTCAAAACGGCGATTCAGCGCGGCAATCAGGAGACCGGCGGTTCGGTGATCGAGATGGGCGAGGCTGAATACATGGTCCGAGCCAGTGGGTACCTGCAAAGCATCGACGATATTAGCGACGTACCATTGGGCGTCAACAGTGAAGGAACACCCATCGTGTTGTCGGATGTAGCGGAAATTCGCATCGGGCCGCAGATGCGCCGCGGTATTGCTGAGCTTGACGGTGAAGGCGAAGTGGTCGGCGGAGTTATCGTAATGCGCTGGGGCGGGAATGCGCTGAAGACGATCGATGCCGTCAAAGAGCGCCTCGGCGAATTACAACGCAGCCTTCCTGATGGCGTGGAAATTGTAACGACATACGACCGATCCGATCTTATCGAACGCGCTGTTGAGACTCTGCAGGAAAAACTTCTGGAGGAGTTTCTAGTGGTGGCGTTGGTGTGTGCGGTTTTCCTGTTCCATCTGCGGTCGTCTGCGGTCGTCATCCTGAGCCTGCCGATCGGCATCCTCAGTGCATTTATCGTTATGAAAATGCAGGGCCTCAACGCGAACATCATGTCGCTCGGCGGCATCGCGATTGCTATTGGAGCCATGGTCGACGCGGCCATTGTGATGATCGAAAACGTGCACAAACACATTGAAAAGGAGCCGCTCACTGACGAAAATCGATGGCGCATCATGGGCGATGCGGCTGCCGAAGTGGGTCCACCACTGTTCTTTTCGTTGATGATTATCACGCTGAGCTTCTTGCCGGTGTTCACGCTGGAAGCGCAAGAGGGTCGTATGTTTGCGCCACTGGCGTTCACAAAGACATACGCGATGGCAGCATCCGCAGGCCTGTCAATTACGCTCGTGCCGGTTCTGATGGGCTACTTCATACGGGGCAAGATCACCCCAGAGCACAAAAACCCGATCAACCGTGTACTCATTGCGTTGTACCAGCCGATTATTCATGCCGTGATTCGTTTTCCGAGGGGAACGTTGATTGCGGCAGCTGCGGTATTGATCATCGGGCTATGGCCGGCAACTCAGCTTGGTTCAGAGTTCATGCCGCCGCTCGACGAGGGCGACATCATGTACATGCCGACCACGTATCCCGGTGTGTCGATCGACAAAGCTCGAGAAATCCTGCAACACACCGATCGAATGATCAAAAAGGTGCCGGAGGTCAAGCGAGTGTTTGGCAAGATCGGTAGAGCTGAAACGGCAACCGATCCGGCTCCGCTAACAATGATTGAGACCGTCGTTCAGTTGAAGCCTCGTGAGGAATGGCGTGAAGGCATGACGCCGGACAAATTGCGCGCCGAGCTTGATCGGGTTGTGAAATACACCGGGCTAACCAATGCCTGGGTGATGCCGATCAAGACACGTATCGATATGTTGGCAACGGGCATCAAGACACCGGTCGGCATCAAGGTTGCTGGACCGGACCTCAAGGTGATCGAACGCATCGGTCAGGATCTCGAGCGCGTACTTGAAAATGTTGACGGAACGGCGTCTGTGTATTCGGAGCGGGTTGCTGGTGGTCGCTACGTCGACGTTCAAATCGACCGTAAACGCGCATCACGATTTGGCCTGAATATCGCGGATATTCAAGACGTGGTGCAGTCGGCCGTGGGTGGCATGAATGTCACGCAAACCGTCGAGGGTCTGGAACGTTACCCGGTCAATGTTCGATACCCACAGCGTTTCCGCGATTCTGTGCAACAGCTCCGCTTGTTACCGATCGTCACACCCCAGGGAGCACGCATAGCGCTCGCTGACGTGGCAGACGTCAACGTAATTGACGGACCTCCCGCTATCAAGAGCGAAAACGCCCGATTGAACGGCTGGACCTACGTCGACATCACTGAGCGCGACCTCGGCTCCTACGTGGCCGAGGCACAAAAAGTGGTCGCAGATCTTGTGGAGCTGCCCGCAGGTTACTCACTCGCATGGTCAGGACAGTACGAATACATGGTTCGCGCAAAAGAGCGGCTTTCTCTCGTCGGACCCGTAACTCTAGCCATTATCGTACTACTGCTGTACCTGAACTTTCGCCGATTCGCGGAGGTCGCCATCATCATCGGTACGCTACCCATGGCATTCATTGGCGGCCTTTGGCTGCTGTACTTGCTTGAATACGACCTGTCGGTCGCTGTCGGCGTTGGCTTTATTGCGCTTGCAGGCGTTGCCGTCGAAATCGGCGTGGTGATGCTGGTGTATCTGAATCAGGCCATCCGCCAACACATCTCGACGGCGGAATCAGAAGGGCGTGCGTTGTCAACTGAAGACGTGCAACAAGCCGTCATAGATGGGGCAGTACTGCGAGTACGACCCATCATGATGACTGTTGCGGCGATTATCGCCGGCTTGCTGCCAATCATGTTGGGCAGTGGTACTGGATCTGAGGTGATGCGCCGAATTGCCGCACCGATGGTCGGCGGCATGGTGAGCGCCACGATACTCACTCTCATCGTCATTCCCGCGCTGTTCCTGCTATGGCGTGGGCACGGTTTACGTTCGGGAATCCGTATTTAGAACATTCGGTGAAACAGTAGCGCAAGTGTCTTTCGCCGATTGTAACTGGGAGCAAGAAAATGAAGATATCGAACAACGTAAAAATGATAACGGTAATTACTGCGGTTGGTGTCATTGGAATGGCGCTGGTTTATTCGGCGACTTCGAGCATGCGTGAGCTGGCCGAGAGGCCGAACACTGAAGGCGTAGACATTGTCGTCTACAAGACCGCGACCTGTGGCTGTTGCAGCAAATGGGTTGAACATTTACAGAAAAGTGGACTTGACGTCGCCGCGGTTAACGTAGCAAGTACCGCGCCTGCACGCGAACAGGCAGGCGTACCCAATCGGCTGGGTTCCTGCCACACCGCGGTGGTGGGCGACTACTGGGTCGAAGGTCATGTGCCCGCGGATTTAGTAGACCGCCTGATGACGGAGCGGCCGGTTGACATACAGGGTATTGCGGTACCAGGCATGCCAATGGGTTCACCCGGTATGGAAGGTCCAAACCCGGTCAGGTACGACGTCATCGCGTATCACACTGACGGTAGCACCAGCGTTTACGCGAGCGTCCAAGGCAAAGAGTTGACTGACTAGCGAAGCGAATTCATCAGCGCCGCAGGAAAACACGGGGTGCACTGTGGGTAATACCTACTTGAGCTGTGTGCAACGTATAGGTCGTAGCATTCAGGTTGGAGCAGCGTATTGCTTTCAATTTTTTAGATAACGTCAACACGGTCACTACGAGACGAGGGAGACACTGATGAAAACAGCGCCACAATCCAAGTTGTCCAGCACACTCTGCTTGCTAATCCTGGTGAGCGCTTCGCCGGTATTTGCGCAGAGTCACGCCGACCGGATCGACGAGCTTGAAGCGAAAACACTGGCGATGGCCGAGGAGCTGGCAGTACTCCGCGCTGAGTTGGAAAAGGAGCGACAGGCACCCGACAGCGAGGATATGCAATCAATTCGAGCAGAAAGCGTTGCGGCCAGGCAAGCGGCGCAAAATGCGGAGATCGCTGCCAATGAATGGAAGAACAGCAACTCGGTTACGCACCTGGCTGGCTACGCATCCGCCGACTACGTTAGTCCCGAGAACGGCAATGCTGCTTTTGTCGCGAACTTCAATCCAATGTTTCACTTCCAATTCAAAGACCGTATTTTGTGGGAAGCGGAGATAGAAGTACAAATCGAGGAAAATGGCGATACCAACATGGCCCTCGAGTACAGCAGTATTGATCTGTTTCTCAACAACAACATGGTATTGCTAGCCGGCAAGTTCTTGAGCCCCATCGGCAATTTCCGTCAGAACATGCACCCGTCCTGGATCAACAAGCTACCTTCGGCGCCACCAGGATTTGGCCACGATGGCGCAGCACCGCTGGCCGAGGTGGGCGTTCAATTGCGCGGCGGCATCAGGGTTGGCGAGCAAAGCAAAATGACTTATGCCGGCTTTATCGGCAATGGCCCCAAGCTCGAAGGCGAAGACGGCGAGATTCACGGCATCGATACCGATGGATTCACAGGCGACCCGGATGATGAAAAGGTGTTTGGTGGGCGGGTTAGTTTGCTGCCGTTTCCAAAGTTTGAGTTCGCTGTGTCTGGCGCATTTGGTGATGCTGCAGTCGTTGAGAACGATGGAGTTGATTTCGAAGGTGACCCAACCCGCGACTACAAAGTATTTGGCGTCGACGCCAGTTACCAATGGAACAACCTGGATCTCCGAAGTGAATTTATTCGTCAAGATATTGCCGACGAGCAAACCAGTATTGCTCCCGAGGGTGGTATTTGGGAAACCTGGTACGTGCAGGGTGCCTACAAGTTTGCCGACGCAAAATGGGAGGGTGTAGCGCGCTACACAGACTACACGTCGCCACATGCCGACAAATCACAGGAGCAGTGGGCGCTAGGCGTGAATTATCTGTTGGCACCCAGCGCGATGCTGAAATTTGCCTACGAATCCAACACCGGTCTGGTCGGTGAATCCACAGACGATGATCGTTGGCTGGTCCAAATCGCCTACGGCTACTAAAGAGGAATTCGAATCATGAAAAAGCAACTACTACCCATTATCGCATTCGCTCTCGTTTCAGTTGCCTCGGGCACAGGACTTGCGCTTTCACAGAGCTCCGCAGTTGCCGCCGAATCGCCGACGACAAATCAGTTCGATCCAATGCAGTTTGCTCGTGGTGCCAAGGCTTGGGCGAACAATTGTACGCGGTGCCACAACATGCGCGATCCGAAGGAGCTTCGAGATGACCAGTGGCGTGCGGCGATGATGCATATGCGAGTTCGTGCCGGGCTTACCGCCGCGGAGACGGAAGATATTCTGATATTCCTGCAAGGGAGCAACTGACATGCGATGGGCGCTATTGGTTTTGCTGTTCGGCGCGAATGTTTCGGCGTTTGCTGATACGACAGGGGCGAAAGTAGAGGCCGGAGAGAAGGTGTTTTCCCAGACCTGTATCGCCTGCCATGGTGCGAATGGCAAAGGAACCATTCCGGGCGTCAAGGATTTTAACGCCGCCGACGGGCCGCTGAGCAAGAGTGATGAGGAACTCATCACCAATATTACCAACGGATTTCAAAGCCCAGGCTCGCCATTGGCGATGCCCGTCAAGGGCGGCAACCCGAGCCTTACAGAGGCTGATATTCAGGCGGTGCTTGCTTATCTTCGAAAAGCCTTTGGAACGGCTGCTGCGAAAAACTAGCAGACTTTGTCGCTGAGTACGGGAGAAGCGCGATGCACGTAAAAGGACTAGCCAACAAAGCCGGTGTGCGGTCCTACGTGGTGCGCTATTACACGCAGATTGGTTTGCTTACGCCATCGCGTGACTCCGACAACGGTTATCGTCAGTTCTCGACGACGGACATTTATCGTGTTCGCTTCATTCGGCGCGCAAAATTACTGGGTTTTAAGCTCAGCGACATACAAAGAATATTGGCCGACGCGGACGCGGGTCAATCGCCGTGCCGGGAGGTTCGTCAAATAATCACGCGGCGCGCAAACGAAAATCGGAAGCGACTCCAGGAACTCAACGCACTGCAAAGCCGTATTGAGTCTGCGGTCGACGTGTGGGAGTCCATGCCGGATCAACTACCCAGCCACGAAAGTTTGTGCCACCTGATTGATGCCGTGGCAGAAATGGGCGGCGACATAGGTAAGGTCGAACTATGAAATCCAAACCAGACGCCGCTGCGGATACGGGATCCACCAGTAAGTTGGTGAGTGATCCCGAGCGGCAACGCCGACATTTTCTGGTCGCCGCGGCCACCACCACCGGGGTGGTCGGCGCGGGCCTGGCGGCATGGCCGTTTATTGCATCGCTAAGACCGAGCGCGAAAGCGCAGGCGGTCGGCGGTGCGGTGTCCGTAAACGTTGGCCAAATCGAGCCGGGCGCACAAATCACGGTTATCTGGCGCGGCAAGCCCATCTGGATCTTGCGTCGCACACCGGCGATGCTTGAGCGCATGGCGCACGGGCACTGGATTAACGAGCTGCGTGATCCCGACTCAGCTGTGCAGACGCAGCAGCCGCCGTACGCGCAAAATCCGCTGCGTTCACTACGCCCTGAAATTTTTGTGGCAGTGGCTCTGTGCACACACCTGGGTTGTGTGCCGCTATTTCGCCCGGACGTGGCTGGAGAAGGGCTCGGGGAGGATTGGATGGGTGGCTATTTTTGTCCGTGCCACGGCTCCAAGTTCGATTTAGCCGGGCGTGTGACCAAGAATGTGCCTGCACCAACCAACCTCGTCGTGCCGCCTTATCGATTCATTGATGACAGCATTCTTGAAATTGGAGTCGATCATGCAACAACTTAAGTTCACCGTAGAGGACATGACTTGCATACATTGCTCAAAGCGTGTGCAGGTCGCCCTACGTCGCATCCCTGGCGTGTCAGATGCACGCGTCAGCTTGGCGGACAAAAGTGCTCAGGTTGAATACAACGAGGAACAGGTTGAAGTGCGTACATTGGCTGACGCCGTACGCGAAGAAGGCTTTACCGTCGGAGGGGCCAAGGCGCGTATGGCCGTGGAGGGCTTGCGCTGCGCTTCCTGCGTTTCGCAGGTCGAGGGTGCGTTGCTGCGGACTTCAGGTGTTATTTCCGCCTCGGTGAACTCGGCCACCGCTGAAGTGAATATCGAATACCGACCGGCATTGATTGATGTCGAGGGTTTGAGGCGAGCTGTCGAGGAAAGTGGCTATCGGTTGGCGCCGGCACTGGATTCGACGGGAGGGAGTGTTGATCGACATGCTGAACAACAAAACGCTGAATACAAGAGCCTGATGCGAAAGTTCTGGTTCGCGGGCGTAATTTCTCTGCCGGTGATGTTCTTTAGCTATCCGGACTTTGTTCCTGGGCTCCGCGACTGGATGCCAATGGGCAGTGACAATCGTCGCATCGTATGGGGCCTGCTTGGCCTGTTGACGCTACCGGTTCTCGTGTGGTCCGGCTCGCAGTTCTACACCGGCATGTGGGCGGCACTCAAACATCGTACGGCCAACATGCACACGCTGATTGCATCCGGTATCACCGCGGCGTTTTTGTATTCGGCCGTCGCCGTGCTGTTTCCGCAGTGGTTTCCAACCCAGGCGCTGGCCGAAGCGTTTTGGGATGTCTCGACAGTGGTCGTGGCGTTGGTTGTCTTAGGGATGGCGCTGGAAGTCAAAGCCAAAGGCAAGACCTCGGAGGCGATTAAGAAGCTGGTTGGCCTGCAGGCCAAGACAGCCCGCGTCGTACGTGAAGGTAGAGAGGTGGACATTCCCGTCGAGGAAGTCGTGGGCGGTGACCTGGTCGTGGTACGCCCGGGCGAAAAGATCCCGGTCGATGGCACGCTGACAGAAGGCTCGAGCAGCATCGATGAATCCATGATCACCGGTGAGTCGATGCCGGTGGAAAAAGGCGTCGGCGATGAGGTGATCGGTGCGACGCTTAACAAAACCGGCAGCTTTACATTCAAGGCCACCCGAGTCGGCAAGGACACCGCACTGGCGAACATCATTCGCATGGTGCAGGACGCGCAGGGATCCAAAGCGCCGATTCAGCGTGTGGTGGATCAGGTTGCCGCCTACTTCGTTCCGACCGTCATGATCCTCGGCATTCTCGCCTTCATGGTCTGGTACAACGTCGGTCCCGAGCCACGTATTGTCTACGCCATCATTGTTCTGGTCACCACGCTCATCATTGCGTGCCCCTGCGCTTTAGGACTGGCAACGCCAACGTCGCTGACAGTGGGTATTGGTAAAGGCGCCGAGAACGGCATTCTGATTCGCTCGGGCGATGCCTTGCAAACGGCCAAACGCATCGATGCCATTGTCCTTGATAAGACCGGCACCATCACCAAGGGTGAACCTGCCTTGACCGACGTAGTCACGATTGGCGGGTTTGTCGAGGACGATCTTCTGGCGTGGACGGCGGCACTGGAAAAAGGCTCTGAGCACCCTTTGGGCGAGGCGATCGTGCGCGGCGCGGAGTCGCGCGGGCTCACGCTTCAGGCGAGTATCGATTTTGCCGCTATCCCCGGACACGGCGTCAGTGGCCGAGTGGGCGAGCACGAGCTGTTGCTCGGCAACGTCAAATTATTGCGCGATAGAAACATCGATGCCGATGCCTTGAGCGCTGACTGGGATCGCCTCGCCGCCGATGGCAAAACACCCATGTACGTCGCAATCGACGGCGAAGCCGCGGGCCTGGTTGCGGTTGCTGACACGATCAAGGACGACTCGCCGATGGCGATCAAGGCCTTGCACAGCCTGGGTCTTGAGGTCGTCATGATCACCGGCGACAACGCGCGCACTGCCGAGGCGATTGCGGAACAGGTCGGCGTTGACCGGGTTCTGGCTGATGTCCTGCCGCAGGACAAGGCCCACGAAATTCAGAAGCTGCAACTCGAAGGCAAGGTCGTCGCAATGGTCGGCGATGGCATTAACGATGCACCGGCGCTTGCACAAGCCGACGTCGGCATGGCGATCGGCACCGGAACCGACGTAGCGATTGAGGCGAGCGACATAACCTTGATTAAGGGGAGTTTGACGGGCGTTGTGACAGCCATGGAAATCTCCCGCGCGACGATGCGAAATGTTAAGCAGAACCTCTTTGGCGCATTCATATACAACATTTTGGGCGTTCCTGTTGCGATGGGACTGTTGTATCCGTTCACGGGCTTGTTGCTCTCGCCGCTGATTGCCGCAGGCGCCATGGCGTTCAGCTCGGTCACGGTGGTTACCAACGCCAATCGCCTTCGCTATTTCCAACCTAAAGGAGCTGTGACATGACACCCGATCGTCTATTCGTAACGGTGCTTGGATTTACGCTGATCGTGTTCATCGTGTGGTTTTTCTGGTTGAAGAAATCAAAGGGGACGCGAGCGACGCTGACAAGCTCAGGACAGCAGGAGGCAATGATTTTGGTCAAGGGCGGCTACACGCCCGACCTTGTGCTGGTTGAGCGCGGTAAGCCGGTGCGCTTGAACTTTCGCCGCGAGGAAACGGCGAGTTGTTCGGAAATGGTGATGCTGCCGGACTTTGATAAAAGCGTGCAATTGCCGACCGGTGAAACGGTGGCCGTGGAATTCGTTCCGACGGAGCCTGGGGAGTATGAGTTCGCCTGCCAGATGGGCATGTTCCGCGGCAAGTTGATTGTGGAATAGCTGGTTATGTACAGCACCTGCTGGCGACCCGCGGCCACGGCAATGCAATTCAGGAGACCCTAACATGAAGATCAAACGTATCACGGCGATCGTACCGATCGACATTCTGCCGACCATGGAAAAGAGCTTGCGTGCTTGCGGTGTACCCGGCGTGACAGTTGAGCACGTGCAAGGTTACGGTGAACATCCCAATTTCTTTCGCCGCGACCTGATGAACGACAACGCCCGATTGATATTGTATGTCGGCGACGAAAAGCTTGATTCCATAATTGGTGCGATTGGACAGTGCGCGCAAGATTGCGGTGCTCAGGCTGGCATGTTGACTGTTGAAAGCATCGACCGGCTGGTCAATCTGACCAATGGCGCCGAGGTGTTGGGCGCCTCGTTAACCGAGTAGGGTGACCAATATGGGTTGGCTGAATGCAAATTCGTTTTTTTTGATCATTTTATTGTTGTGCGTTGGCATGCACCTGTTTCACGGACACGGCGGCCACGGCGATCATGGCGCGAACAGTGAAGAAGACCCTGGCGATGACGGGCAAAAGCCGGACAAACACCATTGAGGAGAACCTGATGTTGAACTGGAAAATCGTGGGATGGTCGCTCGGCAGTTGGGCGGCGGTGTCGTTTGTCGTGTGCGTGCTTTGGGGGCTGGTGACACCGGAATCTCTGCACATGCATGCTTTTCTTGAGCAGATCCTGCCAGCATTCGAATGGCTGTCCTGGTGGGGTTTTTTGCTGGGGCTCATTGAGAGTTTCCTGTTCGGCTTCTATGCCGCCATCGTCTACGTCCCGCTCTACAACTTTTTCAGTCGGCGGTGGGGCGCTTAATGGTGCCGGCCGGCGCAGAGTAAACAAGAGGCGGCCAATGACTGCGGCACCCGACAAAGGCCACCACATTCTCACCGTTAACGCCGGCAGTTCGTCGTTGCGACTGGCGGACTATGTGCTCGACGGTGAGCTGAGCCGCGTTGCCGATATGCACCTGTCGCCGTCGCCGGCACGGGATCCCGATGTACTCGTGGATTTCGTGCGCCGCCATGCCCTGGGTGCTCCGAAGCTTGTCATGCACCGCGTCGTTCACGGTGGCCAGCGCTTGCGCGCACCGTGCTGGATTGACGCCGGTGTCGAGGACGAGATTGACAGGCTCAGAACGCTGGCGCCACTGCATAACGGCGTCGCGCTCGATTGGATTCGTGCCAGCCGCGAGGCGTTTGGTTCTGAGGTTCGACAGGCGGCCTGTTTCGATACCGGGTTCTACGCGGAGTTGCCGCGGGCGGCCGCTCACTACGCGGTACCCCGGGAGTGGGCCGACAAGTACCAACTGCGCCGATACGGGTTTCACGGCATAGCGCATCAGTCGATGCTGGACCAGTGGCGCGAGCGTAGTCAGAGTCCAGGCGGTACTCGTGTGATCTCGCTGCAGCTGGGAGCCGGGTGTTCGATGACAGCCAGCGACCACGGTTCACCGCTGGAAACCTCCATGGGCTTTTCGCCACTTGAGGGGCTGATGATGGCCACCCGCTGCGGTGACCTCGACCCGGCGGCGGTCTTGCACCTGATTGACGAAGCTGGATTCAGCCCGGCCGAACTCGGCTGGATTTTGAACGAGTCATCTGGCCTGCGGGCCGTTTCCGGGCAAACCGGCGACATGCAGGAGCTCTTGGGGAGTGATAGCAGCGACGCTGCGCTCGCGGTCGCGATGTTCTGTCACCGTATTCGCAAGTACCTGGGTGCCTATCTCGCTGTGCTCGGCGGCGCCGACGCAATCCTGTTTGGCGGCGGTATCGGCGAGCATGCCAGTCTCGTGCGGGCCCGAATCCTGGAACGTCTTGCCTGGGCGGGCATTCGGCTTGATGCGAAGCACAATACAACAGTGTCCGCGGAGGCTGGCGGGCTGATTCATGCTGAGGACAGCGCGGTGGAAATCTGGGTCGTACCCACCGATGAGGCGCGTGTCATGGCTGACGCCGCCCGAATTTTGCTGAACATTGACCACCCATCAGAAACAACTTCAATACTGGAGCTATCCGAATGAACACTGCACCTGACACACAGGTAACGTTGAGCGCCGACCAACTCACGCAACTCAATGCCTATTGGCGCGCCGCCAACTATCTGTCCGTCGGCCAGATCTATTTGCTCGACAACCCCTTGTTGGCCGAGCCGCTGACGCTTGAACACATCAAGCCGCGCCTGCTCGGGCACTGGGGCACAAGTCCGGGCCTTAACTTCATTTACGCGCATCTAAATCGTACGATCAAGGCTCGGGACCTGAACATGATCTATATTGCCGGCCCCGGCCACGGCGGCCCGGCACTGGTCGCCAACACCTGGCTTGAGGGCAGTTACAGCGAGGTGTACCCGAATGTGTCCCAGGACACTGACGGCATGCGCCGCCTGTTCAAACAATTCTCATTTCCGGGTGGTATCCCGAGCCATGTTGCTCCCGAGACCCCGGGTTCAATTCACGAAGGCGGCGAACTCGGTTACGCGCTGTCGCATGCCTACGGTGCCGTATTTGACAATCCATCGTTGATCGCTACGTGTGTGGTTGGCGATGGCGAGGCGGAGACCGGGCCGCTCGCAGCCGCCTGGCACTCGAACAAGTTTCTAAATCCCGCTAACGACGGTGCGGTGCTCCCGATCCTGCACCTGAATGGCTACAAAATTGCGGCACCAACGTTACTCGCACGCATAAGTCACGAGGAGCTGGAGAGCCTGTTCGTTGGTTACGGCTATCGACCGTATTTTGTCGAAGGCGACGATCCCGATCGTATGCACGAGGCGATGGCGACGACGCTCGATCGTGCATTGACGGACATTCAGACGATCCAGCAAACAGCACGCGATGGCACTAACACCGAGCGACCGCGCTGGCCGATGATCATAATGCGCACACCCAAAGGCTGGACGGGCCCGGCTGAGGTGGACGGCAAACGTACTGAAGGCTCCTGGCGCTCGCACCAAGTGCCACTCTCAGGCCTCGCTGGCAATCCTGAACACGTGGCGCAACTTGAGGCGTGGCTGAAGAGTTATCGACCGGAAGAATTGTTCGATGCACAGGGCGCACCGGTCGCTAATGTGACGGCGCTGGCGCCCAGCGGCTGCCAACGCATGGGTGCGAATCCGCACGCCAATGGCGGCGTGTTACTAAAGAATCTTCGCATGCCAGACTATCGCGACTATGCAGTCGAGGTACCCGTGCCGGGCGGCGTGCAGGGGGAGGCGACCCGTGTGCTCGGCCAGTTGCTGCGTGACGTCATGCAACGTAACGAGCGCAACCGCAATTTTCGCGTGTTTGGTCCGGACGAGACCGCGTCCAATCGCCTCTCGGCCTTGTTTGAGGTGACTGACCGTGCCTGGATGGCCGAGCGCAGCGACGAGGACGATCACCTCGCTGCGGACGGGCGGGTCATGGAAATCTTGAGCGAGCACACCTGCCAGGGTTGGCTGGAAGGGTATCTGCTGACCGGCCGGCACGGTTTTTTCTCCTGCTACGAAGCCTTCATTCACATCATCGATTCGATGTTCAACCAGCACGCGAAGTGGCTCAAGGTGACCAGCCAGGATATTCCGTGGCGTCGGCCGATTGCCTCACTGAACTACCTGCTCACCTCGCACGTCTGGCGTCAGGATCACAACGGCTTTTCGCATCAGGACCCGGGCTTTATCGATCACGTCGTGAACAAGAAGGCCGACGTTATCCGTGTCTATCTACCGCCGGATGCCAACACCTTGCTGTGCGTAGCCGATCAATGTCTGCGCTCACGCGATTTCGTCAACGTTATCGTCGCCGGCAAACAGCCGCAGTCGCAATGGCTGGATATGGATGCCGCGATCAAGCACTGCAGCGCCGGCGTGGGCATCTGGTCCTGGGCCAGCAACGATCAGGATGCCGAGCCCGATGTGGTGATGGCCTGTGCGGGCGACGTGCCAACGCTCGAGACTCTGGCTGCTGTCTCAATTTTGCGTGAGCAGTTACCGGAACTTCGAATACGCGTAGTCAACGTCGTCGATCTGATGACACTGCAACCCAAGGAGGAGCATCCGCATGGCTTGTCAGATCGTGACTTCGACACGCTGTTCACCACGGACAAGCCGATCATCTTCGCCTACCATGGCTACCCGACATTGATCCATCGATTGACCTACCGGCGTACCAACCACGGTAATCTGCATGTGCGCGGCTACAAAGAGGAGGGTACGACCACGACGCCCTTCGATATGGCAGTGCGCAACGACATCGATCGTTTTCACCTGGTTGGCGATGTCATTGATCGGGTGCCTTCGCTCGGCTACACGGCCGCCTACGCTAAACAATTTATTCGCGACAAACTTATTGAACATCGTCAGTACATCACCGAGCACGGGGAGGACCCGGTAGCGATTCGTGACTGGCGTTGGCCGGATAGTTCGACGCCACCGAATAGCGCGGAGGCTGTCGAATGATGAGTTCACATCGACGCCTGAAGGAAATCGGTCAAAGCGTCTGGCTCGAGGACCTGCGACGGGATTTTCTCGACGATGGTAGCTTCGAGGCCGCGTGCTCACGGAGCCTCGAGCATGCCGTGGAGTAACGCGCACGCCAACCGTTCGGCAAGTGAGGCGTGATGACGAGCGAGGGTCAATGACCGCTCGTATGCTGGAGATTGTCGGTGCCGGTCCGTCAGGACTAAGCGCAGCACTCGCGGCTCGTGCGTGCGGCGCAGATGTGACCGTCTATGAGAAGCGCCCCGATGTCGGCGCCCGGTTTCACGGCGACTTTCAGGGGCTCGAAAACTGGACATCGACGACCGACGTGCTCGCAGAACTCGAACACTGGGGCATTCAGGCAAATTTTTCGCACACGCCGATCGACGAGATCGTGTTTTTGTCCAGCGACGGCGCGGCCCACACGCTGCGGGCTACCGAACCGATTTTCTACTTGCTGCGTCGCGGCAGGGACGCAGGGACGCTCGACCAGGCGTTGAAAACACAGGCGCTCGCGGCCGGGGTTACGATCCGTTTCGGCGACCGTCGTCGACATTTATCCGGCGGCGGCGTGGTCGCCGAGGGTCCGCATCGCGCCGATGTAATCGCAGCCGGATACGTGTTCGAGACGGACATGGCGAATGGCTGTTATGCGACGGTGTCGGATCGGCTGGCTCCGGCGGGCTACAGTTATCTGTTGGTCGACCAGGGTCGTGGCACGGTAGCAACGTGCCTTTTTAAGCATTTCCATGACGAGCGACAATACCTGGACGCGACCGTGGAGTTTTTCCGACGCGAAGTCGGGCTGCGTTGGCATAGTGCACGCCGATTCGGCGGTAGCGGCAATTATCAACGCGTGGCAAGCGTCCGCAGCGGCGATCATTATTACGTCGGCGAATCGGCCGGTTTTCAAGACGCGCTGTTCGGCTTCGGGCTGCGCTATGCATTCGGCTCGGGCCACCTTGCCGGGCGCAGCCTCGCTGACAACGGGAATTACGAAAAGGCATGGTCAGCGCGTCTGTCGGGGCTGAATGCTGCGAGTGTTTTCAATCGCTGGTTGTATGCACGACTCGGTGACAGGAGTCGCCGAATGTTGCTCGAACGTGCGGTTCCCGGACGCGATCCGCGGCGCGTGCTGCAACGCCTGTATGCGCCGACGCGATGGAAATCCGCGCTTGCCCGGTGCTTGCCGTCCACACCCCTGCTACGCACCGAACATACCCGAGCGGATTGCGATTGCACCTGGTGTCGCTGCCAGCGCGACACTCGAGCCGCGTCGGGAGCAGCGCGTGAGTGAGCCTGTCGACACCGACGCACCGGGCACTGACCGCGTCCCTATAAGTGTCGCGTTGGGAGCGATAGTGGTGATGTTCTTGTGGGCGGTGTGCTTTCCGCTGATCAGCGTGGGCCTGGCGGATTCGCCGCCGATGGCCTTCGCCGCTTTGCGTGCTGCCCTGTCGGGTGGCGTCCTTATCGCTGCGGCCGAGTGGCTGGGTCGTCCCGCGATCGCGGACCGTTCGCAGTGGGGCAGTCTGGTCCTCGTCGGTCTGACGGCGACCAGCCTCGGGTTTTTCGGCATGTTCTATGGCGGTGCGCGCGTGTCGCCCGGCCTGGCGACGGTTATTGCCAACACCCAGCCGCTGATCGCGGCGGTACTCGCCTGGGGGTTTCTGAACGAGCACCTTTCGGCACTGCAGCGCTGGGGGCTTGCGGGCGGCTTCGGCGGCATCGTGCTGATTGGCGCGCCGGGACTCTCCGGCACAGATTCACAGCTGCTGGGTATCGTCTTCATCCTGATCGCGGCGCTCGGCATCGCCGTGAGCAATGTTGCGCTCAAACGCCTGGCCGGGCGCGTGGACATTCTGCGTGGCATGGGTTGGCAGCTGCTGATCGGTGCCGTGCCGCTGGCGGTGTTGGCGGCGACCATCGAGGACATAGGCAGCATCAACTGGTCGGGGCGTTTCGTCGTCGTTTTGGCGGTATTGAGCGTGCTTGGGACCTCGGCGGCCTTTGTGCTCTGGTTTGCCTTGCTGCGCCGCTCGCGCTTGAGCCAGCTAAATGTCTTTACCTTCCTGACGCCCATTTTCGGGCTGATCATGGGCGTCGTTTTTTTTGCCGAACAGTTGCATGCGTTGGAACTGGCTGGTATTGGCCTCAGTCTGCTCGGCATTTGCGCGGTGAGTCGGCCGCCCAGGATGGCTGCCGGCGCGCAGACGCGGGGCGAGTAACACGATGAATCCCCCGACCAGCGCCAAGGATACGCCGTTGGTGGATAGCCTTGCCGTGCCGCAATCCTGTGTCGTCTATGGCGAGGGCGATGACCTGTATGCGGCGATGCTGGAGGATATAAGTCAAGCCAGGGACGCGATCCGACTGGAGAGCTACATCTTTGCCGGTGATGAAATTGGCTGGCGGTTCGCGCACGCGTTGGTGGAACGAGCTAAAGTCGGCGTGCACGTGCGCGTCCACGTGGACGCGGCCGGCGCGCTGTTCGAGGGTACTGACAAACTCTATCGGCACTTGCGCAAAGCCGGCGTCGATGCCCGATGGTTCAACCGCTGGCGCTGGCGCGATCCCTGGTACTACAACCGACGCAACCACCGTAAGCTGCTCGTCGTGGACGATCGTTCGGTATACCTCGGCGGCTTCAACCTGCACCGTGCGAGCTCGAGGATGCAGGTCGGCAACCGACGCTGGCGCGATGTACACGTGCGCCTCGCCGGGCGCCTGGCCGCACCGGCGAGCGCGTTGTTTGACGAGCTTTGGGATGGGCGGCCGGCGCCGACGCCACCGCCCTGGGATGGATCGTACCGTTTGGTGCCAAATGCCTCCCGGAGATGCCGCCGAGTCCTGTATTGCGAGTATCTGGATGCCCTGGGTACTGCCGAGAGCTGCATAAGCATTGTCACTCCGTATTTTGTGCCGAATCGACGCTTTCGAGCCGCCCTCGTCGCAGCCGTTCGACGCGGCGTCGAGGTCCGCGTTCTACTGCCCGCGCAGAGCGACCGACGCTTCGTTCAGTGGGCCGGCCACGCGCTGGCGCGGCCGCTGGCGAGACGCGGTGTGCAGTTCTTTGAATTCCTGCCGCGCATGCTGCACGCCAAAGTGACGCTGATTGACGCGCGTTGGGCGATGGTGGGCTCTGCGAACGTAGACTACCGAAGTTTTTTCACGAATCAGGAGCTCAATCTCGTGAGCCATGCGCCGGAGGTGTGTCGGCAGTTGGACGCCCTGCTTCGGGAGGATTTTTCACAAGCCGGTCGCCTCGAGCTGGCGCGGCGTCCAGGAGATCTCCTGCGCGCACTTGCTGAAGCACTCGGGCATCGATTGCGACGTTGGCTATGAGCAGAGATAGCTGTGACCCGGGTGCTTTCCTTTTTTAACCGCGACGACGGCAGTCGGCCGCTGCACACGGAAGTGTACGGCGAGGGTGCGACGACCCTGGTGTTTGTCGCGGGGCTCGGCGGCACCACACGTTACTGGCGGGCGAGAACACAGCCGTTGCAAGCGCACTATCGGATCGTGTTAGTGGACTTGTTGGGCTTTGGCGAATCGCCGAAACCCTGGACGCAATACAGTGTCGATCGTCATGTCAGCGAGCTGCGAAAGGTGTTGGCGCCGTTCGACAAAGTGTCGATCATTGGTCACTCGCTAGGTGCTTTGCTGACGGTCGCCTATACCGCCCGATATTCGGATCAGGTCGAGAACATTATCGTTGTGGGGATGCCGTACTTCGGCTCGCAAGCGCGTGCCTACGAATACTTTCGTACGGGTCCGGTTAAAGGCGGTGTTTTCTACACCAACATTTTCCTGACGATGATGGCCTGCGTCATCACGCGGCGCGTCCTGGGCTGGTTGTTGCCGTATGTACTTCGTCACGTGCCGCGAGAGGTCGCCGAGGATCTGGTCAAGCATACCTGGCGTTCATCGACGTCCTCGCTGTGGGAGGTCGTGTATCGATATGACATCGCCGCAGACTTGGAGCGTCTGCCGCACCGGATTCGAGTGCTGTTTATTCACGGTGATCAGGATCTGATGGCGCCGGTGGACGCCGTCAAGCGACTGGCGGCCGAGAATACGCGCGTGCATGTGGTGGTAATGCCGGGCGTGGATCACCATCCGTTCCTGCGCAAGCCACAGGCCTGTTTGAGACTGATCGATGACATCGTTTCCCGAACGGTCGATGGCCATTGACTTGTGTGCAGGATACACCCCCTACACTTGCCGAACGTTAACCACCGGATGCCAAAACGATCAGTCGCGGCGGTCCAACAGTTCCATGAGAGTGCGTCGCGAGCCAGGTCCGAAGTTGTTTTAGTTTGCGCGTTCGGTCATGAAGGAGAAAGCCTGTGTGCAACAAACTTTGGTGGACTACGCGTCCGGATACCCGCGTCGCGTTCGGTCGCCGCAATAATCGGCGGTTCTGTACAGCGATCATGGATTGTGTCCGGACCAAGGCTGCTCGATGAACCGCGGTGCCATTGGGTCGTCACAACTGTCCAAAGAGACGGCTGCGGTGGTGTTGGCTGGCGGCAAGGGAACACGCCTCGGCGCCCTGACCCGGCGTGAGTGTAAACCCGCGCTGCCATTCGGTGGAGCGTATCGGACCATCGACTTCTCGTTATCGAATTGCGTCAACTCCGGTATTGACCGCGTCGGCATTGCAACGCAATACCGGGATACGTCGCTCGTCAACCACCTGCGGCAAGTGTGGTGTCACACCGTTACAGACGCGCAGGGTTTTATCGAGCCGTGGCGTGCCGATTCGGTGCCCAACGGTGCTGGTTATCGCGGCACCGCCGACGCGGTGTTCCAGAACTGGGAGAAAGTCGAAGCCATGAACCCTGAGCGGGTGCTGATCCTCGCGGGCGATCACGTGTACAAGATGGACTACCGGACGATGCTCGAACAACACGTACGTTCCGGAGCCGATGTCACGATTGGGTGTGTAGAGATCCCGATTGCCGAAGCGAGCCAGTTCGGCGTGATGTCCGTTGACAGCACGAACCGCATCGTTCGATTTACGGAGAAGCCGAGCAATCCCGAAGCCTTGCCCGGGCAGCCAGATCGCGCACTGGGATCGATGGGCATCTATGTGTTCAACCGCGATTGCCTGGGGCAATTGCTGGCAGAGGACGCAAACATTGCGAGCTCAAGCCACGATTTCGGCCGCGACATCATTCCGCAGCTAATCGGCGCGCTTAAGATCTGTGCGTATCCGTTTACTCGTGACGCGGCCGTCGGTGGCGGCTACTGGCGTGACGTCGGAACCGTGTCCGCCTATTGGCGAACGCATATGGAACTGCTGGACGGCATTTCGGGGTTCCACCTCGATGACGCCGACTGGCCGGTGTGGCCGCGCCGCGGATATCGTCATCGCCCACCTGGGTATGCAACGCAGATGGACTGGCCCGGACGGGTTGTCAATGCGTTGCTTGCCGGTGACTGCCAGTTCGAGCAGGCGACGGTGAGTCGCTCGGTCCTGTTTAGCCAGGCGACGGTCGCGCCCAATGCGACGGTCTCGAACGCGGTGATTCTGCCGAATGTTGTAATCGGTCGTGACTGTCGGTTGAGCGGCGTCATTGTTGATGCAGGGGTCCGCGTACCGGCCGGTACCGTGATTGAGGCGAGCAACCGAGGCGCCGGTGGTGACGTGCCAATACTGGTTACCGCAGACACAAACTTTGCCACTTATGCACCGCGCAGCACGCGACTGCGTGATCCGAGAACCCGGCCAGCGATACACCAGGAGTTGCGACAGACAGCCACCTGACCGCAGTAAAAGAGGCGGCCATACCATGCAAACAGAGCTGTGTGTCTGGGTGGCCGCTTGACTGCCTTGAGGAACAGCGTTCTGAAAATGGATAGAGGAGACAATCATGTTCAAGAAACAGTATTTGGCGGACAACAAGACGTGCAAAGTTAGTTTCTCGATTGACCACGGTGCCGCGGAGGCGGCAGAAAGCGTTTCGTTGGTCGGTGAATTCAATGGCTGGAATGACGAGGCCAATCCGATGAAGCGCCGCAAAAAGGGCGGTTTTGCGACAGCGGTCAAGCTGCCGTGCGGCGATTCCTATCAGTTTCGTTATGTCATTGATGGTTCGATCTGGGAGAACGACGCTGAGGCAGACGGTTACGTGTCATCGCCTTTTGGCAGCGACAACTCTGTCGTCGAAGTGCCAGCCCAATGAATCGTGCCTGCCAGCCTGAAGTCATTGACGCGCTGTCCGGTCGTGCTTGAATCTCTGCAAAGGAGACCAGCGGTGAAACACCCAGAAGATCAAAGAGCTTACAAAGATCCGGTGTGCGGTATGGAGATTAGCCGTAAGACGGCACTCGAGGAATTCGTGTACCGCGGTAAGGCCTACTATTTTTGTGCCCCGGCGTGCCGACAAACCTTCGAAGGCAATCCGGAGCAATACATCCGAACGCATCGGCAACATGGTTTGAGACAGGGGTAACTCGGGCGGCTGTGCGAAGCTCGTGTAGCGTCAATGTCGATGGACGATCACCGATCACCGATCACCGATCAGCGAACAGGAACTGGCAGGGAATATGGCTGCGCAGCGCCCAGGCTTTTTCGTTGTGTGCGGAGCCAGGAAACACAAAGTACTGCAGATCCTGGCCAAACGAATAGCCACGGCTCAAGAGCAACGCCTGCATGTCACGAGTGACCTCGTAGTTATCCTGCGGCCAGCCGCTGTCGAGGTATATGCGAATGTCTCGCGGCTGGTCGGCGGCGATGCGGGTGTGCAAGTCATCTCGCCAGCCGAAGGTGCTCGACAGGCAGGCCACCTTGCCAAACAGTTTCGGCCACTGCCACGCCACAAAAAGCGACGCGACGCCGCCGAGCGATGAACCCATGATCGCGGTGTTGCGAGCGTCGGACAATGTGCGAAAGACGCTGTCTATCCGCGGCTTTAGTTGGCCGGCCAGGAAGCGTCCGTAGGCCTCATAGCCGGGCTGCGTGTAATCTTGTTCCCTGTCATTCGGGTAGATGCCGACCGCAATGACTTTATCGATCAAATTGATGTCGTTCAGCAAAGACAGCGTTTCCGGGATTCGCCAGTCCGCACCACTAAAGGACTCGCTGGGAAAGAAGACGTTTTGACCATCCTGCAAATACAGGACGGGATAACGCTTCAGGGTGTTCTCATGGTAGCCCGGCGGCGTAAACACCCGAAAAGCATAGTGGGCGGAGGACTCGGCTGATGTCATTCGCTCGATGTCGCAGACGGTGCAGCCGTCGTCCCTGAGAAAGTAGGGATAAATGCGGCGCGTGCGCTCGCCATGCGCCAGAACCAGATAATTTTCGCCCCGCGCCCAATGTCGCGAATTATCACGCACCCATACGGGCTTCAAGTAGCGAAACGGCGTGTCGAACCGCAGTCTGAACGTCGAGCATTGACCTTGGTCGCGGATTTCGTCGGCTTCGATATCAGCGTCCCAATCCGAATCGCAATGCAACACGATACGGCCGTCGCTCACTGGATAGTAAACCTGTAGCTCGATCTCCGAGTGCTGTACCGGTGTGGTCGGTGTCATCGCTGTCGCCGGTCGGTTTGCATGTCAGTGTTGCCTTTTGTTTGCTCTTGCGCGGCATCCGATGCCGCGCGCGGAGCGTCGAGCGGGGCCAAGCCAGGCAGCATCAGCCACACCCACCAGCGTCATATCCCGTTGTTGAGGCATAGCATACAACCTGTACCCAACTGTCAGGTCAACGGCTCGCGCGCAGGTCGGGAGACACGAGTGCACTCGGGCCGTCATCCAATCGCGGTGCGGCATCTGTCGTTTCGGTTTACAGGTGAGACCGGGAGCATCAGGCAATCGTTCTTCCTTGACCTGACAGTTGGGTGCAGGTTGTAGCCTTCAGTACGGTACCCGGGTTAGCACGGCCATTCCCGAGAATCGTCTGCATCCAGACTGTCCTGCCGATGACGTTCTGGTCGCCACGCAACAAGGGTTGCGACATGAAAAAAGAAGCGGGTATCGTCCTGATTACCGGCGAAAACGGTCGGAGTAGAGGCTTATTATGGATTGGCTGATAGAAAACGGGTTTTGGGTCGTGGTCGGCATCGCATTTGTCGCGATGCATTTATTCGGTCACGGCGGTCACGGCGGTCACGGCAGCCATGGCGGTCACAGCAACGATAGCGAGTCGCAGCATGATTCCGAAGCTGCGGAGCGTAACGACCAACAGCAAAAACACCGGCATTGACCGGCGAATGGAATAAACATGACTAAATCGATAGTAGAAGTCGCGGGACTGATTTCCGCTCTGAGCGCGGCGGGTGTCGAAAAGCAACTGATGCGTCTACCCGGCGTGCACAAAGCCGACGTTAACTATGTCGCCGGCAGCGCGACCGTCAGCTACGACGACAATGTCACCGATCTCAAAGCGATCCAGGCAAAAATACACGAATGCGGTTTTCACTGCCGCGGTGAACTGACGCCGAAACATGTTTGCACACCCGGCGATTCCCCCGATGGAACACGGACGGCGGGCCCGGGCGTCGACGAACATCACCACCATGCCGCGCACACCGGGACCGACGCTGGCGGTGACGATGCGACGGCCATGGCGCACGAGATGGGCCATGGCGGCAGTATGGATATGCAGGCCATGGTGCGCGATATGCGCAAGCGCTTCTGGATTTGCCTGTTGTTCACTGTGCCGATCTTCATTTACTCGCCGATGGGTGAGATTTTCACACCGCCGGCGCCGCCGTTCGGCCTGAAGCTCAATCTGTGGCTGTTTCTGTTGGCCAGTGTTGCCGTCATCTGGCCCAGCTGGCCGTTTTTCGTTGCCGCGTGGCGGGCGCTCCGCAATGGCGTTCTCAATATGGCGGTGCTGGTGGTGCTGTCGGTGGGCACGGGCTATCTGTTCAGTCTCGGTGCGACGTTCTTTTTCGACGGCGTACAGTTCTTCGCGGCGGTGGCCGTACTGCTGGTGTTCATTCTACTCGGGCACTGGTTGGAGATGCGCGCCCGCGCAGGAGCGTCCGACGCTATTCGTTCGCTGATGGATCTCGCACCGCCGAAGGCCACCGTGATACGTGACGGTCAGGAATTGGAGATCCCGACGGCTGAGGTGATCAAGGATGACATCGTCGTGATCCGTCCGGGTAACAAGGTTCCGGTGGACGGCGAGGTCCTCGACGGCGAGTCGCAGGTGGACGAATCGATGCTCACCGGCGAATCCATGCCGGTGGCCAAAAAGCCCGGCGACACAGTGATCGGCGCCACAATCAACAAGAGCGGCAGCTTCAAATACCGTGCGACCAAGGTCGGCGCCGATACCGCGCTGGCGCAGATCGTTAAATTGGTGCAGGAGGCGCAGAATTCCAAAGCGCCGGCGCAACTGCTGGCCGACAAAGCGTCACAGTGGCTGGTCGTCATTGCCATCGTCATCGGCCTGCTGACATTCGGGGTTTGGTACTGGGCGCTAAATGCCAGTCTGCTGTTCGCCGTGACGCTCACGATTACCGTGTTCGTCATCGCTTGTCCGGACGCACTCGGGCTCGCAACACCGATGGCCGTGATGGTGGGCACTGGTCTCGGCGCCAGGAACGGAATATTGTTCAAGAATGCCTCGGCGCTTGAGGAGGCCACCCGGCTCGACATTGTTGTCTGTGACAAGACCGGTACGCTGACCATGGGCGAACCCCAGGTGGTGGAGGTGGCCGCAGCCGAGGGCGACCAGAATGCGGTGCTGAGTCTGGCGGCCACGGTGGAGCAAGGCTCCGATCACCCTCTCGCACAAGCGATTTTGCGTCGCGCGACTGGGCTTGCTACCGCACCGCTGACTGAATTTCTGAACATCGAAGGCAAAGGCGCACGTGCCGAGGTGGCGGGCCAGACCGTGCTGCTGGGAAACCGCCGCTTGATGGACGAGGAGCGTGTCGACATGGCGGGACTCGCCGAAGAGGCGGCCCGGCTTCAGGGTAGTGGACAAACGGTCGTCCACGTTGCTCAAGGCGGCAAACTGGTGGGACTGATTTCCATCGCCGATGCACCACGACCGACGGCGGCGGCGATGGTGAAAAAGATGCGCGAGCGGGGTGTGGAGGTCGCCATGCTCACCGGCGACAACCAGGCTACCGCTGAGAGGATTGCCAAAGAGCTTGGCATCCAGACGGTAATTGCCGATGTGCTGCCCGGTCAAAAAGCCGACAAGATCAAGGAGCTTCAGTCCCAGGGCAAGAAGGTCGGGATGGTCGGCGACGGCGTCAACGACGCCCCGGCCCTGACGCAGGCGGATGTAGGTTTTGCCATAGGTGCCGGCACCGACGTCGCCATGGACAGCGCCGACGTGGTGCTGATGAAAAGCGATCCCTATGACGTGCTCGGCGCGATTGAGCTGTCACGCGCAACCTTGCGCAAGATGCACCAAAATCTGTTCTGGGCCGTCGCGTATAACGTCATTGCTTTTCCAGTGGCGGCGGGGATTTTCTATCCACTGGTCGTGAGTCCCGAGGTGGCCGCTCTCGCCATGTCGGGCAGTTCGGCGCTGGTGGCGGTTAATGCCTTGCTGCTTAAGCGCACCCGTCTTGACGGCATCAACGCCCCGCAACCCCAGCCCGCCGCCGTTTCGGCGACATCGTAATGGAACCAAACCCGCTTGCCGGCAAGCCTGCACCACCGGAGATGCTGGTTAACATCCCAAGATTGATGACGGCCTATTACACTGGCGTGCCTGACTTTGCGGAGCCTACACAACGCGTCGCGTTCGGTACGTCGGGACATCGCGGATCCGCACTCGACAACAGCTTTAACGAAGCGCATGTGCTTGCGATCAGCCAGGCGATTTGTCAGTACCGCAAGCAAGCCGGTATTGATGGCCCGCTGTTTCTCGGCATTGACACGCACGCGCTGTCCGAGCCTGCTTTTGCCAGTGCGCTCGAAGTGTTTGCGGCCAACGGCGTGGACGTCATGCTGGCTGAGCACGATGAATACACGCCCACCCCCGCTGTTTCGCACGCCATTCTTGTTCACAATCGGGGCCGCGACAGCGGACTGGCCGACGGCATCGTGATCACGCCGTCACACAATCCGCCCGACAGCGGCGGCTATAAATACAATCCTCCCACTGGCGGGCCGGCCGATACCGGCATTACTGGCTGGATCGAGAAAAGGGCGAACACTTTATTGAAAGACGCCCTGCAGGGCGTGAAGAGAATGCCGTTCAAACAGGCCTTGCGTGCGGCCACGACGCACCGGCACGATTACCTGAGCGCCTACGTTAACGATCTCGATAGCGTGCTTGACCTTGACGCGATTGGTGGTGCGAATATCAGCATGGGCGTGGATCCGCTAGGTGGTGCCGGCGTTCACTATTGGGCGGCGATTGCGGAGCGCTATGATTTGAAGCTCACGGTGGTGAATAAGGATGTCGATCCCACTTTTCGGTTCATGACCGTCGACTGGGACGGTCGGATTCGCATGGACCCGTCATCGTCCTATGCGATGCAGGGTTTGATCGGCCTGAAAAATCAATTCGACATCGCCTTCGCCTGCGATACCGATCACGATCGACACGGTATCGTTACGCGGGGTTCGGGTCTGCTGCCGCCGAATCATTATCTCGCCGTCGCAATTTACTACCTGTTTCAGCATCGATCGGAATGGCACGCGCAAGTGGCCGTCGGAAAAACCGTCGTGAGCAGCCAGATGATCGATCGTGTCGCGGCGAAGCTCGGACGCAAGCTCCATGAGGTGCCGGTCGGCTTCAAGTGGTTCGCCGATGGTTTGCTTGACGGGTCGCTCGGATTCGGCGGTGAAGAGAGCGCGGGCGCGACGTTTCTGCGGCGTGACAGCAGTGTCTGGACGACCGACAAAGACGGTATCGTTCCGGCCTTGCTAGCCGCAGAAATCACTGCGCGTGAAGGCCGCGATCCGGGCGAGCTGTATTGCGATTTAACGCGTGAGTTCGGCGAGCCTGTTTACGATCGGGTGGAAGCGCCCGCGACACCGGCACAGAAAAAGGCGCTGTCGAAACTCTCACCGCAACAGGTGCGGATCACACAACTCGGCGGCGAGAAAATCGAGCAGGTGCTCGATCGCGCACCGGGCAACGATGCGCCAATCGGCGGCATCAAGGTTGTCACCGCTAGCGGCTGGTTCGCCGCGCGGCCGTCCGGCACTGAGGACATCTACAAGATTTACGCCGAGAGTTTTAGTGGCAAGGAGCATCTGCACGGTCTGCTTTCCGAGGCGCAGGACATCGTCGACGACGCGCTGCGACTTGGTACGCAATAGTGACTTTCAAACAGCCAACGCGTGACTTGTTAAGCCAGTCGCTCAAGGCCCTGCACTCGTAACGCCGTTGCCTCTGAACTCATCAATCAACGACCAGATTTTTGCGGGCGCCGCAAGATAAACCTGGTGATCTGCTCCCGCGAGCCGTTCAAGCTGTGCGTTACTGAAAGAAGGTAGTAATGCCGCTACGTTTTCTATCGGCGCAGATATGTCGTTCTCGCCGTGAATGAGCAGGATCCTTTTTCCCCCAAGCGCCAAACTCAACTGCCGCAAATCTGTTTTGACAACAATTTCGTCAAGAGAATTATAGTAACTGACCCATGTATGTTTTCGTGCATCTTCGAAAATGTCCTGTGGAAGATTTTTCGGCCGAAACCACTCCTTCATGTAAAGAGGATGGAAGAAGCAAATGAATTCAAATCTGGAATCCACCGACAGTCCGTCCCACAGCGACAGTTTGGCAAATCCGTTTCTGATCGAGTCCTCGTTGGCATAATCGGGAAGGCCGATGACGGCCAGTCCGTCAAACCAGTCCGGGTGCTTTGCAACGAGTCCGATTGCCAGGATTGCGCCCATCGAGTGCCCCACGGCAAAGGATCCACCGGAATCAAAGCCCTCTATTCGCAGTACTTTTTCAATTGCCCCCAAATGCTGCTCGAGTGTGTAGGCGTCATTTGGCTTGGGTGAGTCACCGAAACCCAGCAGATCGATGAGCAACAGTGAATGGGAATCAGGTACCGCGCCCAGTCCCTTTTTCCAGTATTTCAAGGATCCCGTCAATCCATGCAAAGGAACGATCTTGTCAGGGCCATTTCCAATGCGTTCATAGTTAAGCGTCATCGCGTCTTGATCATAAGGAGGCTCAAGAACACCATCCAAATAACTCTGTAATCCGACTCCTGCAAAAGCGAGCAAGATTGTAGCGAGGGCGACGTAAAGCACGCGTTTTAGCATGGTGATCATTAAGTCGTTTGATCCGTAATGGTATGCCCAGAGGCGTGCGGGTAAACGTCCGACTGCGCCGTGTGACAAGGCGGAGAGAATGCTGGCATCAGTCGCGTCCTCGAAGTGCAGCAACACAGTTCGTGATAAGCGTATCAGGATTCGAATTCTGATTTCATCGCTTGACATGTATGTAACGTACATCTCGCAAAATACTGGAATCTGGCGCCGACACCGCACTGTGATCGGAGTTGCGTAGCGCCGGACTTACGCTGGCCGCGTGGTAACTGCGCGGATGTACTGAGGACTCCGATCGTGGAGGATCAATGAGCAACAAAATTTTGGCCGATGCATTGAACTACGGCCTGATACACACGGATATCACGGGCGTGGATCTGTTGGTCGAACTGGCGCTGGATTTACGCTCGTCGTGGCACCATGGCGCCGATAACGTCTGGGAGCAGCTCGAGCCCGATCTGTGGCAGGCGACGCAAAATCCGTGGGTGGTATTGCAAACGGCCTCACGGGATACGCTTGAGCGCCTTCTCGCCGATGACAGCTTTCGCGGCAACGTTGAAGAACAGGTCCGGGCGAGGCGTGAGCTGGCGCAGGCGCCCGCGTGGTTTCAAAAAACACACGAGCCATCTTCGTTGAAAAGTGTCGCCTACTTCAGTATGGAGTTCATGCTCAGTGAAGCACTGCCCATCTATTCGGGTGGACTCGGCAATGTGGCGGGCGATCAACTCAAAGCGGCAAATGATCTGGGTGTTCCGGTCACGGGTGTCGGCCTCCTCTACCAACAGGGTTACTTCCGGCAATTGATCGATGCCGAGGGACGGCAACAAGCCGCCTATCCGTACAACGACCCCGGCCAGTTGCCCATTACTCCGCTGCGCCAGTCGAACGGTGAATGGCTGCGCCTGAAACTTGAGCTTCCCGGTCACTCGATCTGGGTACGTGCTTGGCAAGCCCGTGTTGGACGCTTAAAGCTCTACTTACTGGACACCAACGACGCCGCGAACCATGCGCCGTATCGTGGCATCACCAGTGAGCTTTATGGCGGTGGATCGGATCTGCGCTTAATGCAGGAGATGGTGCTTGGCATTGGCGGTTGGCGCTTGCTGGCGGCTCTCGGTGTTGAGCCTGAAGTCTGTCATCTGAATGAAGGTCATGCCGCATTCCTGGTATTGGAGCGCGCTCGCCATTGCATGGCCGAAACGGGCAGGTCCTTTGATGAGGCACTCTCCATTACGCGTGCCGGCAACCTCTTCACAACGCACACGGCGGTGCCCGCGGGATTCGATCGATTCGAACCCGCCCAGGTGGCGCATTGTTTGGGGAGCTATGCAGAATCCGAGCTGCGCATTTCACGAAACGCGCTATTGGGTCTGGGTCGAAAAAATCCGAACGATGCCTCGGAAAAATTCAATATGGCATACCTGGCCATCCGGGGTAGCGGTGCGGTCAACGGGGTGAGCCGTTTGCATGGCAGTGTCAGCCGGCAGCTGTTCGCACCGTTGTTTCCACGTTGGCCGGTCGATGAGGTGCCGATCGGGCATATTACCAATGGTGTGCATACGCCAACGTGGGACTCCGCATCAGCGGATGCTTTGTGGACACAGGCGTGCGGACAGAATCGCTGGCTGGGAACAATGGATTCGCCGGGCCGCGATATTGCCGGTGTGTCCGACGCGGACCTGTGGGCATTTCGCATTGCCTCCAGCAGCGATCTAATTACCTACGTGCAGGAACGACTTGCAAGAGACCAGGCGGCTGCGGGTAGCCACCTTGAGGCGCGGCCCATGGACTCGAACATCCTCACGATCGGTTTCGCCCGGCGCTTTGCAACTTACAAGCGACCGGACCTGTTGCTGTACGATCCAGCGCGCTTATTGCGCCTGTTGAATCACCCGGAGCATCCAATTCAGCTGCTAATCGCAGGCAAGGCACATCCGGCAGATACAGCCGGACAGGAGCTGATTCGGCGCTGGATCGAATTTACCCGAAATCCGGAAGTTCGTGACCGCGTGGTGTTTCTCAGCGATTACGACATGCACCTGGCTGAGCACCTGGTCCAGGGAGTCGACGTCTGGCTCAATACACCGCGACGACCGTGGGAGGCCAGCGGTACCAGTGGCATGAAAGTGCTGGTGAATGGCGGAATTAATATTTCCGAACTCGACGGTTGGTGGGCCGAGGCATACACGCCCGAGGTCGGCTGGGCCCTTGGCGACGGCAAGGAACACGGTGATGATCCGACCTGGGATGCCGCCGAGGCGGAAGCGCTCTACGAGTTATTGGAGCGTGAAGTGGTGCCTGAATTCTATGATCGGGATGAGCAAGGCATTCCCCGTGCCTGGATCAAGCGTATGCGCAAAAGCATGTCGCAACTGACAGCGCAATTTTCCACCAATCGCGCGGTTCGCGAATATACCGAAAGGTTTTACCTGCCCGCGGCGTCGTCATATCGCGCACGCGTGGCCGACAGTGGAGCGTTGGGTGCGGACATCGCCAACTGGGGCGCTGCAATTGAGCAGCAGTGGCACGTGTTGCGCATCGGCGATGTCAGCATCAATACGCGTGACGGACAGCATTTCTTTCAGGTCGACGTTTACCTTGGGGAACTTGCGCCGGACGATATTGTGGCTGAGCTGTACGCCGAGGGTTCGGGCAACGGCGATCCGGTGCGAGAACCGATGCACTCCAACAGCGGCGCAGACGGTCGGGTCGTGTTCGCGGCGTCAGTGCCGGCGAATCGACCGGCAGAGCATTACGCGGCGCGGTTGCTACCGAACCGCGTCGGCGTATCGGTGCCGTTGGAAGCGGCGCACATTTTGTGGCAGCGATGATGCCGTTCCGGGGTCACTGCTACTTTTCATCAATCGGCGCATTGCAAACGGTCAAACAGCAGTGCGACCGGAATGCTTAGCGGGAGGCTAATTACAATGATAAACAACATCGCACACTCGGGAACATGGATCCTCGCCATTTTCATGATCGTCGTTGCATCCTGGTTTTTTTATCGCTTTCTGGCACCCAAGAGTTGGCGCGAGTGGGCCAGTGCAGGCCTGGTGCAGGCATTTATCATTGCCTTGTACGCGGAAATGTACGGTTTTCCGCTAACAATCTACCTGCTGGTGCGCTTCTTCGGCCTGGATCAGGCCAATCTGAATGCAAACTTGTGGTCGACGCTGCTGGGAATGGGTGAGACCGGCATGATGATCGCAATGATCCTCGGCTACGGCTTTTTGTTTATCGGCATTGGTCTTTTCATACAAGGCTGGCGCGAACTTTACCGTGCGCGCCAGGAAAACCGCCTCGTTACGGACGGCCTGTACGCCGTGGTGAGACACCCGCAGTATTCCGGCCTTTTTCTCGGTCTGTTTGGAGAGGGTTTCGTGCATTGGCCGACGGTGTTCTCAATTACTGTTTTGCCGCTGATCGTGCTTGCGTATGTGTTACTGGCGCGGCGCGAAGAAAAACGGGTGCTTGAGGAATTCGGTGACGAATATCGTAACTATCAGCAGCAAGTGCCGATGTTTTTCCCACGGCCGGGCCAATGGAAGCAGCTGCTAGAACGTTCGAACATTGCCGATGTCAAAACCCAGCAACGGCCCTGATTGATTGGCGGGACGGATCGAACTTGTCCTCAAGCCCGCATGGGCTGGTTGTGAAAGGAGGAGCATCATGAGCAGATCGACAGCACATATAACGCAAGCCCTGGTTAAGCCACGACGGGGAAGGCTACAAGCGCTACTGGCCGAATGTGGGGTGACCCTCAACGGTAGCCGCCCGTTTGATATACAAGTACATGAGCCGCAAGCGATGGATCGCATGCTACGGCACGGATCACTGGGGCTTGGCGAGTCGTACATGGATGGACAGTGGGAATGCGAGCGCATTGATCAATTGGTTGAACGCCTGCTTCGCGGAGCCCTGAATCGGCGATTTTCGAATACCCGCGCTTATCGCTGGTTGACGTGGTTATCACGGCTGCAAAATTTGCAAACGCGGGCCCGTGCGCGAATAGTCGGCGAGCGGCATTACGATGTCGGCAATGCCTTGTTCGAGTCAATGTTGGACTCGCACATGAACTATTCCTGCGCGTACTGGGAGCGAGCCGAGTCGCTGGAGCAGGCGCAACGCGACAAGATGGAGTTGATTTGCCGAAAGCTTGAGCTGGAGCCTGGCATGAGACTCCTCGATATCGGTTGCGGTTGGGGCGGACTGGCGCGTTATGCCGCCGAGCACCACGGCGTTAGCGTGGTCGGCGTGACGATTTCCAGGGAGCAGCAGGTATGGGCCGCAACGCAACGGCACGAACTGCCGGTTGAGATTCGCCGCCAGGACTATCGCGACGTGTCAGGGCAATTTGACCGCGTCGTTTCTGTTGGCATGTTCGAGCACGTTGGCTACAAAAACTACGACGTCTTTTTTCGGAAGTGCCGCAGTGTCTTGCGTGCCGATGGGCTCATGCTGTTGCACACAATCGGCGGTAATACCTCAGTCCATGCAACGGACCCGTGGCTGCATCGGTACATCTTTCCGAACGGGATGCTGCCCTCAATTGCCCAGATAGGTAAAGCGATCGAGCCATACTTCCTGATGGAAGACTGGCATAGTTTCGGCGCCGACTACGATCGGACCCTGATGGCATGGCATCAGCGCATCACCAAGGCCTGGCATCGGCTCGGTGAGCGTTATGACGAACGCTTTCGGCGAATGTGGAATTTCTATCTGCTGTCGTGCGCCGGCGCTTTCCGGGCGCGACACGTGCAGCTGTGGCAAATCGTGCTCGGCAACGACGCCCAGGCGCGGACCTATCGGCGGCCCACCATGTCGAACTCGACCGCCAACGCAGAAGTTCAGTGAAGCTGCTGATTGAGCGGCTGCGTGTCGCCCGGCAGAATTCGGATGCTCACAGGATCGGTTGTCCCATAAGGCATTGGACATTTCGTGAGCTGAGGCACAGGATTGACGCGATTGTCTTTGGAGCAGTCGCGAACCTTGCACGGCCCAGGAGGCGTGATGACAGCAATTCAAGCTTCGTGTATGGAATTCAATCAATCACCGGTTCTCGAGAACTACAACACTTTCTTGAGCGATGCTGCGCTCCTAGCAGCGTTGAGCCGTGAGGGAGCCGCCTGGGCCGCCGATGAGCTGGCGGCCTATGGTGCACTGACGGGTCGAAGCGAGTTCATTCGCCTGGGATTTCAAGCGAACGAACATCCACCGCGCTTGAGCACACATGACGCCAAAGGGCGTCGCGTTGATCTTGTTGAATACCACCCCGCCTACCACGAGCTTCTTGGCGGCGCGATTCGTCACGGTCTGCACGCACGGCCCTGGACGGATAAACGGGCCGGTTCGCACGTTGCGCGTGCCGCGTTCAACTACCTACAGGCACAGGTAGAGGCGGGCCACGGCTGTCCGCTGACAATGACGTTTGCGGCGATCCCGACGCTTAGAAAACAATCGGATTTAGCGGCGATATGGGAGCCATTGGTGACGGCGCGTGAGTACGATCCGCGTAACGTGCCCGCGACGGAAAAATCGGGTGTCTCGATGGGCATGGCGATGACAGAAAGGCAGGGCGGGTCGGACGTGCGCGCGAACACGACGCGGGCAATACGGCTCAAATCGTCGGGCGCGGGCGAGTGCTACGTGGTCAACGGGCACAAGTACTTTGTATCCGCGCCCATGAGTGATGCATTTTTGATGCTGGCTCAGGCTCCGGGCGGTCTGTCCTGTTTCTTGTTGCCGCGCTGGCGAGACGATGGCACCAAAAACGGTATCGAGTTGCAACAGCTCAAACGCAAGATGGGAAATGTCTCCAACGCGTCGGCCGAGGTGAAACTGGATGACGCCCACGCCTGGTTAGTCGGTGACGAAGGTCGGGGTGTGGCGAATATCCTGGAGATGGTCGCCCTGACCCGTTTCGACTGCATGGTGGCCTCCGCGGCCGGCATGCGCCAGGCGGCGGCACAGGCCACTCACCATGCAGCCTATCGACAGACCTTTGGCAAACGGCTGGATCGACACCCGCTGATGCAAAATGTCCTGGCGGACCTGGCCCTTGAGTCGGAGGCGGCGCTGGCGTTAAGCATGCGAGCCGCGCGCGCATTGGATCATCTCGCCGACGACAGCGAAGCGGCGCTGTTTCGGCTATTGACCCCGATCGGCAAATACTGGATATGTAAACGAGCGCCAGCGCATGCCTACGAAGCCATGGAGTGTCTCGGCGGCAGCGGTGCCATTGAAACGTCGATAATGCCACGGCTGTACCGTGAAGCGCCGATCAACGCGATTTGGGAGGGTAGTGGCAATATTCAGTGTCTGGACCTGTTCCGCGCCATTCAACGACAGCCGGATGCGTTGGACGTTGTGGCGGCAGAGTTAAAGGGCGCCGCGGGTCTGAACGATGACTATGATCGTCATTGTCGAAACCTGGACAAGGCGCTGGCAAACGCCGCGCGAGGCAACGATGCGGGCGTATCGACTTACGAGGGGCGACGGCTAACCGAGTCACTCGCGCTGGGCTTGCAGGCAAGCTTGCTGCTCTGCAGTGACAACGCGCTGATCGCCGACGCCTTCTGCCGGGCGCGCTTGTCTTCTGGCGTCTCCGGACTGTTCGGCACGTTGCCGCGGGGCATACCGTGCGCGGCGATAATAGACCGTGCCCGGCCGCCGCTCACCGCAGATTAAGGTCCGGCTGCGTTCCTGAAACCGGGCACACCACAACCCCTCGCCGGCGGTGCCACGCGGCGCACCGATCGGCCTTGACATGGCAGTAGGGTACAGGTTGCACACTGCGCAGACAGTTGGCGCTCGGGCATATCGGCTCGAGCAAAATACCTACCACTAATGCAGAGAACAACGACATGGCCATACAGCGCGGAGCGCCCAATCTGAGTCAGACACCCCAGCCGGGCTGGCTTGTCCCGCTGGCAATCGCCGCTGCCCTGGTCATCTGGTTACTGATGTCAGCCGTGTTCACGGTGCCGGCCGAGTCCGTCGGTGTGATGCAGCGCTTTGGGCACTACCACGGCGAGGTCGATCCAGGCTTGCATTTTAAGTGGCCGTTCGGCATTGATCGGGTGACCCAGGTTCCCGTGAAGCGGCAGCTAAAAGAGGAGTTCGGCTTCAGCACGCCAGGGGCTACATTTCTTGATCAGGTATCAGCACCGAGTGAGTGGGTACTCGAGACCACTATGGTCACCGGGGACCTCAACACCGCGTTGGTTGAATGGATTATTCAATTTCGCATCGAAGCGCCCTTCGATTTTCTATTCAACGTTCGCGACCCTGGTGACACACTTCGCGATGTTTCCGAGTCGGTGATGCGCGAAGTCATCGGCGACAGAACGGTTGACGAGGTGCTCACCATTGGGCGCCAGGAAATTGAGTCCACCGCTCAGGTGAAGCTCCAGGACGTTGTGAACAAGTACGAAATGGGGATTCGAATCGACCAAATTCAGCTAAAGAACGTCAATCCACCCAAGCCCGTTCAGACGTCTTTCGACCGGGTGAACGAAGCGCAGCAAGAACGGGAGCAGATGATCAATGTTGCACGCGGCGAGTACAACAAGGCGGTGCCACGGGCACGCGGAGAAGCTGATCAAGGCATTCAGGCGGCCGAAGGCTACGCCATTCAGAGAGTGAACGAAGCCGAAGGCGACGTGAATCGATTTGATGCGCTGTTGGCGGAGTATCTCAAAGCCCCCGATATCACCAAGCGACGCTTGTACCTGGAAACCTTGAATGAAGTACTGCCGCGCGTGGAAACCAAGCTTATTGTTGATGAGTCGGCGTCGTCTGTACTGCCCTTGTTACAGCTAGACACAGCAAATGCGAGGACGAAGCAATGAGAAGTTTCAACAGGGTGAGTTCGGTGATTCTGGTAGTGCTGTTGCTTGGCGGAATTGTGGCAACACAGGCGCTTTATTCGGTGGACGAAACCGAGCGCGTCATCATTACGCAGTTCGGCAAGCCGATTGGTGAGGTTATCGATGAGGCCGGCCTGAAGCTTAAGGTGCCTTTCATCCAGACGGTGAATCGTATCGAAAAACGTATTCTTGTTTGGGACGGCTCTGCCAATGATATGCCCACCAAAGACAAGCTCTACATCACGGTGGATACCTTCGGACGGTGGCGCATCAAAGACCCGCTGCAGTACTTTCTGCGGCTGCGGGACGAGCGCAGCGCGCAATCGCGTCTGGAGGATATTCTCGGCAGCGAAACCCGCAATGCGGTCGCGAAACACGAGCTTATCGAGATTGTTCGTACCAGCAAGGACCGAACCCCGGAAGTGGATCCGATGCTGGCGGATGTCGACATCAGTACGCTGCTGCCGATCAGCAAGGGCAGGAAGCGCATTGAGGCGGACATATTCGATGCGGCTTCAGGAAAGTTGGCAGAATTCGGCATTGAGTTGCTGGATATTCGGTTCAAGCGTATCAACTACAATGAAAGTGTGCGCCAGAAGATCTACGCACGCATGATCAGCGAACGCAATCAAATCGCAGAGCGGTTTCGCTCTGAAGGCGCAGGTGAAGCTGCCCGGATCAACGGCAACAAGGAACGTGATCTACAGCAAATCACCTCTGAGGCCTATCAACAGATTCAGACGATTCAGGGCAAGGCGGATGCCAAAGCCACCGATATCTATGCGCGCAGCTACAATCAGTCCGCGGCCGCTGCTGACTTGTACACGTTTGTAAAAACCCTGGAGACTTATCAATCGGTGATTGATTCGAACACCACCCTCATACTGTCGACTGATAGTGATTTGATGGGGCTAATCAAAACGATGCAGCCGACTAAGTGATCGGTCGCGCATCGCTGTTGGCGAACCGTGAATTTAGCCGCCAATTCGCACCCTACATTGGCATTGAAAGAACCGGCAAGTTTGGCCGAACAGCTGACTTTGCCGAAGCGCTGAATGAGCCAACGAGCGTGACCAGCTATGTAGCTGGGCTGCGGTTTTGGTTCTGATTGGGCTTCCGGTAGCTGCTGTTTTTATTGATCATCAGGAGTAACACCATGAAAAATCTAATCATCACTATTTTGACTTTGTTCTCGATCATGGCCCTGGCGTCGACAGCGCAGGCGCATGATCCCAAGGAACACATGAAAGATGCTGAGAAGCCCAACTGTGCGGCAATGAAGGACATGGACCACAGCAAGATGGACATGAACGACCCTGTCATGCAGGCCATGATGAAGCAATGCATGGCATCAATGCACGGTGACGATGAGGCATCCGAGGCGTCCCCCGGTGATCACGATGAGCATATGAAGCACGATGCGCCGCCGAATGATGACGAAACATCAGCGGCGCCTGACGACAATCATCATGAGAAACCGGAAGCGTCAGAAGAAACGCCAGGCGCCGAACATAGCCACTAGTTTCGATATTTCACGTCCGGAGTCCATTGCGCCGGTCGATTTCCGGTGCGTGGAAGGGTGAGCAATCTCAAGGAAAACAAATGACATTATCCAAACCCTTCGGCTGTATCAGGTGCCTTAGCGTCGCTGCAATCGTAATAGGGCTCGGCGGAATCGGCTTCGTCTATTCCGGACTCTATCCAATGCACGCAGATGTGCCGCACAACGATTTTACCTACTGGGTATTGGAAACCTTGCGTGAGCGCTCTATTGATCGTGCCTCAGGCAACATTCAAGTGCCGGCCGATATCGACTCTTCTGATCGATTGCTTGCAGGCGGTGCCGACTACAACGACATGTGTGCCGGATGTCACCTGAGTCCGGGCCAGAAAGACAGCGACTTATCCCTGGGGCTTTATCCCGCGCCACCCAATTTGGCAGCGGCGCCGGGCGAGCATGGCGATGAACCAACGCAACAAGCGCAAAGGCGCTTCTGGATTATCAAACACGGTATCAAAGGGTCCGGGATGCCTGCGTGGGGGTCAGGACATGATGACGATCGGATATGGAATATGGTGGCCTTCCTTGAGAAGTTACCGGCACTTTCCCCCGAGCAATATCAAATACTTTCCGCACGAGCGGAGACTGGTGATGGTCACCATTGAACGAATAAGCTGTCAGCATCTAAGGTCGAATTGATTTTAAGGGACCCTGACCACCTGCCTGATACGGCCCCGAACGCTTGCGAAACCTAGTGCTCCAGACTAGCATCCAGTAATGCGAATAATTCTCATTACCATTCTGCTTGCTTTCAGCACTGTCGCTGTTGCCGAGGCACAACCACCCACACACCCGGAATGGCAGACCAGCGCGCAGTCAATCGTCGCCTTGTTGGATTACGTAGCCGTAGACTATCCCGAAGCAGTACAGACCGGGCATGTCGTCCACGCTGTGGAGTATGCTGAGCAACGCGAGTTTTTGGCATTAGTAAACGAACTCCTTTTGACGCTGCCGCCCAAAGCAGAGCAGCAAGGTCTGCTTTCGCAAGCACGGGCCTTGGCGTCTCTGGTCGATACGCGTGCGCCGAGCATTCAGGTGGCATCAGATTCGCGCAATCTCATCGCTGGCTTGATTGCGGTCTATGATATCGAAACCGCCCCGCGGGTCGCGCCGGTTCCACTCAGCGTTAGCTCTCTATATTTCGATCAGTGTTCCGGTTGCCACGGCGATTCAGGCCGTGGTGACGGTCTCATGGGAAAAGCGCTCGACCCCTCGCCAACAAATTTCCTTGATGTTGGGCGGGCGCGACAGCGCAGCTTGTACAGCCTGTATTCAACCATCACGCTGGGTGTTACGGGGACCGGCATGCCCGCATTTTCATCGCTGACAGAGAATCAGCGCTGGTCACTCGCATTTTATGTTGCGGGCCTTCGTGATACCCCGGCAGTTATTGCACAAGGAGAGCGACTCTGGAATGACGGCGCATTAAACGAGACGTTGCCAACACTCGCCAGTTTTACGTCCGAAGCGCCCGCTGCGTTGGGTGGGAGCACGGAGATTGCCAGTCCCGTCCTCGCGTACCTTCGCCATTATCCGGAGGCACTGGTGGACTCGTCCGGTGATCCCATCCAACGCACGATTGCCGAGCTACAAGAGGTTGTGGCGGTGTACGCCGACGGCCAGGCGGATACTGCTGCGCAATTGGCGCTATCCGCATATTTAGAAGGATACGAGTTGGTCGAAGCGTCGCTTCGAGTACTGGATGGCGAGCTCGCGGTCGGTATCGAGCGGGATATGCAGGTGTTGCGGAACATGATCCGAGAAGGCGTGGCTGACGACGTACTCGCGTCGACCGTGGCGAATCTCGAACTGCGCCTGGAGGACGCCTCAGCACTACTGTCGTCCCGCGGTTCGTCCACGGCGACATTATTTACAAGCGCTTTTTTGATCCTGTTGCGCGAGGGTCTCGAAGCTATCGTGCTGCTTGCCGCGATGACTTTGTATCTGAAGCGAACCGAACATACGACGGCAATGCGATACTTGCACTTTGGTTGGCTCAGCGCTTTGACCGCCGGTGCGTTGACCTGGATCGGTATCAAAACAGTGATCAGTATCAGCGGTGCTCAAAGAGAGCTGATCGAGGGTGCGGCTGCACTGTTGGCGGCAATTGTACTTTTGTATGTCGGCATTTGGCTGCATCGTCACAGCCATGCAGCACATTGGCGGGCGTTTCTAAATGAGCGGCTCGGAAAGAGCCTGTCGGGCGGTACGTTGTGGGGTGTCGCGGCTCTGGCTTTCATCGCTGTTTATCGCGAAATTCTCGAAACAGTATTGTTTTATGAAGCGCTCTGGCTGCAATCGCGTGCCGCATCGCCGCTCATCATGGGGGCCGCGCTTGCTGCAATCGCGCTGGGCGTCGCAGGCTGGGCGGTGTTTCGCATTGGCGCTCGACTGCCACTACGGCTCTTTTTCAAGGCGAATGGCGCGCTGATGTTTGTCCTGGCGGTGATATTCGCGGGAAAAGGCATCGCCGCGCTCCAGGAGGCGGGCAAGATCGGCGTGACCTTCATCGGTGCACCTAGAATCGACTGGCTGGGGATTTATCCTACCGCGCAAAGCATCGGTGCCCAGTTGGTAATCGTATGCATCGGTGCGATCTCGTGGACTCTTTTGTCGCGCCGACAGACCGCCGGATCACAATCATGAGAGTGGAAGGGTCCGGCAATTCCCGAACTAGCGTTGTAAATATTCCCTCGTGTGTTTTCTGCCACGCTCCGGCAGCAGCCAAGCCCGGGCAACGATTGCTCTTCGAGTCTTGGCCAAATACCATCGTTTGACCTGTGTGCTGGATACAGGATATACCATCGGCTGATGTTTGTGGTGAGGCACAGTTGGCATCAAGCGCACGCGCTACGTGTGACTGATGTGTTCGCCGACTCTACCGGCGGTCGCAACAATGACAATTCAGATCAAACGGGGACTTAACCTGCCAATCTCCGGTGCTCCGGCTCAGTCGGTGGCCGAAACCGTCGCCACTGACCGCGTTGCCGTGCTTGGCGCTGACTACCCTGGCCTACGGCCGAATCTGCTCGTCGCCGAAGGTGAGCGAGTGCTCCTGGGCCAACCGCTATTCGGAGATCGCGGAATGCCAGACGTGAAATTCACCGCGCCGGCATCTGGCGTTGTCACCGCCATTCATCGGGGTGCGCGGAGACGATTGCAGTCCGTCGTTATCCAGCGCGACGGCAATAAAGAGCGGGCTTTCGATTCCTGGTCTGGCTCCAAATTGGGCCAACTCGATCGCCACTCGGTTCGCGAGAATCTGCTGGCCTCCGGGTTATGGACGGCTTTTCGCGCCAGGCCGTTCGGCCGCGTATCGCATCCGGAGTCAATCCCGGCCGCGATTTTTGTCACTGCCATTGATACGAATCCGTTGGCGGCCGATCCCGACGTCGTCATCGCGACCGCGGCGGACGCGTTTCTGGATGGCGTACGCGTGATCCGCGCGCTGACGGAGGGCAAAGTCTTTGTCTGCACTGCAGCAAATAGCCCGGATCTCAATGTCTCGATGGAACGTGTCGAAACCGTCGCGTTCTCCGGTCCCCATCCGGCCGGCCTGGTCGGAACCCACGTTCATCACCTGGCACCCGTCACGCACGACAAGACCGTGTGGCACCTTAACTATCAGGATGTCATCGCCATCGGCCGCCTGTTTACGACCGGTCGACTCGACGTTAACCGGATCATATCGTTGGCGGGTCCGCATGTACTCAAGCCACGATTAATCCAGGTTCCGCTCGGCGCGCACATCGATGAGCTCATCGTCGGCGAGCTGCGCGACGGACCAAGCCGTAGTGTCTCGGGATCCGTACTGTCCGGTCGCCGGGCGGCTGGCCCCGAGGCCTATCTCGGACGCTATCATCTTCAGGTCAACGTGCTCGGCGAGCAATCGCGACGTGAATTTCTTGGCTGGCTGGCACCGGGCAAAAACAAGTTCTCCGCCAGCGGCATGTTCCTGTCGAGCATGTTGCCAAAGCGCCTGTTCGATCTTACAACCACGCAAAACGGCAGCCCACGGGCCTTGGTACCGATCGGCAGCTTCGAAAAGGTGATGCCGCTGAATATCCTGATCACGCCACTCCTGAAGGCACTGCTCGTCAATGACACCGAAACTGCGAAGCTGCTGGGCTGTCTGGAGCTTGATGAAGAGGATCTGGCTTTGTGTTCTTTCGTTTGTTGCAGCAAATACAATTACGGTGAGGCGCTCCGCGACACCCTTGCCAGCCTTGAGAAATCCGGCTGATGTCTCGCCTGCGAAATCAGCTGGATCGACTCGAGCGCCACTTCGCTAAAGGCGGGCGCTACGAAAAATTCGGCGCCCTGTTCGAAATGGTCGATACGTTGCTGTACTCGCCCAAAGACATCACAGCGGGCGCGCCGCACGTACGGGATGCGGTCGATCTCAAGCGTGTGATGATCCTGGTGGTAATCGCAGCGACACCCTGCGTCCTGATGGCGCTATGGAATACCGGCTATCAGGCAAATCTGGCCATGGCGGGAATGGGCCTTGATTCGGCCGGTGGCTGGCGCGGTAGCGTGCTCGACCTGTTCGCGATCGGCTACGACCCTGATAGCGTTATGGCCAGCGCGATTCACGGGCTGCTCTATTTTTTGCCGATCTACCTAATAACGCTGCTGGTCGGCGGCGCCTGGGAAGTCTTGTTCGCGTTGCAGCGAAACCACGAAGTGAATGAAGGGTTTCTGGTGACGTCCTTGCTTTATGCGCTGATCTTGCCACCCGATCTTCCCTGGTGGCAGGTTGCTGTGGGAATCTCGTTCGGCGTTGTAATTGGCAAGGAAGTTTTCGGTGGTACCGGCAAGAATATTCTGAACCCCGCGCTGCTGGGTCGTGCGTTTCTCTATTTTGCCTATCCCGCGGAGATTTCCGGCGATGCGGCCTGGGTCGCTGTTGACGGCTATACCGGTGCCACGGCGCTTGCCGTCGCTGCCGAGAGCGGCATTGCCGGGCTCACCAATACCGGCGCCACATGGATGAGCGCGTTCCTCGGAACGACTCCGGGATCCCTGGGAGAAACATCGACATTAGCGGCCCTGGTCGGCGGGGCGCTGCTGATCCTCAGCGGCGTGGCGTCATGGCGCATCATATTGGGCGTTTTCATCGGTATGGTGATCACCGCCATACTCTTCAACGCTGTCGGCGGCAGTTACCCGCTGGGCACCATGCCCTGGTACTGGCACCTGGTGCTAGGCGGATTCGCGTTTGGGATGGTATTCATGGCGACCGACCCCGTTACTGCGGCGCAAACGGACCCAGGCCGCTGGGTGTTCGGCCTGTTGATCGGTGCGCTCACGGTGATTGTCCGCGTCACCAACCCGGCCTTCCCGGAAGCCATCATGATGGCGATATTGTTCGCCAACCTGTTCGCGCCAGTAATCGATCAGATTGTTATCCGCTTGCACCTGCGTCGGAGACAAAGGCGACATGTCTGAATCACCGAACAACGCCGGTTGGATTTCACGTTTGTTAGCCGCGCCCAAGAACAGTTTGGCCAAAACGCTATTGGTACCCTTGATCGTCAGCCTTTTGAGCGCGGTGCTGGTGGCCGGTGCTGCGATTTCGTTGCGCCCCCAATACCAACTGAACCAGGAGCACAACCGCCAACAGAATATTCTGGCGGCAGCAGACTTACTGGAATCCGGCAAAAGCACCGAGGTGCTGTTCGGGCAGGTTGAGGCACGAGTCGTGGATCTGAGTACCGGCGACTATGCCACCGATATCGATCTGGCGATGCTCGAGAGCGCGCAGCGCAGTCGCGATCCATCAATGCGCGTCAGCGTGCCCAAGGAACTCGATGCCGCGGTCATAAAAGAGCGCTCCCGCTATGCTGTCGTCTACCTGCTGTACGAAACGGATCGCCTGAAGCTGATCATTCTGCCCGTCTATGGTTACGGATTGTGGTCAACCATGTACGGCTATGTCGCCTTAGAGGCGGACGCGAATACGATCGTCGGACTGCGCTTTTATCAACACGGCGAAACGCCAGGACTCGGCGGCGAGATTGACAATCCGAAGTGGCAAAAACTGTGGCGCGGCAAGAAAATCTACGGCACGTCCGCCGAACCCTTGATTGAAGTGGCCAAAGGAATCGTAGCGAGAGCGAACGATGGCAGCGACGCCTATCAGGTCGATGGCATCACCGGGGCCACCCTCACCGGGCACGGTGTGACAAACCTGTTGCGCTATTGGTTGGGCGCGCACGGCTTCGGCCCTTTCCTGCAAAAATTGCGTGCCAACGACGAGACGATACAATGAAACCCGAATCCAAAGCGGCAATCCTCGATCCCCTGATCAACGAAAATCCGATCACGTTTCAGATTCTCGGCCTCTGTTCGGCGCTCGCGGTGACCACCTCGATGATGCCGGCGCTTTTAATGAGCCTTGCCGTTACCGCCGTACTCGCGTTCGGCAGTGCCGTAATCAGCGCGATTCGAAACTACATCCCGGACAACGTGCGCATTGTCGTGCAGATGACGATTATCGCCTCGCTGGTCATTGTCGTGGATCAGGTCCTGAAAGCCTACGCGTTTGAGACCAGCAAGCAGTTGTCAGTGTTCGTCGGACTGATCGTCACCAACTGTATCGTGCTGGGACGCGTTGAGACGTTTGCCATGAAAAACAAGGTCGTGCCGAGCTTTCTCGATGGCTTAGGCAACGGACTCGGCTACAGCCTTGCCTTAATGAGCATTGCTGCGATTCGTGAGCTTCTGGGTGCGGGTTCGCTGTTCGGTTTTACGATATTGCCGACCGTCAGCGAGGGGGGGTGGTACTACCCCAACGGCATGATGATCCTGCCGCCTGGCGTATATTTCATCATCGGCCTCATGATTTGGGCGATTCGGACGTGGCGGGTTGAGCAAGTTGAGCAGCCGGAATTCAGAATTCGACACGTGCACCGAACGCAGGTCAGCTCGTGAGCACGTACGTGAACTTGTTTCTGCAGTCGGTCTTCACCGAAAACCTGGTGCTGGCGCTGTTCCTGGGTATCTGCCCCTTTTTGGCGCTGTCCCGCCGCTTCGACACTGCCGTTGGCCTGGGCGTCGCTGTGGTGTTGGTGATGACGCTCACCGTGCCGGTCAACAGTCTCATTCTCACCTACCTGCTGGGCCCCGGCGCGCTCGACTGGGCCGGCTTGCCGGCGATGGACCTCAGTTTTCTCGCACTGATCAGCTTCATTGGTGTGATCGCCGCAATAGTGCAGGTTCTGGAAATGGCGCTGGATCGGTATTTTCCGGCACTCCACCAGGCGCTCGGTGTATTCCTGCCGCTTATCGCGGTGAACTGCGCCATCCTCGGTGCTTCGTTGTTCATGGCTGAGCGGCGCTACACCTTGGGCGAGAGCGTCGTCTATGGCTTTGGCAGCGGCATTGGCTGGGCGCTGGCCATCATCGTCCTGGCCGGGCTTCGCCAAAAGCTTCGCTACAGTGACGTACCCGACGGGTTGCAGGGCTCGGGTATCACCTTTATTTGCGCCGGTCTCATGGCCATGGGCTTCATGGCATTTTCGGGCATCCGGCTGTAGACGATGGAGCAAAGCGCTGATGTCTGAATTCGCCATCGCCATCCTGCTGTTTACCGGCATTATCATGGCGCTGTCGGTTTTCATTGTGGCTGCGCGATCGGTATTGGTGGTGAGCGGAGAGGTCGCGGTGGACATCAACGAGGAGGCGCGAGTACTGCGCATCCCGGTCGGTCGGAAGCTTCTGGCAGCGTTGAATGATCACGGTGTGTTTTTACCGTCGGCCTGCGGTGGACGAGGGACCTGCGGACAGTGTCGCGTGAAGGTCATCGACGGCGGCGGCGCCCTGTTGCCAACCGAGCGGGCCTTGATCACGCCCAAACAGGCCGCTGAGCATCAGCGCCTGGCCTGCCAGCTCGCCGTCAAAGAACCACTGAAGATCGAGGTGCCGTCTCAAATACTGGGAATCAAACGTCACCTCGCCACCGTGCGCTCCAACCGTAACGTGGCCACCTTTATTAAGGAGTTGGTGCTCGAATTGCCGTCTGGGGCGACATTCGATTTCCGTGCCGGCAGTTACATCCAGATCGAAAGTCCTGCCCACCAGACGCGCTTTAGAGATTTCGTTATTGACGATAGGTTTCGATCGGACTGGGACCGCCTGAACTTGTGGCGTTACGAGTCGCATGCGACCGACCCCGAGGTACGCGCTTACTCATTGGCGAATTATCCGGGTGAGGGCGACGAGTTGATGCTCAATGTCCGTATCGCAACGCCGCCACCCGGCGCGCCGGAAGGCACGCCACCGGGCGTGGTCTCCTCGTATCTATTCGCACTACAGCCGGGTGAGCAGGTCGCGTTCACGGGTCCCTTCGGTGAATTTCTCGCCAAACCGACCGATAGTGAAATGGTCTTCATCGGCGGTGGCGCGGGCATGGCGCCGATGCGCTCGCACATTCTCGACCAACTACGGCGGCAACAAAGCGGGCGTAAGATGTCGTTCTGGTACGGCGCGCGCAGTTTAAAGGAATTGTTCTATGCGGACTTATTTGATCGCCTCGCCGCCGACTTTGACAATTTCGAATGGCATGTCGCGCTATCGGATCCACTGCCGGAAGACGAGTGGAACGGTCCTGCCGGATTTGTTCACCAACTCGTTCACGACCAACTGCTGAAAGACCATCCGACGCCTGAGTTGTGTGAGTACTATATTTGTGGCCCGCCGCTAATGAACGCCGCGGTCATCAAGATGCTGTCAGACCTCGGTGTCGAGGAGGGGCAAATTGCGCTCGATGACTTCGGCAGTGCGAGCCCGCAAAGTTGATCGCGCGGACATCATCATGGTGACTGGGGAGGGCTGCATAGTGAGGTTTTTTTTGCCACGAAGTGGCGAGTTCGACGAATGGCGAGCGCCCCTATTCGCGGCTCGTCTTTTTCGGAGGAGTGAGGACGCATGACGACATTCGTATTGAGTTTCATCATCATCGGTTTAGCCGGTTTGAGCCTGGCGTTTGGGCTTCGCGCGGGAAAGCGTAACGTTCGGCGCGGCTGTGGCCAAATGGGCCAGTCCGGAGGCGAACATGTGTCAAACTGCTGCTGCCAGCGGCAACAGACCGATAAGCGGGGCGCTTGACCGTGCCAATCTCGCCAGCCGTCACGGCGCGGGACTTTATGACCGCCAGCGTCGTCAGCCTGTCACCGGAATCAGACATCATGCATGCCATGCGCCTATTCTTAATGCACCGAATTTCCGGCGCGCCGGTGATCGACGAGCACGGCGAACTGGTCGGTATGTTGACGGAGCGGGATTGCCTGAAGTCGGTCGTCACGGCAGGCTACCATGGTGAGGGCAACGGTGGTGCAGTAAGCGCGTTCATGACAGTTGACGTTGTCTCAGTTGACGCAACAGCCAGTTTGCTGGATGTCGCGCAGATGTTCATCACAAGTGCTTACCGGCGTTTTCCGGTTCTGGATAAAGGGCGAGTTGTCGGCGTAATTAGTCGCCGGGACGTCATCCGGGCTGTGCTCGAGCTGGCATAGCGGTGGGCCAGAATTACCAGCAATTTACGTTGACGGATCGGTACCGCATCGGCGATATGTTGGCTCGCGAGGCCTGGGCGTCGGACTGGCCGTTGATCGGGGTTTTACAAATCCGGCGTTGGTGCTGGCAGCTGTACTGGCGACCGTGCTGACGGTGCTCTTTGATCTGACACGCATCGCTTCGATCGGTGCTATTTTCTACCTGGTTATGGACGTTGCCGTCCATTGGAGGGTTATTTCGCTACCTGCCGAGGGAGCTGAACGCCAGCCGTGTCATTCCGCTGATCGCCATCTCGCTCAATGTGATTATTCTCACGACATTTCTGCTGCCATAAGTTCGAAGTGACCCGCTGATTGTTGTCGTTTCCGTAGTCGGTTTCGGCTCAATTTTGATTGCTCAGCGGCTATTCATGACAACCTACACCGATAGCAAGGGCATCATGCACATGGAGATGCGCGTAAATACGTATATATTTCATCGATTTGTGACCTACTATAGTAACTAGGTAATTAGCACTTCTACCTCTGTATTTGGGTCAAGTAATGAGCAAGCGGCAAACCAACACTATATTCCGAAGACGCTCACCGGGCATTTTAGGTGTAGCGGTGCTTGCCTGGCTTGGCGTGCTCATCGTGCCGTGCACCGTCGCGTTCAGCAGTCAAACTATTTTGGCAGTACCAACGGTTTCCGCGGAAAGTGAAGTCGGCAAGGCACACCACCCGGAATCGTTCACCAATCAAGGTGCGTCCCGCGACCATCATGATAATCATAGTGATCACGACAGTGGGAAAACGCTCGTTCAAACCAACGATGAATGCCACGGTGGTCATGATACCGCTGGCCCGATGGAAAGCGGTTGCTGTTGTGACGCAACCGCTCTTAGCGGCACCGGCACCGTCGTCGAGAAGTTGCAGCATTTTTCAGCGGTATACTTGGTATCTGTCGATCAGAATGTCGTCCAGCCACAATACCAAGTTCGGATCGTGTCTGAATATGACGGACCTCCTGGGCATCGGTCTTCCCCACCAATCTATCTGAGCACTCAACGCTTCAGAATCTAGGCCACCTTCATTTTGCGTGCGCCGCAGAACGCGGCGCTGGGCATTCTGCCCGCATCTATTGCACAGCAATTTGAAGGAGATTCATAATGCACACCCAACTTTTTTCGGCGAGGGCTTTTGGTGCCTTGCGCGTCACCGATCTCGCAAAGCGCGCGGGGGTCACACCGGCCACCGTTCGATACTATTCACGCATTGGGCTGCTCAGTCCCGAACGCGAGCCTGACAACGGGTATCGCCTGTTTTCTAAGGAAGACCTTCGGCGCATTGAGTTCATTCGGCAAGCGCAAGCGCTGGGCCTAAGAATCGGCGACATCAAAGAGATTCTCAAAACCGTTGAACAGGGAGAAATGCCGGGTCAACAATTGCGTAATCTGGTTGAGCAGCGGCGCGCCATTATCCGCGAAGAGGTATCACAGCTGCAGGCAATCGAAGGCCGGATTGAACAGGTTTTGGAGAGCTGGCAGACGATGCCAGCGAACGAGCTTTTCGATGGGCTGCTGTGTCCATTGATTGAACAATCTTCGCCGAGGAGCTGCTGAGGATAGAGCCTGTCGAGGAGGCAAAAGTGAGCGGTGATTTTATTCCAGCTTTGCGATTTAGCGTATTGACCCGGTTTTATGACCCGGTCGTGCGCTTGAGCACTCGAGAACGTGTCGTCAAGGAGGCCTTGATTACCTATGCCGATATACCGCCAAACTCCACTGTTCTGGACTTGGGATGCGGTACCGGCACGATGACTATTGCGATGAAGAAGAAATACCCGGATGCGTCCGTCATTGGATTGGATGCGGATCCGGCAGTGCTCGAGATTGCTCGTAATAAAGCAAGCGACGCGGGTGTGGAAATCGAGTTCATCGAAGCTAACGCCACAGCTATTCCGTTCTCGGACGCCACTGTCCAGCGGATCGTCTCAAGCCTCTTTTTTCACCATTTGCTGCCTACCCAGAAAAAGGATGTCTTGTCGGAGGCGCTTAGAATTCTTGCTCCTGGAGGACAGCTACACGTATCCGATTGGGGAAAGCCGTCGAGTACTTTGATGCGTTGGTTGTTTTACTTCGTTCAGCTGCTTGATGGATTCGCGACGACACAGGACAGCGTCGATGGTCAGCTGCCTGTCTTAATGAAAGATGCAGGAGCGGTGCTAGTGCGTGAACACGCACACTTCAATACGGTATTTGGCACATTGCGGCTTGTTCAAGCCGGGAATTGACAGTACTTAATGGCAGCTCCGGTAAAATGTCTTTCCTGCTGTCGCTATCTCGCGTAATGCGCTATACGTGTATAGATAAGCCGAATACACTCGAGCGCCATCAAACTGCGACGTGTGAAGCGACCGGATATGCGCAATTCTTCGATGATCTTTTTGGCGGCCGTTCGTGTGGGTCGCCTCGTATGGATCTGTTGCAGAGAGCCGTTGACGCCTGAGCAGCTGATTCAACGCTACGAATCTACAGAGGCTTGAAGCGCTACAACGTACACGTGGATCTGGTGATCTATCCACGGGAGCCTCACGAGATTGAGGAGTACAACCATCAAGTTGACGTGTTGACCCGGCCACTCAACCGCCCAACATCGATCTTGACCAATTAACAAGAGGAGTATACTTTCGCAGCTTATGGTCATTTTGCAAAAGCTCGTATCAACACTGCTAATTGCCACATTCGTGCTAGGCAATACCGCGTGTCTATGCGAGGCCAGTGCGGCAGTCGACTCGCCCGATGCGGTGAGCCATGCTCATCACGCGAATCAAGTCGAGGCAAGTAGCACACAGCCTTGTCCGCATGTTGATTGCAATGGCAACTGCGCCACTTTGTCGAGCATCACCGCCGCCGATTCGGTGGTCATGACCGCTCCTCGCAGCAATGACCTCGATGAGCCAATAACCGCTCTTCTCGTCCCCGCCGACCAGATACTTTTCGGCGGCAGCCCCATATATTCCTTCCCGGTGCATGCGCCGCCGGTGTTGCGACGAGCAACTCCCGTCAGTCGTTTCGACCGACTCCTCGATTAGCCTTGTCTGAAAAAAAGAAAAGATTAGTTTTCAAAAAGTTGTCTAGACAGGTATAGTCTGATTCGTGCTACAAGTGTTCGGGGGAAACGCGGCGTTTTTAACGCCGAGACAGCGTTCAAGGGCAAGTAGATAGACAAGAAGAACCCTTGCTGCTACTGGTTTTGCCAGTGGTTTTCAACGCTGCACAATTTCCATATGAAGCAAGTCCGCACGACTGCAGGCAATACAATTGAATTTACCATTGGGGGGTAAACACCATGAACATTAGAAAATTTGCATCGCATATTGCTGTCGTGAGCTTCGGACTCGCCGCTGCGTTTCCTGTTGTCGCACAGAATCGAGACAGCGAAGATAAAACGACGAGCATAGAAGAGGTCGTTGTCACCGGTTCCCGAATCAAGAACTCAGAAATCGACAGCGCCAGCCCGGTAACCATCATAGGGGCCGAGGCTATCTACGACTCGGGCATTTCCAATGTCGAAGATATTCTTCAGGAATTGACTGCTTCGGCCGGACCGGCCGGAAACTCGACCAACGCCTATTGGACCAGTAACGGCTACGGCACAGCCCAAACTAACCTGAGGGGCATGGGCATCAACCGAACGCTTGTACTACTGAATGGCCGCAGAATCGTGAATGGCGGTACCGGCGCAAATTCATCGGTGGATCTAAATATGATTCCTGCCGCCCTGATCGAGCGTATTGAGGTCCTCAAAGATGGTGCGTCCGCAATCTACGGCGCTGATGCCGTCGCCGGTGTCGTCAATATCATCACCAAAACGAACTTTAGTGGTGCGAAGCTGGATGTCAAATATGGCGCTACTACCGAGTCGGACGGTGAAAACTCTGAAGTCAATTTCACGTTCGGCGGGGACTACGACAAAGGCAACATCGTCGTTAACCTAAGCTACGTCGACACGGGATTGGTGCTGCAATCGGATCGCCACGCATGCCCCCTGACCGAAGGTCCGAACGGACTGGAGTGTTTCGGAAGCTCAACGACAATCGGCGGGCGTGCGCACTATCTTGATGGAACTGAAATTCAGTTCAATCAAATAGAAGGCGGCGATGGCAATTTCTTTGAGCCGTACAACAGCGCCTTACACGGCTTCAACTATTTCCCATTTCTCAATGCCGTTAGTCCGATGCAAAGAATAAACGTTTCAACATTCGGCACGTATGAATTGTCTGAATCCGTCAATGTGTTTGCGGAAATCCTGTATGCCAATCGACAAGGGGATCAAATCGTAACACCGCGTCGCATCGCAACAACTCCCGTATCGGCGGCATTTCCTTACAATCCAACCGGCCAAGACCTTTTCATCAAGAACAGGCGCATGGTCGAAATGGGTGCGCCATACTTCTTTCAAGAAACAGATACAATTCGTGTCGTAACGGGTCTGGAAGGATCGTTGAAAAATGATTGGAGCTGGGACGCCAGCGTCAATTATGGCCGCAATACTGGCCGCGACGGCTGGACGTTTGACATCGACAATGATCGAGTGTCGCAAACGCTTGACGAAAACATCTGCAGTACCGCACCAGGTGCGGCAATTCCATGTGGTGACTATTTCGGAGTGGGCGAGCTGACACCGGAACTGCTGGAGTTTATTAAGTATCGACGCGAAGGAACTGGAGGCAATCGTATGGTCTCTCTCTCGGCAAACCTCTACGGCAACGCCATGACGCTACCGGCAGGCGACGTTGGGTTCGCTCTGGGCGTCGAGGACCGAAGCGAAAAAGGCTGGCGCGACCCCGACTCGACCGTACTGAAGAACGGCGGCGAGTCAGCGATCAGTGGTCGGTCGGACGTGACGGAACTTTACGGAGAGCTGTCCATACCTTTGCTGGCTGATGCGCCTTTGGCTCAAAATCTGAGCCTGACGATGGCGGCCCGCTGGTCGGACTACAGCGCCTTCGGCTCCAATACGACCTACAAGCTCGGTGCAGTTTGGCAAGTCAATGATCAGCTGATGTTCAGGACTGTAGCGTCAACTGCATTCCGCGTGCCTACCATCAACGAACAAGAGGGCAGCACTAATCAGGAAAACCTGATCACAGTTGATCCTTGCGAGGGGGCAACTGGGGCGATAGCTACCAACTGCCAGGCCGATGGCGTACCACCGGGTTTCATCCAGAACGGCAATACAATCTTGACCGGTGTTGGCGGAAATCCGAACGTGAAACCTGAGGATGCGGATACCGTCACTGTCGGAATCGTGTTCGAGCCCGCTTTTCTTGAAGGATTTACGGCAACAATCGACTACTTCGATATCAAAATTGACAATGCAATCAACGCGGTCGACGGTAGTGATCAACTACGTTTGTGCTACACGGATCCAACCGTATATGCCGAATTCTGTAATTCATTTACGCGCGACCCAATTACCAACCAAGTCACGTTCCTTAGCAAACGTCCAGTTAACGCGGCCAAGGAAGAGGTCAGTGGAATTGACTACACCTTCACCTACAACACAGAGATCGCGGGCTTGGACGCATTGTTCAGCGCGCGGGCGACCAATCTTCTGAAGCATGAAAATCAGGCAAATCCGGCGGCGGAAGTCGAAATTTTGCGCGGCAAGATCACTGCTGACAGAGGCAGTTTCGCAAAATGGCGCATGAATCTGGGCGCGAAAGTACGTGCAGAGAAGTGGTCAGCAGGATGGTCGGTTCGTATGATCGGTGAGGCAGACGACGAGAATGGTGGTGGTCCGATTGGCAGGTCAGTTGACAATATCTTCTACCACGATCTGAACTTTAACTACTTTGTGAGCGATAGTCTGAAGCTGTCACTTGGCGTCGATAACGCATTCGACAAAAAGGCTCCCTATATCACTTCATGGAATGATGCCAACACCGATGTATTTACCTACGACCTGTTAGGTCAACGTTGGTACATGCGGGCCAGCTATGAATTCTAGATTGGTCTAGAAGTGTCGCAAATGGTACTGACCAGCGGACATCCGCTGGTCAGTATTTTGCAGCCATTGCATCCACCGTCGGACCCCTGCAGAGGGTCAGCTCCTGTGATCCGTCACCGAGTCACGTACCCATGAAAGCAATCAGGCTATCTCGCAAAGTCCACAAATGGTTCGCATTGGTTCTTGGCATCCAGCTGTTCCTTTGGGCTCTCAGTGGCTTCTATATGGTCGTGGTCAATATCGACATCATCCATGGCGACATGCTGGTCCAAAATATGGATCGAAATGTGGGCTCATATTCGCAAGTAGGCATACCGCTAGAGCAAGTCGCCGATCAGTATCCGGATTCCAGCAACATCACTCTTACTGCAGTTGTTGAGCGCCCCGCATATCTAATCGATGGCCCAACCACGCGACTTCTTGACGCAAACACCGGGGCTCTGATGTCGCCGATCAGCAAGGACATTGCTGCTCAGATTGCGACTTACCACTACGCGGGCGATGGGGTCGTCAGTCGAATTCAGCTTTTGGAAACGGACCCGCCAACTGAGCTCCAATCAACGGCTTTGCCTCTTTGGCGAGTCGATTTCGACGACGTTTGGAATAGCAGCTTCTACATTAATCCGAATACCGGCCAATTTACGACCAGACGGCATTCGTTGTGGCGCGTGTTCGATTTCCTGTGGATGCTACATGTGATGGACTATGACACGCGCGACGATATCAATAACAACATACTACGAATCTTTTCTGTGTTCGGAACGCTTTTTGGACTAAGTGGCGTCTGGCTGCTGTTTTACAGTTTCAATCGGCGGCGCAAGGTCGGGACAGCCAAATGATCTTCATTCGCAAGCTACACAAATGGCTGACCCTGTTGATAGGAGCGCAGCTAATTGTCTGGCTCGTAACCGGCACAATAATCAGCCTCATTGATCAAACCGAAGTCAGTGGCGACAAAACCCGTCAATCGCTGTCCAATCAGAAATCGGCCGATCCATTGCGTGTTTTTTTTCCATCGCATCAACTTTCGATCGGCCCTGAATTAATTCATTCGATCGCATTGACAAAAATTCTGCAGCGCCCTGTGTATCGGATCGAACAGAGTGGCGAGACAACACTGTTTGATGCCACAACGGGTAACGAGCTTCGAATAGACAAGCGCCTGGCTGAAGCTATTGCTCGAAATAGTTATAGAGGTGACGGCGAGATAGCCAATAGTGAATTGATTGCGCTCGGGTCGGACGAAGTTCGCGATTTCGCCGGGCCGATCTGGCGCGTCAATATTGACGATGACTTGGCAACACGAGTGTATGTGTCACCTCGCGACGGACAAGTTCTGGCGCATCGAAATAGTCGGTGGAAGGTAGTCGACTTCCTGCTCATGTTGCACTTCATGGACTACGCTCGAGAAGACAGTTTCAACAACTGGCAGATCATCATCGTCGGGTTCGGCACTCTTTGGATTGCCATCTCAGGTGTTTTGCTGGTGCTATTTAGTTTTGGCCGAAGTGATTTCCTGTGGTTACCTGGCTTCAGGTCGGGTGGCACGAAAGTAAGTAGTAAGGTCGGCTCGGAAAACAATGAGGAGCAAAGCTACGACCTGGATAGCACGTTGTCCTACTATTCGAGCTTGTCTCAGCACGGCGTCAAATTGTCTTCGAACTGTGATGGGTCCGGTAGCTGCGGATTGTGCAAAGTCCAATACGCGAGTGATCCACCTGCCGATACGGCAGTTGATCGCGAATGGATCAATGCGCCGGACCTTGCCGACGGCTTCCGCCTGGGTTGCCAGCACAAGCCTTGCTCAAATGACGTCATCGTTATTCCGGATATGGCATTTCAACAGTCGTTGCAATCTGCGGCTGTAGTTTCGTCGCAGTGGCTAACACCGCTGCTGAAGGAAATCTGTATCAGAACGGACACACCGATCCAATTTCGGCCGGGTGATCACCTGGAGTTTCAAATCCCGTCGTTCAACGTAGATATTGATCAACTTGGCATCCCAAGTGAATGTGTCAACGTGTGGAGAGAGCTGGAGCTATCAGAAAGATTGGTGCACACAGTTACCGATACGGTCGCAAGAACCTATTCAATTGCGGTAGCGCCAAACGGCGAGGCGTCCAGTGATCTTAGATTTACAGTCCGCTTCGCCCCGCCACCCGATGGGCTTGATGTCCAACCCGGGATCGGCTCCAGCTACATGTGCAGCTTACAAGCCGGCGATCAGGTGATGTTTCGTGGGCCAGGCGGCGACTTTTTGCTGCACGACAGCGATCGTGAAAAGATCCTCATCGGTGGCGGCGCAGGAATGGCACCACTTAAGTCGATGGCGGTGCATCTGTTGAGCAACCTGCAATGGGAAGGAAAGCTCCGATTCTGGTACGGGGCACGTAATCAGCAAGAGATTCTCTATCGCGATAGTTTCGATAAGCTCGCCGCGGAACATCAAAACTTTGAGTGGCAGGTCGCGCTTTCGGATGCGCATGATGATAAGAGTTGGACAGGCAAGCGCGGATTTATACACGAGTCGATTTTCGATAATTTGTTGAAGCACCATGAATCGCTCGGCAATTGCGAATTTTACGTTTGCGGGCCACCGATGATGCTTGCGGCCACGCGGGAGATGCTGAGCAAGCTGGGCGTCGCGGAGTCGCTGATACGATTTGATGACTTCGGGAACTAGCGGGATTATTTAGTCAACTTCCTGTGTGAGTCCCTCAGGCTGAAATCGTACGCACAAAGCTGAATTCGATTGAAAGTGCTAGGATATATTTCCAGAATAAATAGTTTCTTTATTGGTACATGGAAGCGCCGCGAATCCAACCAAGGTCAGAAATCGACAGCTATGGAACATTTTCGCGTGATCCTACCTCGTCGGTGATTACGGCGACCCGGAGTCAGAATGAAGAACGCGACAGTGGCGACAGATTCTATTCAAGCCAGATATCGTCAGATCAAGGATCATATCGTCAGGTTGATTAACACCGGCGAGTTGAAGCCCAAAGATCGCGTGCCGTCAGAACATGCATTGGTAAAGACTTTTGGAATCGCGAGAATGACTGCTAATCGTGCCCTCAAGGAGCTTGCAGAGGAAGGTTACGTAACTCGACTAGCCGGAGTTGGTACTTTTGTGGCGGAGGCTCGACCGCACTCCGATGTACTCAAGGTTCGAAATATCGCCGATGAAATACGTGCGCGTGGGCATGAGCACAGTGCGCTGGTGCTAACGCTACAAGAGGTTGAGGCAGAGCAATGGCTCCTAGATCGAATGCAGATGCGCCCCGGCTCAAGTCTCTTTCACTCTTTGATTCTACACTTGGAGGGGGGAAGTCCGATTCAGCTGGAGGACCGATACGTCTGCCCGACCTTGGCACCTGAATATTTGGATCAGGATTTTACCAAGACCACGCCGAACGTTTATCTTACGCGAGTTGCTCCGCTGCATTCGGCCGAACATATAGTGCGTGCGACAATGCCATCGCCACAAACACGCAAGTATTTGAAGATGCCAGCAAACAAGTCTTGCCTTGTGATACGACGTCGGACGTGGACACAAGGTCGTCCAGTAAGCCATGCTGACCTTATCCATCCGGGTGATGCCTACGAGCTGACTGGGACAATGGTGAAATAGCTGAGGCAACTCGGTGACCTGTCTGGCTACCAATCAGCACTTCTTGACCGAATAACATCGGGAGTATAATTTCGCGACTTATGGCCATCCTGCAAAAGACTGTTTCCATACTGCTAATTGTCACATTCGTGCTTGGCAATGCCCTGTGCCTGTGCGAGGCCAGTGCAGCAGTCGAATCACCCAATGCAGGGCGACATGCCCATCACGCGATTCAAGCCGAGACAAGTAGCGAGCAAGTTTGTCCACATGTTGATTGCAATGGAAATTGCGCTACATTGTCGAGCATCTTCGCCGACGATTCGGCGATCATTACCCTTCCTCGCAGCTATGAGTTTGATGCGCCGGTGGCCGTTCCTCTCATTCCGACCGACCAGACACTACTTGGCGGCAGCCCCATCTATTCCTTCGTCCTGCATGCGCCCCCCGCGCTGGGCCAGGCAACCCCGGTTAGCCGATTCGACCGACTCCTGGCTTAGTAGCCCTCTTTGCACCGATTAGTCCTGCGTCCTGAATGAACGCAGCTCGTCAGGCAATGCGTCTGAGTAATGTTCGATAGTGAAGAGATGGCGGCATGAAAACAATTCTGAAGACAATAGTGATAAGCGCGTTGCTGACTGGGGTCGGTGCGGTCGCGTATATGTATTCCGGACACTACGACGTGAGCGCGTCGACACCGCACAGTGCGCTGTCGAATTGGGCGATGTCCACAACTATGCAGGCGTCGATACGTCGACGCGCTAGCGAGATTCTCGTTCCTGATCTGAGCGATGACGCTTTGATACGCGCCGGTATTAACGACTTTGAGGCGATGTGTGTCGGTTGCCACGGGGCGCCCGGCAAGGCGCGTGGTCCGGCAGGCAAGGGACTCAACCCGCAAGCGCCGGATCTGAGGAAGGCCGCGCAACAGCGAACGTCCGCCGAGTTATTCTGGGCGACGAAACACGGTATCAAGATGACCGGCATGCCGGCATGGGGTGCAACCCATGACGACGAATCTTTGTGGCCAGTGGTCGCGCTGATGGTGGCGTTGCCGGAGCTCGACGCGAAATCTTACAGCGAGCTGTTGGCGAGTGCTGAAGGACACGGACATCACGCTGATGACAGCACCGCGAGTAGCGCGATGCCACATGAACACGGCGAGCCTGCAATGGAGCACCACGAAAATTTCGTAGAAGAGCCGGCCAAGAAAGAGCCAGAACATGACCACAGCACACATGACCACTAGCCGCCGCTGGCGGCGGCACATCACGGCGCCGATAATTATCCTTGGCCTAAGCGGGTGTGCAAGCGTACCCGCCGACCTCGGCCGCGGCGATGTGGACAGCCTGGTTACCGAACGGGGTCAAACAGTCGATACCGGCGACACGGCCGCAGTACTTTCAAGCCTTGTAAGTCAATCGTTGAGTGCAGACGACGCGGTTCGCATTGCGCTGATCAACAATCCGCAATTGCAGGCCACGTACGCCGAACTTGGATTCGCAGCTGCCGATGTGTATGAGGCCGGCCGTATCCGCAATCCGATATTGTCGGGCTCGGTTCTCAGTTCCGACCGCTCGGGCGAACGTGATCAGGTGTCGTTCGGTCTGGTGACCTCGCTAACCGATTTCATCACACTACCCGCACGTAAACGACTAGCGGCGGCTGAATACGCCGCGGTGAAGCAGCACATTGGCGCTGCAGTGCTCGAAACGGCGGCCGACGCGGAGTTTGCGTATTACCGCTTTGTCGGGGCCAAGCAAGTTGCTGCCCTCCGCACGCAGATCGCGAAAGCCGCAGGCTTGTCCGTGGCTTTGGCCGAGCGCTATCACGACGCGGGCAACCTGACGCCACGTGACTTGGCGTTGGAGCAGGCGGCCGCCGCAGAAGCCCAATTGGACGCTTTGGCCGCCGATGCTGAGGCGTACGCGATGCGCGCCACGCTCGGAACGGTCATGGGTCTGTCCGTTGGCGGCCCGTGGGACGCCCCGGCGCAGTTGCCCGTGCCGTTGGCCAGCGATGATCCACTGGATGAATTGCTTGCTCTCGCAGCCCAAAGCCGCCTCGATCTGGCGGCGGCTCATGCGAACGCGGATAAAGTTGCCGATCAACGTGGCGTCACCGGCTGGACACGTTGGCTGGGCGATCTTGATGTCGGCGTTGATCGCGAACGCGAAACAGATGGTGCGCACCTGACAGGTCCAATCATCGATTGGGAGCTGCCCCTCTTTACTCAGAACAGAGATGCGTTATTGCGACTCGATGCCGACCTACAAATCGCAATCGCAGAAGTGAGGCGGCTAACGCTCGCGGTAAATAGCGAAGTGCATTTAGCATTCGCCGAAACCGCAAATGCCCGGGCGCGTGTGAAAACGTATCGCGATACGCTCGTTCCTGCTCGTGTTGCGGTAACTGCACGCGCAAAAGAAGAAGAAGCTTTTATGTTGATCGGCATATTTGAACTGTTAGAAACCAAGCAGCAGGAGTACGACGCGTATCAGGGTTACCTGGAAGTGGTGCGCGACTACTGGTTGGCGCGCGCCGAACTGACTCGCGCTGTCGGTAATACGCTGCCAAGCAGCGCAAAAATCGGAAAAGATCGTCTCGATGTGGACAAGCTTATCCAGCCAAAAGGTAGTGGCGATCATTCGCAACGCAACATGCAGGGTGACATGAAGGGCATGCAACACGACATGAATGGCGGAATGAAAGGCATGCAACACGACGCCGCAAAGCCGGCCGAGGCGGCAACGCCGGAAAGCGAGCACGCCGGCCACGGCAACCATAAACCCGACGGAGACTCACAATGACGTCACGACGCGATTTTTTAGGCTATTCGAGCGCCGGTGTGTTGGCCGCCGCGGTAAGTTCGGTCAGCACCGACGTCAATGCCCAGGATGCACCAAGAAAACCTGCTGCCGGCGTCCGAGAGAATTATGTACCAGTGCGAACGCTGAACGGTTGGACGTTGCCGTACACAACGAAAAGCGGCGTGAAAGAGTTTCACCTAGTCGCCGAAGAAATTGATCACGAGTTCGCACCAGGCAGCGTTGCCAAATGCTGGGGCTACAACGGATCAACACCGGGTCCGACGATCGAGGCGGTGGAAGGAGACCGGGTTCGTATCCTCGTCACAAACACCCTCAAGGAACACACGACGATTCACTGGCATGGCATTCTGTTGCCGAGCGGTATGGACGGCGTGGGTGGACTGAGCCAGCCGCAAATCGGTCCCGGCGAAACCTTCGCTTACGAATTTACGCTCAGGCAACACGGCACGCATATGTATCATCCGCACGCCGACGAGATGACGCAAATGGCGGTCGGAATGATGGGCATGTTCATCATTCACCCGAAGCAGGGCGAAGCAGTCCCGGTTGATCGCGACTATTGTTTTATTACACACAACTGGGCGTTACACCCGGGTACCTATCGTCCGGATCCGTCAGTGATGGTGGATTTTGATTTATGGACCTTCAACAGCAAAGTATTTCCGGCGATCGACCCCGTGGTCGCACGCACCGGCGAGCGTGTGCGGGTCCGCATGGGCAACCTGTCCATGTGGAATCACCCAATTCATATGCACGGCGTGCAGTTCCTGGTCACCGGGTCCGACGGCGGACGCTGGCGGCAATCGCAGTGGCGTCCCGAGACGACCGAGATCATCGGTGTTGGCCAGACACGTGACATTGAGTTTATTGCAGAGCCTGGCGACTGGGCATTTCACTGCCATATGGCACACCACACCATGAACGCGATGGGCCATGAAATTCCGAATACCCTGGGTGTGGATCAAAGCGGTATTGAAGAAGAGATTCAAAAGATCCTGCCAGGATTTATCGCGATGGGTGAAAACGGTATGGCCGAACACCAGGAACACGTTGATATGGGTCATCACAACGGCCCCGAGAACACGCTTGCGATGATGACCGGCAAAGGACCCTACGGAAATATTGAAATGGGCGGCATGTTTACAACCGTGAAAGTGCGAAACAGTTTGAGGCGAGGCGACTATAGCGATCCGGGTTGGTACGAGGCACCGAAAGGCACCGTCGCGGCCAGGGTCAGTAGTGACCCGACCTTTGGAAATCCACCGCGCCGAAAAGACGCATGACATTTAGGAAATATTTTTTTTGGGGGATAACTGATGAACAAAACAACGACAAATGTCTTGAGAAGCGCGGCAGGTGCCTTCGTGATTTTTGCAGTAACCGCAACCGTACAGGCACAAGACACCGATGCTGAGGAGCTGACCGAAATCATTCAAGCCATTGAACGCGGCTGGGAACAGGCGGACGGCACACCGTTTCGCGATCACTTTCTGGACTTTGACGGCGCGCGTTACGTGGAGAGTGGTGGCCAAAACGTCGGGCTGAGTGATCTGATTGATCATCACGTGGTACCCGAGGGCGACGCGCTGGACGGGTTTGAGCTTAATTTGTCAAACATTGAAACACATGTCGAAGGACAGTTTGCGTGGGCCGTTGCGGATGTGGAGGTTATCGCCGTGGTCAAGTCCGACGGCCGAAAAATTCACAGTCGTGGCTATGAGACGTTCCTGTTTCGGCGCGTCGGGAGTGATTGGAAAGTCGTGCACACTCACAGTTCATCGCGCCCGGTCAAAACAGAAAAGGCCGAGCACAAACACTAAATCGCGACATTTCGCCTGAAAAGACTTGACCTTCCCGTGGCGGGAAGGACTAAGCTGGGGATCCATGAAGTACCCGATACACCGGTTTCACCATATCAACAATTCCCGCGAGGGCGACGTAAATTTCGGGCAGTGAATTCGATGAGCATCGGGTGCGCACACAAATCGCAGTCGTATCAACGAGCAGACCGGAATGTTCGTTTTGCGTGCTTGTTGGCAGGGGTGCTCTACGCGATCCTGCCGGCTGGGGCGCTATCCGCACCCATTGCAAGCAATACGGCGCTTCCGCTGAGTAAGGGTGAGGTCATAATTCGTGAGCAACTGGTTGTAGCGCGTTCTTCGGACGGTCGCGGCGCTGGCCGGCGCAAAGTGGAACGTATTGAGGTGAGAACCGTGTTGGGTTACGGCTTGACCTCAAGGCTGGCAGTATTCGGGGTGCTTCCATTGGTCAATATGGATAGTACGTTTGGCAGCGTCCGGCAGTCGGAATCCGGTCTCGGTGATGTAGCGCTTTTTGCTCGCTATGAAGTGCTTCGGAATGACGGGCCAGGCCGTACGTTTCGCGTTGCGCCGTTTGCTGGCGCCAGACTGCCCACTGGACGAGATGGTAAAACCGGTGACGGCTCAACAGACGTTTTCGGAGGCATCATCGTCACCATGGCCGACACGCAATGGATTCTTGATTCGCAGCTGAGGTACGACGCAAATCGCGAAGCGGAGGGATTCGAGCGCGGTGATGTTACGAGCCTTGAAAGTTCATTTCAGTATCGTTTGGCGCCAGGGCAAATCACGAGGGCCACGAAGTCTTTCGTCTTTGAAGTGCTGGAGCTAAGTGTGAATCATTACGAGCGCAATCACACTGGCGGTGCTCTCAATCCGAACAGCGGTGGCTTTCAGATTTTCCTTACACCGGGCATTCAGTATTCCACTCAGCGCTGGATCGCGGACTTCGGTATCAAGTTTCCGGTCATTAGTGATCTAAACGGAACTGCGCTGGAGCCCGACTATTCCGTTCTGACCAGCATCCGGGTCAATTTTTGAAGGAGCAACGAACATGAAAACTGCATTATGGTTGCCAGTATTTTTCGTATTGACGAGTACGGCATTGGCCGACGACGTACAGTACGACATCCGGGTTGATGGCATAACCTGTCCGTTTTGCGTCGCAACGTCTGTGCGAGCACTGAAGAAAATTGACGGGGTTCATGATGTAGGTAGCGATCTTGAGACGGGCACAATATTCGTTTGTGCCGATAGCAAGGTAGTTTTCACCGATGTGCAACTCAAACAATTGTTCCTCGATAAGGGTTTCACGTTTCGCTCGTTTGAGAAGAAGGCAAAATGCACCATCGATGAGACTGATCACGGCGATATGCCTGACGCGTCGGCCGATCACGTTCATCACGTCGAGTCGAAGCACTAAGGGGCGCATCAGTGGGTGACACATCGCGGCCGAGACGATGGGCGTGGATGATACTTTTCACGTCGTCCACGACCCTGATTTGCTGTGCGTTGCCCATTTTCCTGGTTTCGCTCGGCCTCGGGGCCGTTTCGGCATCCTTGTTCTCGAGCATGCCGTTCCTGGTGGTCCTTGCGAAGTACAAGGCGTGGATGTTCGTCGGTAGCGCCGTTGTCCTTGGGTTCTCCGCGTGGTTACTTTTTCGGCCTGGTCGGGCATGTCCGGTCGATCCCGAGGTCGCTGAACAATGTGAGATCGTGCACCGCTGGAACACCCGGATATTCTGGGTGGCGATCGGTATCTGGATTGTCGGGGCTGTTGCTGCGTTCCTGGCATTGCCGCTCTACCAATGGATTGACGGTGGCCAGTGAGCTGAGCCAGGACAGGTTGCAAAAATAACCTTGACCTTCCCGTCGTGGGAAGGATTAGAATTCCACCTTGAGCGCAACAACAAGGCGACAACCATCGCCGGAGATTTGAGGCAATGAACATTGGACAGGCAGCAGAAGCCACCGGCGTCTCCGCAAAACGAATTCGATACTACGAACAAGTGGGCCTGCTAGAGCCGCCACAGCGCAGCGATGCAGGTTACCGGGTCTACGAAGCACGTGACCTGCATACCTTGCACTTTATTCAGCGCGCACGCCGATTGGGGTTCTCGCTGGCGCAGGTTTCCGAGCTGCTTGCGCTGTGGCATGACCAGGGGCGCAGCAGCGGGCAGGTAAAAGCCGTGGCGATGAAGCACATCGATGAACTGCACAGTAAAATAGACGAATTGCAATCCATGGTGGATACACTGACGCACCTCGCGAAACGCTGCGATGGTGGCGATCGGCCCGACTGCCCAATACTGAGTGAACTTCAAAGGAGCGAATCATGAGCGCCCTCTATACCTGCCCGATGCACCCCGAAGTGCAGTCGGATCATGCTGGTCCCTGCCCGAAATGTGGCATGGCTCTGGACCGCGTAGACGTCACTCCGAGAACGCAGCAGTACACTTGCCCAATGCACCCGGAAGTTATCAGGGATGAGCCGGGTGCGTGCCCGAAATGTGGCATGGCACTCGAGCCCGTGATGGTCAGCGAAGAAGAGGACACCAGCGAACTTGATGACATGTCGCGGCGCTTCTGGGTCAGCGTGGTGCTCTCTTTTCCTCTCTTCATTTACGCGATGGGTGAGATAATTCCCGGCAATCCACTGGCGGATGTTCTGCCGGTGAAGTGGCGCCAGTGGGCACAGTTTGCACTCGCCGCACCGGTCGTCTTGTGGGGTGGCTGGCCATTCTTTGTGCGTGGCTGGAATTCTATCCGCACACTGAACCTCAACATGTTTACGTTGATTGCGCTCGGTGTTGGCGTCGCCTTTATTTTCTCTGTGGTCGCAACCGTCGCACCCGGCGTGTTTCCCGATACCTTTCGAAATGCGTTCGGCGAAGTCGCTGTTTACTACGAAGCGGCTGCTGTTATTACGACGCTGGTCTTGCTTGGCCAGGTACTCGAACTCAAGGCGCGCAGCCAGACCTCCGGTGCTATACGTGCCTTGCTTGAGTTGGCGCCACCCACTGCGCGGCGATTGACGCACACGGGTGAGGAAGAGGAGGTATCTCTTGATGCACTTCACATCGGTGATCGATTGCGCGTTCGTCCGGGTGAGAAAGTGCCGGTCGACGGATCGGTGCAGGACGGTCGCAGCGCTGTCGACGAATCGATGATCAGTGGCGAGCCGCTTCCGGTCGATAAACAGGCTGGCGACAAACTGATCGGCGGTACGGTAAACGGGACTGGCAGTTTCATCATGGTGGTGACACAGGTCGGTGAAGACACACTGCTGTCGCAAATCGTGCGGATGGTGTCCGAGGCCCAGCGTAGTCGTGCGCCGATTCAACGCTTAGCCGACCTGGTCGCGGCATGGTTCGTGCCGGCTGTTGTCGTCGTGGCAATCCTCACCTTCATCGCCTGGGCTGTCTGGGGGCCATCGCCCGCCATGGCCTACGCGACCGTCGCCGCGGTGGCAGTACTGATTATTGCTTGTCCCTGTGCGCTCGGGCTCGCAACGCCGATGTCGATCATGGTTGGCACCGGCAAGGGTGCCCAACAGGGAATTCTGATCAAGAGTGCCGAAGCGCTTGAGACTTTCGAAAAGGTCGACACGATTGTCGTCGACAAGACAGGCACCTTGACCGAAGGTCGACCGAGCCTGGTCTTGGTCGACCCAACCGAAGCCTTCAGTGAGGATCGGCTACTGGCCCTCGCGGCCGCCGTCGAAACGGCGAGCGAGCATCCGCTGGCGCAAGCCATCGTTGCTGGCGCCGAAGCGCGGTCAGTCAAAATCGACTCCGCCAGCAACTTCAGCTCGGTCACCGGGGAAGGCGCCGAGGCGAACGTCGGCAGCGATACGGTGGCAATCGGTAACCACAAAATGATGCAGCGTGTTGGTGCCTTTGATGCGACGCTAGCCGAGAAGGCCGAAGCGCATCGCAGCGAGGGCCAAACGGTCATGTTCGTTGCCGTCAACGGCGTCGCAGCCGGTCTTATCGGTGTCGCCGATCCCATCAAGGCGACAACGCCGGAAGCAATCAAAGAACTGCATAGCGCCGGTCTCAAAATCGTCATGCTAACTGGCGACAGCGAAGGCACGGCGAACGCTGTGGCGCAGAAGCTCGGTATCGATGAGGTTCATGCCGACGTTTCGCCGGAAGACAAAAACCGTGTGGTTCGTGAGCTACAGGCGGCAGGATCAGTCGTCGCGATGGCGGGTGATGGCATTAACGATGCTCCAGCGTTAGCGCAAGCCGATGTCGGCATTGCGATGGGCACGGGTACCGACGTCGCCATGGAAAGCGCTGGCGTCACGCTGGTTCGGGGAGATTTACTCGGCGTCGCCAAGGCGCGAAAACTCAGTCAGGCAACGATGCGAAACATTCGTCAAAATCTGTTTTTCGCATTCGCGTATAACACGGCCGGAATTCCGATTGCCGCCGGTGTGTTGTACCCGGTATTCGGAATCTTGCTCAGCCCGATGATTGCGGCTGCTGCGATGAGTCTCAGTTCGGTATCCGTCATTGGTAACGCGCTACGCTTGCGCCGATTGAAACTATAACAGTGAATTCTGAACGAACAACGATCAGGAGGGAGTGCTGTGCCGGAATCATACAAGGCCGATAGTCTGTCGCTAACTGCGGCGGTGGCGATGGGTACCGGGGTAATGATCGGTGCAGGGATTTTCGCACTGACTGGTCAAGTTGCCGAATTCGCGGGACCGCTGTTTCCGTTCGCGTTTCTACTCGCCGCAATCATCAGTGGGTTTAGCGCCTACACCTATATAAAGGTGACCAGCAAGTACCCATCGGCGGGTGGTGTCGCGATGATATTGAAGAAGGCCTATGGGCATTCGACAATGACTGGAGCGTTTGCGCTGATGATGGCCGCTTCGATGATCATAAATGAAAGTCTGGTTGCTCGAACGTTCGGCACCTATACCATGCGGCTGTTTGACGTCGACAATCGCAGTGTCCTCGTACCGGTCCTCGCTGTTGGACTAATTCTGGCAGCTTTCTTCATCAATCTCGCTGGCAACAAATTCATCGGTGTCGTATCGAAAGTCACTGCCGTCATAAAAATTGGCGGTATTGTCGCCTTCGCCGGAGCGGCGCTTTGGGCTACCGGGTTTGCGTTCCAACCGATCGCCGATAGCCCTTCTACAGAGACAACAGCAACCGGATTCCTGGCTGGCGCGGCCCTCGCGATTCTCGCATACAAAGGCTTTACCACAATTACCAACAGTGGTGGCGAGGTCGTGGATCCACACAAGAACGTTGGTCGCGCAATCATTATCTCACTCGGCATATGTGTGGTCATCTACATGCTGGTGGCATTTGCGGTCGGTGCAACACTCACGGTCGGGGAGATCGTCGCGGCCAAAGATTACTCGCTAGCGGAAGCCGCGCGTCCTGCAATGGGCGATGCAGGCGTTTGGTTTACGGTCGCAATCGCGATTGTGGCGACGGCATCGGGAGTCCTTGCCAGCGTCTTCGCAGTTTCACGCATGCTTGCGATGCTGACGGATATGAACATCATCCCACACCGGCACTTCGGTATGCCGGGAGGTATTCAGCAACACACACTCGTCTACACAGTTGTTCTCGCCGCAATTTTGGCCGCATTCTTCGACCTCAGTCGCATTGCATCACTTGGCGCCATTTTTTATCTCGTGATGGATATTGCTGTGCATTGGGGTGTGTTGCGCCACTTGCGTGCGGACGTTAACGCACGGCCCTGGGTACTGGTCAGTGCCATCGTCTTGGACCTGGCGACTCTGGTGGCATTCGTGATTCTCAAGGGATTGGCGGATCCGCTCATCCTCGTGATCGCATTTGGCGGGATTGGTGCGCTGTTCGCGCTTGAGGCATTGTTCCTGCGTCGCCATCGTGGAGATGAGCCCGCACAACATTCGGGCGGGCACTGACAGAATCAATCGCGGCGCCTGCGTCTTCGCAAGCATGTTTCTTGCAAACCATACCCCGCCCGGAATAGCCGTGGTAATGTCATCAGTTGATAGCCGACGCGAAATCAACCAGGGGTGGAAAGTCCAATGGCGATAGAATTTGAATTGAACGGTGAGGCAGTCAGCCTCGACGCAGATCCGGCGATGCCGCTGTTGTGGGCCATTCGGGATCTTGCCGGGTTGACCGGTACCAAGTTCGGTTGCGGTAAGGCCTTGTGCGGTGCCTGCACCGTGCACCTCAACGGACAGCCGACGCGCTCCTGCACGGTGCCGGTGTCCGCCGCCGCTGGCGGCAAGGTAACGACGATCGAGGGACTGTCCGAAAACGGTGATCACCCGGTACAGGTTGCCTGGCGTGAACTGAACGTCGCCCAATGCGGATACTGCCAGTCCGGCCAGATCATGAGTGCCGTCGCCCTGCTGGAACGCACGCCGAAACCGACCGACGATGACATCGATTCCGCAATGAGCGGCAACATTTGCCGTTGCGGAACCTACACCCGTATTCGTACAGCCATACACCGCGCGGCGGAGGATCAGTCATGAACAACGTCAAAAAGATCAGCCGCCGCGAATTCATGAAGCGCACGGGCCAGGCCAGCGGCGGGCTGGTATTTGCACTCAGCTTTGCTTCCGCCTGCCAGCCCGAGCCAGGCGCAGTGGGTCCTGCAGCGAAAGCGGCAAGCTCCGTCACACCGAATGTTTACGTCAATATTCGCAAAGATGGCATTGTCGAAATCATTTGTCACCGCTCCGAAATGGGCCAGGGCATTCGCACATCACTGCCGCAGGTGATCGCCGATGAACTCGAAGCCGACTGGGACAAAGTGCAAGTCATCCAGGCCATCGGTCACGAAAAATACGGTGACCAGAACACGGATGGATCAACCAGCATTCGTAAGCACTTTGATCTGTTGCGAAACGCAGGTGCTACAGCGCGGGAGATGATGATCGCGGCGGCGGCATCGACGTGGGGCGTGCCAGCAAGTGAGTGCAATGCACGCGAACACGCCGTGCATCACGCGGCGAGCGACCGATCAGCCGGCTACGGCGAGCTTGTCGCGGTTGCCGCAGGTATGCCGCAGCCGAAGACAGCGGCATTCAAAGCACGCGAAGGCTATCGCTACATTGGCAAGCCGATGGACACGATCGATGGCATGGCATTTACGACGGGTCGTGCCATGTACGGAATCGACACGGTCGTGCCGGACATGTTGTATGCATCCATCGAGCGTTGCCCGGCGTTCGGCGGTACCGTCAAGTCCTACGACGACACCGCGGCACGTGCCGTGGCCGGCGTGGTTGATGTACTGCGCATGCCTGAACCAACAGCGCCCGCGTTTTTCAACATTCAGGGCGGCATCGCCGTGATTGCCAGCAACACCTGGTCCGCGGCGGAAGGCCGCAAAGCGCTAGCTATCGAATGGGATCGCGGCGCGAATGCAGTCTACGAAAGTGAGAGTTATAAAAAAACGCTGATCGCTTCAGCGTCGGCACCAGGAACAGCGGTTCTGACGCGTGGTGATGCCGACGTCAAGACGGCCAGCGTACATGAGGCGATTTACTATGCGCCGCATCTGTCGCAGGCGCCGATGGAACCGCCGGCGGCGACCGCTCGTGTCAATGCAGATGGAAGTTGCGAAGTATGGGCCTGCGTACAGGATCCGCAGGCCACACGCGACACTGTTGCGGCAACGCTAGGCGTCGACAAAGAACAGGTTACCGTCAATGTCACCTTGCTGGGCGGAGGGTTTGGACGTAAATCAAAACCTGATTTCGCCGCCGAGGCCGCGTGGCTGGCACGCGAGAGCGGCAAACCGGTCAAAGTGACGTGGTCGCGCGAAGACGATATCCGCCACGGCTACCTGCATTCTGTCAGCGCACAATATTACCGAGCCGGAATGGACGCCGACGGAAACACCAAGAGCTGGCTGCAGCGAACGAGTTTCCCGACGATCATGTCGACCTTTGCACCGGACGCGAACCACCCGGGCGGCTTCGAGCTCGACCTCGGTCTTCTCGACAGCCCCTGGCATGTGCCGAACATGCGCCTCGAAACCTGTGATGCGAAAGCACACTTGCGTATTGGCTGGCTGCGGTCCGTCTGCAATGTCTTCCATGCGTTTGGTGCCTGTAGTTTCGTCGATGAGCTGGCACACGTCAAAGGCGAAGACCCGAAAGATCACTTGCTGAGGATGATCGGACCGGCGCGAAAAATCGACCCGGCAACGGACGGCGCCAAGTACACCAACTACGGTCAGGATCTTGTAATACACCCCATTGATACGGGTCGTCTTGCCGCAGTCGCCAAAAAAGTCGCCGAGATGGCGGGCTGGGGACGGGAGTTACCGAAAGGTCGTGGCCTCGGTATCGCAGCGCATCGCTCATTCCTGTCATACGTCGCTGCGGTTGCCGAGGTGAGCGTTGATGAGAATGGCAAGCTCATCGTTCATGAAGCGTGGACCTGCATCGATGCGGGTACCGTCATAAACCCGGACCGCGTGCAGGCGCAGATGGAAGGCGCGACGATCTTCGGCATGAGCCTCGCGTTACACGGCGAAATTACAGCGAAAGACGGCGCTGTGGTTCAAGGCAACTTCGACAGCTACCCAATGACGCGAATGAACGAGGCACCCGATGCGATTCACTGCCATATCATAGAGTCCGATGCACCTCCGGGTGGAGTCGGCGAGCCCGGCGTGCCACCGATCGCGCCGGCCATTGTGAATGCCTATTTCGCAGCGTCCGGCAAGCGCGTACGCGAGCTACCCTTAAGAAATGCAGGTCTCACCTAAAGCGAAATTTGGCGCCGTGATAAAAATACTGGGAATTTCAGGAAGTTTGCGCAGCGCTTCTTACAACACAGCTTTGTTGCAGGCAGCGGCGTCGCTCGTCGATGCGCCGGTTGAGCTCGATACCGCCACTCTGCACGGCATTCCGCTTTACGATGGTGACCTGGAGGCCAGGTCAGGACTGCCCGACGCGGTAATCGACCTCAAGTCGCGCGTCAGCGCCTCGGATGGTTTGCTGCTGGTGACACCTGAATACAACAACGGTATCCCGGGCGTATTCAAGAATGCCATCGACTGGATGTCACGGCCCGGCACCGAGCCCGCGTCGGTGTTCGCGGATCGCCCCGTTGCAGTGATTGGTGCGTCGCCTGGCGGCTTTGGGACGATCCTGTCGCAAAACCACTGGTTGCCCGTACTGCGTACGCTCCGCATGCGCCCATGGTTCGGTGGCAGGCTGATGGTGTCGCAGGCAAATACCGTTTTCGATGCGGCCGGCGCGATCAAAGACGATGCGCTACGAACCCGGTTGCGAGATTTCCTGCGCGGCTACGCCGAGTTTATCGCTGATAAGCAAGCGTCATGACTTAGGCTTTCTGTGCTGCAGCCCCGCGAAGCACATTCACAACATTGCCACCAATATTGGCCACGGCATAACCGCCTTCCATGACAAACAAGGTTGGCAGCCCCAGCTCGCCGATGCGCTTGCCGACCTCGAGATAGTCGTCGGTCTTCAAACGAAACTGCGAAATCGGATCGTCGATGAACGTATCAACACCCAGAGAAACGACAAGATAGTCAGGCGCGTACCCGGAAATTCGCTGCAGGCCGGTAGCGAGTGCCGCGAACCAGTCGTCCGCGCTGCTCTGCCAGGGCAGCGGTAGATTCAGGTTATAGCCGGCCCCCGGGCCGTCGCCGATCTCGTCCGCACGTCCCAGGAAATAGGGATATTCCTGCCGCGGATCGGCATGAATCGAAACGAACATTACGTCGTCGCGATCGTAGAAAATTGATTGTGTGCCATTGCCATGGTGGTAGTCGACATCCAGTATTGCAACGCGGCTGGCGCCCTGGTCACGCAGATATTGTGCCGCGATTGCCGCGTTGTTGAAGAAGCAATAGCCACCGTAGTAATCCGCAGCCGCATGGTGGCCGGGCGGGCGACACAGTGAAAATGCGTCGCGCTCGCCATCGAGCAACTTCGCAGCGCCCGTTAGCGCGACGTTTGCGCCGGCTGTAATGGCAGTCCAGGTACCCGCTGTAATCGGCGTCCCGGCATCGAATGAGAAGTACCCCAACTTACCATCGATGTAGTCCGGCTCAATCTGCCGCATGCCGCGCACCGGCCAATTGAGCGGCAATGCGTCGCAGCTGCGGCCCTCGGCCGTCCAAAGCCCCCACGCCTGTTCGAGAAACTCGACGAAGCGCGGGCTGTGAACACGACGAACCGGATCGAGCCCGAAGTCGTCCGGTGCGATGACCTCGCCAAGCTGCGCTTCCCTGACCGCCGCGAGAACATTGTCAGCGCGCGCCGGAAACTCAACGCAGGGCTGAAGTTGCCCGTTGTTTAGCTCCCCCTGGCCGTGGTGCAGTCGATGATCGTCGCTATAGATGGTGAGCATGGTGTTGCAACCCGTCGCCGGAATTACCGCCAAGTATCGCAAGAACGCTTTGCAATACACAGTGATTGTGCGATCTTGAGGTGCCGACCACCGAATGATTGCAAGAGACTATTCAATGTTGAGAAAAGTATCGCTGTGGATCTTTCTTCTCGCCGCGCTCGCGGCCTGCTCCAAGCAAACTGGGTCCGACGACATTGCAACCGGGCAATTCGATCTGCTGGTCATCAATGGCGAAATCTACGATGGCCAGGGCGGCGATCCCTACGCCGCAGACATCGCGATACGCGACGACCGCATTGTTGGTATCGGTAAGGACCTCGGCACCGCCGATCGCACGATCGACGCCACCGGCCTTGCCGTCGCGCCGGGCTTCATCAATATGCTGAGCTGGGCAACCGAATCGCTGATCGCCGATGGCCGTTCGCAGAGTGATATTCGGCAGGGCGTTACCCTGGAAGTGATGGGCGAAGGCTGGAGCATGGGGCCGTTAAACGACGCCATGAAGGCCGAGGCGCCAGGGCAGCAGGGCGATATCAAATACGACATCACCTGGACAACATTGGGGGAGTACCTGCAATTCCTGGAAGACAAGGGTATATCCACCAACGTCGCGTCATTTGTTGGCGCGAGCACGGTGCGTATACATGAGCTGGGTTATGAAGACAGAGCGCCGAATGAGGAAGAGCTTGAGCGTATGCGGAACCTTGTTCGCACAGCCATGGAAGAAGGTGCGCTGGGCGTCGGTTCGTCGCTGATTTACACGCCAGCATTCTATGCCGATACCGCCGAGCTCATTGCGCTCTGCGAAGTGGCATCGGAGTACGGCGGCCGCTACATCTCGCACATCCGTAGCGAAGGTGAGCAGTTCGTCGAGGCGGTTGAGGAGTTGATCGCGATCGCGCGTGCGGCCGACATCGGTGCCGAAATTTACCACCTGAAAGCTGCAGGAAAAGCCAACTTCGACAAGCTCGAGACGGTGTTTGATCGAATTGAAGCGGCCAGAGCGGAAGGCCTGGACATCACTACCGACATGTATACGTACACCGCCGGTGCGACTGGCCTGGACGCATCGATGCCGCCGTGGGTTCAGGAGGGTGGTTACGAAGCCTGGGCCGAGCGCCTGAAGGATCCGGCGATTCGGGAACGGCTGAAGATGGAAATCGAAGCACCGTCGAATGACTGGGAGAATCTCTACCTCGCCGCCGGCAGTGCCGACAAGGTATTGCTGGCGGGTTTCAAAAACCCCGACCTGAAACCGCTGACCGGCAAGACCCTGGCCGAAGTTGCCCGGATGCGCGAGACATCCGTTGCGGAAACGATGATGGATCTCGTCATCGAAGACGGCAGCCGGGTCGGCACCATTTACTTCATCATGTCCGAAGAAAATGTAAAAAAGAAAATTGCCATGCCGTGGATGGCGTTCGGATCGGATGCAGAATCCCTTGCACCCGAAGGTAACTTCCTGTTGTCCAATCCGCACCCACGCGCCTACGGGACTTTTGCGCGTCTGCTCGGCAAGTATGTTCGGGACGACAAAATTATTTCGCTACCGGAAGCTGTGCGACGATTGACGAGCTTGCCCGCCAGGAATCTCGGTATCGTTGACCGCGGGCTACTGAAGGCAGGTTTCTTCGCTGACATCACGATATTCGATCCTGGCAGCATCCAGGATCATGCAACATTTGCCGAGCCGCATCAGTATGCGACCGGTGTGCAATACGTCATCGTCAATGGGGTTCTGGTCTTGGTCGACGGGACACATACCGAAGCGACCCCAGGGCGATTTGTGAAGGGTCCCGGATTTCGAATAACGGCAGAGTAAGGAGTTTATGACAATGGATTTGACAGCGCACTGGGTCGGTATGACGTCGCTGGTCTTGTTCGCACTAGCGTACATGGCAGTAATCGCTGAAGAATACACGCAGATGCGAAAGTCCAAACCTGTTTTGCTCGCTGCCGGCTTGATTTGGGCTCTGATCGGCTACCAGTATACACAGGCCGGTATATCGCAGGTTGCTGAAGAGGCGATCGATCATTTTCTGATCGAATTCGCGCAGCTGTTCCTGTTCCTGCTTGCCGCGATGACCTACGTCAACGCCATGAGTGAACGCAACGTATTCAACGCGTTGCGTTCCTGGCTGACGAGCAGAGGATTCAGCTACCGCAACATATTTTGGATCACCGGTGCGATGAGTTTTTTCCTGTCGCCGCTGATCGACAACCTGACGACGGCACTCGTCATGTGTGCTGTCGTACTGGCGATAGGCCAGGGAAAGCCCAAGTTCATCACTGTCGCCTGTATCAATATCGTCGTCGCCGCGAATGCCGGCGGTGCATACAGTCCGTTCGGAGATATCACAACCCTGATGGTCTGGCAGCGTGGCCTGGTGGAATTCCAAACCTTTTTTGCCTTGTTCGTTCCGTCCGCCGTGAACTATCTTGTACCCGCCGTCCTGATGTCGTTTGCGGTGCCCCGTGAGGCGGCTCTGCGCAGTGCAACCGACGAAAAAACAAAACGCGGAGCGAAGCGTATCGTGCTGCTGTTTGTTACGACCATTGTCACGGCCGTGACCTTTCACAATGTCTTCGGCCTGCCGGCCTTCATGGGCATGATGACCGGTCTGGCATTGCTTAAGCTGTTCGGCTACTACATGCGACAAACGTCCGGTCAGCTGCTGACCGACGGGCAACAAAGTCAGTCGGTTGGTGAGGTGACACCGTTTGATACTTTCAGGGAAGTGGCCAGGGTCGAGTGGGACACGCTATTGTTTTTCTTTGGCGTCATCATGTGTGTTGGGGGTCTCGGGTTCATAGGTTATCTGGAACACATGTCGGCTTATCTTTACTCGGATCTGGGTGCAACAACGGCCAACATCATCGTCGGCATTGCGTCGGCGCTCGTTGACAATATTCCGATAATGGTTGCCGTACTCGAGATGAATCCAGTGATGGACACGCAGCAATGGTTGCTCGTCACGCTAACCGCGGGCGTTGGCGGCAGCCTGTTATCCGTCGGGTCAGCTGCAGGTGTTGCGCTGATGGGTCAGGCACATGGCCACTACACGTTTTTCAGACATCTTCGCTGGACGCCGGCAATCGCGCTCGGATACTTTCTCAGTATCTGGGTGCACTTCCTCGTAAACGCCCGATTCGCAACATGACCGAACTGGAAAAGCTCGCCGCGCTCGACCGAGAGCTCGTCAGCGCATCGCGTGATATCAAAGTCCTTTCCGAGCTGGCGTGGGAGCCTGAGCTGCAATATCCGTTTATCGAGGCCTGGGAGCGAGGCAATCCCGCACTCCCGGATGTTAGTTATGCGGCGGTGGACCACTCGAGGCAGGCGAAACTACTTGAATCCATCATCAAGCGGGCGTCGAACTTTGAGCACCCGCTCGCGAAATACCTGCAGGACACCGCACAGTCCTATCTCGATGTTGCCTGCATGATCGGATGCCTCGGCACGCCAAAGATGACCGAGTTGTCGATTGGTATTTACGGACGTCCGGGCAACCCGATTACCGGCGGCGACGGCACGACGAGCCTCGATGCGGCGAAATACTTCCTTGCCGTCGGAGCCGAGTTTTACGAGAGCAGCAAGCTTCATGAAGCGGACTATTGTGTCAGCGCCCAGTCCGTCAAAGCTGATCTGGAGGCGGGCCTCGCGGCGGTGTTCGACGAGGGGCAAATCAGCGTCGTCGTCGACCCACACCTCGCCTCAAAGGCCGCCGCGGGTGCCACCCGTATTCGCTTGCGCGACGCGACCTGCTTTTCCAGGTATGACGCCCAGCAGCTGCTGCATCACGAAGCGTTCGTGCATTCCCTGACGGCACTCAATGGCCGGACGCAATCTGTCATTAGTGCCATGAGCCTGGGTGCGCCGAGAACCACTGCCGCGCAGGAGGGCCTCGCGACTTTTGCTGAACTAGTGACCGGGTCAATCGATATTTCCCGTCTTGAGCGTATCGCCATGCGGATTATCGCGATCGATATGGCACTGGGCGGCGCAGATTTTATCGAAGTCTTTAGGTACTTCGCTGAAACGGAACAACCGCTGGCGGAATGCTACAGCTCAACGATGCGGGTATTTCGTGGTGCGCCGCTGACGGGTGGACATGCGTTTACGAAAGACTCGGTATATCTTCGTGGAATGCTGGAGGTCCATACGTTCTTCCGCTGGGCGTTCAAAGAGCAAAAGTTTCGTTTTTGCGAATATTTTTTCGCAGGCCGCATGACGCTCAACGATGTTGTTCGCTACGAAGAGTTTTTTGCAAACGGCACATTAGAGAGCCCAAAGCAGTTGCCGCCCTGGATGACGCGCACCACTGGACTCGCGGGATATCTCGCGTTCTCCGTATTTGCAAATACGATTAACCTTGCGGCCGTGCAAACAGAACACGACTTTGTTGAATTGATACATGTTTGAATCGCGTAACGCGAAATCAGAATTTGACGTTAAAATTCGCGACCGCGACGTGATTGCTTGAGTCTTCGGCGTTGTCGCGCCAGACGAATTGATTCATATACGCCGTGGTAAGCGTCAGCTTGTCGCTCAGCTTAAAGGCGACGCCAACAACTGTTCGATTTTGTGAAAACCTGGACTTGCCGCTCCAGTCTGTGTCATTCAGGTTGTAAAATGGCTCCAGGCTGACGATGAGGCTCTTATTTCCCTGTGTGCCGACGAGGCGGGAGTACTGTGTTCGAAACCGCAGTACCAGACCGACATCATCGCCGGTGCTGACGTTTCGCTCCACAAGACGCGTACGCATGGTGAACCGGCCGCCGAGTGCGACGCCAGCCTTCCAGTTGAGTTGCTGCCAATAGCGGTTTTCAAATGTCGATACGCCGGATGCGCTTTCGGATTCCAGCCGCGCATAACCCGCCCACATTTGCAGGTTCTTACCCGGTCGATAACCGATGCCCGGGCGTGCCAGAAACTGCGTCGCGCCGCTGCCGATGTCTGGAAATCGAACTTGCCCGTCGAACCAGTAGGACCAACGGCTACTGCCGTCGTCCGCAGCAAAGGCGTCAGTTGTCGTGAAGACCGTCCATAAGCCAGTGTTATCGTCACGCGCATTTGCTGCATTGATGGGCGCGACACTCGCTGCAGCGATAGCCACCAGGCTCAAAAATGTTGAGCGCCTGTTCACCTGAATCATTTAAACTCCTCGCCCACAGGCGCAGCAAAGCCCGCCAAAAACGGCGGGCCGCGGACTTTAGCAGGCAAATTCCTGTATATCCATCGGCAACTGCTAAGGTTGGCGAATCCTCTCAGAGAAGCAGAAACCATGCACGCACACGAAATCGTTATTTTCTGCGGAATCCTGTTTACCGGTTTCGTCTGCCAATGGATAGCCTGGCGGGTCAAACTTCCCGCGATACTGTTTCTTTTGCTATTCGGTATTGCGGCGGGCCCTGTACTTGGTTGGCTCAACCCCAGCGAGTTACTTGGCGATCTGCTGTTGCCGCTGGTGTCAATTTCTGTTGCGATTATCCTGTTCGAAGGAAGCCTGACGCTAAAGTTTTCCGAGCTGCGCGGTCACGGCGCCGTTGTTCGTCGCCTGGTTACCTTCGGTGTCGCAATAACGTGGCTGTCGGCCAGTTTGGCCGCCTACTACCTGTTGCACTGGGACGCTTACCTGTCAGCTCTGTTCGGCGCCATCGTTACAGTCAGCGGGCCGACGGTCATCATGCCGTTGGTTCGATCTGTCAGACCGACGGCTGCGGTTTCCAGCGTGCTTCGTTGGGAGGCGATCCTGATCGATCCACTGGGCGCGATCCTCGGCCTGATCGTATTCGACTTCATTATCGCGACGCAGACCGCGGAAGGCGCAATTCACGCCACGGCTACCGTGATAATAATTGTCGCCGCTGGCAGCGCACTCGGAGCTTTGGGTGGTTACCTTTTTGGCCTCGCTGTGCGCAAGCGCCTGATTCCGGATTTCCTTCGCGCGTACGCAAGCCTTGCAGCCGTACTTGCAATTTTTGCAGCCGCCGAAGCGATTCACGGCGAATCAGGCTTACTCGCCGTGACGGTCATGGGTATCTGGCTCGCGAACATGCGACACGTTGATCTCGAAGACGTCGTTAGTTTCAAAGAGAGCATCACGCTGGTACTTGTCGCCGGCCTGTTCATCTTGCTTGCGGCACGCGTTGACCTGGACGCGCTGTTCCACATCGGCATGGGCGCGCTGACTATTGTTGTGCTGCTGCAATTTGTCGTGGGACCATTGCGCGCGTTGGTTTGCTCAATCGGCAGCTCGCTGAGCTGGCGTGAACGACTGTTTGTCGGCTGGGTATTTCCCAGGGGTATTGTTGCGGCAGCCATTTCTGCTTTGTTCGCGTTGCGGCTTGAAGAGCGGGGATACGCCGGTGCGGACTCGCTGGTGCCGCTGGTCTTTACCGTCATCATTGGCACAGTCATTCTGCAGAGCCTGACCGCGCGACCGCTGGCACGATTCCTGGGTGTCGCCGAACCCGAGCCGATTGGCGTCTTGATCGTCGGTGCCAACCATGTTGCTCAGGTCATCGCGAAGGAGTTGATCGAAAACGGTCAAAAGGTCACGATCGCGGACTCGCATTACGCGAGCATCCAGGAAGCACGCATGATGGGCATACCGACCTTCTACGGAAGCGCCGTGTCCAGTTATGCTGACGAGAAACTCGATCTGGCCGGGCTTGGAACACTGCTTTCCTTGTCGCGACAGCCGGGTCTCAATGAATTGGCCTGTGTTCGCTTCGCTGAAGATTTTGGTCGCGACAACGTGTTCACGATCAGCAATCACGTTCAGGGCGAGCACGATAAGCACAAGGTCACCGGCGAAAGTCGTGGCCGCGTGTTGCTGGGTGACGAGCTATCGCTGGAAGCGCTGCAGGAGCGAATCGACGCCGGACAGAAGCTCAAAACCACTAAACTATCCGAAGAATTCAGCTTGGAGGCCTATTTCGAACAGCACCCGAAACGACAGCCGGTCTTTTACACCGATGACAGCGGTCATGTTCACTTCCCGGTTGTGGACAGCGACTTTACGCCGAAAGCGGGCTGGACCGTGTCGGCGTTTGCCGAGCCCTAGTCTTCGACGGGTAGCTTACGCACCCTTATTCGGGTTGCATGCCGCCCCGACGTCTCTTCAACGGTCAGCTTGAAGCCGTCCATCTCCAGCACGTCGCCAACTTCCGGGATGCTTTCCAGCCGTTCCATGAACAGCCCCGCCAGCGTATTGCTGAGACTGCCAGACTCGACGACCAGGCCGAATTCGCGCGCCGCATCCGAAATAGAGATGCCACCATCGACCATCCAGGAAGTATCGGATAATTTTTTGAGGTTATAACTCGCTTCACGTTGATCTTTCTCGTCGAGAATTTCGCCAACGATTTCTTCGAGCAGATCCTCAAGCGTGACAATACCGGCAATCTCGCCGTACTCATCAACAACGATCGCCATGTGCACGGACTCCCCTCGCAATGTTTCGAAGGTTTTTGAGACTGTCTGGCGTTCCGGTACGAATACCGGCTTTCGGCAAACGGATTCGAGATCCGCCAGCGGATCGGAGGCGCCGTCAATCTCGGCCTGAAAAAGATCTTTCTGCAGCACAAGGCCAAGTACGTTGTTCTCCTTGTCGACGAGAGGAAAACGAGAATGACGTGTTTCTGCGATCCTGCTGCGATTCTCTTCCTTGCTGAGCGCGACGCTCAAAACCGTCACCTCGTGTCGGGGAATCATGACCCAACCGACAGGCCGTTCGTCGAGTTCGATCAGGTTCTTCATCATGCGGGCACGCGTCCGTGATATTTTTCCGTGCTGCCTGGATGTCGCGAGCACGCCCTTAAGCTCCTGTAGTGTCAACGCTTCACCGTGGGTGCTTTCCCCGACACCTAGCAGGCGCAAGGTTCCCCGAGATGCGCGGTCCAGCAGCCAGGTCAGCGGAAACGCAAACCAGTAAAATACTTGAAGTGGGTAGGCGGTCATCTTCGAGACGCGTTCCGGTTGCCGTATAGCAAAGGACTTCGGCACCTGCTCACCGATCACGATGTGCAGGGACGAGAAAATCAGGAAGCCAGTCAGGAAGGCAATCTTGTGAATCACGACATCAGACAGACCCAGCGGATGCAAAAGTGGTGTAAGGAGCGCAGCGACTGCCGGCTCACCAATCCAGCCAAGGCCCAGGGAAGCCATCGTGATGCCAAGTTGGCAGGCTGCAAGATAGGACTCAAGATGTGCCAATATCCTGACAGTCATCTTTGCAGAGCCGCTACCAGCATCGGCGTCCATCTCCAATCGAAAACCTCTGGCCTTGACCAGGGCAAATTCTGCCGCCACAAAAAAAGCATTTGCCGCGAGCAAGGCGACCACGGCAATCAGGCTCATTCCAACGCTGGACATGATTTTGTCGATCCAAAAGTATGTACGAAGGGCGGATTGTAGTTGACGGGCGAGCAAAATAAGCAGCAAATACCTTTTGAACCTGTTTTAGGGCAAATAATGAGTAAGAAAGACACCGAGCTGGCCACTCTGGGCTGGCGCGAGTGGGTCGAACTGCCCAGTCTGGGCCTTGGTCAAGTCAAAGCGAAAGTGGATACCGGCGCGCGTACGTCTTCGTTGCACGCATTTGAAGTCCGTGATTTTGATGATTCAGGCGTGCATCGCGTCGAATTCAAGATGCACCCCAATCAGCACAACACGGACAAAGTGGTCGTTTGTGTTGCCGATATCATTGACCAACGGGAGGTCCGCGACTCCGGTGGACATCGCGAAAGCCGCTGGGTGATCGCGACGCCGATCCGTATCGGTCAGTACAGCTGGGATGTGGAGCTCAACCTGACATCAAGAGACGACATGTTGTTTCGCATGCTGTTAGGTCGTACAGCGCTGCGCGGTCGGGCGCTGGTCGATCCTGCGCGTTCATTTCTCGTCGGCAAGCGGCGCAAGAAAAAGAGGGTTTAGATTTTGGCAAAAAATAAATCGATTACGATCGCTGGTCACGAGGTTCTGCCAGGTAATCGCGCGGCCATTAACATTCCCATCGCCGATCTCTACACCGGTACATCGCTATCGATGCCTGTCAAGGTGTTTTGTGGCAAGCGATCAGGCCCTGTCCTGTTTGTCTCGGCAGCAGTACACGGTGATGAGCTCAACGGCGTCGAGATTATTCGCCGCTTGATGCAACAAAAGGCAATGCGTTCGATTCGCGGAACCCTGATCGCAGTACCGGTCGTCAATGTGCATGGATTTCTCAACCAGTCCCGCTACCTGCCCGATCGTCGTGACCTCAATCGTTCGTTTCCGGGGAGCGCCAAAGGCTCAATCGCGTCTCGTATGGCGCACACCTTTATTAAGGAGATCGTATCGAAGGCGGATTGCGGCATTGATTTGCATACAGGCGCTATCAATCGCTCAAACTTCCCACAAATTCGTGCGAACCTTGTTGACGCAGAGACAAAAGAAATCGCGCGAGTCTTCGGTGCGCCTGTGGTGCTGAATGCATCTATCCGCGATGGATCACTCCGCTATTGCGCCGCGGAGCGAGGCTTCCCCATGCTAGTATACGAAGCTGGCGAAGCGTTGCGATTCGACGAAATGTCGATCAAAGCAGGCTTGCGCGGCGTGCTCAGAGTCATGCGACATATCGAGATGCTGCCATCAATAAAATCAAAAGCGACGATTGAGCCGGTTATTGCAGCATCCACAAGCTGGGTGCGCGCACCCGTTAGCGGCGTAGTCAGCCGCAAGGTAAAACTAGGTACACGAGTTGTTGAATCACAGCAGCTGGCTGTTGTTGGAGACCCGCTTGGCGAGTTTCAGGACAAGGTCATTGCGCCGTTCGACGGCATCGTTATCGGGCGAAGCAATCTGCCGCTGGCCCACGAAGGTGACGCCTTGTTTAATGTCGCCGCGTTCAAAAGCGTTGCTCGTGCTGAGACAAAAGTTGAAGAGTTCGCAGCTTTCCACGGCGAACAAGAGGACTAGACCGAATGAAAATTGGAATTCTTTCGACCAACAGGAACTTGTACTCAACGCGCCGCCTCGTTGAGGCTGGAATAGAGCGTGGCCATCAAATGCCAGTAATCAATCACAAGCGCTGCTACATGAATATTGCCAGCAACGACCCAGGAATTCATTTCGACGGCAAGGTTATCGAAGGTGTCGATGCGATTATCCCCAGGATCGGTGCATCCGTTTCCTTTTACGGCACAGCCGTTGTGCGCCAGTTTGAAGTCATGGGCGTTTATTCGGTGAATGAGTCGGTTGCCATTACTCGCTCACGCGACAAGCTGCGTGCGTCACAACTTCTGGCGCGCAAAGGCCTCGGTTTGCCGGTTACCGGGTTTGCCAATGCGCCGGGCGATACCGATGACCTGCTGAAGCTTGTGGGTGGCGCGCCGGTGGTCATCAAGTTGCTGGAAGGTACCCAGGGTGTCGGTGTTGTACTGGCTGAAACGGACAAGGCCGCAGAAAGTGTGATCGAGGCCTTTCGTGGTTTGAAAGCCAATTTCATGGTGCAGGAATTTATTAAGGAAGCGGGCGGCGCCGACATTCGCTGTTTCGTTGTTGGCGACAAAGTTGTCGCGGCCATGATGCGCAAGGGCAAAGAGGGCGAATTCCGCTCAAACCTGCATCGCGGCGGTTCGGCCAAGTTGATCAAGATCACGCCGGAAGAGCGCAAGACCGCGGTGCGTTCGGCACAGGTCATGGGCCTGAACATTGCGGGTGTCGACCTGCTGAGGTCGGCGCGCGGGCCGGTGGTTATGGAGGTCAATTCGAGCCCGGGTCTTGAGGGCATCGAAAACGCTACGCAGAAAGACGTCGCCGGCATGATCATCGAATTTATTGAAAAGAATGCTCGCGAAGGCCGCACCCGGACACGCGGAAAAGGGTAATAGCGGTTTTCATTCCTTGCGTCCAGAACGGAGGAATTTATGGACAAAGATGCGAAAACGTCCGGCAAGCGGATTCTCGAGATCATTCGCAGTGGTCTGCCGCCTGAGGCCATCGGCACAGCACTCGACGGGCTTGATCATTCGGAGCTGTTGCACGCAGTACTAACACTCAAGGATGAGAATCAACGTGAGTTGCTTGCGGCATTGACGCCGCTCCGTGCAGCGACACTGGTCGAAGAGTTTCCCGACACCCATACGGCTGAACTAATCGAAGACATGCCGGCGGGCGAAGTTGCCTCGATCGTTGAGGAGCTGGCGAGCGACCACCGCGCCGACGTCCTCGCGGAACTCGACAAAGATGATGCCGATGCGATTATTGCCGAGCTTGACGAGGAAGATGCCAACGAAGTTCGTGAGCTGATCTCCTATCCGCCTGACCAGGCGGGTGGTTTGATGATGACGGAGTTTGCGTCGTACCCGATGGCAAGTACGGTCCGCGAGGTTGTCGAAGACCTGACGGGCGATGCCGTCGACTACCAGCTACTCACCGTTCATTACGTTTACGTCGTCGTCAAAGCGAAAAAACTGAAAGGTGTTATTCGACTTCGTGATCTGGTGTTCGCCGATCCGGAGAAAAAGATCGGCGACATTGTGACTCCGGCGCTGACCGTGTCACCCGAAACAGACCTCGAAAAACTGGAAGAGTTTTTTGACGCGCATGACATCGCAGCGGTACCGGTGGTGGATTCGCGACAATACTTGCTGGGTATCGTCAGGCGGCGCGCCCTGCTTGAAGCCCTGGCTGAGAGATCCGAAGCCGACCACCTCAAGGCTGCCGGTATTATCGGCGGTGACGAGCTTCGCAGCATGCCCATCCTGTTGCGCTCACGGCGCCGCCTGGCGTGGCTGAGTATCAATATTGGGCTGAATATTCTAGCGGCTAGTATTATCGCATTTTATGAAGACACGCTTACCGCGGTCATTGCATTGGCAGTTTTCTTGCCAATTGTTTCGGACATGAGTGGCTGTTCGGGAAACCAGGCGGTGGCGGTGAGCATGCGTGAACTGACACTTGGTGCGGCGGTGCCGCGCGACGTATTCCGCGTCTGGCGCAAAGAAGCGATTGTTGGCTTGATTAACGGGCTGGCTCTCGGGCTATTGCTGGGGGCTGCCGCCTGGGCGTGGAAAGGCAACCTGGTGCTCGGCCTGGTCGTCGGTGCTGCGCTGGCCATCAATACCGTGGTCGCCGTTTCAATTGGCGGTACGGTGCCGTTGATCTTACGACGATTGAAACTGGACCCGGCGGTTGCATCAGGGCCGCTGTTGACGACGGTCACCGACATGTGCGGCTTCCTGTTGCTCTTGGGACTTGCGAGCCAGGTGTTGCCGGCAATCAGCTAGAGCCATTTTCTCCAGCGGAAATAGGCGATCAGCGCGATGAAGCAGACGAACATAAGAATCATCGAGTAAACGAAGCCGTTGGGGTCTGCAGTACCGGGTAGACCGGCGACGTTCATGCCGAGCAAGCCAGTGACAAATGTTAGTGGCAGAAAGATCGCGGCGACGATGGACAACAGGTACATGCGCGAATTTTGTTCCAGGGCGACGCGATTCATTAGCTCTTCCTGGGTGACCAGCGCATTCTCGCGTACCAGGTCCAGGTCCTCGATCTGGCGTGTCAGGTGATCCCCCACTTCCCGCAGGTCGAAGGCTTCGTCTTCGGACAGCATTTTCGCGTTCGAACGGACGATACGATCGAGCGCCTCACGCTGCGGTGCAAGGTGGCGACGAATCGCAGCCGCCTGGCGGCGAACCAGGCTAAGCGTTGTGCGAATGTTTTCGATGTTGCCGCCCGACATCTTGTCATCCAGCGTATCGATCATTTGCTCGATATTTTCGATCGCCGCTTCGATGCGTACTGACAAAGCCTCGGTCAGGTAGACCAGGAATTCGCCGGCCGTTCCTGGTCCGTCGCCAGAAAGCAGCTCCTTATGCAAGTCACCCAGCGATGGAACTCTTCGACGATGGCAAGTGACGATCCGGCGCTTTTCGAGTGACATGCGAATTGCAATCATGTCGTCCGGAACGGCACCCGGGTTCATGTTGATACCCCGCATTATGACAACCAGGCCGTTCGCCTGCGCCAGGGATCGCGGGCGAGTTTCGCCGGTCAATAAGATCGAAGCAACGTTGGCGTCCAGGTTGCTGCCTTGTGCAATCCATTCCTTGCCGTGCTTGTCGTTCTGATTTACGTCGACCCACAACACGCCGTCGGATTCTGTCCATTGATCCACTTCTTCATTGCTGAGTTCACGCGCACCGCCATTGCCGTCAAGAAGCATTGCGATATTGAAGCGCTTGCTGCTCATGAGGGGTGCGACCGAAACATGATACGAGTGGACTGAATCCCTATTCCCTTGGTGGCACGGAACAACGGATAGCTACGGGGTGTCTTAGGTGTTTCCATTACGGCAAGCTGTCACAATTGACTCAACGAACAGGACTTTACAGCCGCAGGCCATGAATTCACACCCAAAACCGCTATTTAAGCCTGCGCTGCGCGCGCGTGCCCGTATTTGGGTCGCGGCCGTGTTGCTAGGTTTTACCGTTGGCGTTCACGCGGATGTGAAATTCAAAGGGCTTGATTCGAGCCAGGAACAGAATGTCCGTGTGTTGTCGGCGCTGGCGACAACGGAATGTGACTCGGCGCGTTGGCGAGTGGAGCGCCTGTATCGAGATGCAGACAAGAACATCCGCGATGCATTGCGCGCACTCGGTTACTATGATTTGACGATCACCAAAGCGCTGCGCTGGGATGACGCATGTTGGCACGCCGATTTCGATGTGCAGGTCGGTGAGCCTGTTCGTTTTCGCGAAGTCAACATCGATATTAGTGGTGACGCCTCCAGCGACGTCATGTTCCAGAGTCGTATTGCGGACAGCAAGCCATCGCCGGGCGATATTTTTAATCATGGCCTGTATAGCAACTACAAATCGGCCGTGTTACGTGCGGCATCCAACACAGGATTTTTCGATCTCGACATCAAGGCGAGCAAGGTAACTGTCGACAAGGATGCACACTCGGCGGACCTGTTGATGCAGATTGATAGCGGTGAAAAATACAGGTTCGGCGAAGTAAGTTTTACTGAGGGAATCCTGCACGGCTATGTGCTGCGCGGCTATACGGATATCCAATCGGGCGATCCGTACACCGCGAAGTCAATCAATGATCTTTACGAAGCTTTGAACGGCAGCAGTTACTTCTCGTCTATATCCATCAAGACAGATCCGCTGGACAAGGATGCCAAAGTCGTACCGGTAATCGTCGATCTGGCGCCGGCAAAGCGCCGTATCTATTCCATCGGGGGTGGCTTCACAACCGATACCGGTCCGCACGGGCGTATCGGCTTTACAAACCGCCGCATCAATCAAAAGGGTCACCAGTTCGAAAGCAAGTTGTTTGCCTCAACCGTACTGAGCGAGCTGAACGCGACCTATCGCTGGCCAAAACGCGACCCGCGCCGCGAATGGTTCAGTATCGTGACGGGCTTCCAGCACGAATCAACCGACACGAGCAGCCACGACAGCTTCAAGCTTGGCTTTCTTCGCTCAAAAAGCCTGGGTCCACGCTGGCTGCAAACCCGGTACGTTGATTTCGCGTACGAGGACTTCACTATCGGCGATCAGAGTTCGATCAGCGAGCTGATCATCTTTGGCACCAACTGGGAGAGTGCCGTAGGTCGTGCGCTGAGTCGCGCGACCAAAGGGCATCGGCTAAGCGTCGATCTTCGCGGAGCAAGTGACAAGCTGGGCTCCGACACCAGCTTCGCGCAGATCCGTGCCAAGGCGAAATGGGTTCATTCGCTCGGCGAAAAGACGCGCTTCCTGGCGCGGACCAGCCTCGGTATCACGTCCAAGGATGAATTGTCCGAACTCCCGGCTTCAGTGCGCTTCTTTGCCGGTGGCGACAACAGCGTCCGCGGCTACGACTTCGAGTCGCTGGGCCCGAGGGATGCGACAGGTGCTGTCATCGGAGGAAGTTACCTGGTCGATGTGAGCCTTGAGGTCGACCGGCTGTTTCGTGACAAGTGGGCGGTGGCCCTGTTTGTCGATGGTGGCGATGCGTTTAATGACACCCACATCAAATTGAATACCGGCGTTGGCATTGGGCTGCGCTGGTATTCGCCCGTTGGGCCAATCCGACTCGATCTCGCGCACCCGCTGGACGACCCGGACAGCAATTTTCGCATTCACATCAGTCTCGGACCGGATCTGTAATGCCGAGCATCGGAAAGTGGCTCCTGCGTAGCATCGTGCTGATTGTGGCGCTCGGTACGTTGCTGGTTGGCTTTGTTGCATTGGTCCTGAATACCGAATCGGGCACACGCTGGGTCTTCAACCGCATCAGCGGGGTAATACCCGGCGAGATAGTTGCCGATGAATTCACCGGCACGCTTTGGAGCGGCCTGTATTTTCCGAGCGTGAGCTACATCGACGATAGCCAGAGAATCGTGGCGACTGAATTCCGCGTCAGCGTGCAATGGCCAATGCTGGCTGCGGGTCGCATCCCACTTGAAAAAGTCAGCGCCGCCAGTTTCACACGAACCAGCCTGACGCCAGCGCCAAAATCACCGGAACCCCTTGAAGTGTCGATGTCACCGCTACCGATCGCAATCACTATTGCGACAGGTTCGATCGATCGTTTCGATTTGGTGAATGCGTCGTCAAGTTTTTACCTCGAAGGGATCAGGTTTGAAAAGGCGCGACTGAGCGGCAATACGATTCGTGTCGCATCGCTGCAGGCGTCGAGAGATTCATTTGCCGCATCGGTCCTCGATTTCGGCATGACGCTGAGCGGCGATGTGCCAATGTCCGCGAAACTCAGCTGGGCGCTGGAAGACGGCCGCCTGTCCGGCGATGGCAGCGTCCGTGGTTCGCTGGCTGAGCTCGCCTTCAAACAAACGCTGCAGGGCGAATATCCTGGTTCAACATCCGGAATCGTGAAGTTGCTGAATCGTATTGAGCCTGAAATCGACGCAAGCGTGAGCTGGGATCGCTGGGCTTTCGGCACAACCGTGCTGCTGGATGGCGAGGTCCATGCTCGCGGGCTGATCGAAGCGTATGAGGCCGAATACAGTGCGTCTGTCGTAGTCGCCGACCAGGAACCCATCTCGGTCTCGGGCGTGGCATCAGGTAATTCCCGCGAGCTCACGGCATTCAAGGCGGAACTGCTGGCGGCCGTCGGCCGGGCTGACGTCGACGGGCAATTGGCCTGGACACCGGTGTTCTCGACCACGGCACTTGTGGTTGCCTCCGACATCAATCCGGCCGAACTAAGAGACGAACTCAGTGGCCGCTTTGACGCAACGGCAGAGATTGCAGTCGACGATTCGGGCGTTGTCCGGCTTAGCAACCTGATAGCGGCTGGCGACTTAAACAACGCCAAACTAAATGCGAGCGGCGACCTGGTATTGTCATCGGGGCAACAGCAATGCATCGCCTGCCTGCTCAGCGTTGGCAAGAACCGCGTGCGTATCGATGGCGGCCTGGCTGAGAATGGATTGGCCCTGTCTTACAGTCTAAATGCACCGGCACTTTCTGAACTCTGGCCGGAGCTCAGTGGTTCCGCCGTTGGCAGCGGCCAGCTCGCGGGTAGCATTGACCGGCCAAGCATAACGACGAACATCGACCTGCAGAATATTGTGTACCGAGAGACAGCATACGGCGGCTTGAAACTTTTCGCCCAGGGCGATAGTGAAAAACTTAAGGTAAGTACCGATTCGAATTACAAAGCACTGCAAGTTAACACGCAGGGCATTATCGCTTACGAAGACGGGACATTGACCGGCACTGTTCGTCAGGCGGGCGTTCGTGAGGAACATGCGGGCGAATGGTCTTTGGTAAGCCCCTTTAACTTTAGTGTCGCAAAAGGCGCGATCGTCATTGATGCGCACAACTGGCGTGGCGATTTTGGTGAAGTTATTGTCACTGAATTCACGATGCTTGACGATGAAATCAAGCTCAAAGCATCACTGCAGCAGATGCCCCTGCAACTTGCCGCGGCATTCCTGCCAAGTAACTTCCAACTTCTGGGGCACGCGAATGCGGATGTTGATATCACGCGAAGTGCCGGTCAATGGTCCGGACCGATCCGTTGGCGACAAGTGGACACCGTATTGCGCGTCAGTGAATTCAATAACGAATTTAGTGATGTCACGATTCCTCGCGCAGAGCTTGATGCCGAACTCCGCGACGGCGGCATTACGGCGCACGCGGTACTGGCGATTGACCCCGGTGTGCTCGGTGAACTGGACGTTCAACTCGCAACTCTTGCCTCCGATGCGCCGTTGGACGCGCGCTTAAAATTACAGGGCGATGACTGGAGCTGGATCTCTGCTGTTGTGCCGCAGATCGATCGCTTCGACGGTGCGATCAGCGCCGCAATAACGGCCGCGGGACCACTAAATGCTCCGGCGTTTGCCGGTAACCTGGAATGGCGTGAGGGCAGCCTGAGGGTTCCGGCGCTCAACGTACCGATTGACGACATCAATGTCGTGGTTGCAGGCGCATCAAACGGCGATGCGACCATCACCGGTACCGCAAAAGCCGGCGAGGGAGAACTGTCGGTCAATGGCGAGTTCGTTGACGTGATGCAGGAATCGCGCTCGATCAAGCTAAAGCTCACTGGCCTTGGCGCGGAACTCGTTAACTGGCCTGAGTATCGCATCTGGGGCTCACCCGATCTTCAGTTGGCGGGCGATACCGACGGCTGGCGTTTTAGCGGTGAACTCGCAGTGCCGAAAGCGGACATTGCCGTACGGGAGGTGCCGGTCGGCGCCGTTACCGTGTCACCGGACGTTGTTGTTCTGGGCGAAGAGGAAGGCGAAGAACGACCCACGCGGATAACCGGAGAGGCCAAGCTGGTGCTGGGCGAACGGGTGCAGTTCCAGGCTTTCGGCCTGGACACGCGCCTCACGGGCAACCTGACCATGAAGGTGGTCGAGAATCGACCCCTGACAGCCGAAGGACGAGTGAGCCTCGTTGATGGCACGTTTATCGCGCAGGGACAAAAGCTCAAAATTGAACGCGGACGGCTGACTTTCACCGGTCCGTTGGACGACCCCATCGTTGACGTGCGTGCCGAGCGGGTTATCGAAACATTCGATGGCATCGTTACGGCCGGCATTCATCTTCGCGGCCGTGCTCAAAACCTGACGAGTACGGTGTATTCGAACCCGACGATGGCGGATGCTGATGCCTTGTCGTACCTGGTGATCGGTCGACCGCTCAGCCAGGCATCACAGACAGAAGGTGGCGAATTGTCCGGTGCGGCGGTGGCACTTGGTATTCGCCAGGCGGCACGCATCACTGACCAAATCGGGCAGTCACTGGGTCTGGACGAGCTGGCCCTGGCCGGCGATGGGGGAGACTCCACGGCGCTGGTAGCCGGTAAACAGATCAATTCGCGCCTGTACGCGCGATATGCATACGGCGTGTTCAGTCGACTCGGCACCTTGATGTTGCGCTACCGATTATCACGCGCACTGACGCTGGAGGCGGGCGCCGGCGAAAACCAGTCGATCGATGTGTTGTACTCGATCGAAAAATAGCTCCGCCGACAAAGCCTTTACTTCTGTTTCCAGGTGCCGCCTTCGCGGTAATACCAACCCCGGTTCGCTTTCGCGACCCAACGCCCGGCGAAGGTTCGTCGAATACTGTCCTGCCATTCAGGATGGCCATTGAGACGGGCGATCTCTGCGTACAGCGCGTTCCAGTCATTGTTTTGAGCGGCAACGAGTTGCACAACGGAGTTGCGATCTTTCAGTGGCACGAGGTTGCGATCACGAAACTCGATGAGTCCGGAATCGGTGAGACCAATGGCGCCGGAGTCGAAGTACGGCCGCAACGATGGGAAGCGCGCCGCCAGTGAATTTTCCAGTGCCTGCTTTTCGGGTGACGGCTTGTCGAAGTCAACCGGTGCCTGGGCATTGGCATCGCTGATCAGGAAACCACCAATTCCGTGGGCAATTGCCAGCAGCATCGGCGCGTCAGCATTACGTCGTGGTTGTAGCTGTGTGGTTGGACTGGATTCAGTATCGCCACGCACTTTGTCGATGATGCGATCGGCGGCCTCAACTGCGGCGGCCTCCGGGAAATACACATTGATCGTGACGCAGGCAACTATGAATATTGCGAGCAGCGCCGTCACACTAATAGTTACTTTGCGCATTACTTTAAAACTCCTGTTTTATGTTCTGATCCGGCAGCGTCAGTTCACGGTCGGACTGCCGCTGCGGGTGATCGCGCCGAGCTGCTGAACCAGCCTCGGCCAGCTTACCGTATTGCGAAAACCCACAACGTCAATTCTTGGTATTCCGCGGCCTTTAACAATGTAATAGCCGCGTCCCTGGGGACCCTCTTTTGCGGGCCCGGCGCCGCTCATCGCACAGACTGCGTCGAGCAGCACGCAACGAAAACCGATTTGATCATAAGCAAACACTTCAAAAAACTGTAAAAATCCGGTCGACAAAATAGCCGCCGCCCCGCCGCCACCCACGCTCGCAAGGTTTTCAACGGCGCGCTGGCTGATGCGATGTGGCGTCTTGTCGTCCTTCGGCGTGTAAAAATGCATGTCCATCGCGACAGGTTGCCAGTTAATCATCTCCAATCCTGAGACGTCGCCGCTTAACCGTCCCTGAATGAGACCAAAGGAAAACGCCTCAGTCAGGCGCCTGAGGTCCAGGTCGCGAAAGCGGAGTTCGCCCTGCATACGGGGTACACGGCCAAAGGGCTGCTCGATCCGTAGATCTGACATCTGCATGCTGCCGTCGAAGACCTGTGCACTCAATGTGCCGCCGACCGTGACGGTGTTATCGGCGAGCTGCAACAAGGGAAGCTGTCCGGAGAGGGTTCCTGAAAATGCCGGCCAGCCAAAAGCGCCGGTGAGTTGTCCGAGCTGGATAGGCTCGAGCTCGGCATCGAGCAGGCCGGTCGCGTCGTCGCTGCCGTAGTCGTGCAGCTCCAGTTTGTTGAACCTCAGTGCGCCGCCCATGCTTGTGAGACGTAAGGGCTCGAGCAGTTTGATGTCGTTGTCGCCCAGTTGCAGTCTGGCTTCGCCGCCACCGACTGTGATGTTGTAGACCGTGGCAATGTCCCAGCTTAATGTGCTCGGGTTGGGAGTCAGTAGCGGGTCGGCGCGCCAGTCGACGAGTCCGTTAAGACCGTAAATTGCGAATCGACCGCGGGTGTCGTCGAGAATGATCTCGTTCAGTTGCAGCATGGCTGAGCGCAACGCATTGTGATCGATCGCGACCAGCCCCGACAATCGCCCGTCTGTCTCCAGGTTGCCGAGAAGCGTACCGGCGAGCTGAATCTTGATCAGGTTGGTGTACAGGTTGTTCATGGAGGAGTCGTGCAGCTCGACGTTTGCGCTAAGATCGATGGCAGCGTTCTGTTCAACGGGAAACTGAAGTGCAGCTGACCCTTCGACGTCGAGCAGGCCCTCCTGCTGCAAATGAAAATTATCGATGGCGTAGGCCGAAAAATCGGGCGTGACGATCTTTTTCGCCTTTAAGCTTACCGCGTTCTCAGAAAAGTTCGCGTACACCGGTTCGAAGTACGCCTCGCCCTGGGCGGTCTCGATACTAAGGTCGATCGTCGCGTTACCGTCATCAAGCATGACGTTCATGTCAATGTGTGCAGCAACGCCGTCCGCTGCAATTGTGCCGCGATTATTTGAGAGCGCCGCACCGGTGAGATTGGCGAGCAACGTAATTTGCACGGGCTTGTCAGGAGACACGCTCACGGTTCCCGACAGGTCACTGAGACCGTCCGTCGCATACTCTTTAAACGAATCATTGAAATGAGATGCCAGTGCGAACAGGCCGGCAAGCTGCAGATTGTCGCCACGATAGCGAACATTCACGCCACTCTCGCTAGCCTTGATATCAAATCGAACAAAGCTGTTGGCGACTGAGACCGCGGATAGCGTGATGTCGACAGAAACGGCGAATCGGTCATAAACAAAGCTGCCGTGCATTGCCTGTCGACCGATGCCGGGAATAGCAGCCGTGAACACGGCCTGATCGCAGGCGATGTTTCGCGTAGTGAGTTTGACAAGGGCGCAGCTAACGCGAATGTCGTCGAATGATTGTCCGGCAGCGGCAACATCAACGCGCGCCATTCGAAACTCGCCACGAAGGCCAGCATCAGTTAGTTCGAGTTCGGAAGTCAGCCCGGAGATTTTCCAGCCTTCACCGGAAATCGCACCGACGGATCCGCTGAGCACAGGGCTGTCTGTGGCTGTCACTTTTGCGGCGGCGCCCAAGCAGAGCAGGGCAATCAGGAGTGTCCGAATCATGGCGCATACCTTATCAATGTTCCGGTCATTTCAGGCGCCTTTTGCGGTAGGCTACAAGCATGATCGAATTCACCGGCCTTGCCTTGGGAATTGCGCTGCTGGTTGGCGGCGGTACGTTCATGGTGCGCGGGGCATCGGAGATTGCCGAACGCTTCGGCATTTCGCCGATGATTGTCGGCCTGACGATTGTTGGCTTTGGCACCAGTGCGCCGGAGTTGGTTGTGACGGTGCTCGGCGTCCTGAAGGGGGAGTCAGCCCTCGCGTTTGGCAATGTCGCCGGTTCGAATGTAGCTAACCTTGGTCTGGTACTTGGCCTCGCAGCCTTGATTGCACCGATCGACATTCAGGGCAAGCTGGTGCGCCGCGAGGTTCCATTGCTGTTGCTCGGTACGACCGCGCTGACGGTCATGGCGCTTGACGGGGTGCTCGAAGGATCGGCGCCGATCATCGGACGCACGGATTCGATCGTGTTGCTATTGATGTTTGGCATTTTTGTTTACATCACAACATTGGATGTGATCCGGAGCAAGGGTTCGGACAAGTTACTGTTCGATATCGCAGAGCGCTCGTCGCTGATCAAGCCACATCAGGCTTATATGTCGTGGCTCTTGCTGGTGGCAGGCAGTGCCCTATTATTTGTAGGCGGCGATATGACCGTTCGAAACGGGTCATCACTAGCGACCAGCTTCGGCGTTTCACCGACAATCATCGGCCTGTTTGTCATGGCGATCGGCACGAGCATGCCTGAGCTCGTGACGTCGATCATCGCAGCGGCGCGCAGGGAGTCCGACCTGGCACTGGGCAATGTCGTTGGCTCCAATATTTTTAATGCCCTCTTTGTACTGCCCATTGGCGGACTGGTAACGCCAATTCCCGTCCCGGAAGGTGGCGTTGGTGATCTCGTTGTATCGTGGGTGTTCGCTGCCATGTTGATCTATTTCTTCGCGGTCGGGCGGGCGCGCCTGGGGCGACCCGCCGGTGCGCTGCTTCTGTTGGCCTACTTCGCGTACGCCGCACAACGAGTATTCATGGACTAGCAATGAATTCTCTAACCCGCAAAGAGGTCCAGTTCTTTGTGGTAGGACGATGCCTTCACGTCATAGAGACCAAGCAGTGTATGCGCAATGTTGTCGTGTGACAGTCGTGCTTCGCTCATGCGAGCATCCCGAAAGCCTGGTGATGCCCAGAAAACAAACGGAATGACCGTCTGTGCGTCAGGTGCAATCGCATTCGGTAGTCCGTGCAGGTAGACACCGTTTTCACCCAACGATTCGCCGTGGTCTGAAGCGTAGAACAGGAACGAGTCGAAGTCGGTGCTGTGCGCCTGAAGTTTTTCGATGAGTTGTTGCAGCACAAAGTCGGTGTAAAGAATCGTATTGTCGTAGGCATTTGCGACCTCGTCTGACGTGCACTCGGTCGGGGACGCGTTGTTGCACGACGGTTGGAACTGCTCGAACTCCCTGGGATAGCGACGGCTGTAGGCTGGCCCGTGGCTGCCCAGCATATGCAGGACGATCAGCATATCCGGGCCGGTGGCGCCGAGGTAAGCGTCAATCTCGGGGATCAACGCGCCATCGAAATAACCCATGTCGCTGTAGAGTGGCGACTGTTGATCAATATTGTCGCGGAGGTTGATGGTATCAATGCGGGCGCAAACGCCTTTGCAGCTCGAGTTGTTGTCGATCCAGACCGGGCTTACGCCGGCAGCGCGGAGGATATCCAGTACATTCGACTCGAAAGCTGCCTTGTCCACATCATAAGTCCCGTGGTCTCGGATCGAGAACATACAAGGCACAGAAAAGAGGGTCGATGTGCCACAGGAATGAGCATGGGCAAACTGCACGTTGGTTGTTTGCTCGAGCCGAGGATTTGTGTCCCGCGAATATCCGTCGAGCGAGAAATGGTCGGCGCGCGCAGTCTCACCGACGACCATAATGCCAATTTTTCGTCGCTCACTGGACTTGATTTGTGATGCGTCTGCATCGACAACGCGAAAGGTCTGGTTGGCACGGAAGCTTTTCTTTATCAGCCGCACGGTGGAAACCAGGGGGTAGATCGGCGAAATTGTAAACTGGAGATCGTGGTGTTCGCGAGCGAAAAATGAAACAAAACGATAGTTCGGCAACGTTATGCTGGTAAATAGTGCCGCCATGCTGGCGAGAACCAGGAATCTTCGGCCGATATCTTGCAGCAGCGGTTGCGGGGTGACCTCAACAGATATCAGCAGCAATGCCGGTGCGATGCCGAATAAGAGCACGTGGCGAAGCAGTGGCAGCGACGCCAGTTCTGTCGCCTCGGCGACGTTGCGATCACGAACCGTCTCCAGCATGTTCGACAACATGCCCGGATCAAAAATGACTCCCAACTTGCTGGAAAAATAGCCAGAGACTGCGGACAGGATCATGAGCGACGCAATCGTCACCTTCATTAATCGACCGAAGCCAATTGCAAGAATGATCGTGTCGAGCACGAAAATCATCAGTAGTACGATCGACGCGACAAATCCGAGTCCTGCAAAGGAGTGGATTTCAGGGCTCGCTGCAAGAGCTGAAAACAGCGTGGTGTTGTTTCCAAGCGCTATGAAGACAGCGGCGGCGCTGGCGAGTTGCCATGGTGCAAGTTTGACTTTATTCAAGGCTTTTGCCCGGTTTGGAATCGATTCTGACCTGTTAGACTCGGCCCATTCCAAAATCCTTCGGCGGCAGGCAGGTGTGAAATGACAGATGAAAGTCAGGAAGTAGAAACAGGCTCAAAGCCAACGGGCGTGAAGCGTATCTGGCTCGCTTTCTTCTATTCCATGGCGGGCTTTCAGTCCGCGTGGAAAGGCGAGGCGGCATTTCGGCAGGAGTTGGTACTGGCACTGATCCTGTTGCCATTAGGCGTCCTGCTCGGGCGAAACGCCCTGGAGTACATTGCGCTGGTTGGGTCGGTTCTGCTGGTGTTGATCGTTGAGCTATTGAACTCGGCGATCGAAGCGGTCGTGGATCGAATCGGCCTTGAACGACATCCGCTGTCGAAGAATGCGAAAGATATGGGCTCGGCCGCAGTGCTGGTGAGCCTGCTATTGGTGCTTTTTACATGGGGACTGATCTTCATCGACCGATTTCTGCTCAGCGTCACGTCTAACTGATCAAAACCGCCTGTTCCGGCGACGGACAGGACGACGATGACTCAGACGTGGAGCAACATCATGAGCAGACTTGTAACGCTGTGCTTGGTTTTATCTCTGGCACCTGGTATTTCCGATGAGGCACAGGCATCGCATGGAAATGCATGTTCGAAGACCAGCCAATTAATGCGTTCTGCGTGTTACGCAGAGACTCGCGACGACTTCCTGGTCGAAAAGGCAAAATGCTACAACGAATCGGAACGCTACGAGAAAAATGAGTGCCTCGCAGAGGTGCGTGAGGAATTCAGCGAGGTTCGCGAAGAGTGTCATGCCGTGTATGACGCTCGTGAAGAGGTTTGCGACCGACTCGGACAGGCGCCGTATGACCCGAGCTTTGAGGCCGAAGACTTCGAAACGGATCTCGCTGCCATTTCAGTTCCCAATCCGTATTTCCCAATGCAGGTTGGACACATCTGGACCTACGGTGGTGATGAGGAAATCATGGTCGAAGTTCTCGATGAGACCAAGTTCATCGACGACATAAACTGCTTCGTCGTACGAGACGTCGTCTCCGTCGACGGCCGATTGGTCGAAGATACTGACGACTGGTTTGCGGTAAACCGCAACGACGGCGGCATCTGGTACTGCGGCGAAGAGGTCAAGGACTTCGAATATTTTGCAGGCGATTCACCGAGCCTGCCGGAACTGGTCGCAATTGATGGTTCCTTCAAGGTGGAACGGGACGGTGACCGTGCCGGCGTGTTCTTCCCCGGTAATCCGCAAGTTGGGGACTTCTTCCGACAGGAGTTCTCATTGGGCAACGCCGAAGACGTCGGCGAAGTCGTTTCGACTACCTACCACTATGGCGAATTCGATGAGCTCGACGAACTGGTCCCGCAGGAGCTGGCTGAGATGCTCTGCAACCACGACTGTATCGTTGTTGCCGAAGGCACTCCGATTGAGCCGGGTGTGTTCGAACGTAAGTACTACGCGCGGGATATCGGATTTTTTATTGGCACAAACCCGGTAGATGAAGAGGTCGTGTACCTGACCGGCTGCAGCTTCAACGTCGATTGTGACTCGCTGCCAATGGATGACTAGTCGTTGATTGTGCAGCTGTTGAACTCGGTGCGCTTGCCGCCTTCGATATCGACGCTGACGAATCGACAAGACTGATTTTCCGTAACGGTAAACGCGACGTGCCTGCCATCGTCGGAGACGAGGGGGCTGCCAAATTCTTTCTGGCCGGACGGCTTGACGATAAGACGGCAGCCCGCGTGTATATCGACGAACACATCACGCCGAACCCGATAGGCCTGAACACTGTTATTCCCGGACAAACTGCACCGGCCCGGCAATGTGAACTCGGCACCGCCAGTGGCAGGTACACCCATCGACAATACGGCGATGGCACTTATGCTTGCAGCAACGGCTGCCGCGAATGCGAAACGGTGCTCTTTGCTGCGGCGGCGATTTACTGCATGAATCCATTGGTATCCCTCGCGGGCGAGTGTGCGGATAAATTGCGGCGCTCGAGCATCATCGCCAAGGGCGGCGCGAATGGCCCAAAGAGCCTGGTTCAACCCGCGTTCGCCGACGAGGTGATTACCGCGCCAGATCGCGTCAATGAGCTCCGATCGGCTGATCACTTCGGGCGCACGGTTTATTAGCATCAACAGAACACGCATGGCCTTGCCTTGCAGCTTCAGCGGTTCGCCGTCCAGCGTCACCCGTTGTCGTGACGCGTCGACAGAAACGTTTTTTGCTGGCTTTTTCACAATCCACCTCCTTCCGTGCCTTGTTATTCGGACCAATAGAGAACAATAGAGTTGCGGCTGTGTTCATTGCGCACGCAATGTAAGCGCTGGGCAGGTAAGGAGGGAATGACATGCGAACCATAATGTTGGCGCTATGCGTCGCAACGGGCGTCGCGAGCGCGAATAATTCAGTGCAGCTGGGTGATGGGAAAATCGATGGCACGAAACTTCAGCCGTATGAATTGAGCTGGCGCCAATGCAGGCTGCTGGACGGCGATTGGGTGGCGAGCAACAATCTCACAGAGCGGTTGATTGTCATTGGGGATGATGTACTGCGGGTACAGCAGTTTTCAGTTCTCCCCGACGGTGGTTCGGCAGTTACGACAACTTATCTGGATAGGCATTCGCTCGCGCCCCTGCGTCTGGAACGACGAATGACCGCAGCGGACGGATCTGAGAGGGGAAGCGCGGAACATGTATTGACCGAGAGCGGATACAAAGGGCGCGTTGCGCAGGGCGACAAAACGAAACAAGTTGCAGGCAAAGCAAATTCGACGATGTTGCACGGCAACGTAATGGGCTTGCCGCTGGCTACGCTCGATTACCAGGATCAGCCGCTGGAGTTCGCGGCATCGATGATCAGCTTCGATGCGACTTACAAAGTGACCGCAAGCTGGGTGGGCAGGGAAAACCTCGACTTCAACGGAACAAAGGTAGAAGCGTGGATGGTGGATGTGCACTGGGTCCACCAGGAAATCGGTGATGTCTATCCGGGCGGGCCGGACGAAAGCGGTGGCCGGTATTGGTTGGTGCAGAATCCGCCAGATGGGTTCCCGAATGTGCCGCGGTATAAGACGGATACTTACGCGGTGGAGTTCGTGCCAGGGGTCTGCCCTTGATCAAGGGTCCAGTGGACTTCGGACTGCGTTACCGCCGCGCTTGAGGAAATGCCTATAGATCTGCGTTGTATTAACCCTCGCGTGGCCAAGCAACTCCTGAACGGTGCGAATATCGCAACCCCGTTCCAATAAGTGCGTAGTAAACGAATGCCGAAATGTATGTGTAGTCGCCCTTTTATTGATGCCACTTCCAGCCGAGTGATGCTCGCTTGTATTTACGACCGATGGAAAAGCCGGAGAATAGAGTTTCTGAATGCGCTGCACTCGCAAACCGCTTCCGTCATCATTCTTGCATCCGCAAGAATGCCGCCGTACGCTAGTTTCATTTAGCTTAAACGTTAGACCGCGCTCACCCGAGTCAGGAAATTGTTCGTCCAAGTTCCTTTTTGGAAACGCCTAGGGCCAGGAGCGATTTCACAAGCAGGTCAAGTGATACAGTCGGGTCGCCGGCTTCCATCTTTGCCACTCGTGACTGGCTGGATTCAATCGCTTCTGCGAACTCTGCTTGAGTGAGCTTGGTTCGGGCGCGTTTTTCTTTGAGCTTTTCGCTCAGCGCAAGCTTCATTTCAATATAGGCTGACTCTTCGGCCGAAAGATCGAGAAAGTCAGCAACAGTGCCGACCTTCCAGCCACGTTTCGCCAGTTTCGCCTGTTTTCGCTTATCCATTGTCGTAATCTCTTAGTCGTGCCTTACAAAGACCGAAGACTCGCTTCGGTGTTTTCCCGGTTTTCTTGGAAAAGACCTCCGCAATTACTATCGCGTCCGTGTCGATTCGATATATCACCCGCCAACTTACACCCTCATCGGGAATTCTGAGTTCATGGCACCGCTTGCCAATCGAAGGCATCGGTCGAGAATGCGGCGGAGTCTGGCGTGAGTCTGAACCGGTTGGTGTCGAGTAAATTGTCGTAAAGGGAATCTAGCAATGCGCTGCACTTGCAAACTACTCCCATCACGCTTCTTGCATCCGCAAAAACCGCGCCGTACGCTAGTTTCATTTAGCTTAACGTTAGGCAGCAGCGGAGAGATCGACGATTCCGCATGTCCGCTTTAGACTTGCGACTTCAATCGGTCGAGTAAACCATAGTCGACCGGTTGAGCTCGCAACCCAAGGCCGTCACACCAAGCAACTTTGTAATCATGAATATTGAACTGCTTGCCGATCATTCTGAATCGATTCCGATGTTGGCGGATTGGTACATATCGGAGTGGGAACCGTACTACGGAGTCAACGGGCCAGGCAATGCACGAGCGGATCTGGAATCGCGCCGCAATCGTGACCAGATTCCGCTCGGTTTCGTAGCCGCCGAAGGCGGGGAGCTATATGGAATAGCTGCGCTAGACCTTGATGAGGCGACAGGCCTGACGCCATCAGTGGTCGGCCTGTTTGTGGCACCCTCGCAGCGCGGCCGAGGCATAGCGACGGCACTACTCGAGTCTGCTGGATTTCTCGCTAAACGACTCGGCCATAGTCGTCTTTATGTCAGCACGGCCGTCTTGGGTGGCTTACTTATTCGAGTGGGCTGGCGTTCGATCGGAGAAACTGAATTTCTCAACAAGGAGCAGGGATCAATTTACGTACGGGATCTCTGAATGGTCCGCACTGACCGGCGGTTTCTAACCAAAAACGGACAACTGAATCATCAAGAGTAATGAGCGTTAAACGATCGCTCTCGCCAAAAGCTACCGTCTGCCCATCACAGCACGTGCATCTCTGCATCTGCCACCATTCTTGCATTCGCAGGAACGCCGCCATAAGCTGAGATCAAGTTAGCTTAAACGTTAGGAGGCATCGTGAAGTCTCTAACAATCGCCACCATACTCAGTTTCGCTTTGCTGCTTACGCCATTTGCACCGGCAGGTGCCGGCGAAACATGTGAACGAACAATAGGGTCAAGCAAAGAGTTCGTCGAGACTTGGCCGAAGGCTGATACCTGGTTCGGCAATAGAGCTCTTGCAGTGCTGCTTCCAGAAAATGGTCTCTGGCCAACAACTTCACCTGGCCATTCTCTCGGGGCCTGGACAATGCTGACAGGAATAGACTTTCCAAGTGCAGGGTGTTGGGAAGTAAGCGGAACGTACATGGGCGACACGCTTACGTTCATCGTAGAAACGATCGAGCATGATAAGTACCGAAGAGATGCAACCTAACCATGCGCTGCACCCGCCACTTGACTCAGCCCGCCTTGAGCCGTCGCTGCTGGCGATCTGCGTCAAGTGCGTGTTGGCTTAAACGTTAACGTGAGCTCATAGATGGCCGCATGTCCGAAATGCTCCGGCACAGAAATGCGACATACGCTTGTCGCTGGTTCTTTGCCGGCGAATAGTTGCTACCGCTGTAAAGGGGTTTTGGTTTCATTGGTCGCGTATCGGGATTGGCGAGAACGATCCGGAGTCGCGGCACGCCTGAACAGCAACCCAGATTCTGCGACAAAGGTCGCCGATACGAAAGACGCGCTTCTCTGTGGAAAGTGCCAACACGTCATGACCAAGTTCAGGGTTTCAGCCGATACCGAAAACAGGATTGATTTTTGCCTGAGTTGTGACGAGGTATGGCTAGACAGCGGAGAGTGGGAGCTGATCGAAGCCCTCGTGGGTTCTGGTGAGCTGGCAAAAATTACAACACAGCCATGGCAGTACCGCGTGATGACAGATTCAATCGAAAGAATGGAGTTGACTCGCCTGAAGGAGGACTTCGGAGACAGCTTCGACAAGGTAGTTGAACTTGGGAAAGTTCTAGACGGTCATCCAGCACGCTTGGAAATTTTGGCTTACCTCTCGGGCAAGTCACGCTAACACTGCGCCGTACCTGCAAATCGTCGACCTGCGGCCAGCTCCACGAATAGGCGTTGAAAATATGTTTCGACTAGCTGCAATTTTCTTTATAGGCGCTCTGTCTGCTTGCGCTACAGCACCGGCCCAAAAATCAGGAGTGGACGGTGATGCAGGCTCAGCGGCAAGCGAACTCATAAGCCGTTTCTTCGACAATATTCCCTCAGACTTAGCGAGCAGCACCGACCCTAAGAGTCGGTCCATTTACATGCAGACCCTCACTCTGGTCGGCCGCGAAGATCTGCATGCGAGCATCCGCGATTGGCCGGGGCGGGCACGGCCGTGTTCTGACACCAATGCAGACAACAGAAGTGCAGTCGCTGAAATTAAGGCTCGTGCCGCCGAGACACGTATCGTGATAATTAATGAAGCACATGACCAACCTCATCACCGTGCCTTTATTCAACAGGTAGCAAGCTCACTACGGGACGTTAACTACACAGTCTACGCCGCGGAGACGTTTTCGCCCTTCATAGCCGAGTCTCAGCAGATACCGTATACGCGGATCAGAGACGGGTACTACTCCAACGAACCCGCATTCGGTGAATTGATTCGGCAGGTGAAGCAACTTGGATACCGCTTGGCACCATACGAACATATCGCATCTTCCACTGATACATCGCTAAGCACGCACGAACGGGCGACGATACGGGAAGAGGGGCAAGCAGAAAACCTTGCGGCGATTTTCGCCAAGCTTGGGAATGGGCAACGATTGTTAGTCCATGTCGGCTACTCACACGCGGCGGAGGTCCCAATCGCAAGTTTCGACGGGAAAAAGCTTGCATGGATGGCGGCTCGACTGAAAACAAAAACGGTCATGGATCCGTTGACGATAGATCAAACAAGCTGTGAATCAGTTGATAGCAAGATTCACGTTCTTAAAGATGCCGGACGCGTTGTTCCAGGCCAGTTCGATATTCAAATTGCGCATCCGCCAACCCGTTTCAAACGCGGGAGACCCGAATGGCGTGAGAAACAGGGCGAGAAACCCGTCGCTGTTCCGCAGTCATTTCTGCAGACAAACACACGTGTGATCATTGAGGCCCGCAAGCATTCAGAACCTCTGGATTCCGTACCCGCCGACCGAATCCTGCTTTGGCCAGGTGAACACTTGCCCCTACTCCTTCGACCTGGTGTATATGACGTCATCGCGTATAGCGAGGAGCAAGGTGTTGTTGGGGTTGAGAAAGTTGTGGTCCGATAGCCTGTTGAATGACGCTCAGTGCAGCCTACCCATTCGCTGCACTTGCAAACTGTTCCCGTCATCGAAAGCAAGTGCTGTCATGTTAGAATAATCAGCAGCCGTTACAGAACCAAGACGCCTTAAGGTTTCGTTACGAGGTGCGCGGTGAATAGTGCAATGACTCATTTTTCTTTTGTGAGCGTAATTTGCGCCGTGGTTTTGCTACTGTCAGTAGCTTCGTGCGTTTCTACAGGTGAGCCTCCGTCGCTTGGTGATAGTCCTGTGCATGAAATCAAATGCCCCAATTTTGAGCCCTGGGAAATGTGTGTGTCGGGAGCGGCGAAGAAAAACTGCCCAGGCGGAAGGGCGAGATTACTAAGCCCGTCTGCTGAAGTTCTCAATAGTGATCGAATTGGCAGTCACACTGTTTCAGTCGAAGGACAGGTAACCCGTCGCACCATTACAATAAGCTGTGATGAATAACGCGCTTCACAATGTCTGAACTGACCCACAGAATAGCCGAGCAAGCTGACGTACCCGCAATCATTGAATTGATGCAACTGTCGATTCTCGAGAACATGAAACAGTTTTTGTCAGCCAAAGAAATTGAAGCCGCGCAGGAATCGATGGGTGTTGACGGTACGCTGATTGAGGATCGCACGTACTTTCTCATAGAGTCCGAACAGGATGGCGAAACAATCCTGGTCGGTTGTGGTGGCTGGGGCAAACGGCGAACGCTTTACGGCGGCAATCATACGACTGGCCGAGATGACTCCTTCAGCGATCCTGCAGCCGATGCAGCCCGGATTCGAGCGATGTATACGCACCCGTCATGGATCCGTCGAGGGATCGGTTCACTGCTGTTGGAACTTGGCGAGTCAGCGGCACGCGCCGCAGGGTTCAAGACGATCGAACTCGGTGCAACGCTTCCAGGCGAGCCCTTGTACATCGCACGTGGCTATCGAGAAGTCAGTCGCGAGGTACAAGTTGCCGCGAACGGTGCTAACAATGTCATCATCAAGATGGTCAAAACGCTCGAATAGCGGCCTTTCTTGTGCGCCAGTTGTTAAACTCCATGGTAGCTGAACCTTCATTATTCAAACGAGCAAAACGAGTAAGCCGGATGTGTGCCAATTCGAAGTTAAAGGTGTCGTGGTGCTTGGGCTGTTTCGGGGTCCTGCAGGCAACCCGATGGGACTTGTCGAAATGAGGGGTGATAGCCACCGTGTTCCGTAAATGATCGAGGCACTGATATCAGCCACGCCGTTCTTGTTGGCGGTGTTGCTCGGTATGTTCCTGCTTCTCTTGTTTGTGGCGATCCTGGTCATGGTCATTCGATTAACGACACGATCGCCGACAACAGCCGCGCCGCCCCTGGTGCCGTCCGCGGACGGCAACTATGACGTCGCCGGTAAACGTGTGTCGTGCTATCAGTGCAATGGAACCAGCTTTAAATCGCGGGAAATCCTGTTGAACACATGGCTTCTCAGTTTACTGCGCATAGACTGGCTTGATTCAAGTGCGACAGTTCTCACCTGTGTCAAATGCGGGCGCCTCACATGGTTCGCGCAAGACGATCCTTCAGAAAAATAATCGAAAACCAATGAACAACTTCGCATTCACCTTATGGCAGCGATTATCCCGGTATACTGGCGGCAAGTGGTTGTTCACCCGTATAGTTTGCTTCAAGGCACCGTACTTCTCGAGTATTCGCCCGACCATCATTGAACTCAGGCCCGGCTACGGCGTGGTTCAAATCAGGAAGCGACGTCGTGTACAAAACCATATCGCTACTGTTCATGCTATTGCGATGTGCAATATGGCGGAGTTGGCGGCTGGCACGATGATGGAGGTTACCGTTCCATCCAGCCACCGCTGGATTCCGAAGGGTATGGCAGTTGAGTACCTGGCAAAAGCGGAGACGGATCTGCTTGCGGTCGCAGAAATCGTCCCCATACCGCAATTCGCTGAGGCGATGGAATTGCCGGTCATCGTCAAAGTTATGGATACGGCCGACAAGATCGTGTTGCGCGCAAGCATTACTATGTGGGTGACACCGCGTAAGTCCTGAAACCAACCGTGATGATGAGGCACAGAAAATGGAACAATTCACAATTCAGGTAAAAGGCTCGTCATCCGATCCTTACGAATTAACGTTCATAAAAGACGGCGACAACCTCACGGCACTCTGTACCTGTCCAGCGGGCAGTTTTGGCAATCTTTGCAAACACCGCGTGGCGGTGCTTGACGGAAAAAGTGCTGCCGTACTCGATGATGACAAGGCGAAAGTCTCGCGTGCCGTTGAATGGCTTGCTGGCAGCGACGTCGAGAAGGCCCTTGTCGAATTGCGTAAGCTGGAAGCGACGCCAGATACATCGAATGACGCATTGGTTGCGGCGAAACGCAAACTTGCGCGAGCAATGAATACCTGACTTTAAGCTGTTGCAGCCCTCGGTTTCGCACAAGCCTTGTTGCAGTCATCAGGTGCGCCCCGTAAGCTCCCTAGCCTTCAGCAACAAGCACAGGCGCTACACCTCATGATGTCAAAGTTGCCTATTATTTCGACGGTATTCGGCGCATACGGTGCCGTGCTCAAAAACGCCGGAACGCTGATTCGCGCATTCATGCTCCCATTGCTGGTACTGCTTGTCCTGAAGACGATCCAGGACGAGTTATCGCCAAATCTTTTTATAGACCTGATTTTCAGGTTTCTGAATTTGCCATTCGCGACATTGATCGCGATGGCCTGCCATCGCGTCATCCTGCTGGGACCCGATTCCTTGAACAACCCGTGGTCTCTTTACTGGACTAGCCGAGAGACGTCCTTCTTTATTAACATGATCATTCTCGGCGCCCTGATGCTCCTGGCGAGCTGGGTATTCGGCCTTATCTTCATGATGAGCCCCGAAACACCGTTCGGGTTCAGCACGCCGTGGCTCGGCCTGGTGCTGACTTACATCGCCGTCACGTATCTGCAGGGGCGCTTCGGTATGATCCTGCCGTCGACCGCATTGGGCAAGAACATGTTTCTGTCCAATTCGTGGTACTTGACGGCGGGCAACGGCCCGAGAATAACGATCGTACTGCTTGCTCCACTCCTAATCTTGTACGGCGTCATAACGATGCTTGGGCCGGTATTGATGTCGCTACCGGACGTTGCCAGTGTTGTAATCGTACTCTTGATTTTCGTCACCAGCTTCGCTGTCGAAATTGCTGCGCTGTCATTGAGCTACCGTTTCCTGCGAGATTCCGCGAATAGCCGCAATTAGCCTGTTGATCGACGCCGTTATCGCCCACCGCGGCTCCGGTGATCAGAACGACTTTGCCCCCAATTAGCTGGTATTTTCATAGCCAAGCAGTCTAGCATTGCCCGATCGAAGGCCTACGAATTTTGAGTATGAACGGCGTCCCCGACAAGAGCGTACTACGCTTGCGAAAACGGCATGGAAGCGGCGAAGGTATCGGGTCTACGGCTGCTGATGGGGAGCGGCTCATCAATGCCCAGTCACTTCGCAACGCTATCGTCGCCGGACTGATCGCGATTATTGTTTTCAGTTTGTTCTGGATGACGCTGTCTGCCTTGCTCAATAAAGTATTTCCGTGGCTTACGCTTGGATTGGGTGTGCTTCTCGGCTATGCGATCAGGATGACTGGTCGCGGTCTCGACTGGCGCTTTCCGCTGTTAGCAGCGCTACTTACGCTCATCGGATCATTGCTGGCAAACATCATTGTAGCGGCCTCGGTGACGGCGGAGGGCTTTGACACCGGAACCCTGCAGGTTTTGCAATCGGTGACCACCATGACATGGCCGGTATTTTTTGACGAAGTGTTAACAATCGCCGACGCTTTCTTCGCCGTTTTTGCTGCTGGACTCGCAGCCTTCTATGCGAATCGAAAACTAACGCGCTCCCAATACTATGCACTGCGCCTTTGGCGCGAGGAAAACAATGCTCAATAATCTGCAATTCTATGGTGACTCGATTTCCGGAAACTGCTACAAGCTCCAGCTTGTTTGTTCCGAGCTCGACATCGATTATACCTGGCACGAAGTCAATATACTCAGCGGTGCCACTCAGACGGAGGAGTTTCTGAAACTGAATCCGAATGGCAAGGTTCCGCTTATGATCCTGCCCGATGGCCGATGTTTACCGGAATCGAATGCGATCCTTTCTTACCTTGCAGATGGCAGTTCGCTTCGGGGCTCAGATCGATACTCGAGGGCCTCGGTACTGCAATGGCTGTTCTTTGAGCAGTACAGTCACGAACCTTACATCGCGACGGCACGATTCATCGTTAAATACCTGGGCAGCCCGGTTGAGCGGCAGACAGATCTGGAGGGGAAGCGGCCTGGCGGCTACAAAGCGCTGGACGTGATGGAGCTCAAACTTTCATCAGATCATTTTATTGCGAATAACGAATTCAGCATTGCCGATATTGCCTTGTACGCCTACACACATGTGGCACACGAAGGTGGTTTTGATCTCACGGCTTATCCGGCGGTGAGAGAATGGCTGGCACGAATCGAAACGCGGCCGCGTTATGTTGCGATGCGCGCGGCGCTCAGACAGGCATGAGCAAGGGTTTGTCGGCCTTGATGCTGGTGCCGCTCAGTGATGCGAGCTGCCGGCTAACGAGTTGTTCGATTTCCTGAACCGCATTGGCGATGCCAAGGAAATAGGCAGGCTCACGACGCAGTAATGACCAGTCGTTGGTCGTCAGTATTTTCACGAGATGCGTGATGTTGGTCTTGATTGCTTCGATGTACGGGTTACGGCCGCCGTACAGGACTTCGGCGTAACGATAGGCGCGATTGAATTTCGTGTTCAGCCGGTCGCGCGTCACCTGCTGATAGAAGGCCGGCGTCTTCCTTAACAAGTCCATGCCGGACTTGTAACGCACCATGTATTCGCCGGGCTTGGCATTCTCAACGGCAACGCCGCCGACGACAAATTCCTTGTACAGGCGGTCGCGACATTTCTCGAGATAGCAGCGATCTGCCATTTGCGCGATCAGGTCTGCGGTACCGATCAGGTGGCCACAGATAATATCGCGTGGGTCCTCGAGTTCGATCATGTCAAGGTCCAGCTCGTAACCGGTAAAATGCACGATCATGCTGCTGACGCCAACATCTTTGGCCATGCCGAGTCCCGGTAAATAGCGACGCAGAAAGTCGGCACTGCGTGATACATGATAAAGCGTAAATTCAGCACCGTTAGAGTAGTCCGCGTCGCGCTTCTCGTGGCGAATGTAACCGGAGTCATGGAACAGGGACGTCACCACGGCCATTTGAGCGCGGCTCGCGCCCAGGCGGTCGGTCGGTTCGACGCTACGCTCGTAACCGACAACGAGTCGTGCCAGCGCAAGCGTCATGTCGAGTGTGTGCTGCATGTCGTGGTAGGTCGTATCGCAACCCTTGTAGCCTGGATAACGGCCAGTGAACAGGCGCTCGAAATCGTAAAAGGCGAGCCACAATTTGTCGAACGACATGCCCGGAAACGTTTCGACGAAAAGTTCGTGCACAGCATTACGCACCGATGCAGGATGGCTTACCTGCACGGTGTTGGTTACGTCGTAATCATTTCGCCGATCCTGAGACATAGTGCTCCAGCTATTCGATGCCATGATACACGGCGTTTAAAGGGGGTAAAGGACGATTCTCAGGAATATGTCACATGCGGTTGTCGACATTCGGCGGCGCCCGGGACGTGAATTCTGCGACAACCGGCGCGTGGTCGGACGGTCGCTCCCAGCCACGCGGTTCCTTGTCCACGTAGCAGGCGGTGCAGCGTTCCGTCATGGCGTTGTTGCAGAGAATCAAGTCGATGCGCAGGCCTGCGTTGCGTCGAAACCCGGCGGCACGATAGTCCCACCAGCTAAAGGTTTTTTCCGGATGATCAAACTTGCGAAAAACGTCAGTCAGGCCCAAATCGAGCAGTCCCTTGAGCGCGGCCCGTTCGGCCGGGCTGCAGAGGATGGCGTCTCCCCAGCCTTCGGGATCGTGAACATCTTCGTCAGCGGGCGCGATATTGAAGTCGCCCAGCACGACAAGGTTCTCATGCTGTTTCATCTCAGCCTCAAGAAAGTCGCGTAAGGCTGCCAGCCAGCCAAGCTTGTAGGCGTATTTCTCCGAGCCAACCTCGGAGCCGTTCGGGATGTACAGGTTGATCACCCGCACGCCGTCCACGGTGCTCGCAAGCACGCGACGCTGCGGATCATCGAGATCGGGAAAATCCGTGACCGGATCGCTGGCTTCTGACTTGCTGATCAGAGCAACGCCGTTATACGTTTTCTCGCCACTGGCAAGTGACCGGTAGCCGATCACCTGAAGGTCATCGGCGGGAAACTTCTCGGTGAGTTGCTTTATTTCCTGCAGAACCAGGACATCGGGATCATGTGACTCCAGCCATTCGATAACATGCGGTCGACGTACGTTCATCGAGTTGACGTTCCAGGTGGCAATCTTCACCCAGTGCGAATTCCGTTTTGCCGCAGCAGCGCATCAATCGTCGGTGGGCGGCCGCGAAACGCGATATAGGCATCCATGATGTCACGGCTGCCACCCACTTCCAGAATCTCGTGACGAAAACGTCGCGCGGTTTCAGGATCGAAGATGCCCGCATTTTCGAAGGCAGAAAAGGCATCGGCGGCCAGTACTTCAGCCCACTTGTAGCTGTAATAGCCAGCAGCGTAGCCACCGGCAAAGATATGCGAAAACGCATGTGGCATCCGGTTGTAGGCCGGGTGCTGGAGCAGACTGACTTCATCACGGACCGAGTTCAGCATGTCCAGCACGGGTGTCGGGTCGTCCGGCGAATACTCGGCATGCAGGCGGAAATCGAACATACCGAGTTCAAGCTGCCGCAGCATGGCAAGACCGGCGCCGGCGTTGCGACTTTGCGCAAGCTTGTCGAACAAAGCGCGTGGCAACGGCTCACCGGTTTCCGGATGAGCGGAGCACTTTCGAAGCACCTCGTAGCTCCAGGCAAAGTTTTCCATGAATTGGCTTGGCAGTTCGACGGCGTCCCAGGGCACGCCATTAATACCGGAGATGCTCGGTAAATCGATGCGCGTCAGCAGGTGGTGCAACATGTGGCCGAACTCGTGGAACAAAGTGACGACATCGTCGTGCGTGAGCAACGACAATCCGTTCTCATCCGGCGGCTGAAAGTTGCAGACGAGGTAGCCCACTGGCAGTGAAGTTTTGCCGTTGAGGTTTTTGCGGCCAATGCACTCGTCGATCCAGGCACCATTGCGCTTGCCATTGCGAGCATAGATATCGGCGTAGAAGCCGCCGATCACGTCATCAGATTCGTTTCGAATAGCAAAGTAGCGCGCATCCTCATGCCACACTTCGACGTCATCCAATTCGATAAGCTCGACCCCATAGAGTTTCGCGGCGAGTGCGAACAGACCGTTAATTACAGTACGTGACGGAAAATACTGGCGCAGTTCCTCGTTCGAAACAGAGTAGCGGGCCTGCTTGTATTTTTCGAACCAAAAGGTGATATCCCAGGGCTCGAGCTTCATGCCGGCAAATTTCTGTAGCTCGGTAAGCTCGTGTTCTGCAGCGCTTCTCGAGCGAGCAGCCAGCCGGCGCAGGAAGCCGAGTACGTCGTCGACAGAACCCGCCATCTTGGTTGCCAGTGAGTAATCAGCATAGCTGTTGAATCCCACGAGATTGGCGGCTTCATGACGCAGCGCCAGAATCTTTTCCATATTCGCACTGTTGTCCCATTCCGGGTTGCCGCACAGCTCGGAGCCGCGCGTGGTCCATGCGCGGTACATCGTTTCGCGGAGTCGGCGGTCATGGGCGTGCTTCATGATCACATCGAAGCTTGGGTAATCCAGAGACCAGAGCCATCCATCGAGGTTCTTGGCGCGTGCGTCCTCGGCGGCTCGATCCAGTGCCTGCTGCGGCAAGCCAGAGAGTTCGCCTTCATCAACAATTCTCAGGAACCAGGCATCCATGGCATCCTGAACGTTGTGTTCAAAACTTGCTTGCGTCCCGGCGAGTTCCTGCATGATGTCCTTGTAGCGTTGCTTGTCGGCCTCTGGCAGATCAACACCGGCAAGGTGGAAATCTCGCAGCGCATGGTCTACAGCGCTGCGATGGGATTCATTGTCGTCATCAGCCAGCGATTCGCCGACACCCGCATAGGCGTTTTGCAGCCGGGCGTTCTGTGATATTTCAGTGCCGTGCTCGGTCAGTAATGGGAGTGCCTGGTTGTAGGCCTCACGCCAGTCGTTTGATCCGAGTACACTTTGCAGGTGAATGATGGGCGACCAAACACGCCCAAGTTCATGTTCCATTAACTCAACGGGAACGACCAGCGATTCAAAACTCGGGTTGTTGTTTTCATTGAGCAATGTGTCGAGTTTGTTGCGGTGGTCGGATATCAAGGCCTGGATCGCTGGCAGAACATGATCCGGCCGGATATCGCCAAAGCGCGGCAGTGAGGAAGTATCGAGCAGAGGGTTATTCATTAAGTGTTTGATGTCCTTTTGAAGCGCGAATATTAACACAGCAGTACAAGGGAGTTAGCAGTGACAGAACGTTTTGATTTGATCGTAATCGGTGGCGGAAGCGCTGGACTGGCCCATGCACAACGTGCTGCGGAGTATGGTGCCCGTGCCGCCGTTGTTGAGTACAAGCCACTTGGCGGTACCTGTGTCAACGTCGGCTGCGTACCCAAGAAAGTCATGTGGTACGCCGCTCACCATGCCCACCAAATGCATCACGCGGCCGACTATGGCTACGATTTGTCTGTCAACGCTCATAATTGGGGAGTTTTGAAGGTAAGGCGTGACGACTACATCAAACGGCTCAACAGCATTTACGCCAAGAATCTTGAGAAACGTGACGTAACGCATATTACTGGTATTGCGAAACTCGTGGATGCGAACACTGTTTCAGTTGACGGCATGGAATACACAGCCGAGCGACTGGTGATTGCTAGCGGCGGCCGACCCATCGTGCCGGATATTCCGGGCGCTGAACTCGGTATCACTTCAGACGACTTTTTCGAGCTTGAAGAGCAGCCGCAACGCGTATTGATTGCCGGTAGCGGTTACATCGCGGTTGAGCTTGCTGGCATCTTTAACGGCTTAGGTAGCGATACACAGCTTGTGGTGCGCAAAGATGGCGTCCTGCGCGATTTTGACACGATGCTCAGTAGCGAATTGATGGACGCAATGCGGCAAAGTGGCATTGCGCTCGAAACAGGCGCGGTTCCGGAGTCTGTACACAAGACGTCAGACGGCCTCGTTATGACGGCGGTCGACGGTCGCGAATTCGGTCCCGTCGATTGCATATTGTGGGCGGTCGGACGCGCACCGAATATCGAAACCCTGGACCTTGATAAGGCCGGCGTAATGACAGATTCGCGCGGCTTCGTGACAACAGATAAATTTCAGAAAACAAATGTCGACAATATTTTCGCACTCGGCGATGTGACAGGCCGTGCCGCACTAACGCCGGTCGCAATCGCCGCCGGCCGCCGTCTGGCCGACCGACTTTACGGCGGTATGGACGGTCGATTCCTCGACTACGAGCTGATTCCAACCGTGATTTTCAGTCATCCAACCATCGGTACGATCGGTATGACTGAAGACGAAGCAATTGCGAAGTACGGCGACGACGTGAAAATTTACAACACCGGATTTACACCGATGTTCTACGCACTGGGTGTGGACAAGCAGCGCACCGCGATGAAATTAGTAACCACTGGCGCTGACGAACGCGTCGTTGGTCTACATATCTTCGGCGAAGGGGCTGATGAAATGCTGCAAGGGTTCGCCGTCGCGATAAAAATGGGTGCAACGAAAAAGCAATTTGACGATACGGTCGCGATTCATCCAACGAATGCAGAAGAAGTCGTGACAATGCGCTGATGCATGCTGTCAGGCCGCGATCACCATTTGCTTCAGTACCGGCTCGGTGTTGGGCCGGACGCCGCGCCAGATATTGAAAGATTCTGCCGCCTGTTCGACCAACATTCCCCAGCCCATGACCGATTGTTCGGCACCGGACTCGCGGGCCCAGATGCTGAACGGTGTCGGCTTCAGGCCATAAGACAGGTCATAGCAGAACGTCGATTTCGACACCGCAGCAGATGGATACGGCGGTGCCTCACCCCGCACACCAGCGGAGGTCGCGTTAATGATCAGGTCGTACCGGGTGGTAACGGGAACGACATTGAAGCGGCAGGCAGATACCGGCCCCGACCTTGAAAAGTGATCGGCCAGGGCTTGTGCCTTGCCCAGCGTTCGATTGGCAATGCGCAAGGAGGCCGGTTGCATTTCCAGCAATGGACCCACAATTCCGCGCGTTGCACCGCCGGCTCCCAGGATCAGGATATTCGCACCTTCAATCGTGACACCGAGGTTGACGGCGAGGTCACGCAACAGGCCAATGCCGTCGGTATTGTCGCCGTGGATTTCGCCGCCCCGGAATGACAGCGTATTGACGGCGCCGGCTGTTGCGGCGCGATCGCTGACCTGATCGACGAGCTTGGTGACTTCGGATTTGTGCGGCACCGTGATATTGAGGCCCTTGCCGCCGGTGCGTTGAAACTGACGAATGGCAGTTTCCAGCTTTTCCGGCGAGACCTCCAACAATTCGTATTGAATATTTTCCCGCGTTTGCAGCGCGAACAGATGGTGAATGACAGGTGACCGGCTATGCGATACTGGATAGCCCATAACGCCGTAGCGATCGATCGCTGTGGTTTGGGCTACCGTCTCGTCTTTCAAGCCGTTACTCCGAAAGCCATCGTGCCGCGTCAATTGCAAAGTAGGTCAATATTCCGTTCGCGCCAGCACGCTTGATGCAGAGCAGTGCTTCAAGCACGGTATCACGCTCGTTGAGCCAGCCGTTCTGTGCCGCCGCTTTCAGCATCGCAAACTCGCCGCTGACCTGATAGGCGAAGGTTGGAACCCCGTAAGTATCCTTAACACGCCGCACAATGTCGAGATACGGCATTGCCGGTTTGACCATGACGCAATCGGCACCCTCCTTGATATCGAGTCCAACTTCACGAACGGCCTCATCGCTGTTCGATGGCGAAACCTGATAGCTGAATTTGTCGCCGCCGGCGAGATTAGCCGACGAACCGACCGCATCGCGAAATGGTCCGTAGAAGGCCGAGGCGAACTTCGCCGCGTAAGCCATGATCAAAGTATTGTGATATCCCGCATTTTCAAGCGCATTCCGGATTGCGCCGACGCGGCCATCCATCATATCGGAAGGTGCAACGATGTCAGCGCCGGCGGCCGCGTGAGACAGCGACTGCTTCACGAGCATGTCGACTGTAATGTCGTTTTGCACGTAGCCCGCGTCATCGATAATGCCGTCCTGGCCATGCGTCGTATAAGGATCGAGAGCGACGTCGGTTATAATGGCCAGATCCGGAAATTCAGCCTTGATTGTGGCTACCGAGCGTTGTACGAGGCCATCGGGATTGGCGCATTCGGCTCCCTCGAGCGACTTCAGCTTGGCATCGACAACCGGGAACAAGGCGATGGACGGAATGCCCAGTTTGTGCGCTTCGGCTAAATCCGGAAGCAGCCGGTCAATGCTCAGCCTCCGTACCCCGGGCATGGAATCAACCACTTCCGAGCGATCTTTTCCCTCGAGCACGAAAACCGGGTATATAAGGTCGTTAGCATTCAAGGTCGTTTCGGCAACCAGCCGCCTGAGCGCGGGTGTGCGCCGACTGCGCCGCAGGCGATTTTGCGGGAACTGTCCTAAGCTGGATTGACTCATAGCTAATCAGAATAAGAGAATTAATAATAATACCGGGAATTTCACATTTTCCCTATATTTAGCAAGGCTTTCCACGCCAAGATCACAGTTTCGTGCTGCCACAGTAATAAAAATCACAGGGGTCGGGTCATCTCGTATGAACACCAGTAACACGACTAGCGCAAGAAAACGCCGGTTCGACAAGATCGTCAGTGTTTTCTACGCGGACATGTTTCGCTTCGCCGCATGGCTTTGTCGGGACAAATCTATCGCCGAGGAGGTTGTTCAAGAGGCATTGTTGCGCGCCTGGAAGTCCCTGGACGCCCTGCGCGACGATGACGCGGCCAAACCGTGGCTGCTAACGATTGTACGACGGGAGAACGCTCGCTATTTTGAGCGCAAACGCCTGGAGACGGTCGATATAGACAATTTAACGGCATCACAGTCAGCGTTGCTGGCTGAGGAGCCGACAGATGAACTCGACGATCTGCGCGAAGCGATATTCGAGCTCGAGGATGATTATCGCGAACCGCTGGTTCTGCAGGTCCTGATGGGCTTTAGCACCAGCGAGATCGCCGAACAGATGGGACTTAAGCAAGGAGCGGTGCTGACACGTTTGCACCGTGCCCGATTAAAACTGAAAGAGGGATCGGAACGTGAGTTGACCTCATGAGTCCGATAGAGAACACGATGAATTGCGACGATTACAGAAAGGCGCTGGCCACGAACCCCGACTTTGACGATGAGTCCAGGCATATGCACGGCTGTGCTGATTGTCAGACCTTTAATAGTGAAATCCTGGCGCTCAATCAACGCATCCGGGCAGCCATGGAATTGCCTGTTCCGGAATTGCGCATGCCGGAACTGCCGGATCTGGATACAGAAAATGTTGTTTCGCTGCCATCGCGCCGCCGGATGGCAACACCGGCCTGGTTTGCAGTTGCGGCGACAGTCTTGATGGCGGCATTCATCGGCGTACGGTCGCTGTCTCCGGACACCTCAGGGCCATCACTCGAAAGCCAGGTATTGGCACATGTTGATCATGAGCCAATGGCGCTACTGCCGAGCAACACACCGGTGGATAGCAACAAATTGCAACGGGTTGTGCCCGCGAATATCGCGACGATGAATAATGACACCGGCCTGATTACTTTTGCAGAGACCTGTCCAATTAACGGCAATCAGATTCCGCATTTGGTGCTGCAAGGCAAGTCGGGTCCAATCACGATCTTGTTGTTGCCCGATGAAAAAATTGCCGAGACGATGACGCTCGATGGTGACAATGTTCACGGCGTTATCGTGCCGGTCGGCAACGGTAGTGTCGCGATCATTGGAGCACGCGACGAACAACTCGAAGACGTGAAGAAGAATGTATTGAATTCAGTGGCATGGGGCGTTTGAGCTCCGGTTCCTGAACAACAAACGCCCGGACTTGGGCATATTCCTGTAGGAGAGAAAGAGATGTCAGATAAGAAAGTAATGAAGCCAATCGCATTAGCTGTTGGTGCGGCACTTGCCGGTTCATTTGCAATTAGTGGTGTTGCGCACGCCGACGGCCTGGACAACCCGTTTGAGATGTCCTCCCTGAGCATCGGCTACATGCTGGGCGAAGGTGAAGGCTCCTGCGGCGGCGACAAAGCTGAAGGCGAAGGTAGTTGCGGCGAAGGTTCTTGTGGCGATGACAAGAAAGGCGAAGGCGACGACAAGGCAGGCGAAGGTAGTTGCGGCGAAGGTTCCTGTGGCGCCGATAAGGACGCCGAAGGTTCTTGCGGCGACGACAAGAAAGGCGACGCAGAAGGTTCTTGCGGCGAAGGTTCTTGCGGTAGCTCTGTTTAGCACCGACTCAAGCCTTAAAAAGCTCAAGAAGAGCCCGCGCCACGGCGCGGGCTTTTTTGTGCCGATCGATCAGAAATGTTTGCTGAGATATTGCGCGACGATTGCTACATTGGCGTCTTCGACAAAACGAAGGCAGGCAGATGGCCAAAGCAGTCACGCGATGCAAGTGGGCAGAAGGCGTAAGCCTCAACTATATCGAGTATCACGACACGGAGTGGGGTGTGCCGGTCTGGGATGATCGTGTGCAATTCGAATTTCTGATACTCGAGGGCGCGCAGGCGGGGCTGAGCTGGTCGACTATTCTCAACAAGCGTGACGGGTATCGACGTATGTTTGCTGAATTCGACCCGACGAAAGTTTCGAGATTCACCGAAAAACGTATTGAGAAGCTATTACTGGATTCGTCGATCGTACGGAACCGGCTGAAAGTGAACTCTGCGGTGACCAATGCTAAAGCGTTCCTGAAAGTACAGAAAGAATTTGGCACGTTTTGCGATTACATCTGGGGTTTTGTTGGCGGTAAGCCGATTCAGTCAATGCTGAAAAAAGACTGTGATGTACCGGCAACTTCGCCGGAGTCAGACGCGCTGTCCAATGACCTCAAAAAGCGCGGCTTCAAATTTGTGGGCAGCACCATCATCTATGCGCACATGCAAGCCACCGGCATGGTCAACGACCACGTCGTCAGCTGTTTTCGCCATAAGCCCTGCAAGGCAATGGCAAAAAACAGCGCTTGAGCTCACTTGCAATCGTCGCTGGGCGGGTGGACTATCGGACGCATCCCAGAAAACGAAAACAAGAGGGACACCAATGTCTGAGAATCTCAACCGCAACCCATCGGCAGCGTTTTACATTATCGCCGGTGTATTTACGACCTGGAATCTGATCGGGTTCATGCTCTACTACCAGCACATGTCGACACCGCCGGAGGCGTTCGCGTCGCTGGGTCCGGCAAAAGCAGCATTCATCGCCAATACGCCAGTCTGGGCGAACGCGGCCTACGCGATCGCGGTAACATTCGGCGTCATTGCTTCGATCCTGCTGTTACTGCGGAAGTCCTGGGCTTTGCCTGCGTACCTGATTTCCTTTGTGAGCATTTTAGTTCAGGATTTGGAATCGTTTGTGGTGCGCGACGTCGTTTCCGTTTTCGGCAATGAGGCGTTTATCGTTCCGCCCCTGGTCCTGATTATTGCAATCGTCGAAATCTGGTACGCGCGCTCAGTTGCCAATCGTTACTATCGTTAGCTCGGCGAGGCCGGTTGGCGTGATGTGCGAGATACCGCCGAGATAAATGGTGTTGGATAACAGCCCACTCCAGTTTACGGTGACATCTGCTGTGGTCCCGGCGTTAATAAATGCGGGGCCGCTGGCCGTCATATTTCCTGCATCGTCGACTTCGCCTATCGACCAGGCTAGCAAGCTGTAGTTGGCGCCGGGACCACCGCTGACCTCGTCAGTCTCGAAGCCATGCACGTAAACACCATATACGCCGGCGGCTGGCCGGTAGAGATTGAATTGTTCCTGTGAAGTCGGCTCGCCGCTCACTCCGATTCGGTTACAGGTACTGCCGTTCGCGCCGCAGTAGTAGACGTATAAATCGAGATCATCGTCGCCATCGGTGAGCGCATCGAACAGCGAGAAGCGCAGAAATAGCTGATTCTGCGGTACAATAATGACGTGCTCGGTGACGCCGGTACCGAATCGCGTGAATGTCTTGCTCGGATCGTTGGCGACGAAGCGGGACTGCACCAATGGCAAGTTCAGTCCATGCACACCCGTGTTATAGCTGCCACTGTAGCCGAACTCCACGCTGAAGGTTTTGCTGCCACTGGCACCGAATGACACGATTTCCTGTGGTGCATTGATCGACGCCGGCTTGACGGCGATGACGCTTCGGGCTTCATTGTCGTCACTGACCCAGGTCATGGAGCCGAAGCGCCAAAGGTCAAGCGGCCCCGATTCGTAGCTAATCGTGACGTCGTAGCTCGCCGTTGAGCCGGGAGCAAGGCTAATACTCGGCGGGACGACGTCTATGCGAATACCAGACGGTGCCGCGACCTGAACATTATAGATGCCGGCTTCGTCGCCCAGGTTCGTTACGCGACGCGTTACCGTTTCCTGGCTGGCGAGTCGGGATACGGAGATTGAAGGTTGATTCAGGTCTCGTGCGAAAAAAGAAAAGCCCGCCGACGCGAGCTCATCGCAACGTGTCTTGTCAACGGCTGGCGATGCGATGCCACAGGCATAGGCATCGTAATCGTCGTTGCTGAGTTCATAAACCAGCCCCGGGCTCATCGCTTCATTCGGCACAATGTGACCCGCGCCATAATCAAAAGGGTTGGTCGCGTTACTGCCGGCCGGTAATTGCAAATTCTGTCGTGCGCTGGTCATGAGTGCCGATTTGATCGCGGCCGGCGACCAGTCCGGATGTGCCTGGCGCAGCAATGCGGCAACGCCCGCGACGTGCGGCGTCGACATTGAAGTGCCGCTCAGATAGGCAAAATTCTCGCCTGACATTGCATTGGCCGGGTCGGGGGTGAAGCCCGCAATGATGTTGACGCCAGGCGCCGTGACGTCCGGTTTGAGAATGTCGGCAACCGGTCCCGGACCCCGTCCCGAGAAATTTGCCATGACGTTTCCCGTGTCATTTTGGGTCAGCAAAACGCCTTTCTCAAGGACGGCTGTGACTTCGTTATTTGCATCAAGTTCGGCCAGAATCAGGTTGCCGTCTGCCTGGCCAATCATTACGGCCGGAATATCAACGATACCCAGCTCGCCGAACATGACAATCGGGTCGCCAGCAAGGTTGTAGATCAGCGCGGCGACGGCGCCGGCGTCTTCAGCATTCTTGACCATATCGGTGAACCGGCAGCCGGACCGTTGCATCAACGCAATATTGCCGGACACTTCGTTGCCGTTGACCAGGGGCTGGCACCCATCGGAACGGATGCCCAGGTTTCCCGATGGCAGGCTGGTATCGTCATCGTCAGCAAGGACCAGCTTTGCTTCGATCGGATCACTGTCTGCCAGCAGCGGTGAGAACAAGGCTTCTTTCATCGCGTACTTGCCGGCAATCGATGGTGGTGTCGCGATTTCCATGGCCGCAAGCGATGAGCTTCCATTGCGGCTTGACGCTGCCGCGGTGATTACCCACGGCGCGCCGGCAGGTGAACCGATAGAGGCAAGATTGGGCCCGTCGTTGCCTGCAGCAACGACCGCAAGGACGCCTGCCTTGGTAGCCGCCATCAATGCGACGTCATCGGGTGCGGTGATATCCCGCATCGAGCTGCCAACCGAGTAACTGATAATGTCTACGCCGTCGGCAACGGCGGTATCGATCGCGCTTGCCAGGTCCGACGAGTTGCAGCTTGCGCGCGATTCCGACGGCCGCAGCCAGCAGGCCTTATAGACCGCGACACGGGCACGGGGCGCCATACCTTCGACATCCCCGATCAGCGTTCCAAAAATAGATGCGCTGACGCGCCGGCCGGCCGCCGTCGTCGCAGTATGCGTTCCATGTCCGTCGGCATCTCGTGGTGAGCGGTATTCACTGGCATCAATCGGTCCGGAGTTTTCGGCACCGGTAATAAACCATCGCGCGCCAATCAATTTGTTATTGCAATCCGTCGCCGCAAATTGCTCACCGCTTTCGCAAGTGCCGTTCCAGTCTTCGACAGCATCAAAATCGACGACATCAGGCTGCTTGTCGTACGACCGACAAAGCCACTTTCCGAGAATCGTGGATTCTGCCCAGCTGCTGCGACACAGGCGTGGCCGGTCGGCTTGTCGCTGGTCAGCCAGGCCCGGATGCCCCGGGGCGATGCCACTGTCGATAACACCGATAATGATGCCCTCGCCATCGAGCGCGTGTTCACTTCGCAGTCCACCCGGGTTATCGAACAAGCCGAGAAATGTACGGCTATCGGTCGTGACAAGGGGTCGTACTTCGTCTTCCCAGATATTCAAGACATCGTCGAGGCCGCGTAATTTTTGAGCCTGTACAGGGCTCATGCGGGCCGCGAAACCGTTCAGGCCGAACTTGTAGCTATAGACCAATTCAGTGCCAGATCCGGCCTTGCTTAAAACCTGCTGCTGTTCACCGTCAAGCTTGTCGGCGTAGGCCTGGATCGCCGCACTGTTTTTCTCAATGCGGCTGCCCGATTTTTGTGCCATTGACGGAGCCAGTGATTTCAGGTTTTTTGCGTGATAGTCCGCCGCTGACGGTGACCGCAACTGGACGATATAGACTTTGGATATGGCTGCATCTTCCGAGCTACCCAGATGCACGCCATTAGCACCCCGGAGCGCCGAGTCATTGCCCGCGTAGGCGCCGAACGGGACCAGGAGCAGGCTACATATTAGAAGTGCGTAATGCGGTTTCACATCGAACTATCTGGCGGTTTCCCTGCAATCTATCATACCGCGCCCGATCGTTTCGGTAGCCACTCATTTCATCGCCGCTTCGTTACTGACTTCGACTTTTTTGATCCAGCAGATGTGTTCCTGCAACAGCGGTCTCGTCCGGTTTTCCGATCGCTCCACCTTCGCGCAGGTGTTCGAGAAAGTCGAAGCTGGCGCCGTCTTCGCCGAAGACAAACACCTGGCAGTAGCCCCAGTCATCGTCAAGCGTCCATTTCACATCAGGCACCGTGGTACCGCTGATTCTCTGACGTTCGCAGCGGGCTTCAAATTTCCTGACCCTGGCGCTCAGGTTCGCGAAGGAAAAAATGCGCCGCGCGGGCGTATAGGACCAAAGCGGCGCACCCTCTTCACAATCGCAGGGGTTGGCAATCGTCGCTTTGGCTATGAGCACGCTGTCATTTTGCAGCATCAGCGAGATTTCCTCGGCACGAGGCCGTATTTTCTCCACAACCTCATCGCTGCCCGGTACTTCGGCCAACGCCTTGTAAGTATGCATAGCTTCCGCGTAATGACCGAATCCTGACTGCAGCCCGAAAATATCTTCGAGTAAATCCATACGTCCCTGCCGGCGCAACGACCGCTCATCGCTGATCGCAAGGGCGCGCTGATACATCTCAAGCTGCTCGACCTCGTCGCCCTCCTCACCTTCAATACGGCCCAGCATCAGCCACAAAATGGTCGACTCGTATAGATTCCAACCACCGAGTCTGACGGTCGAATCCGCGATATCACGCGCTTTTTCAACATTGCCGCTGTGCAGGTTCTTCATGATGTGCGAGGAATGCCGTGCGAATCTGCGCGTTGTACCCTTGCCGCGACCGAGCATCAGAAATCGGGTTTCAACAACATTGTGCGGCAACTCGGTACCGGTAACGCTTGCTTCGAAGCGCCAGCTATCAATGACCTTGCGTACCTCGTTCTCGAAATCGATGCCGCCGCTTGAGTTGACGATGATCGGATCGATCGCGCGACCATCAGCTGTCACAACGTAATTCAATTCCACCCACGCGGCCTGTAATTTGCGCAGACGGTGGCGAGGTGATGCGGGCAGCGGGCGATCGATAGCAACAGCCAGGCCCCGAAAACTTGCATCTGTATTGTCGCCATCGTCATAGGCCAGCGCCGGCGACAGCACGAGAAGCGACAAAGCGATGGCACGAGGCGCGTGCTTGAGCTGTGTCAGAGTCATATCGATGTCCGCTTTTTGAATGAGTGGCTTATTCGGGCTCTTGTGCTTTGGATGCCGTCAGTTCGCGAATAGTTGCGCAGGATTGGAAAAACTCTTGAATTCCAGCGCATTACCACTCGGGTCGAGGATGAACAGTGTAGCTTGCTCACCGATCTCGCCCTCGAAGCGAATTCGGGGAGAAAGCAGAAATTCACTGCCCATTTCCTCCAGGCGGGCGGCGAGGCGGCGCCAGTCATCCATTTCCAGCACTATGCCAAAGTGACGCGCAGGGACCGAGTCTCCGTCGACCGGATTGGTTGGCGCCAGGGCGTCGTCGCTGTCGACGAGGTGCAATGTGACCTGGTGACCATAGAAATTCAGGTCGATCCAGCGGGATGCTGTCCGGCCCTTCTCACAGGCCAGCAAGCCACAATAAAAGGCCTCGGCTTTTACGAGGTCGGTGACTGGCAGGGCCAGGTGAAATGGGCGTAAGGATTCCGTCACGGTTTGTCTCCGAGCCAGTTTTGCGGCTGCAAATAGTGCTTGTACAGCTCTTCCTCAGCGGAGCCGGGCTGAGGTCGCCAGTCGTATTGCCAGCGCACCTGTGGCGGTAGCGACATCAGAATTGATTCCGTCCGTCCGCCGGATTGCAGTCCGAACAAGGTACCGCGATCGTAGAGCAGGTTAAATTCGACGTATCGTCCTCGTCGATAAAGCTGAAACTGTTTCTGCGGATCACCGTAAGAGATTTCATGCCGACGCCTGGCGATTGGCAGGTAGGCACCCAGGAAACTGTCGCCAACGGATTTCAGAAATGCAAAGCTCTGGTCGAAGCCGGCCTCGTTAACATCGTCAAAGAACAGACCGCCAACGCCACGTGTCTCATCGCGATGCTTGAGATAGAAATAGTCGTCGCACCAGGCTTTGTATCGTGCGTACAGATTGGCACCGAACGGGTCGCAGGCGGCTTTCGCCGACTGGTGCCAGTGCACGACATCGTCACGAAACGGGTAACAGGGCGTCAAATCGAAACCGCCGCCGAACCACCAGACTGGATTTTTCTCACCGGCGGTGAAGAATCGAAAATTGGCGTGCGTCGTCGGCACATAAGGATTGTGAGGGTGCAGGACGAGCGAAACGCCAACGGCCTGGAAGTCTTTGCCGGCCAGTTCGGGCCGGTGTTTGGTGGCCGACGGCGGCATCTCACTGCCGTAGACGTGTGAGAAGCCGACACCGGCCTGCTCAAAAATCCGGCCACCGGCAAGCACCCGGCTCTCGCCGCCGCCGCCACCGGACCGATCCCACATGTCGCGAGCAAATTTCGCCCTGCCATCCAGTTGCTCGAGTTCTCCACAGATTTGATTCTGCAGCGTCTGCAAATAATCTTTGACTTGATCCAGGTCGCTCAATTTTTTGCTCGTCGTCAGCGTGGCCGAATAACAGCGCCAGTCAGCAAATGCCGAATTTCCGACGGACCGCCAGCGGGTCCGCAGTCACCAGGAACGATGTAGTCTACTAGAGTCCGGAATTGCCGGCGAAGGCAGAGCTGATTACCTGCCACAGGCTGTCCGCTCAGGTTGGCGCTGGTCGAGACGATCGGTGAGTCGACGGCTTCACAGATCGCCGTTGCAACGGCATGGCTGCTTATTCGAACCGCAATGCCGACATTGTCGCCACGAACCAGTGTATTAACCTTGCTTCCTGTCGGCACAACCCAGGTAACCGGCTTCGCGGGATCCGGGCTCGGCAGTGTGACGCCTGGCGGCAGCCGGATCCAGCCGCCGAACTGCTCGGCATTGGCAGCAATCAGAATCAGCCCTCTCGACGGATCGCGTTGCTTGATTTTGAGCAGTCGCGCGACCGCTTTCGCGTGGTCGGGCAGGCAGCCGAGACCGAATACACCCTCTGTCGGGTATGCGATGACGCCGCCGCCCAGCAAGACTGTCGCAGCTTTGTCAGCAATCGTCACAATGCGGGCCTAGCCTGGCTTCTTGTCCCCGGATGGGGCCTTTTTGGTGGTCTTTTTCTTGGCGGCTTTCTTCCTGGCAGTTTTTTTCTTTGCTGCCTTTTTCTTTTTCGCAGCCTTTTTCTTCGCCGGCTTCTTGCTCGCTTTCCCGGCTGTCTTCTTCGCAGCCTTTTTCTTGCCGCGTCGACCTCGCACGGGGGCGGCAGCCAACAGCTCGACACACTCTTCGAGCGTCAGTGTCTTCGGCTCGCGGTCTTTCGGCACGCGTGCGTTCTTGGTTTTGTCGGTGATGTACGGACCGTAACGACCGTTTAGAACCTGGATGCCCTGTTCTTCGAAATCGAGGATAAGTCGGTTCGCGTCCTCGATCTTCTTGGCTTCAATCAGTTCGAGTGCACGCGGCAGTTCGACAGTGTAGGGGTCGTCTTCCTTCATCGAAACGTACTTATCGCCGTAGCGAATATACGGCCCGAATCGACCAACGCTGGCTGATATCGCAAGTCCATCCTCGGTCTCACCTAGTTTCCGTGGCAACTTGAACAGCTCCATCGCCGTCGCGAGATCGATGTCATTCATCTTCTGACCAGGACGCAAGCCGGCAAACTTTGGCTTTTCCTCATCGTCTTTGGTGCCGATCTGCACGAATGGCCCGTAACGACCCATTCTGACGGTAACCGGCTTGCCGCTCTTCGGATCGGTGCCGAGATCACGCGCTTGCGCGACCTGTTCGCGACTGACCGACACTTCCTTATCTTCACAAAGCTCGTGGAACGGCACCCAGAATTTTTCGAGTAGCGGAACCCAGTCTTTCTCGCCAAGCGATACCAGATCAAGATCGTCTTCGAGTCGCGCGGTGAAGTCGTAGTCGACGTACTGCGTAAAATGCTCGGTCAGAAAGCCAATGACGATACGGCCGATATCCGTCGGGATAAAACGCTTTGCGTCCACCTCTACGTATTCACGGTTTTTTAGTGTCGCGATGATGCTGGCGTAGGTTGATGGCCGGCCGATGCCGTATTCTTCCAGCGTCTTGACAATGCTGGCTTCGGTAAAGCGAGGCGGCGGCTCTGTAAAGTGTTGTTCCGGTCGCAACAGATCGAGATTGATGACGTCGCCTTCTTCGATCTCGGGAAGCAGCCGGTCACCATCGTCGTCTTTCGAGTCGTCTTTGCCTTCCTGGTAGACCGCCATGAAACCTGCTTCAACGAGGATGGAGCCATTGGCGCGCATTCGGTGGCCGGCATCCGGATCGCCCGCTGCCATTTCAATTGCGACCGTATCAAAAACGGCCGGTACCATCTGGCAGGCCATGGTGCGCTTCCAGATCAGCGAATACAGCTTGAACTGGTCATCATCGAGAACCGACTTCAGGTCTTCCGGCGCGCGGGCAACCGATGTTGGACGAACGGCCTCGTGCGCTTCCTGGGCATTCTTCGACTTGTTTTTGAACAGGCGCACTTCGTCAGGTACATTCCTGGCGCCGTAGCGTTCGGTAATGACTTCGCGAATTTCGTCGAGCGCGACTGCAGCAAGCGTTACCGAGTCGGTACGCATATAGGTAATCAATCCCACCTGGTCTTCGCCGGGCAATGCAATACCTTCATACAGTTTCTGGGCAACCCGCATCGTGCGCTGGGTATTAAAACCAAGCTTGCGCGACGCCTCCTGTTGCAACGTCGAGGTCGTGAACGGCGCGGCCGGGTTGCGACGCCGCTGGCGCTTGCTGACAGTCAGGACATTCAGTTTGCCGTCAGCCGCATCTAGCAGGGTTTTCTCGACCTCGCGCGCGGACGTCTCGTTTTCGAAACTGAATTGCTCGACTTTCTCGCCCTTGTATTGCACCAGTCGCGACTGGAAAGGCTGCTCGTTCTTGCTGATGTCTGCTTCGATCGTCCAGTATTCGCGCGCCTTGAACGCTTCAATCTCAAGCTCACGCTCGACGATCATGCGTAGCGCCGGACTCTGTACGCGACCTGCCGACAATCCGCGCTGTACTTTCTTCCAAAGCAGCGGTGACAAATTGAAACCAACGAGGTAGTCGAGTGCCCGGCGAGCCTGTTGCGCGCCGACGAGGTCACTGGAAATTTCACGTGGGCTGGCGACAGCATCGCGCACCGCCTGCTTGGTAATCTCATGAAAGATGACGCGGTGAACGTCCTTGTCTCCGAGCACACCCTTTTCTTTAAGGAGTTCGACCAAATGCCAGGAAATCGCCTCACCCTCTCTATCCGGGTCAGTCGCAAGGTACAGGGCGTCAGCCTTCTTCAGGGCTTTGACAATGGCATTGACGTGTTTTTCATTGCGCTCGATGATCTGGTACTTCATCGAAAACTGGTTGTCGGTGTCGACTGCGCCTTCTTTTGGAATCAAGTCGCGAACGTGACCGTAGGATGCGAGGACATCGAAGTCCTTGCCCAGGTACTTGCTGATGGTACTGGCCTTGGCGGGAGATTCGACGATTACGAGATTTTTCGACATATTCTAGTAAAGCAACCTTTGTTAATTTTGGCGGTGCCACAAATGCGAAACCGCGGACTGTGCCGCGGTTGAATTACAGACTTACAAGCGATGTGTCAAGGAAATCGCTTTTTGCGACTAGTGGACCGCCCCGGAGTTTTCTTCAAAAACAAGGTCTTCCATGCGGGCATAATTGAGCTCCTGTCCCGGCTGGCTGAACAACACCATCAGCACAACCCACTTGATTTGCTCGACATCAATATCGGCCGATTCAAGTGCCAGTAGGCGATCAACCAGCAATTCGCGCTGCGGCGGTGACAGGATGCCAATGTGTTCCAGGTAAGTAATGTAGCCACGACAATACGAATCGAGTCGCTCATGCTCAAAATCGTTAAAGATGCGAGTGCCGTGCGCCGTCAAACTGCCGTATTGCAGGTTTTCCTGATGGTCAGTCAAACCATCAAGCCAGTCGAGTGCGCGTTCGATTTCGCTGTCGCCGAAGCCGGCCTGTGCCAACTCAAGGCGCAGTTCATTCTGATCGGGCTCGGGAATTTCTTCGGTGTCGACGTAGGACTCAAACAGGTACATCAACACGTCGAGAACATTTTCTTTCATGCCTGGAGCGGCTCCTTATCTTCAAGCAATTAGGCTGTAACGTCCGCCGGAAAGGGCTTCAACCTCACCGTGAAGCTCCAGGATAAGGAGCATGGAGGAAAGCTGCTCGATCGTCAATTCGGATCGATTCTCGAGGTCATCAATGCTGCAGGGATCAAAACTCAGGATTTCGCGCAGTTTTGCATAATCCTTGTCAGCGTCGATCGGTGGTTTCGCACTCGGTTTCGACACCGCCAGGGTCTGTGTCAAGTGGCTGGCCAACGGTGCGAGCTCGGAGCTGATATCAAGCGCCGACTCGGTCAGCTTCGCGCCCTGACGAATGAGTTCGTGGCAGCCACGTGCCAGCGGATTGTGAATCGAGCCGGGCAGGGCAAAAACCTCGCGGCCCTGCTCGGTTGCGAGTCGTGCAGTAATCAGAGAGCCGCTGCGGCGCGCCGCCTCAATGACCAGGGTGCCGAGGCAGAGGCCGCTGATCAGCCGGTTCCGCTCGGGGAAGTGCCACTTGTCGGGTGCTGCGCCGAGCGGATATTCCGTGACCAATGCGCCGCTCGCGGCGATCAAGTGAGCCAGTGCGTGGTTTTGCGCGGGATAAACCCGATCGATGCCGTGACCAAGCACCGCCACGGTCCGACCGCCTGCGGTGAGCGCGCCGCGATGCGCGGCCGTATCGATACCCTGTGCCAGGCCGCTAACGATCGTGTAGCCACTCGCCGCCAGGTGACGTGAAAAGTCGACCGCGTTCTGGATGCCGCCGCGTGTTGGGTTGCGGCTGCCGACGATCGCGAGAGAGGGCATGTGCAGCGCGTCGATGAAGCCGTTGACATAAAGCAGCAAGGGCGCGCCATTGATCTGACTCAGCAACTCCGGGTAGTCATCGGAGCCGTAGGCGATGATCGAGTGTGCGTCGGACTCAAGCCACCGCAAGCTGTCACTCAGCCTGGCTTCATCCGGTGAGGCAACATTGCGTGCCTTGTCGTCGGGAAGTCCGGCCGCTCGAAGATGGCTCTCGGATTGGTGAACGATCGACTCGATGCCACCGAATCGTTCCTGCAGCGCCAGCAATTCGGCGACACTGACATAGGCGAGAGCGAGGCACAGCCAATCGCGTTGATTCATTGAATGGGACCGATGCGAAAAGAGTGCCAATGATAGCGCCCCGGGCGCGCGGGCGGATGTTCAAATCTTCGGTGTTCACAAAAAAAACGGCGCCCGTCGGCGCCGTTTTCGTCAAAGCATGTGCTTCGTCATCAGGTCGGGTTGCGAACCGCGTCGTGAATATGGATGGCATCGGTAGCTTCCATCACCAGTCCGTAACTGATTCGGTCATAGGTCTTGAAGACCATGATCGTACCGGCCTGCTCGTCTGGCAGGCGGACATCGCCACCGCCGATGCGGTCTTCGACAACCCGCCCGGCCTGGAAAACGGAAAGAACGTCACCGACTGCCAGCCCGTTATTGGAGCCACGATTCATAACGACAACCTGGTACTGGCCGATCTGAGTGACACCGCCGACAACCGAAATGATACGACCTTCAATCGTACTGCTCGGTGTGCGCGGGAAGAAATTCAGCGGAACATCAACCCTGGCTGGCAACAGGCGATCACCCGTGACTGCTTCCTGGTTCGAGTCGGTGAGTGCCACGGTGGCCGGGTCGCCCGTGCGGCGCAGGCTGCCTTCGCCAATCAGGATGCCGTGATAACCGATCAGTCGGTTGTCATCGGGGTCAATAAGCGGGTCGCCGACATGCACGATGTTGTACCGCGTGCTTGGCTGGTCGCCTTTGATGCCGCGCACGTAAATCTCGTTGCCAGCTGATGCAATCAAGTGGTCGCCGCGAGTTTCCAGGAGGTACGGGAGGGCAGCCGCCTGGTTTTTTTCGAGGACGACTCCGGAACTCAAGAAAGACGCCACCGCTTCAAACGGAATGCTGTTGATGGACTCGTTCAACGGTGTCACTCGTGCCTGCGGCGATAGCCGATAGGTCGAGGCGCGTACATTGGTGATGCGAGTCTGGCCGTCGATGGTCACCAGGCCAAGAACATCACCCGGGTATATAAGGTGCGGGTTCTCGATCTGGGGATTGACATACCAGATTTCGGGCCAATACCAGGGGTCTTTGAGGAAGGTAGCGGAGATGTCCCACAAGGTATCGCCAACCTGCACGACGTACTCGTTCGGATGACCGTCCGCGAGCGGCACAGGTTCGCTGACGCGCTGCAGTACCGGCTCATACACCGGCGCTGGCGCCGAACTCGTGTCGGCTTGCGAGCGGGTCGTTGATGTCGTGTGTACGGAGGTCGCGGGGTCGTAACCGCTGCCGGATGGATTGGAACCGCATCCGATCAGGGTTGCAGCCAGGGTGACCGTGATCAGCCGCAGGCTGGTGGTGAGGCTTTGCTTGCTAAGAGACATGATTCGCGCGTGCTCCATACCAATAGGATTGGGCCTCATCTAGCGAGGCGTTGCTATACTATGTCGTTCCGGAGCTGCCGAGGCTGCTAATTACGTCACATTTCCGGCCCCAAAAAGCGTCCGGATGGGCCTATTTAAGGCGGCATTGTCTGACATCTTATTCAATAAAGTCAAACATTTAGGTCGCTTTTTAGGGAATCCACGCGAAATATCGCCGGATTCATTATGTTTTAAACGCCCGAAGCTTAAGCAAAACCGGGCCGATTGGCTTATGTTCAAACTATGGCAAAACTCAAGATTTTAGAATTTCCAGACCCGCGTCTACGCACCAAAGCGACCCCGGTGGCCGAGGTTGATGATCAATTGCGGATCTTGATTAGTGACATGTTCGAGACCATGTATGAGGCGCCCGGCATCGGCCTCGCCGCAACGCAGGTCGACGTCCACAAGCGCTTGTTGATTGCTGATATCTCTGTCGATAAGGACCAGCCCTGGGTGTTGATCAATCCGGAGATCCTCGAAAAAGATGGCGTTACGGTAACGGACGAAGGTTGCCTGTCGGTGCCCGGTTATTTCGAAGAAGTGGAGCGTGCCGAGCACATCAAAGTTCGTTTTCTCAATCGTGACGGCGATGAGATTGAGATGGAGTCGACGGGCTTGCTTGCGGTTTGCATTCAGCACGAGATCGACCATCTCGATGGAAAATTATTTGTCGACTATTTGTCTGAAGCCAAGCGCACACGAATTCGCAAAAAACTGGTCAAGGAAAAACGTCAGCAGGCAGCTGTCGTCATCTAGGGAGACTCTGATTAATTCGCATCGCCCACGTTGTTGTCAAATCGTTTGCGGCGCGACGCATGCCGCAGCGCGTATCGGGGATACGGGCAAGGCGTGCAACAAAGCGGCAGACGATTTGACAACAACCCTATTCCTATTAAGTATTTACCGAGGGACGGTCGGGTGGCGGGCGAGGCCGCGTTACTCGTCGCTCGAGTACATACAGTACACCACGTTCCTCCTGCCTTGCCTCGCCCGCCACCCGGCCGTCGTGTGCGACGCGAATTATTCAGAGTCTCCCTAGGCCTTCCAGTTGAGCGCCCCCCGCATTGTTTTTGCTGGTACGCCGGAGTTTGCGCTCGCGGCGCTGACTGCTTTGCTTGATGCCGGCCACATTCCTGTTGCGGTCTACACGCAACCCGACCGACCCGCGGGTCGTGGTCGACGTGTCAGCGCCAGCCCGGTAAAAATATGTGCGCAGCAGCGCGGCATCCCGCTATTGCAACCGCAGACATTGCGAGACGATCACGCGGCGACAGTACTTGAAGAACTGCAGCCCGATATCCTGATTGTTGCCGCTTACGGATTGATACTGCCGCAAAATATTCTGGATATTCCAACCCACGGTTGTCTTAACGTACACGCGTCAGTTTTGCCTCGCTGGCGGGGTGCGGCCCCGATTCAGGCGGCCATCCTCGCCGGTGATTCGAGCACGGGCGTCAGTTTGATGAAGATGACCGCAGGACTGGACTCTGGACCCGTGTTTTCAGAGCGCAGCATCAGAATTGCGAGCGACGAAACTGCGGGCGAACTGCACGATCGACTTGCGACAATTGGCGGTGAATTGCTGATTGCCGACCTCAAGGGAATCATTAGCGGTGAGCTCAGGCCTGTCGAGCAGGATGAGGCGTCAGCAACCTACGCGGGCAAAATTCAGAAACAGGACGCCGAGATCGATTGGGCACTTCCCGCCGAAACATTGCAGCGTCACATCCGCGCCTACAATCCGGTGCCGGGTGCGTTCTTTTATACGAATCAGTCCGTACGAGTAAAGGTCTGGAGCGCGACAGTCGTTGACAGTATTGATGCGAGCCCAGGCAGCGTCGTGCAATACGATAAAGCTAAAATTCTGATTGCTTGCGGCAGCGGCGGTCTGCAACTCGATACACTGCAGCTGCCGGGTAAGCGCCGAGCCAACGCCCACGAGTTCGTATCCCAGATCGATATTCGTTGATGAAAAATGACGCCGCGAAAGTTCGGGCAGTCGCTGCAGAAATTGTCGACGCCGTCGTTCATGGTGGACGCTCGCTTGATTTGACGATCGTCGAAATGGAGGCGCGAATTACCAGCCGGGATCGATCGCTATTGCGCATGCTGTGCTACGGAAGCCTGCGACAGCACTGGCGCCTGCAAGGATACGTCGAGCAACTGATCAGCAAACCGCTTCGCAAACGCGATCGCATCATTAATTGTTTACTTGCGATCGGTCTGTACCAGCTGGTTGAAATGCGAATTCCCGATCACGCGGTGCTCTCGGAAACGGTCGAGGCGGCGCGCCTGTTGCGACGACCGAAATTGGCAGGTCTTGTGAACGCCTGTTTGCGCCGCTTCACTCGCGACAAGCTTGCGTCAACCGAGCCCGTGGGTGATGAAGCTCGATGGAATCATCCAGCCTGGTTGATCGAAGCGATTCGAAATGACTGGCCAGAAGACTGGCAGGCGATTCTTGCCGCCAACAACGAGCGGGCACCCATGTGGCTGCGCGTCAATGCCGCGAGAGGCAGTGTGTCCCGGTACCTGGATCGATTGAGCGAGCTGGGCATCGAGGCAACGCCAATGAGAAGCATCGTTGATGCCGTCAAGCTTGCAGAGCCGCAAGCGGTGGAGGAGTTGCCGGGGTTTGCAGACGGGGACGTCTCGGTCCAGGACGGCGCCGCACAAATCGCGGCTCGCTGGTTGCTGCACGAGCGAGCGACTGAAAAGCAGGCAGACCGGGTACTCGATGCCTGCGCTGCGCCAGGCGGAAAAAGCAGCCACCTGACGGAAATCGGCGCTGGCAGAATCGCCCTGGTGGCTGTCGATAGCGACGAGGCGCGCCTGCAGCGCGTGGTCGAGAACCTCGCGCGAGTGGGAGGTGATGCAACCATTATCGCCGCCGACGCATCGAATCCAGAGGAATGGTGGGATCGAGAGCCCTTCGACGGCATCCTGCTGGATGCACCGTGCTCGGCTTCCGGCGTGATTCGTCGCCATCCTGATATCAAATTGCTGCGGCGGGAAAGCGATCTCGCCCGGCTCGCTGCCCTTCAGGCCGCCCTGTTGACGGCACTCTGGGGGTTATTGGCCCCCGGTGGGACGCTGCTCTATGTCACTTGCTCGGTACTCGCCAAGGAGAATGACGACGTGATTGCAGCGTTCCTGCGGACACATGATGATGCTTCGGAAAACGATGTGTTGCCAAATAACAACATCCACGATCTAATGCGGAGGAAGGCGTGTGGCTACCAGGTATTGCCGGGAACGGCGGACCTGGACGGTTTTTACTACGCTGCCTTACAAAAGAAGAAGGTTTCCTGAAGATACTGATGTCCCGCTCCTCCCGCATTCAAGCAATGAAGTCACCGCGACGCCTGGCGTTCGCGATGCTTGCTGTGCTTGTTTTGGGAACCGGACTAGCCCAGGACAATGTGGATCGAGAGGGCTACTTCGAGGTTCGGTCGGCGTCAACGCAGTCGGTCGAAGGTGTGCAGCGGCTCGACGCCCGCCTGCAGCTGGTTCTAAGCAGCGAAGCGCTCGCGGCGCTGGAAAGTGGCGTCACGCTGGCCATTGAAATGCAAATGCAGGTCATCCGGGTGAAACGTTTCCTCGTCGACTCCGTTGAAGCAGAGCTCACCGTCAGGTACGAGCTCGAATTTCGCCCGCTGAGCCAGCGTTACATTGTCAAGAATCTGAACAGTGGAGATCAGGACTCCTTCGCAACGCTCTACTCCGCGTTGAACAGCCTGGGCCGTGTCCAGGGTTTGCCCGTGATTGATGATGCGCTACTGCTGCCGGACCGGACCTACCGTCTGCGCCTGCGCGCCATGCTCAACACACAGCAATACCCTGCACCGCTCCGATTGCTGTTCTTCTGGCGCGGCCAGTGGCAGCTACAAAGCGAATGGTATGAATGGTTGTTAGAACGCTAAAGCGCATTTTTCTCACACTGATGGCGGCGGCTGGCGTCACGCTGGTGCTGGCTGCGCTGTTCCTGCTGACACAAACCGTGCAACGCTCCGATGACTTTGACCGCCTGCAGGACATCATTCTCGCGATCAATATTGCAGGCGGATTTATTCTTGTCCTGATATTGATCGGTAATTTGTGGCGATTGCTGCGCGACTACCGTGAGAATGTTCCCGGCGCAAAACTGAAAGCACGCATGGTGGGCATGTTTGTGGGCCTCGCTGTTCTGCCACTCATTGTCGTTTTCTATTTTTCCATTCAGTTTATTAATCGTGGCATCGATAGCTGGTTCAACGTGCAGATTGAAGAAGGGCTCGACAATGCGCTTGCCTTAAGTCGTGCAGCGATTGAGTTTCGCAAGCGGCAAAATCTTGTTTCGACGTCAAGCGCGGCGCGGCGCCTTGCAACGGTATCGGATCGGCAACTGGTCTTCGAGTTGAGTCTGCTGCGCCGCGAAAGCGGTGCGAGCGAAATGTCGGTCTATGCAGATAACAACCGCGTACTGGCCAGGAGCACCGACAACGTCGTCGCAACATTGCCGAAGCCACTGACTGAAGAGGTTTCGCTACAGTTGCAGCAGAATCGGCCATTCGTCAGCCTCGAGCCACTCGGGACCGGCAATGTGGAAATCCGTACCGCAATTGGATTCACACACGTGTCCAACCGCCAACGCCAGACGCGCACCTTGTTGGCGCACTTCCCGGTCGAAGAACGCCTGGGCAACATGATCAGCAGTGTCGAAAATTCCTACTCCGAATATCAACAGCTGGTGTTCTTCCGTGAAGACCTTAAAGATCTGCTAACGCTAACGCTCGCCTTCGTCTTGCTACTGAGTCTGCTGGCAGCAATTTACGGCGCGTTCCTGTTGTCGCGGCGGCTGGTCGCTCCGATACAGGACCTGGTTGCTGGCACACGTGCCGTAGCGATGGGTAACTTCGATACACGCTTACCGACACCGACACGTGACGAGATTGGTTTTCTGATCAGCTCATTCAATGACATGACCCAGCGACTGGCGACCGCACGTCGCGAAGCAACACTCAGCCAGGCCCTGGTTGAGGCTGAGCGCACGAATCTCGAAGTGATTCTCGCGCGTTTGTCGACCGGTGTACTGGCACTGGAAGCGAACCTGAATATTCGTACTGCTAACCAGGCGGCCGGCTCCATTCTTGGCGTCACGCTGGAAAATCGCGAGGGCGAATCGATTCGCGACATTGCAAAGGGCATGCCACTGCTGGGGCAGTTTGTGGATGTCGCCTGCGTACATCTCGAAGCCGGCGAAACCGAGTGGCGTGAGCAGATTGTTTTGCGCGGTGAAGTGGGCCGGCGGGTATTGACCTGTGCCTGTACGGCATTGCCTGGTGACGAGGATAATGCTGCCGGCTTTGTAATCGTTTTCGATGACATCACGGCTTTGCTACAGGCACAACGCGACGCAGCCTGGGGTGAGGTCGCGCGCCGTCTTGCACATGAAATCAAAAACCCGTTGACGCCCATTCAGTTGTCTGCCGAACGAATGCGTCGCAAGTATCTGGGCACGATGTCGGAGGACGAGGCGCAGATTCTCGATCGTGCCACGCACACCATTGTGCAGCAGGTCGAAGCCATGAAAGAAATGGTCAACGCGTTTAGCGATTATGCGCGCGCGCCCGACATGGATATCAGTCGATTTGACCTCGACAAACTTGCGCACGAAATCGTCGATCTTTACCGGGCGCAGGAGAGCAATGTCAAAATCGTTCTGACGTCCGATCCGACAATGCCATTGGTCGAGGGCGATCAGGGTCGTGTACGACAAATTCTGCACAATCTGCTGCGCAACGCCGTTGAAGCGCTCGAAGGCGCTAACGATGGCCGTATCGACTTGCAGATCGGGGCCGCTGAAATTGACGAGGTAGAGGTCGTGCAGATCAGGGTCGAGGACAATGGCCCTGGATTCCAGACGGGAAGCGTCAGCCAGATATTCGACCCGTATGTCACGACCAAACCGAAAGGCACGGGCCTCGGCCTCGCCATTGTGAAAAAGCTTGTGGAAGAACACATCGGTTCGATTCGTGCCAAGAACCGAAGTGACGGGGGAGCAATGATAAGTATTCGCTTGCCGCTTAACGAAGCGGCCCGTGAAAAAATGATCGCCAAGGTGCCGGGACGCGCCGATAAACGGAGGGAACACGCATGAGCAATCCTCATGTTCTGGTTGTAGATGACGAAGATGATATCCGCGCCCTGATTCAGGAAATTTTGTCTGACGAGGGCTATGGCGTAACGGTTGCAGCGAACGCAACTGAAGCCAGAGCTGCCCGTGCGGACGTCAAGTTCGATCTGATCTTGCTGGATATCTGGATGCCTGACACGGATGGCATTACGTTGCTGCGCGAATGGTCGGATGCGGGTGATCTTAGTTGCCCGGTTGTGATCATGTCAGGCCATGGCACGGTCGACACCGCGGTCGAGGCAACACGCCTTGGCGCGTTCGATTTTGTCGAAAAGCCACTGTCGCTTGCAAAGTTGTTACGCACCGTTGAGGCAGCGCTCGAATCAGCGGGCCGGCAGTCTCGTGCAGCGCGTAATCTACTACCCTCTCTGATGGCACCAGTCGGACGCAGTGAAGTTATGAAGGCCTTGCGCGAGCGCGTGCAGCAATATGCGCGTCACGACGGCTTCGTCTTGCTCAGTGGCGAACCCGGCACGGGTCGCGGCGCGTTCGCTCGTTATATGCATGCGCTCAGCCGCCGCGCGGACGAGCCGTTAACCAGCCTGACGTCCGCGTCGGTGATCGACAGTAATGCGGAAGAAGCATTGCTGGGTCGTGAAGGCAACGGCGAAGTCATAGCGGGTGCCTTTGAGCGAGCCTCCGGTGGCACGCTGTTGATCGACGAGCTTTCCGACTTGAGCGGCGCTGCGCAGAAAATTTTGTTGGGCGTTCTCGAAGATGGCCGTTTCACCCGTGTGGGTGGTTCAGTACCGGTCAGAGTCGATGCTCGAATCGTTGCCACGGTTGGTGCCGACTACGAGGCCATGATCGAAAGTGGTCGACTGCGGCGGGACCTCGTCGCTCAACTTGGTGTCCTGAGTTTGCGCGTGCCGCCCTTGCGTGAGTACTCGGAAGATGTGCCGGAACTCTTGGCGTATTACGTCGACAAGCTGGTCGATGCCGAGGGGCTTATTTTTCGGCGCTTCAGCGTTGCAGCACAGAATCGGCTCCGAAATTATCCATGGCCGGGCAATGTGCGTGAACTCAAGCACCTTGTGCGTCGCCTGTTACTCGTCGGCAGCAATGAGGACATCACGCTTGACGAGGTCGAGGCCGAAATCACGGCAATCACACCGGTCGATGAGCCGCTGGTGAAGCAGGACTTGCTGGCATTGCCATTGCGTGAAGCGCGCGAGCACTTTGAACGTTCATACCTGCAACAACAGCTGGTGCTGTGCGATGGCAAAGTCGGGCAGCTGGCGAAGCGGGTCGGTATGGAGCGTACGCATCTGTATCGAAAACTACGATCGCTGGGTGTCGATTTCAAATCAGTCGGGAGCGATGACTAGCTGATGGATTTTGACCTCTCCACGGTCGATCGGCATCAATTTTCCATCGGCCCGAAAGAGCAGGCCCGGATTGCCAAAATCACTGACGCTGAGGTCGCGAATCACATTCAAGGCTCGCTGCGATTTGTCGATGCTCGGTCCAGCGGGCCGCAGTTGAACTGTTGACGTGATTTCGCCTTCGATGAAAACACCCTCGCCATCGAGCGTTGCCGTCAAAATTGGTGCGACGCCCTTCAGTCCGCTGACGCTAATTCCGTAATAGGTCGCAAAATTACCAAGACTGTAGGCGATCAGGCGTTCCTTGTAGCGCTCCATGCCACGCACGACATGTGGTCCATGGCCAACGACCAGGTCGGCGCCGGCGTCGATGACACCGCGGGCGAAAAACACGACGTCGCCGCGCGGCTCGCCAAAATATTCCTCTTCCGCAAACGGCACGTGCAGATAGTCGGTGCCCTCCGCGCCACCATGAAACGATACCACCACGATGTCGTGATGCGCAGCGCAATGAGCAACCGTCGTGAATGCGAACTCGTAGTCGAGCATCATGTTGGAGTTCTTGGTCACTGCGTAGGCGAGAAACGCAATTTTCAGGCCGTTGACCTCAATGCTTGCAAAGTCGCCAGCGCGGCCACTGTGGTGCATTCCCCGGGCGCTTATCGCCTGCATGCTGCTGCTGCGGCCGTCTTCGTCAAAATCGCGCGCGTGATTGTTGGCGAGACTGAGAACGTCAAAACCTGCGGACTTGTAGTGATCGGCATAGCGAGTGGGTGAACGGAACAGGTAGCAGGCGGCCGGGTTGCTGCATTTCTTGCCCGGCTCGCCGCCGTCGATTAACACACCTTCAAGGTTGCCAAAGGCAAGATCCGCGGCTGATAGAATTGGAGCGACCTCGTTCAGGAAGCTAACACCATCGTCGTCGGGCAAATGATTTTGCGGATAGTCCGTACCAATCATCATGTCGCCGACGGCGGCGATGCTGACGCGGAACGCCGACTTGTCTGGTGCTGGCGGCGCGAGGGGCGGAGGTGGCGGCAAGAGCTTCTCAAGCGGAGCCGGCTCGGGTTCGCTTTGCGGCGCAGCAACCGGGGGCACCGCGGAGCATGCGGCGAGAAGCCAGGCCGCAACGAGCACGAAACTCTTGAGTGCGTTAGTCACCCAGCCGAATTCGCATGACATCAATCTTCGCAGCACGTAGCCGGCTTCGAGTAATGTTAAGTTTGCTGAGGTCCTCGATCGGGCCGATATAGACGCGGAAGTAATCGCGATTGTTGACCCGCGCACGTTGCACGCGCGATTCGATTCCATGCAGTGCAAGCTCGGCGCGGCGTCTGTCCGCATCATTGTGTGTTGAGAACGACCCCGCCTGAAGCATGTAGACACCGGGTTCGTCGATTGCCTTCGGTTCAACATCGCGGTCGACGGCGGGCTTCTCGTTTTCGATAATCATTTCGAAGGCGGGCAGCATCTTGTAGAAATCAAAACGGTCTTCGGCGGATGCGGCAGCGGGCTCGTCTGTTGTTGAGATTTCGCTATTGTGGTCGAGCGCGTCTTGCAGGCTCGCCGGTTCCTTTGCGACCGTCGCCACCCGCGTTGCGGGCCCACGGTCTTTGACATACACGGCGAATGCGACAGACAGCCCTATCGCGAGACCAAATACCATCCATACCCATCCCGGGTACTCGGTATCCTTCTTGCTACGCGTGGATCGCCGTTTTCTGCGTTGTGCCATTACATCGCTTCCGGTGCTGAGACACCGAGAATGTGCAGGCCATTCGCAACCACGATTTTTACGGCGGCATACAATGCCAGCCGGGCATCGCGCAATGCGGCATCGTCGCCGAGTACTTTGTGTGCGTTGTAACTGGAATGAAAGTCACTAACCAGGTCGCGAAGATAGTGAACCAGTATCTGCGGCGCGCGATTGCGTGCGGCGAGCTCAATCACTTCGGGATAGTGACTCATCGCCGACATCAATGACTTTTCCTGTGGTGCAATCAAAAGCGCCAGACTGGCAAGCCCGTTATCGAGATTCCAGCTGAGATCAAGTTCATCCGCCTTTGAGAATACGCGCGCTATACGGGCATGCGCATACTGGATGTAATACACGGGATTCTCGTTCGACTGCGAGGTTGCAATATCGAGATCGAAATCAAGCGGTTGATCATTCGAGCGCATGACGTAGTAAAAGCGCGCGGCATCATTGCCAACTTCGGATCGCAATTTGCGCAGCGTGTCGAACTTGCCGGAGCGCGTCGACATCTGGACTTTTTCGCCGCCGCGATACAGCGACACGAATTGCACCAGCTGCACCTCAAGGTCGTCACCCTGGTAACCCATCGCTTCAAGTCCCGCGCGTACACGTGAAACGTAGCCGTGGTGGTCCGCGCCAAGAATGTCGATCAGGTAATCGAAGCCGCGTTCGCGCTTGTCAAAGTGATACGCGATGTCGGATGCGAAATAGGTCTTCACCCCATTCTCGCGAACGACGACGCGGTCTTTTTCGTCGCCAAAATCCGTTGCGGGAAACCAGGTCGCGCCATCTTTCTTATAGAGCAAGCCGCGCTTTTCAAGAACGGCCAGCGCGTCATCAATGCGTCCTGTTTTCATCAGGCTCTGTTCGGAATACCACTTGTCGAATGTGACACCAAACTCGGCGAGGTCGGCTTCAATGTCGGCGAGAATAGATTCCAGCGCCTGCTGACGGATGCGATCAAAGCCATCATCACCATTTAGTTGCTTCGCTTTGGCGATTAACGCCTCGATGTAGGCTTCACGCTGCGCTTTATCATCGTCTGATTTTCCGTCGCCGCCATCTTCAGGAACGCCCTCGAGAATGACATCTTTGCCAAACGCCTCGATGCCGTTGTCATTAATCGCTGCAGCAATGTCACGGATATAGTCGCCGCGGTAAGCCGCTTTTGGGAACGGGATATTGACACCGTTTGCACTGAGCCAACGCAGCCAGACACTGGCGCCGAGAATGTCCATCTGCCGGCCAGCATCGTTGACGTAATATTCGCGGTGTACGCTATAGCCAGCAGCCTCCAGCAGATTGGCGACGGTCGCACCATATGCCGCGAGCCGCCCATGGCCGACGTGCAATGGTCCGGTCGGATTCGCCGATATGTATTCCAGCAGGATTTTAGGCCGTTCTTTTTGCGCCTGGCGCCCGTAATCGGAGCCGTCGTTTAGAACCGATTTCAGTTCGGTATGAAATGCGGCGGCGCTCATGTGAAAGTTGATAAAGCCCGGGCCTGCTATCTCAATCTTGTCGACCTGCTCGTTGTCGCCCAGTGCTGTAACGATGCTGCTCGCGATTTCGCGTGGGCTCTTGCGCGCAGGTTTTGCGAGTTGCATGGCCACATTGCTGGCGAAATCGCCGTGGCTCACGTCGCGCGTGCGTTCAACAGTCGTGCCGATGTCGAGATCGCCAATGACCGCAGCGAGTTCAGGAATTTCGGCCAGGGCATTGCTAAGGAGTTTCGCGACTATGTGCTTCATAGGTTCTTGGAGTCTGATTCGGCGAGCCGGCAATTCTACCGGGTTATCGCAGGCTGTATAGGGCCAGCCCGGAAAGTTCGGCTAAAACAGTTCAATGGGATCGACGTCAATCGACCAGCGAACCTTGCGAGCCGTCGCGTCGCCCTCCAGTGCGGGCCTCAAATCGCGCAGCACACGGTGCAAGGTCGCGCGGTCACTGCTCTGCAGCAACAATTGTGCCCGGTAACGACCCGCCTTGCGCGCCATTGGCGCAGCAACGGGTCCGAGGATGCGCAACATCTCGCCGCCGGTATCGCCGATCTGGCGGCGTGCGACGTCGAGAAAACGGTGCGCATCCGCTTTTTTGTGTGCGGCCGAGCGCAGCAGCGCCAGCCACGTGAATGGCGGCCAGCGAGTGAGTTCGCGCTCCCGGATGGCTTCATCCGACAGCTTTCGGTAGCCACCTTCAAGCAGGGTTTTCCAGAAGACGTTGTCCGGAAACGCGGTCTGAATCAGGACTTCACCCCGGCGTGCTTCGCGGCCGGCACGGCCGGCGACCTGGATAATCGACTGCGCCATGCGTTCGGCGCTGCGAAAGTCTGTGCCGAATAAGCCCTGGTCCGCATTGATGACCCCGACCATCGTGAGTTTTGGAAAGTGATGGCCCTTCGACAGCATTTGCGTGCCGACCAGAATATTGGCAGTGCCGAGGGTCGCGCCCTCAAGCGCTTCATGCATCGCACCTTTCAGACGGGTGCTGTCGCTGTCAATGCGGCTGATGACTGCGTTTGGAAAGCGACGAAGTAGCGCATCTTCGAGTCGCTCAGTGCCCTCGCCGAGCGGGCGCACCGTCTCGCCGCATTCGTCGCAGTTGTCCCTGAGCGCGCGAACGTGACCGCAGTGATGGCAACGTAATTCGCGGCTGCGTGCATGGACCGTCAGCCGCGAATCACAGCGCTCGCATCCTGCAATGTGCCCGCACTGACTGCAAATGAGTGTGGGCGCGAAGCCACGCCGATTCAGAAACAAAAGAACCTGGCCATCGCTGTCCAGATGACTCGCTATCGATTCGGCGAGCGGCTCACTGATGCCATCACTGGTTCCCGCGCGCATCGTATCGACGAGACGCATGGCCGGTGGCTTCGCATTACCCGCACGTGATGGCAACAGGATCTGCCGGTACGCTCCGGTGCGGCAGTGCTGCAACATCTCAAGCGTTGGCGTAGCACTGCCGAGGATGACCGGAATATCGAGGTTTCGCGCTCTTGCGATCGCCAGATCGCGCGCCGAATAACGCAGGCCCTCCTGTTGTTTGAAGGAGTGATCGTGTTCTTCATCGACAATGATCAGGCCCGGGTTTTTCATCGGCGTAAATATCGCCGAACGGGTTCCAACGATGAGCCTGGCAGCTCCCGATCGTGCCGCACGCCAGGCCGCAAGGCGCGCAGTATCTGACAAAGCGGAATGCAATAGCGCCGGCTGCAGCCCGAGCCGCCCGCCGAGTCGCGAAACCAACTGCGGCGTCAGACCAATTTCCGGTACCAGCAACAAAGTCTGCTTGCCCCGGTCGAGCATGTCCTGGATGCGCTGCAGGTACACCTCCGTCTTGCCGCTGCCGGTGACACCATCAAGCAAATAGGCGGCATAGGCATCGCTTCCCCGCAATTCGGCCAGCGCGCGTCTCTGGTCTGCATTTAGCGTCGGCCCCGCGACTTTTTCGGCGACAAGCTGTTCGTCATAGTCCTCGGCCCTGGCACTAAAGCGTGCAATCAGTCCTTTATCAAAGAGACCGCGGGCCGCACGGCGCCACGCTGGCAGCATCTCCGTCAGTAGGTCTGTCTCGAGACCGTCGCCACCGGCATCGTTCAGAATTGCGAGCAGCTCTGCCTGCTTGGGTGCGCGTCGGCCAAGGCCCTCGATATCACTGTGTACGCCTGCGTCTGTGATTGACACGCGTTCGATGCTCGGGTGCAACGGCTTTCCCTGCCGCAGCAAGCCGGGCAAGGCAGCTGAGACCACTTCGCCAATCGGATGATGGTAGTAGTCGCTGGTAAACCGGATGAGCCAGAGATCGGACGCATCCAGCAAGGGACTCTCGTCCAGGACCTCGCCAGCGTGTTTGATCTTGCTACTGGGAATGTGGCTCTTGTCGGCCTGCGCGGTGACCAGTCCAACTTGCTGACGGCGTCCGAAGGGCACCAGCACACGGCAGCCGACAGCAGGCGCCGTGCCGCGGGCGGGCGCAAGGTAGTCGAAATCCCGCGACAAGGGGACGTTGACGGCAACCTTAAGGATCGGGCTATTGCTCACAGAATTTTACATAATCCCTGAAGTATTGCCGTGTGGCAGTCAACTGACTTGAAGCCGATGCGTTAATTTAAGGGAACACAACTTAGATCACCGGGTCGTGGAGTCAAGGGATATGACAGCAGGCACTGTAAATTTTGCGGTATCGTGCGATGAGTCGCAGACGGGAGCACGAACACTGCATCAGGCACGGCAATTTGACCAGTTTCTCGCCGAGGTAGAGCGGCGAGCGTTGCGAATTGCCGAAATGGGTGTGCGCGACCGGGACGAGGCACTGGACCTCGTTCAGGATGCGATGATCAAGCTCGTTAGAAACTACAGCGCCCGCCGCAGTGAAGAATGGGCACCGTTGTTCTACCGGATATTGCAAAACGGCGTGCGCGACTGGCATCGGCGTCAGGCTGTACGCCGACGTGTCATGGCGTGGTTTCCGAAGGCGAAGTCGGACGACAATGATTATGATGCAATTGCGGCGGCGCCGGATCCCGCTGGACGCACTCCGGACGAGGAGTTACAGAACTCCGAGGCGATGCGTGACATGGAGTCCGCCGTACATGAACTGCCGACCCGGCAACGTGAGGCGTTCATGTTGAGAACATTTGAGGGCCTTAATGTAGCAGGGACCGCCGTCGCCATGGGCTGCAGCGAAGGCAGCGTCAAGACACACTATTCCCGGGCAATACACGCGCTGCGGGAGAAGTTGGGAGAGCATTACCAATGAACGAAAGCAACGACAAGCTTGACGCACGCATTACGGCAGACGCGAAGCAGGCCTTCGACCAGTCGGTCGACGGCCTCGACGCCGCGACCCTGTCGCGCCTGAATCGTGCCCGGCAGGCCGCACTCGAAGAGCTCACAAAGCCAACCCGGCATTGGCTGCAGTGGATGCCAGCAACTGGATTGGCGGCCGCCGTGTTGCTGGCGGTTTTCGCGTTTCGCGGACCGGCGGAAATTGATGTCATCAACACGCCAGCGAGCGATCTCGAAATTCTCCTGAGTGAAGAAAACATTGAAATGCTCGAAGACCTCGAGTTTTACAGCTGGCTGGTGACCCAGGAACTGGAGGGTGACAGCGACCTTGGCTAATGACGCTCTACGCTCATTGATGTGCACGGTCGTTCTGTGTGCGTCGGCGAATGCAAGGGCCGAGGAAGCGGAGCTGCCGGATACGGATTTTCTTGAGTATCTCGGCATGTGGGAAGAGTCGGATGAGGAATGGCTGCTACTGGACGACGACGCGGTGGTGGACAAGCAGAAGCGGGTCGAGCCCGTACCGGAAGGTGAAGAGCCGGCGGAGACAGAAGATGAAAGCTAAACAGATCGTCGCAACCTGCGGCTTGCTGTTGATAAGCCTTGTAGCATTGGGTGACGACGGCATTGACTGGGAAAGTCTTAGTGAATCGCAGCAGAAGGTACTGATGCAATTCGCGGACGAGTGGCCGAAATTGCCAGCAGAGCGCCGTCTGCGCCTGGCTAGTGGTGCCGAGCGCTGGGCGGGTATGAGCGACAATGAGCGCAGTGAAGCCAGGAATCGTTTCGATAGCTGGCAACGCCTGTCGAGCGAGCGCAAAGAGCTGATTCGAGAGCGCTATCAGATCTATCGTGACCTGCCGGTCGACGAGCAGCGGCGGATTCGGGAAAACTTTCAGCAATTCCGTCGCCTGAACCAGGACCGGCGTCAGCAGATGCGAGAGCGGTTTCGAGATATGACACCGGAACAGCGTCAGCGATTGCGCGATCGCATGCGCGACCGACCTAAGCCCGGGCCGCGAGACTAATTCCGGAATTTCAAGGCAGGTTTATTTTGTGCCATATCGATAGCTCCGTTAGACTGCGGCAGTCCAAACGGAGAAGCCTGTATGAGGATTGGTGTACCGAAGGAAATTCACGCTGGCGAACGGCGCGTCGCAACGACGCCTGAGGTCGCGGCGCAACTGAGCAAGCTGGGTTTCAGTGTCGCGGTCGAAAGCGACGCGGGTGCGGCGGCAAGCTATTCGAATGATGCCTATGAACAGGCCGGATGCGAACTGGCCAGTGCCAGCGATATCTGGGCGAAGTCAGACATCGTCCTCAAGGTCCGTGCTCCGGAAGGTGGTGAAGTCGGTAAGCTTCGCGCCGGGCAGACGCTGATCAGCTTTCTCTGGCCCGGGCAGAACCCGGATCTCCTCGAAAAACTGAGCAAGAGCGGCGCGACCGTCATGGCGATGGACAGCGTGCCACGCATCTCGCGGGCGCAGAAAATGGATGCCTTGAGTTCAATGGCGAATATCGCCGGCTATCGCGCCGTTGTTGAGGCCGCACAGCATTTCGGGCGCTTTTTCACGGGGCAGATAACCGCAGCCGGCAAAGTGCCGCCTGCCAAGGTCATGGTCATCGGTGCCGGCGTCGCAGGTCTTGCCGCCATCGGCGCCGCCAAGAGTATGGGCGCCATTGTCAGGGCATTCGATACCCGACCTGAAGTCAAAGAGCAGGTCGAGAGTATGGACGCCGAGTTCCTGATGCTCGACTTTGAGGACGACGAAGACGGCGCAGGCGTTGGCGGCTACGCCAAGACGATGAGCAAGGAGTTCATCGAGGCTGAAATGGCCCTGTTTGCAGAGCAGGCCAAAGAAGTCGACATCATTATTACGACCGCACTCATTCCCGGTCGCCCCGCACCTGAGCTGATCACAGCGGACATGGTGCGCTCAATGAAGAACGGCAGCGTCATCGTGGATCTTGCTGCCGAGCAGGGTGGCAACTGCGAGCTGACAGAGGCGGACACTGTCGTGCAGGCCAACGGTGTATCCATCATCGGATATACCGATTTGCCCAGCCGGCTGGCGGCACAGTCGAGCCAGTTGTACGCAACCAACCTGCGTCACCTGCTGACGGACCTGACGCCTGCCAAAGACGGCAATATCGACGTCAACATGGAAGATGAAGTGATTCGTGGCGCAACCGTCTGCAAGGCCGGCGAAACGACATGGCCGCCGCCTGCACCGAAATTGTCCGCCGCACCGAAAAAAGCCGAACCCGCACCAATGCCGGTCAAAGAAAAAGTAGAGCCATCTGTTGCCGGACCCATTATTGGCATGATTGCAGGCGGCCTGGCATTGCTTGGTCTCGGTGCCGTTGCGCCGGAATCGTTTATGGCGCACTTCACCGTCTTCGTGCTGGCCTGTTTTGTCGGCTACATGGTGATTTGGAATGTGTCGCCGGCACTGCACACACCGCTAATGAGTGTGACGAATGCCATATCGAGCATCATCGTGATTGGTGCGCTGTTACAAATCAGTTCGACGAATGCGGCAATCATGTGGATTGCGGCGGCCACTGTCCTGGTAACGAGCATCAATATCGCGGGCGGCTTCGCTGTGACGCGACGCATGCTCGAAATGTTCCGTAAGTGAGGCTGGCCAGATGAGCGAAGGCATCGTAACCGTGTCGTACATCATTGCGACGATTCTCTTTATTCTTGCGCTGGGTGGCTTGTCAAACCAGGAGACCGCACGCCGCGGTAATTGGTACGGCATCATCGGTATGACAATTGCGCTGCTGGCGACTGTGCTGGGTGTGGTCGAGCGGCACTATGAGATTCTGCTGGTCGCCCTGCTGATCGGCGGCACGATCGGCGTGTTTCTCGCGCGGCGCGTGCAGATGACGCAGATGCCGGAGCTGGTCGCGATATTGCACAGCCTGGTCGGTCTCGCGGCAGTGGCTGTCGGTTTCGCGAGCTTTATGGATCCGGACAAGCATTTCGTCGGTATCGAGCTGACGATTCACGATATCGAAACCTATGTCGGCATCCTGATCGGTGCCGTGACGTTTTCCGGTTCGCTCATTGCATTTGGCAAATTGTCGGGCCGCATCAGCGGCAAGCCGATGACCTTGCCAGGAAAACACTTCCTGAATCTCGCGCTGTTGCTTGGCGCGATCTGGTTTGGCCGTGAATTTGTGGTTCAATCGGCGGCAGGTGGCGGTCTCGAGCCACTGATGATAATGACTGTTATTGCGCTATTGTTCGGCATGCACATGGTGTTGGCAATTGGCGGCGCTGATATGCCGGTCGTTGTCTCGATGCTAAACAGTTATTCCGGTTGGGCCGCATCCGCGACCGGATTCATGCTCGGCAACGATCTCTTGATTGTCACCGGTGCCCTGGTTGGCTCAAGTGGTGCAATCCTGAGTTACATCATGTGTCGCGCGATGAATCGGAAGTTCCTGTCAGTCATTGCGGGCGGCTTTGGCACGGGTGGTGGTACGTCGTCGGGTGGCAGCACCGAAGATCAGGGTGAAGTCGTGCCGATCGATGCACATGAGACCGCCGCTTTGCTCGCGGGCGCGAAAGAAGTGATGATTATTCCAGGCTACGGAATGGCCGTCGCCCAAGCGCAGCATACGGTGTATGAAATTACCAAGGCGTTGCGGGCGAAAAAGATAAATGTGCGATTTGGTATACACCCGGTGGCAGGTCGAATGCCGGGGCACATGAACGTGCTGCTGGCCGAGGCCAAGGTGCCGTATGACATCGTGTTCGAAATGGACGAGATCAACGAAGACTTTCCTAAAGTCGATGTGTCCGTCGTAATTGGCGCAAATGACATCGTAAACCCGTCGGCACTCACCGACCCGGACAGCCCGATCGCCGGTATGCCGGTACTGGAATGCTGGAATGGCGAAACGACGATCGTGCTCAAACGTAGTATGGCAACAGGCTATGCAGGCGTACAGAATCCCCTGTTCTTCAAAGAAAACACGCGCATGTTATTTGGTGATGCGAAAGAAACACTCGATGAGGTATTGAAGGCGCTCTGAACCTTGGCATAATTGACGGCATACCTTTGAAGGGACGGATATGCTCGCAGGACTCGCATCCGACATTTCGCAACAGGTATTGAGAACGGATGTTGCCGGAATGCCGCTCGAGTGGATAGACTACCGCGACGCGGTGCGTCTCTACCACTCGGATCAGGTTGCGTACGACTGCGGCACACTGCTTTACACGGTATTCGGCGGGCATCGATCCTTCGACGGCCGTCGCAGTCGAATTGACGTCAATTCCATCATAGCAACACACGGCACCAGCCAGAGTTTGTCGCGAAATCGCGATCAGTATGTGCCACCGTTGAATAATCGAACGCTTTTCAAACGTGATGCCAACCTTTGTTTGTATTGTGGTAATCGATACCTGACTCGTGACCTGACCCGCGATCACATCACACCGGTTTCACAGGGTGGTCGTGATCGCTGGCGCAATGTCGCAACGGCGTGCCGACGCTGCAACAATTATAAAGGTGGTCGCACACCGGAGCAGTCAGGGATGGAGTTAATCGCCGTTCCGTTCACACCGAACTACGCCGAGTACATTTACCTCAAAGGTCGACGAGTCCTCGTCGATCAGATGCAGTACCTGCTGGCGCACATTCCGCGTTCCAGCCCCCTGCATGCGAGGCTCAGCGATCATCTTTCGAATGGAGAGGAGATTGTTGAGGTTCACTTCCACGACTAGGGAGAGTCTCCCTATGCAATATTTGATTGACGCCAGTGTGTACGTGTTTCGAGCGTACTACTCAATGCCGGACGACATGGTTGACGGTGAGGGCAATCCGGTCAATGCGCTGTACGGATTCTGCCGATTCATCGGTGACTTCATGGAAAATGTTACGCCGGAGTACGTCGCAATCCTGTTCGACGAGAGCATGACGGAATCGTTTCGTACCGAAATCTATCCCGCGTACAAAGCGAACCGTGATCCGGCGCCGCCGGAACTCAAGCGACAGTTTGAGCAGTGCCGGCGATATGTGCGCGCACTCGGTTTGATGGAGCACAGCAGTCCAGCGTATGAAGCGGATGACTTGATCGGCACACTGGTTCACCACGGCCGTGGGCTGGGTCGACCATCGACGATTGTCACTCGTGACAAGGACCTGACACAACTGCTGAGCAAAGACGACGTGTTTTGGGATTTCTCAGGCAAGGGCAAACTGCGTTACGACGAGATCCCCGATTCATTCGGTGTCTGGCCGGAACAGATTGCGGACTTTCTGGCATTGGCCGGTGATGCTGTTGATAACATCAAGGGCGTGCCCGGCGTCGGGAAGAAAACGGCCGTTGGGCTGTTACAGCATTTCGACAGCCTCGATCAAATCTATGCAAATCTCGATCGAATTCACGAGGTGAATGTTCGCGGTGCCAAGACGCTCGCAGCAAAACTCGACACGCACCGGGAAGCCGCTTACCTGGCGCGACGGCTGACCGGTATCGCCTGCGATGCGCCGATGAACAATATCGAAAAACTGATGCAGCCTTCGGCACCGAAATTGGGCGATATCAATGCCTTGTTTGATGAAGCCGGCATCGGCACTGCGCTCCGCAGGCAGGCGGAACGCGTCTCCGACATCTACCGTCACTAACGCTGATTGCTACGCACCAATGCCTGACTGGATAGCCATTGCCGAGCAACTGGGGTCGGCAGGCGTAGTCGCGGTCGGCGACTCGCCGCAAGCGGTAAGTGGCGGCGACATCAGTGATGCGTGGCGACTACGATCGAAAAGTGGTGATGTATTCCTGAAGACCGGGCCTGCTGATGCGGCCGAACAATTCGCAGCGGAGGCCGAGGGGCTCGCCGAAATTGCAGCCAGCGGATCCATTCGTGTGCCGGAATTGCTGCTTAACGGCCGCACTGAAAACGGTGTTTTTCTCGCACTGGAATGGATTCCATTCGAGCCTGCCAACACGCACGTCGAAACACGGCTCGGCGAGCAGCTCGCGAAAATGCACGGGTGCACCCGAAATCACTATGGTTGGCATCGCGATAATTCGATCGGCCTGACGCCGCAAATCAACACGCCGGGAGATGACTGGATCGCGTTTTTTCGTGAGCGCCGTCTCGGCTTTCAGCTGCGACTTGCAGCGGAGAATGGGTTTGGCGGTGAATTGCAAACACGCGGGGCTCAGCTTCTGAAGCGCTTGCCGGTTTTTTTCGATGCAGAAGGTCCCGACGCGTGTCTCTTGCACGGCGATCTTTGGGGCGGAAACTGGGCCTGTTCGAAGGGTCAGCCGGTAATTTTCGATCCGGCGGTTTACTACGGTGATCGCGAAGCGGATATTGCGATGACGCGGCTGTTCGGTGGTTTCGGAGAAAGCTTCTACAGCGCCTATGAGGTGCATTGGCCGAGACGTGATGCTTATCGAGAGCGACAATGTCTGTATCAGCTTTATCATGTATTGAACCACCTCAATCTGTTTGGCAGTAGCTACCTGGGCCGGGCGCTCGACTTGATGGACAATGTCCTCTAGGAACTTATTAATGACCAGGCAACGCGCGTTAATTACTGGTGCTTCCGCGGGACTCGGCGCCGAGTTCGCCCATCAGTTGGCGGGTCTCGGTAAAGACCTGATCCTGGTTGCGCGCCGCGAAGACGTGCTGCAGAAGCTGGCGCAGTCACTGGTGGACGAGTTCGAAGTTGAGGTTGACGTTATCCCGGCTGATCTGTCGCTCGACGTGGCAACGTCCAAACTGTTTGCCGACGTGCAAGGTCGTGGGCTTGAGGTTGATTACCTCATCAATAATGCTGGCGCGTTTGGTCCCGATCTGCTCGATGACCGGGATTGGCCAGCACAACAGCGCTACATCGAGTTGATGATGACCTCAGTTGCCGGAATGTGTCATCACTTCATACCAGCGATGGTCGACCGGCGCTTTGGTCGTGTACTGAACGTCGCATCGGTGGCCGGCCATGTATCGCTGGCGGGCGATACCAGCTACGGACCTTCCAAAGCCTACCTGATCGCCCTTTCCAAGGGCCTCGCTGCAACGCTCCGCGGTAGTGGAGTCAAGGTTCTCGCGCTTTGCCCGGGATTCACGCACACCGAGTTTCATGACCCCGAAGAGCTCGCAAAAATGAAACGGAAATCGCCGTCTTTTCTTTGGTATGACGCAGACGTTGTGGTTCGAGAAGGCTTGGCGGCACTGGAGAAAGGCAAGCCCGTCCATATTTCCGGGCGCTTGTATCGTCTGCTGGTTCCCGTGCTCAAGACCCGGCCTGGCAGCTGGTTGATGGCGCGGTTCGGTGTCAAGCGCGAGTATTAACTAAAGCGGGAAGTCGCTGACATCACCCGTTTCATCGACTTCATACTTTTCGCCAAGAAAGTCTTCCTCAAATGCGAACAAAGTTGTCCCTTCAGGTGCCTTGATTGCAACGAACGCGCCTTCGTAACCGGGAAACTTTTCAAAGCTCAATCCATTCTGTTCGAGGATACCCATCAGCTTGTGTCGGTCAGGGCATTTGAAGCATAAGGACGGCGCTTCGACGGCGATGCTTTCGGACAGGCCTATCGGCACGCCGTCCGCCTCGAATCGCATGTGTGTGGTTGGTTCCTCACGCATCTCGAGGAGCGTTTGTGCGATCGGCGCCCAGAACTGCGCTGAGTGCAGTGCATTCTTAACCGGAAGCGTCAACTCAAACCAGCTGCCACAGTGCGTGTCGCGGTAGGCTTCCTCACTCACGTTAAAGGTTCTGGCTTCGAGCATCATCACTGTATGGCCGTCGCGATCGGGGAACCGCAGTTCGTTAAATGACTCCTCGCCGAGCTGCATGTAGGCAAATTCGAATCCATGATCAGTCATGGAGCGCGCATGCTTCGCGATACCCTGCTGGACAAAGGTGACCGCGGGTGCGTCGAAGTCTCGTTCGTGCAGGCCAATACTGATTTCGCCATCGCTGACCACGGCATACTTGTGCGACCAGACATCGCCAATTTCAAGCTCGACGAAGCCAAGTGTCTTGTAGAAGTGCAGCGATTCCAGAATGTCGGTCGTCCGAACCGAAAACTCCAGGAAGCGACCGACCGTGCTCAACGGATTGCGCCCAGGGCAATCGCACGTTTGCGACTGGCTTCACCTGACTCTTCGGGCCCGGAAGCCTGCCAGCCTGCGATATGACGCAACGCGAGCGCCGACAAGGTATCAATGTGTGCATCACTGTCGTTGAGCGCCGGAATATAACGCAGCGTCCGGCCGCCCGCCTCATGAAAAAATTCAGCGTTTTGCATCGCGATTTCCTCAAGTGTTTCCAGGCAATCGGTCGAAAAGCCCGGGCAGACGACGTCAATCTCCCGTATTCCCTGTTTGCCGAGTGTCCTGACGGTTTCGTCCGTATAAGGCGACAACCATTTTTCGGCACCAACACGTGACTGAAAGGCGATCACCCATTCGTCGTCACCAAGCCCCAGCTTCTCGACCAGCAGTCTCGCGGTTTTCTGGCATTGGCAAAAATACGGATCGCCTTTTTCGAGCAGGCTCTTCGGGATGCCGTGAAAAGACATCAGCAGCTTTTCGCCACGTGGATGATGGGCCCAATGCGCACGAATGCTCGACGCCAGCGCGTCAATAAATGCCGGGTCGTCGTGGTAGTTGTTGATCAGGCGTGTTTCCGGAATCCAGCGCAGCCGCCCCAGTTTCTTCATGACGGCATCAAAGACGGCGGCCGTTGTCGTGCCGGAGTACTGTGGATATAGCGGCAAAATTAGAAGCCGGCGAGCACCATCGGCTAACAGATGGTCAATTGCCGCATCTATGGATGGCTGACCATAGGTCATCGCTAACTCGACCTTTACTGTCTCGGCGCTCGTGCGGTCGAGGCTTTCTCGCAACTTGTTCGCAATCGATTGAGAGTAAATCATCAAAGGCGAGCCTCGCTCGGTCCAGATTTTTTTATAGGCGGCAGCTGATCGCGATGGTCGAATCACCAGGATCACCAAATTGAGAATCAGCCACCACAACGCACGTGGATATTCGACCACGCGCGGGTCGGAAAGAAACTGTCGAAGGAATCGTCGCACGGCGGCCGCGCTCGGCGCTTCCGGGGTGCCGAGGTTTACGACGAGTATCCCGGTGCACGGTGATTGCCCGTGTTCGAATTGCGGTGTGGTCTGGTAGGTCGGCATAGTCTCGGCGGCCGGTGTCTATCGCGCCTAACCCTACTGCATAGATCCCTCGTACGCCAGCAAAAGCGTCTATAATTGCTTGTCTTAATTGACAATTATGGCAGGCACCAAGCGATGAGCGAAACATCTGATCCCGCATTGCCCGAAGTCTCGCGTTGGACCTTAGTCCGTGACCTTGGCGTGTTCCAGGTTAAATTACTGGTCGACGGACTACGTGATTTGCTACTGGTTCCGGCCTCGCTGGTCACCGGCATCGTCAGCATCGTGTCGGGGAAAGCGGGAGGTGCCGGGCCGCAGTTCTATCATCTACTCGAATGGGGCAAGGAATCCGAACACTGGATTGACCTGTTCGCCGCACTGAAAAACTCGCCGGAGCGACCCGAGCGACCGACCCATTTTGCCGAGCAGGGTATGGACGATATCGTTGAGCGATTCGAGGCCTTCGTAGTCGATGAATACAAGAGCGGTGGTCTGACGGCGCAGGCGAAAGAACACATGGACAAGATACTGAAAACGGTTCGGCGCAAATCGCCTGACTAAGGCGGACGTTCCAGTTTAGGTGGCTTCCATGATTGCCGTGACGCCCATGCCGCCCGCAGTGCAAATTGAAATCAGCCCACGGCCCGAGCCTTTTTCCTGCAGCAATTTGGCCATCGTGCCGATGATGCGCGCGCCGGTCGCTGCGAATGGGTGACCCATCGCGATACTGCCGCCTTTGACATTCAGTCTCGACAGGTCGATCGGACCCATCGCCGCGTTCCGACCAAGTTTCTTGCGGCAAAAGTCATCCGACTGCCAGGCCTTCAGTGTCGCGATCGTTTGTGCCGCGAAGGCTTCATGGATTTCGTAAAAGTCGAAATCCTGCAGCGATAGATTCGCCTGCTTTAGCATGTCGGATACCGCATAAGCGGGCGCCATCAACAGGCCCTCTTCATTGACAAAATTAACAGCAGCTGCTTTTGCGAAGGTGAGGTAAGCCATGACTGGCAGATTCTTCATTCGAGCCCAGTCCTCTGCGGCAAGGCAAACTGCGGCGGCGCCATCGGTGAGCGGCGTGCTGTTACCTGCGGTCATTGTACCTTCGCCGCTTTTGTCGAAGACGGGCTTCAGCGCAGACAGTTTTTCAAAGGTCGTGTCGCGTCGAATATTGTTGTCTTCTTCGCAGTCCAGAAAAGGCATCACGAGGTCGTCATACCAGCCGGCGTCGTAGGCGCCTGCCGCTTTGATATGACTCGACAGCGCGAGCTGGTCCTGGTGCTCTCGCTGTACGTCCCATTCTTTCGCGGTGATCTCGGTACTTTCACCCATGGACAACCCCGTGCGCGGCTCCAGCACACCCGGAAATTCGGGCTTGAAATGCCGCGGACGTATGCGAAAAATATGCTTGATGCGATCCATCGCGGAGCGGGAGCCGTGAATGTCCATCAGAATTCGCCGATAGTCGCCCGGATAGACAACCGGGGCATCACTGACGGTGTCAGTGCCGCCGGCAATACCCGCCTCAATTTGCCCCAAGGCAATCTTATTGGCCACTAAAATAGCGGCTTCGAGACTGGTAGCGCAGGCGCGTTGTAAATCGACGGCCGGTGTTCGCAACGACAAACCCGAGTCGATGACGCATTCGCGGGCGAGATTCCAGTCACTGGAGTGCTTGATAACCGCACCGAGTGCGACCTCACCAAGCGTTTGCCCTTTCAGGTCCAGTTTCGTAACGAGGCCGTCAAGCGCCGCGACCATCAGCTCCTGATTTGAACAATGCCGATACACCGAGTGTGACCGACAGAATGGGATTCGTGATCCCCCAACTACCGCGACTCGAATCGCTCGTCCGTCGTGCAACATACCTGGCTCCGTTGTAGATATTGTTTTTTGCGCGCCGCAACTTTACACCATTCACGGACACAACCGTAAGTTAAGATGCTCCAATGAGTCATTTCAGCGCAAGCGAAATTAAAGCGCAAGTCAAGGCGCTAATGCGACTGGGTGGTCCGCTGATGGTTAATAATCTGGCCGTCGCCGGTATGCAGTTTGCCGACGCTGTTATGGCAGGAAGCTTAGGCGCACGAGAACTTGCCGCGGTCGCTGTCGGCGGCAGCTTTTGGTTTCTCGGATTCTCGGTATGCCTCGGAATATTGATGTCGATCTCGCCAATCGTCTCGCGGCACTTCGGTGCCGGGAACTTCGACCTGATCGGGCGCTATACGCGCCAGGGCTTGTATCTCGCAGTACTGCTCGGTGTCCCGCTGCTTTTGATCGGGCAGTTCGCGGCGGCGCCGCTATTGGCAAGGTTCGGTATCGACCCGGCCTTTCGCGACCTGACGACGGGCTATGTCGGTGCGATTACCTTTGGCGCACCCGGAATTTTCGCGTTTCTGGCACTGCGATTCACGACAGAGGGAATCGGTCATACCCGCCCGATCATGTACACCTCGATGTTCGCACTGACCTGCAACGTGTTCCTGAACTACGTGTTGATGTTCGGACATTTCGGCGCGCCCGCTCTGGGCGCGGTCGGATGCGGCTGGGCGAGTGCCATATCAATGTGGGTGGTCATGTTCGCACTGGCGGGCTACATGATCCTCAACCCGCTGTACCAGAAATTTCATTTGTTTTCGAGACTCGCGCCACTGCGAGTCTCCGCGTTCAAGGAAATTTTCTCGTTGGGTTTACCCATCGCGATCACCATCACGGCGGAAGCGGGGTTATTCTCAGCAGTATCGATTCTGATGGGTACGCGGGGCACGAATATTACGGCCGCGCACCAGATCGCCATCAGCTTTTCGTCCACGACGTTCATGATTCCGCTCGCGCTGAGCGCCGCAACATCCGTTCTGGTTGGACAACGAATCGGCGCTGGCCGAATGCGTGACGCAAGGCTGGCGGGAATTGTCGGGATTCTTGCTTGTGCCGCGTTCATGACGTTTTCCGCCGCGTTCCTGTTGATTTTCCGCGACGCGGTTGTTGCGATGTATACGTCGGATGTTGCCGTCACCGGAATTGCCATCAGCCTGCTGCTCATGGCGGCGATTTTTCAAATTGCGGACGGCGTTCAAATCGGAGCCGCCGGAGCGCTGCGAGGTTACAAGGACACCAGTGTGCCGATGGTCATCAATATTTTTGCATTTTGGGTGCTCGCGTTCCCGCTGGCATATCTCGCGGCGATCACCTACAAGGCGGCACCAAATTATGTCTGGGGTGGCTTTATTGTCGGTCTGGGTGTCGCTGCAAGCTTGATGACATGGCGCTTCAAGCGGCTGTCGAAACGCTCACTTCAGGCCACTGCGGCGGAGTAGGCGTTAACCCTGGCCGAAATCCGGACTGTCACCCGCAAGGTAATCGGCTTCTTCCGGCGTGTTTTCGCGATTCAAAAGCGTGTTGCGATGCGGAAAACGGCCAAACTGGTCGATGATGTCCTTGTGCAGTTCGGCGAACTGGGCAATGGTCAAAAACGTTTCACGCTCGGTCGGTGAAACCGCTTTTGCGAGGCGATTGTAGAGTTCGACGGACTTGGCCTGCACCTTGCGAGACTCGGCGTGCTGCAGTGGCATGTAGAAGAACACGCGCTGAATCGGCGTGAGACCCTTGTCTTTTTTCTCCATGGCGCCCTCAACGCACAGCTTGAGCGCGAGCTTGTCCATGGAATAGGCATCCGCGGTGTTTCTGTATATATTGCGGCGAAACTGATCTATGAGCAGGATCAGGGCGAGGCGTCCCTGGGACTCGACACCCCAGTGATTGAGCTTGCCTTCCGAAGCGGCGGTGACGTCGTCGGCAAATTCTTTCTCAATCTCGTGGTCAAAAACAGGGTCTCCCCCAAACCAGGTTTCCATGCGACGGTCGATTTGCGGGGCTGAGAGTGTCTGCGCCTTAAACCAGAACGCCAGGATGGCGTGGATGCGGGACTGATCCTCATCGGTAATCGACGCGTCCATGCTTTCGCTCAGGAGTTTTACGGGCATTGTCTTCTTTCCGGTTATTAGCGTGGCCGTTCTGGTCGATCAAAATGCCAAATCGGTCACAGTTTGGGTCGAACCGACCATTTGAGGTCACAATTGTCTTAGACTTTAGCAGATGAGGCCCCGTGTCACTGAGAACTACCGACCATTCGCGCCGCGTTTTATTGCGGTTGCTTACGCGTTGCTGCTAATGCTCGGTGCCTGTGGCGGGCCCGAGACAAGTGCAGAAGAGCAGCTGCGTGAATGGGTTGAGGCCGGACAGGCGGCAGCCGAAGCAAAAGAACGGCGCAAGCTCATGAGCATGATCTCGCCCGCTTATTCCGACAACCGAGGCCTCGATCGAGACGATGTTGAGAACCGGTTTCGCCTTTACTTCCTGAGGCAGAACACGATCAGGCTTTTGGTGTCGATTGACGAGATCCGGGTGTTCGGGGACACGGCCGCTGAAATCGACCTGACCGCCGGACTGGCAGGCACGAATGATGGCGTGCTGGGAATCAGTGCCAGCGCCTACCGATTCGAGCTGGAGCTCGAGCGAGACGATGACGACTGGCAGTTGATTTCGGCCCGTTGGGGAAGACTGGGCGACGATTTAAACTGAAGCAGAGGGCTTACTGGCCCTGGGCTGGGTGGGGATGGCAATGAAGACGACGACTTTGGCTTGTGTATGTCTGCTGCTGGCAGGTGCAATGTCCGGCTGTGCATCATTATCGGAGAATCCGCTGCGAATGCCGGAGGTGCGTCTGAGTAACGTCCAGGCGGTTGGCCTCGGCTTTGATCGCCAGACGTTCCTGCTGTCCTTCGACGTGAACAATCCGAATCCATTGTCACTGCCTGTACGGCATATTACGTATGGCCTGAAGTTGAATGGCCAGCGCTTTGCGAGCGGCGAGACCGACTGTGAATTCACAATTCCTGCCAATGGTGCCAGCACGTTTGCGATCAGTGTCGATCTCGACCTGTTGCAAACCGCACCGCAATTGCTGTTTATCGTGCGCGATAGTGCACGTCAGGATATTGCATACGATGTAGAAGGCCAGCTGGGCGTTGATCTGCCCTTAGTCCCCGCAATTCGATACCGCAACAGCGGCAGTCTCCGCCTCGTCGCAGGACAGCATTAGGGCCGCCACAGCAGTCTGAATTTCACGGTTTCGCGCGCAACAAAAAAATTCTGCCGCAAATCGAGCGGCAATGTTCGCGAAATACCACGAAAATCTCAGCAAATTCATCGAATTCCAGCCAAATTGCACGTTATGCGTAAAATTCGCCAGATCCTGTCATATAATTTTTGGTGATCCGGCCCTAATTCAAACGTGGCGCCGTGACGACACTTCTTAATTCCACGTATTCGAGGAATGCCGCAGCGCAAGCCTCGCGGCAGCTATGACAGAGCAATCGGCAAAATCCCTGTACAACCCGGAGTTCGAGCGTGACAGCTGTGGCTTTGGTTTGATTGCCAATCTTGATGATCTTCCCAGTCACTGGGTCGTCGAGACGGCAATTGCTGCGCTTGCCCGCCTTACGCATCGGGGCGCGGTCGCGTCGGATGGCAAGACCGGCGATGGTTGCGGATTGCTGATCAAGTTTCCGGAAACCTTTTTGAGAAACGTCGGTGAAAAGCTTGGCTTTACGCTCAACGCAAGATTTGCAGCGGGTGCGGTTTTCCTGAGTCAGGACGAAAGCGTTGCGGCTGTTGCGCGTGACGTAATCGATGCGGCGATTGCGGAAACGGGCCTGCAGGTTGCCGGTTGGCGCGAAGTACCGATTGACCCAGGCGCGTGCGGCGAGAAGGCGCTGCTTACTTTGCCAAGAATCGAACAGGTATTCGTCAACGCGCCGGATGGAATGCAGCGTGGACGCTTCAATCGAAACCTGTTTCTCGCGCGCCGCCGCGCCGAAAACCGGGTCGCCGACGTGGATACCTACATTGCAAGCCTGTCGTCAGTAACAATCAGCTACAAAGGGATGATCATGCCGGCTGCGTTGCCAGTATTCTACCCGGACCTTCGAGACGAACGACTGCAAACCTCGGTTGTGCTGTTTCACCAGCGCTTCTCAACCAACACCTTGCCGCAATGGCGACTGGCGCAGCCGTTCCGCTTTCTGGCGCACAACGGTGAGATCAACACGATCAGCGGTAATCGCAACTGGGCGCAGGCGCGAGCCAAGAATTTTTCCTCGGAAAAACTTCCTGACATTTCTGATCTGGACCCAATTATTTCGCTAACGGGTTCCGATTCATCGAGCCTCGACAATATGCTTGAAGTATTCCGGGCCAGCGGTATGGACGTAATTCAGGCGATGCGAATTCTGCTACCGCCAGCGTGGCAGACCGTCGACAACATCGATCCGGATGTGCGCGCGTTTTATGAATTCTACGACTGCCAGATGGAGCCCTGGGATGGGCCGGCTGGCATCGTCCTGACCGATGGTCGCTATGCGGCGTGCTGCCTGGACCGAAACGGTCTGCGCCCCGCGCGCTATGTCATTACCAAAGACAGGCACATTACGATTGCTTCGGAAATTGGTGTTTACGACTACGACGAGTCGGACGTTGTCGCCAAGGGACGCCTCGGCCCCGGCGAAATGCTGGCGGTTGATCTGCGCAATGGCACCTTGCTCGACAATGAAGACATTCACGATATCCTGAAAACGCGGGCACCGTACAAGAAGTGGCTTAAGAAGGGTGTTCGCTATCTCGATTCTCAGCTCGTCGATACAGCCACGGCGGCCGAGCCGATGGATGCAGAAACACTGGCGAGTTACCAGAAAATGTTCAACCTGACGCGCGAAGAGCTCGGTGAAGTTATTGGCGTGTTGTCGAAGACAGAAATGGAAGCAGTTGGGTCGATGGGCGACGATACGCCGATGGCTGTCCTGTCGAAGAAAATTCGCTCGCCGTTCGACTATTTTCGTCAACAATTCGCCCAGGTAACCAACCCGCCGATCGACCCGCTGCGTGAGCGCATCGTCATGTCGTTGCAAACCAACGTCGGGCGCGAAAGCAGCCTGTTCGATATCGGGCCGGAGCACGCAGAGCAGGTGCTGATTAACTCACCGGTGTTGTCACAGGCGAAATTGCGGCAGCTACTCGGCACTACGATGTTCGAGGACGCGCACGCCTTTCTCGACCTGAATGTCGATGAGGGCAGCGGTCTTGCTGACGCGCTCGACGCCTTGTGCGAAAAAGCCGAGCAGGCAGTACGCGACGGCAATCTGCTGCTGATTCTCAGCGATCGCTATCTCGAACGCGGCAAGCTGCCAGTGCACGCGTTGCTGGCGACAGGCGCTGTGCATCACCATCTTGTGAAAACCGGTCTGCGCTGCGACGCCAATATTGTCGTTGAAACCGGTGTCGCTCGGGATCCACATCATTTTGCCTGCCTGATTGCTTATGGCGCAACGTTGGTCTACCCATACCTTGTGTACCAGTCGTTGCACGATTTCGCACGCCGCAACAAGGCACTGGAACAGCAACAACTCGGACGCAGCTATCGTCGCGGCATCCGCAAGGGCTTGTTCAAGGTCATGTCGAAGATGGGTATTTCATCCATCTCCAGCTATCGCGGCGCACAGCTGTTTGAAATCGTCGGTATGCACGAATCCGTCGTCGAGCGATGCTTCCGCGGCACGACGTCCCGCATCCAGGGGACGAATTTTGACGATCTATGGGAGGACCAGCGGCAACTCGGAACGCACGCCTGGGATCCAAGGCTTTCCATTGATCAGGGCGGGTTGTTCAAATACGTTCACGGCGGCGAATACCACTGTTACAACCCGGATGTTGTTTCGACATTGCACGCTGCCGTTCGCAGCGGCGATTACGAACGCTATCTTGAGTATGCAAAGCTCGTTAATGATCGACCTGTAGCAACGCTCAGAGACCTGATGGGCATCAAACCCGCCGGCCCGGCAGTGCCGTTGTCCGAGGTCGAGCCGGTCGAGGACATCCTGTTGCGCTTCGACAGTGCTGGCATGTCGCTGGGTGCACTGTCACCGGAAGCACACGAGGCGCTGGCCATTGCGATGAACCGCATCGGCGCACGCTCGAATTCCGGAGAGGGCGGTGAAGACCCCGCGCGCTATGGCAGCGAGCGAATGTCGAAAATCAAGCAGGTAGCGTCGGGTCGCTTCGGTGTCACTGCCGAGTATCTCGTCAATGCCGAGGTTTTGCAGATCAAGATTGCGCAGGGCGCGAAGCCGGGTGAAGGTGGACAGCTGCCCGGACACAAGGTCAACGAGATGATTGCGAAGCTGCGCTTTGCGAAGCCGGGTGTTGGCCTGATTTCGCCGCCACCGCATCACGACATCTATTCGATCGAAGATCTCGCACAACTGATTTTCGATCTGAAGCAGGTTAACCCGTCCGCACTCGTGTCGGTGAAACTGGTCGCCGAGCCCGGCGTCGGTACGATCGCTGCTGGCGTCGTCAAAGCCTATGCGGACCTGATCACGATTTCGGGCTACGACGGCGGTACCGGAGCAAGTCCGCTGAGCTCGGTGAAATATGCCGGTAGCCCATGGGAGCTCGGCTTGTCAGAAACGCACCAGGTGCTATGCAAACAGCAAATGCGCCACAAAGTGCGACTGCAAACAGACGGTGGCTTAAAGACAGGTCTCGATGTCATCAAAGCCGCAATGCTCGGGGCGGAAAGTTTTGGTTTTGGTACGGGTCCGATGGTGGCGCTGGGTTGCAAGTACCTGAGGATATGTCATCTGAACAATTGCGCAACCGGTATTGCGACGCAAAACAATGTCTTGCGCAGTGAGTACTTCATCGGCCTGCCCGAAATGGTGATCAACTTCTTTACGTTTATTGCAGAAGAGGTACGCCACCTGATGGCGGCCCAGGGTGTCCGAAAGCTCGAGGACTTGATCGGTCGCGTTGATCTGTTCGAGTTGTTGCCGGGCGAAACACCGCGTCAGTCGCGACTCGACCTGAGCCCGCTGCTGTCTGTCGATGCGTTGACAAAAGACGGTCCGCAGTTTTGCACCGACCTGCGCAATGAGCCGTTCGACCGTGGCGAACTGGCCGAGCGCATGCTCGCCGAAACCCTGTCCGCGATTGAGGCGAAAAGCGGCGGCCGTTTTGAATATTCAGTGCAGAACTTCCATCGCTCAATCGGTGCGCGGCTGGCGGGAGAGATCGCGCGTCGGCATGGCAACATCGGCATGGCTGATGCACCGCTGGACATCCAGTTGCGTGGCACAGCCGGCCAGAGTTTTGGCGCCTGGAATGTTGCCGGACTACACTTAAGTCTCGTCGGCGATGCTAACGATTACGTGGGCAAAGGAATGGCAGGCGGTCAAATCATCATCAGGCCGCCGAGTAAGGCGGAATACGTCGTTCGCGACACGGCCATCATCGGCAATACCTGTCTATACGGCGCGACCGGCGGAGAGCTATTCGCAGCAGGCCGTGCCGGCGAACGCTTTGCCGTCCGGAATTCAGGCGCGGTGGCGGTTATCGAAGGCGCTGGCGATCATTGTTGTGAGTACATGACGGGTGGTGTGGTGCTTGTTCTCGGTAGTACGGGCGTGAATTTCGGAGCAGGTATGACCGGCGGCTTTGCCTACGTGCTTGATACCGATCGCGATTTCGTTGATCGCTACAACCACGAGCTGATCGATATTCACCGCGTAACTCCTGAGAGCATGGAGGCGCATCTGCACCACTTGCGCTCGATGCTGACGACCCACGTTGAAAATACCAATAGTGAGTGGGGCGAGACGATACTGGACGACTATCGCACGTTCTTGCCGAAATTCTGGCTTGTTAAGCCCAAGGCAACAGAGTTGGGTTCATTAATCGAGTCACTGCGTCGAGCTGCCTGATGTCGAAACACCCCTTACAGTTTCTGGAAGTGCCTCGACGCGAGCCTGACAAGCAGGAAGCGGAGCATCGCGTTAAACACTTTGGTGAGATCTACGGCCACTATGACGGCGCGAATGCGGCGGCGCAGGCGGGCCGTTGCCTGCAATGTGGCAACCCCTACTGCGAGTGGCAGTGCCCGGTCCACAACTATATTCCAAACTGGCTGGAGCTGATTGAGGAAGGTCGACTGTTCGAGGCGGCCGAGTTGTCACACCAGACAAACTCGCTTCCGGAAATTTGCGGTCGCGTTTGCCCGCAGGATCGACTCTGCGAAGGCGCCTGTACGTTGAACGACGCAAACGGTGCGGTGAGCATCGGTAGCATTGAGAAATACATCACTGACGAGGCAGTCGCCCAGGGTTGGCGTCCCGACATGTCCAACGTATTGGACACCGGCAAGCGCGTCGCGATCGTCGGCGCGGGGCCCGCCGGCCTCGCGGCAGCCGATGTGCTGGCGCGCAATGGCGTGCGCTCAATCGTGTATGACGCCTATCCGGACATCGGTGGCCTGCTGACCTACGGCATACCGCCATTCAAACTCGAAAAACGCATTGTTGAGCAACGACGAAAGATTCTGGAAGGCATGGGCGTGCAGTTCGTCCTGAATACACGAATTGGCGATGACATACCGTTCCGGCAACTACTGGATGACTATGATGCCGTGTTCCTGGGTATGGGAACCTACGACTATGTGAAGGGCGAGTTCCCGGGTGAAAATTTGCCTGGCGTACACGAAGCCTTGCCTTACCTGGTGTCCAATGTCTATGAGGAGCTCGGTTATCAGGATCCTGCGGTTCCCTATGTGTCACTGGAAGGGAAAAGCGTCGTTGTGCTCGGTGGTGGTGACACCGGCATGGACTGCAACCGCACCGCGATCCGGCAGGGTGCGCTGAGCGTCAGTTGTGCGTACCGACGCGATGAGGAAAACATGCCCGGCTCCCGACGTGAGGTCAAAAACAGCAAGGAAGAAGGCGTCAACTTCCTGTTCAACCGGCAACCGCTGGAGATTCTCGGCGACGACCATGTTGAGGGTGTCAGAGTCATCCAAACAAAACTCGGCAAGGCAGGCGCCGATGGCCGGCGCCGCCCGGAACCGATTCCCGGCACGGAAGAAGTATTGGCGGCGGACGCTGTCATCATTGCCTTTGGTTTCAGGCCGGATCCACCCGACTGGTTCGACGATTTTTCGATTGAGAAACTGCCGAGTGGACGACTGCGTGTTGCGGCGCTCGGCAATTTCCCGTTTCAGACAACCAACCCGAAAGTATTCGCGGGCGGTGACATGGTGAGGGGGTCCGACCTCGTCGTAACAGCGGTGCACGAAGGGCGTGAAGCCGCAGCCGGAATTGTGCGCTACCTTGAATCCTGACGCGGCAGCCGAATTGTAAACATTGCACCGCCATCGACGTCGTCAGCCTCGATTGTCCCGTTATGCCCTTCGGCAATGAGCTTCGCGATATACAGCCCAAGACCGAGATGGCGCGTATTGTCGCGTGTCCTCACCGAAACCATTGAGTCGAACATTTGCTTACGCATGCGTTCCGGAAGCGGTAGACCCGGGTTGAATACGCTGAGGAGATTGGCGTCGGCTTGCACGCTCAAAGCAATGCGAATCGTATCGCCGGGCTGGCTGAAGTCCACGGCGTTATCAATCAGCTTGTCGAGCATCTGTATCAGAAGTTCCGGTGAACCGACTGCGGGCGCGCTGTCGGAACTGCTGGTGAATTCAAAATTGCGCTCGGTGTAGACATCTTTGTATGCCTCTGTCGTCGATTCCAACACGGCGCGCAAGTCGAAGCTTTCCTGCTCGACGTGGTGCATCAGTTCCTCAACGCGGCTTGCTTCGCTCATTGCGCTCAAGATTCGTCGCAGGCGGTCAGCGCCTTCGCGCGCTCGCGCTGTATAGGCCGCGGACGATTCGTTGAGAGCTTCGTGCTCGAGGTTCTCAAGCGATGAGGTCACGATAGCGAGCGGCGTACGCAGTTCGTGTGACAACTTCGATGCCAGTGATCGCAAGTAAGCATTGTAGTCGCCCACCTGTCGCAATACGTAAGAGAAGCTGCGCGACAGGTCGCCTATTTCGTCTTCGGCGAGGGCGCTTGGCAGTGCCGCCTGCAAGGTCTCATTTTCCAGCGCATCTTCGGCGGCGACCGACAAATGTCGAATTCTTCGCGACAGCCAGGATGCGTAAGCAATCAGCGATCCGGCGACCAGTAGCGTAACGATCAGCGTGAGGTTGATGAGTCGCGACAGGTTGCGATTGGTCAGGCTGAGAATTGCGTCAGTACCCTGTTGCAGAATCAATGCGCCGATGACGTGCCCACCATCGATAATCGGCGCAGCGACGGCGATGATTGCGCGACCGCTTTCATCACTTCGAAACCACGCCGGCATTTCGCGACCGTTTAGTGCGGCGCTGACGTAAGCTTGTCGTTCCCGGCCACTTGGGTCGGGCTCCGCGGAAAACGCATCTCGTCCGGATTCGAACAAGAGGTCATAGATACGAAAAGACCAGCCGGCGCTTTTCGACGCCTTGGTCGTTGCAGCAGATAATGCGCCGGCTGTTGCAATACGCCAGCCAGCAGCATCGGTCAGTAGTACACGCGTCCCCGGGTCAATGAGGCCCGAAGCGATAGCTTCGAGCTCCGTTGCGGACCTGACAAGCGGACCCGGCACGCCGCCGGAAAAACTGGCAACTCGCGTCGCTGGCTCTGTCACGTCATCGGTATTGCTAACGACGATACCAAGATTCGTGCCGAGCAGCGATGAGGGTATGCGAGCCTCGAGTCTGTAGCCGCCTGGAATATCCTGCCAAAATGCGGCAATTGTTTCCTCGGGTTTGAATCCGTTGCTGTAGCGTTTGTAACTGATAATCGGGCCAGGTGCCTCGGCGGCGAACACGTACAACTCGTCGAGATACGGCGGGCTGCTGTTAATGAGGCTGACACGGTCTGCGTAACGCGGTCCATCGTCAAGCACCAGCGTTTCACCCTTTGCGTAGACCGCTTGACGGTCGCTCACTTCGACAAAGAGGAACACCGACGCGCCATGGGATGCAATCGTAAAACGCACCGGACCATCCGGGCCGCTCAGGGTGCGCTGTGCTGACAGTGGCAGCTGCCAGTCATCGAAATAACCGTCGATCTGTGGTGCGCTCTGCAATGTGTGCAGAAAAAGCTGCTCGCTTGCTTTGGGTTCAGCGAGTCGCGCCGGATATTCCTCAACGTATTGCGCCATGGAATTGGCCATCGCCCTGGCAGTGCCCGCGAGCATTTGTTGTTGGCCGGCACGCAGGGCAGACTCTGTTTCGCGAATAAATTCGCAACCCGCCCACGGCAGCAGCAGCGCGAGCAGGCTGACAAGAAGTAGCTGACGCCTTAAGTTCATCGCTGTGTGACTATTCGCTTAGCCAGCGGTAGCCCATTCCGTAGACAGTCTCTATCGCATCGAAGCCTTCATCAATCGCGATGAACTTGCGACGGATGCGCTTGATGTGCGACGTGATCGTATTGTCATCAAGAACAGCTTGCGCCGCGTCCATTAGTTGCTGGCGGTTTTTTACATGGCCGGGGTATCTCGCCATGGCGTGGATCAGCCAGAATTCTGTCAATGTCAGGCCAACGGCCTGGTCCTGCCAATGCACTGTCATACGCTCAGTATCGATCGCGAGATCGCCACGATGGATGCTACTGTCCGCAGCTTGTGGTTTCTTCAGTGCCTCCATGCGGCGAAACAGTGCGGCAACGCGTGCCATCAGATGCGGCAGGCTGATGTCCTTGGTCAGGTAATCGTCCGCCCCGAGGCGCAAGCCCGAGACCGCATCGAATTCGCTGTCACGCGCGGTCAGAAAAATGATCGGCAAATCCGCAGAGCGGGCGCGAAGGTCACGACACAATTCGAATCCGCCCTCGACATCGTCGTGCAGGTTCACGTCGATGACGACCAGGTCAGGGAGTCGGCTTTCGAACGCGTTCAATGCCGGCGCGCGGGCGTCGAAGGCATCAACCGAATATCCCTCGCGACGAAAAGCGGCGGCGTAGTTGTCTCGTATCGCCGCTTCGTCTTCGATGATTGCTATGCGTTTTGCCACGTTCTTTTCCTCTCTCTAGCCACAATTTGCCACATTAGGTCGGTACATTGCCATGCGGCAGTCCACAGCGTGACTGATTAAGCTGGCTTACTAAAGCCCACGCTGGAAGGAGGCCGAAATGCACACAGCAAAATCAGACATCAAATCATGGCTTTGGGTAATGGCGCTGGCCATTGTCTTGATAAGTAGCCCGGAACCTGTCGCCGCCGAGGGCCCAACGCCGAATGAAATGCAATCCGGCAGCTTGCTGCTGCGCATGGCAAACGGCTACAGCAGCGCGACGCTGCTAAATACCGACGTCAATATGGACATCAATGGCCTCGTTGCGCGCGTCAAGGTGCGCCAGGAATTTCGGAATTCCAGCCAGGACTGGGTCGAGGGCATTTACGTCTTCCCGCTACCCGACTCGGCGGCTGTTGACCGCATGCGAATGCACATCGGCGAGCGCTTTATCGAAGGTGAAATACAGGAAAAGGAACATGCCAAAAAAACTTACGAACAAGCGAAAGCAGCGGGCAAGAAGGCCAGCCTGGTTGAGCAGCAGCGCGCAAACCTGTTCACCACCTCGGTGGCAAACGTCGCACCGGGCGAGCTGGTCGTTATCGAAATCGAGTATCTGGAGGACATTCGCTATGAGAAAGGCCAGTTCAGTATTCGATTCCCGATGACGCTAACGCCGCGATATATTTCGGGAACCGCGCTACCGGATCGTGTTGGCAGTGGCTGGGCGCCGGATACGGATCGCGTACCGGATGCGTCGCTGATAACACCGCCACAGCTTATGCACTCACAGGCACATCAGTTGTCGCTGACCGCCATTGTTAATGCGGGCATGCCGCTTGAGGTCATCGCAAGCCGCTACCACCCAGTCAGTATCAGCGAAAAGAAGAACCGCTACAGCGTTTCGCTGCGCTCGGGAACGGTGGCGATGGATCACGATTTCGAGCTTGTATGGCGGCCGATTCCGTCTGCTGAGCCGCGCGCAATGTCGTTTACTGAAACGATCGATGGCAAGCCCTACTACCTGCTGATGGTCATGCCGCCGGATCAGGATAAGCTGCCGGTCGGCAGCATTCCCCGCGAAACCATTTTTATCATTGATACGTCCGGGTCCATGCATGGGGTGTCCATGCAGCAAGCCAAGCGGGCCGTTCAGTTGGCACTCAAAGGGCTGAAGCCAGCCGACCGATTCAACGTGATCGAATTCAATTCAGCAACCCGTTCACTGTTCACGCAAAGCGAGCCCGTAAATACATCGAGCATTGCACAGGCATCGAGTTTCGTCGAACGTCTTAAGGCCAACGGCGGCACCGAAATGCGACCAGCTTTGTCGCTGGCGCTCGACTCGCCATCGTCAGAGGAACACTTGCGCCAGATCGTCTTCATTACCGATGGCAGTGTTGGCTATGAAGATGAGTTATTCACAATGATCGAAGATCGCCTCGGTGCAGCGCGCTTATTTACCGTCGGCATTGGCTCGGCGCCGAACAGCTGGTTCATGCGCAAAGCAGCACAAGCAGGCCGCGGTACCTACACGTATATCAGTGCACTGCACGAGGTGCAGGAAAGAATGGACACACTGTTCCAGAAACTTGAGCAACCGCAAATCACAAATATCGAAGTGCAATGGCCGAGCAGCGTTGTAAGCGACAGTTTTCCAGCCGTGGTGCCGGACCTTTATGTCGGTGAACCGGTAACAGTGACAGTCGAAGCAAGCGGCAAACTTCGAAACAACGACACTGTCCTGATCAGTGGCAATTCTGTCAGTGGCGCGTGGAGTGCCGAAGTTCCGATTGCTGAAGCACCGGTTAGTCCCGGCGTCGCGGCACTGTGGGCGCGTGCCCGGATCGCCGACCTGATGGACGTTGAGCGCCGCCATTCGGACCCGGAAGCGATTCGTTCGCGCATTGTCGATACCGCCCTCAAGCATCATCTTGTGAGCAAATACACGAGCATGGTTGCTGTCGACAAAACACCGGTGCGACCGGTGAGTGATCCTCTTAACAGCGAGCAGGTACCGAACCTGATGCCTTATGGCCAGAGTACCAACGCCATTTTCGGATTTCCGGCAACTGCGACGCACGCACCGATGTTACGTCTGATCGGTTTCCTGTCGCTGCTGGCAGCCCTTAGCCTGATGGCATTGCAAAAAAACAGTGCTCGGCTGCGACGTGCACGCTTACGCTAGGCAGGCGAGTCGCCTGATCGTGGCCTGCCTGCTGTGCTTTGGTTTCTGGCAAATGGGTCAGGGCTCGTATATTCCGGCCAAAGCATGGCTTGCGCAGGAGTTGATGCAGCGCGCCTGGACTCGAACCGCGGAAGGCGAGGCGCGAGTGTCACCGTGGCCCTGGGCGGACACCTGGCCGCTTGCGCGACTAACGGCCAAATCGGGTGACGTCAGTTTGATCGTTCTCGCCGGAGGATCGGGGCGCACACTGGCCTTCGGTCCCGGGCATCTCAGCGCAAGCACGCTCCCGGGGGAAATCGGGAATGCGGTCATCGCCGGCCATCGCGATACGCATTTTCAGTTTCTGAAAGATGTTCACGTCGGTGAGATGCTGATCATGGAATCCGGCGATGGCGTCGAGCATCGATTCAAGGTAGTGACCATTGATATCGTGGATTCACGCAAAGGCAGCCTGTTGCTCGACACACCGTTGGCGACCTTGTCTCTCGTTACCTGCTACCCCTTTGATAGTCGTGAAGCCGGTGGGCCACTGCGCTACGTCGTGACGGCGACGAAGGTGCACTAGCCAGCTTGTCGTCGCGCGTTCAGGTCATTTTTGTCGGCGGTCTTGAGTTTCACGGCCATACCCTGTATTCGTCTGTGTCACTCGCAAGATATCGGGATTTGATGGAATCGCGTAAAGCTAAACTCACCGAGGGTCCGGTCGGACAACACCTCGTCAAGATGACCTTGCCCATGTTAGTGGGTATATCCACGATGATGGCACAGGGCCTCATTGACGCCTGGTTTCTCGGCAAGGTTGGAGACAGGGCGCTCGCGGCATTCAGCTTTGGATTTCCGATCCTGATGATCATCACCAGTGTTGCGATCGGCCTGAGCGCCGGCACATCATCCGTCGTTGCTCGCGCGATCGGCAACGGTGATAGCCGTCGTGCGCGACGTCTCACGTCCGACAGCCTGGTGCTGGCGTTTCTGATTACCGCTTTTCTAGCGGCGATCGGAATTTTGACCATTGAGCCTCTATTCCTGTTGCTCGGTGCGCCGGTCGACATGATTCCGATGATTCGCAGTTTCATGACGCTGCTATACAGTGGCGTGCCATTTCTGGTTGTCGGTATGGTTGGGATGAGCTGTATGCGGGCAACCGGCGATACGATGCTCCCCGGCAAGCTAATGATCGCCGGCGCGTTGCTCAACGTCATACTCGATCCGATTTTTATCTTTGGCCTGGGGCAGATACCCGCCATGGGCCTTAACGGCGCCGCAACGGCCGCGCTGCTGGCGAGGGGGTCGATGTTCGTCGGCACAGTTTATTTTCTTGTTTGTCGCCTGCACATGGTCAGCTTCAAAAAGCCGAAACCAGGTGAGCTGTCGAAGTCCTGGGTCGACATCCTGCATGTTGGATTGCCGGCGGCGGCCACGAACGCCATTATTCCGATCACGGTCGCTTTAATTACGGCGATGATTGCCCGTTACGGGCCGGATGCCGTGGCGGGTTTCGGCGTTGCCAGTCGTATTGAGTCGATGGTTCTCGTCATCTTTTATGCGCTGTCGTCGGTGATCGGTCCATTTGTTGGCCAGAATCTTTCGGCGGGCAAGGAAGATCGCATTCAATTGTCGCTTCGGCAGTGCGCATTATTCTGCCTGGGGAGCGGATTGGTTCTTGTGGTCCTGCTTGCCCTCTTGTCCGGAGTCCTGCCGGGACTCTTCAGTGACAACCCTGACGTCAACCGCGTGACGCGTTTGTTTCTCTGGATTGCACCGATCAGCTACGGCGCCTACGGCATTGTCATGGTCGTCAATGCGGCTTTCAACGGATTGGGTCAACCAATGCCGGGCGTCTATATCAGTGTCGCGCGCATGATTGTGTTGTATTTGCCGATCGCATTTATTGCCGAGAAATTCTTCGGAATAGCCGGAATCTTCGCTGCCTATGCGCTGGCGAATCTGCTCACTGGTTTACTGGGCTACGTTTGGGCCCAGCGCACCGCGCATAATCTTCTGACGGTAGATGACATGCATGCCGATCCCGCGACTAGCCATGAATAGCAGGAACGCGAACCACAAGCCGTTGTTGCCGAAACGCTGAGTCAGGTACCAGGCTGGCAGAAACACGGCGAGCGTTGAAACCAGCATGATGTTTCTCATGGCTTTGGCACGCGTTGCGCCGATGTAGACACCGTCGTAGAGAAAGCACCACACCGAGATTAGCGGTGATGCAATCATCCAGGGCAGGTAACGGCGCGCCGTTTCGCGAACCTCATCGAGGTCGGTCAATATCGAGATGATCAACTGACCGGCGACAAGATAGAAAATCGTGAAACCAACCGCGAAAATTACTGACCACTTTAAGGTGAGATTGACGGCGCGTACCAGCGCCTCGCGGCTCCTTTGGCCCACCGCTTTACCCACCAGGGCTTCGGCTGCGTGTGCCAGGCCGTCGAGGCCAAACGAAGTGAGGTGCTGAAAATTCATGAGCACGGCGTTGGCAGCGAGAACCAGTGGTCCGAGGCGTGCACTCTGCGCGGTCACAAATGCCAGCGCAAATATCAAGGCCATGGTGCGAATGAAGATATTGGCATTGACCGAGAAGAATGCACGATAGGCACTAATATTCGTCAGCCGCTCCGGAAGCCAACGACCTTCATGGCATTTTAGCGCTGACAACGCGAACCTGGCACCGACGAGGAAGCCCGAGTACTCAGCGATAACTGATGCGAGCGCAACGCCATCAACCGTCATGCCAAGTACGACGACGAAGACCAGGTCGAGAATAATGTTGGTGATATTGATTGTCAGAAAAATAAATAATGGAACACGCGCATTTTGTAGACCGAGAAACCAGCCGATCAGCGCGAAGTTCGCGAGCGTCCCCGGTGCACTCCAGATTCGGATCGAGAAATACTCGGCAGCAAATCCTTGTGTCGCAGACTCGCCACCAATCAGGCTCAGTGCGAGATTCTTGATCGGAATCTGCAGCACAATGAGCAGCAACGCGATAAGCAAGCCGACAATCAGCGCCTGTCCGAGCGCGGCGCGCAGACCATCATGGTCACTGTCACCGTATTGCTGGGCGGTGGTGCCGGTTGTTCCCATGCGCAGAAAATTCATGCCCATATAGATAAAGGTGAAAATGGTCGCGCCGATGGCGACGGCACCGAGGTAGGCCGGATCGTCGAGGTGCCCCGTTACGCCAGTGTCGACCATGCCGAGCAATGGGACCGAAATATTGGAAAGAATCATGGGCACTGCGATGCGCCACATGTCACGGTCTTGCGGCAGGCCCGCGTCACTCATGGGCGTATTATCCGAACGCGTTAATTCCGGTCAATTCTTTGCCGACGACTAGCTGATGTACGGTTTCGGTGCCTTCGTAAGTAATAACGCTTTCCAGGTTCAGCATGTGTCGAATGGGAACAAACTCCGCGCTGATACCTGCGCCGCCGAGGATATCGCGTGCATCGCGGGCGATATCGAGCGCCGCCCGGCAGTTGTTCCATTTCGCCATCGACACCTGCGTCGGACTCAGTTGACCCTTGTCCTTGATTCTCCCCAGTCGCAACGACAGCAGCTGCGCGGTCGTGATACGACGGCTCATGTCCGCCATGCGAATCTGGATGGTTTGTGTACTGGCAAGCGGTTTGCCGAACAAAATGCGTTCCTGTGTGTAAGCAAGAACTTCGTTCAGACAAGCTTGCGCCGCACCGATGACACCCCAGGTGATTCCATAACGTGCCTGTGTCAGGCAGCTCAGCGGGCCTTTCAGGCTCGAGACACCGGGAAGTACGTTCGCTTCCGGAATGCGAACATTGTTAAAAAATAATGCGCCGGTTACAGATGCTCGCAAGGAAAACTTGTTTTCGATTTCCTGGGTATCAAAACCGGGCATATCTTTTTCAACGATAAAGCCTTTGATGCCTTCATCGGTTTTAGCCCAGACGACAGCTGCATCGGCAATGGTGGCGTTGGTGATCCACATTTTTGCGCCGTTCAGAATCCAGTCGTCGCCGTCGCGCTTGGCGTGTGTTTTCATATTGCTCGGGTCTGAGCCGCCATGCGGCTCGGTGAGTCCGAAGCAGCCGATGGCTTCGCCTTTCGCCATTGCGGGTAGCCAGCGCTGTTTTTGTTCTTCAGATCCGTACGCGTAGATCGGGAACATCACGAGGCTGCTCTGGACCGAAACGAAGCTCCGCAGGCCACTGTCGCCGCGTTCCAGCTCCTGGCATATCAGCCCATAGCTCACGCTGTTGAGGCCGGCGCAGTCATAGCCATCGATCGAACTGCCCAAGAGCCCCAGCTCGGCGACTTCCTGAATCAAGTGGCGTGGAAACTCGTGTTGTTCAAACGCACTTTGCATCAGGGGAATGACTTTGTCGTCGACATAGCGTGCGACAGTGTCTTTGACCATGGCTTCATCGTCGCTAAGTTCTGAACGAATGTCATAGATGTCCATCGGATCGAGTTTAGTGCTCACCAAATTTTCCTGCGCTTTGCGGTGTGGGGAATCGATTCTAGCTGCTAAACGGGGATTCCGAAACGTCTGTAAATTTCAGACAATAGCCACACCGGGCCAATCATTATCAGTTGCACGTCCTGCAGAATGGCGCGCGGCGCTCCTCCACGACCCAGGGCGATACCAACGAGGCCGGCCAGCAGCAGGCCAAGCGAGACACCCATCGGCGGAAGGCCGGAGTCCGCGAGCCACAGCTGCACGGCCGCCAGTCCCAGCAGGAATGGCAACAGGCCGATCGCCAGCGACAGTGAAATAATGAAATAGTAAATAGCGGATACCATCAGGAAAGCGCTGCCCCAGTTGAGTAATGGCGATATGCGCTGGAACTCGGATGGCACTGGCAAGGCCCAGAGAACGCCGGTCAGCCCGATGACGGCCATCGGCACAGCCGCCCAGAAAACCATCGGATTGCGTAGGTTTTGATGCGATTGCTGGTAACGGCTGAGCCAGTCGTCGTTTTCGATCATTGTAATATTCTACCCGTCGCAGGTCGGACTTGTGACACAGTACGCAGTCTGGATCAAATCTCCCCTTCTCCTGAACAAAAATGCCCCAATTAAGTCTCTGTTCAGGTACAAAGCGCTTTAATGCGCTCAAACATGACATTCAAAGGAAATATCATGAAACTTCAATCTTCAAGAATTATCCTCGCGATGACCGTAATGACGGTTTTTGTGAGCGGCTGTACGACCCTTGACGCCTACACGCGTGAAGAAAAGACCAGTTCCACCACGAAAGGTGCCCTGATTGGCGCGGCAGCAGGTGTTGTAGCCGGACTTATCTCCGGTGACGACGCTGTTGAGCGGCGTCAGCACGCCCTGATTGGTGCCGGTATCGGTGCACTGGCCGGTGGCGCGATTGGTCGTTATCAGGACAAGCAGGAAGCTCAACTCAGAGCTGAGCTGGAAGGCACTGGCGTCAGCGTTGTCCGCAACGGCGACAACATTACGCTCAACATGCCTGGCAATGTGACCTTCGCGACCAACAACTCAGACCTGAGCCCGGCGTTTTTCAACGTTCTGACCTCAGTCGGCAAGGTACTCGCCGAATATGAGCAAACGGTTGTTGAAGTGGCAGGCCACACGGACAGCACCGGTTCTGACAGCTATAACCAGAGCTTGTCTGAGCGGCGTGCAAATTCGGTCTCGAGATACCTCACGGCTCAAGGTGTTATCCCGCAGCGCCTGATAACGCTGGGAATGGGCGAATCTCGACCGGTCGCCGACAACAACACTGACAGCGGACGTCAGTTGAATCGACGCGTCGAAATCACGATGGTGCCTGTTACCCAGGGCTAAATTGGTCACATGGAAAGACAGCGCGGCAACCAGCGATGGTTTGCCGCGTTTTTCATGGCACTCTGTCTGTCTGCCCCAGATAACAAGAACATGGGCAAAACATGAGCGAACCCTACAAGAAGACAGATGACGGCAGCTGGATTGAAGTCAGAGGCTTCGTTCGTCGCTTGTTGTCGGACGACAATGACGGTTCGCGCCATCAGCGTTTTATCCTCGACATCGGCGATCGCCGAACCCTGTTGATCGCCCACAACATTGATCTTGCCGAATGTGTACCCCTGAGTCTGGGTGACCGGGTCCGGGTACGTGGGATGTACGAGTGGAATGAGCTGGGTGGCCTGGTGCACTGGACGCACCACGATCCGCACGGCATTGAAACGGGCGGTTATGTCCGTTACCGCACTCGTGTTTACCAGTAGTTCGCCGTAAAAAAGGCCTCAGATCGACGAGCCTTTGCGACTGTTTAAGGTCGCGGCGCCTGGACCGTGCTTTCGAGCTCACTGACAAAGCGACGAATTCGCGCTGCATTGGCTCCCAGATCGCTGCGGCCAACACGCGACTTTGAGCGAATATCCAGATCGCTGCTTTCGCCGACGCCAACGATGCGTATGACGACATCATCTTTGAAGCCAAACCAGAACGTCGTGATCGTTGCCTCGATTCGGCCTTCGGCCGGTGCTTCAGCGACGATATCCCAACCCAGGGCTTGTGCCGATTTTAGTGCGGCACGAAACACCTCACCCGCTGGCTTGTTGAGCCGCAGGGTTTTGATATCCGGATAAGCCTCGCGCTGCTGTTTGGCGATTTCCTCGCCCATGTATTCAGGCGGATTGGACGCACTCGCGCGCAACGGCAGGATTGCGACGAAAGCGGGCGGGTTCAATGTATTGCTTGTGATGTCATGAATAGCCGGCACGGATCGCGCTGTCCGATAAGCACTGTACGGTACCCATGCGGTTGCCAGGCCGACCAGCAATGCAGCGGCAAGCACGCTCGCATTGCTCGCGCGTGTTTTCGGAATAACCAACATCACGAGCGCAAGCACAGCGGCACCCGCACCGAGATACAGCGCCCAGCGCAACAACAGGAAACCGGTGCCGAACGGCCACAGGCCCAGCCTCGAGCCCGGGCCGGCAATGACGAGCAGCAGAGCTGCGACAACAGCGACGAGCAATACGAGCTTCGTGATTTTCATGATCAACCTGGCATCGGGAGTAAGCGTTGCAGGATAGGCCTTTGTCGCCCAAATTTCGACTGCGGTCAGCGGGCTAATTCGTAGCCAGCGTAATGCGCTCTATGTGCAAGTCGAAATCTGAGCCGGTATCGTCGCCATCCGCCGATATCCACAGCCCAAGGGCCTCAACGGGTATAGGGAACTCATATTTCATCTCAAAGCTGCCGGGGCTTTGCAGGTCAAGGATTCGCGACTCCGTCAGCAACTCGCTCAGTGGATGCGTCCGAGTCGAACCGACCAGTTTGGCTTGCTGCGTAGTCGTCAGGAAGTTTATGCGCCTCACTCCGCTGTCCGGCGGAGCCAGGCAGAACAACTGCTGGATCCAGTCGGCCGCGATTTGTCGCTGCAGCCAATTGAGGGTCTGGTCACCGGCCTCAACCACACCGAACTTCAAGACGAAATCATCGGCATTCTCGTCACCCTGGGTCAGGCCCTCCGGGATTTGCAGTTCACCACTCCAGCTGGCAACCACAGTTATGCCGATAAGTTGCAGCGGTGTTTCGAAGCCAAAGACCAACGGGCTCGCCGAGCCGCGAACCCCGATATGCAGCGCGCCATTGTCGATGGCAACCTCGTTCGGGCGGATCTTGTTGTATGACTGCCTCGTCCAGCCGCTGAGGTCATCGACCGGAATATCCACGGTCGCGGCCGGCGCCAACAGCAATACGAAATAGACAGCAAGCAGATTGTGCACGCAGATCTCTTTGTGAATGGCTCGTGGGCTTATCAAGACCGGCGTAGCGATCCAATTGTCACCGGCGGCATTCTGCGGGCACTACGCAGCACTCGTCGAATCTCACGAATTCTTCGCAAGCTGTAACATAAGGTCGCCCCAGCCGGTATGTGTAAGGGTGGAGAGCACTTTGATGTGAGAAAGCTGCGTACGCTGCCGCCGGCAAACACGAATCAGAACTACCAGGAAACCACAAACCATGGCATTGCCCTTCTCAGCACCGCTGTGTGCGATCCGAACCGGTACGGGTATTTTCGCGCTGCTATTCGTCGGTACCGCAATTGCGGCGAACGTGGATGTTGCCGTAAGCGCAAGCGACGGCAGTATCGCGACCAATACGGCGGTTACGCTGAGAAACTCGCTGACCGGATTCGAATCGACTAACACCAGCAATGATGCAGGCCGCGCACGTTTTTCTGCGGTACCTGCAGGGCCGGGTTATGCAGTGGTAATCGACGGCATCGAAGTTGCTGCCGACATTCGTCTGCGCAGCAATGAATCGCGGTCTCTCGCGTTACGCATGGTGGACAACATTATGGTCAGCGGCCGGCACAACGCCCTCACTGTCAATGCGCTGGATGCGGAAGTTAGTGCGAGTTTGAACCGGCACGAACTGGAGTCGTTGCCAATCGAGGCTCGTGATCTGACGCGAGCACTGATTCGATTGCCCAACGTGGTGCCCGCGACCGGCTTCTTCCCGGAATCACCAGGGATCTCAATTAACGGCGCTAATGGCCTGTTTGCGCAGTACCTGATCGATGGTCTGGACAACAACGAGAATTTTCTCGGTGGCCCAAAATTTCCCATTTCGACGGGAGCTGCATCGGATGTCACGGTGCTCGCATCGTCGTATTCAGTTGAGTACGGTCGTACCGGTAATGGCGTCGTCAACGTCACACCGCGCTCCGGAAGTAACGACTGGTACAGCGAACTGTTCTACCTCGTGCGCCCTGGTGCCGCGGTCGATGCCTCGTCACCGTTTGCCAACCGCGACCTGTCCGGCAATGCCGTGCGTGATGGATTCAGGCGTGACCAGTATGGCTTTTCGCTGGGCGGCCCAATTGTCGAGGATCGCACTTTCTTTTTCACGAATCTTGAGTACACGCGCGACGACAAGGACAACTTGCTGTCATCGCCGACACTCGGTGTAAACGACACGGTGCGTGGCCAGAACGAATCCTTGCTGGCGTCGCTGAAGCTGGATCACCGTCTGAATGAAGACTGGCAGTTGTCGTTTCGCGCCAACGTTTCAGACATCAGTATTGAACGACAAGGTGGCGGGCTCGAAGGTGGCGTTACGTTTCCGTCAGCAGGTTCCACACAGCAACGTGATTCACTGCTTACTGCAATATCCGCTGTTTACGATGCTCCCGGCTTTACCTCCGAGACCCGTCTGCTCTACAGCACTTTCGACTGGGACTATGCACAGCCCTTCGCCAGCAGCGATCCACAGGTTGTGGTTGAATCGAGCGATGGTCTCACTGCTGCGATCATTGGGCACCCCGGGTTTACCTTTGACGAAAGTGAAGAGTCGCTGCAGCTGCGTCAGAACTTCAGCTGGTTTGGCGGCGTACACGCGCTCAAATTTGGCGTCGACACAATGCGTTCTGATTTTAGTCTCGCCGGGGGCGGCAACCCGCGCGGCAATTACCGCGTGCGCCTGAATGACGCCGAGCTTGAGGCAGTCCGGAGCCTCGGTCGAGGCGCGGCGCTTGGTGTCAACGATATCCCCACGACGGCAGAGGTCATTGCTTACGCCGTCGAATTGCGGCCGGCCCGTTTCGGCGATGTGCAGAACCAGGTGTCGCTGTATTTCGAGGACCAGATCAGCCTGTCGCAGGACTTAACCGCGACACTCGGAATTCGCTGGGATTACGACAGTCTGACCAAAGCCGGTTCCGGTTCGGCCGATCGCGACAATATTGCGCCACGCCTGGCGCTCAATTACAGCGCCACTGAGCGTCTGTCGTTTCGCGGTGGCGCCGGATTGTTCTACGAACGCATTCCATATACGATCCTGTCGGATGCATTGCAGCAAAACACCACATCGGCGGCATTCCGTTCGCAGCTCTCTGAGCTTGCTGCTGCGGGCCGCCTGCCAGCCGGAATCGACCCCGCTCAACTCACCTTCGACGGCAATCTGACTGTAAACCCTGCTTGCCCTGGCGGTTATCTGCAATGCCCGACACCCGATCAAGTGCCAGACTTACGCGACACCGCGATATCGAATGAGCGCCGCATATTAAATCCGGATGGGCTCGACAGTCCGTACACGGTGCAACTCTCCCTGGGCATGCAGTGGCAGTTTAGTGACAGCTGGCTCGGGTCCGCAGACCTCCTCTACTATCGGGGCCACAATCAACTCAGGCTTCGCGACCTGAACGCGCCGAGCCCGTTCTCGCCGGATCTCGACAGCCTGACAGACACCAATATTGCGATCCTGCGGGCCTTGCCGAGCGATGCCGAACGGCGCAGGCTTGCAGAGTCTCTCGGGCTGATTCGCAGCCAGTCCGCCGCTGATGCGACCCGCCCGGTACAGCCGGTGCCTGGCGGTGCGCGCCAGATCGTGGTTTCAGAAACAGCAGGGGCCTCGCGTTACAAGGCCTTGAACCTTACTCTGGAGAAGCCTGCGGCCGGTGCCACCTGGGGATTGTTGATGACCTACACTTTGTCTGAACTGACAAACAACACTGATGACCTCAACTTTCGCTCGGCGAACTCCAACAGTTTCGATGAAGAGTGGGGTCCGTCCGTTAACGACCGCCGCCATGTCCTATCCCCAGTGCTCTACTGGTACCCATTCGACACGCTTACGGTTTCTGTCGCCGGCCAGTTCGAATCAGGGCAACCGATCAACCTGATTCCGGATGCCGGCATTTACGGCACGACCGATCTGAACGGTGATGGCGCATCCTTCACTGATGCGTACCTCGGTAATTCGGATCGGGCGCCGGGCGTTTCCCGCAACGCCGATCGTTTACCGTGGTCAGCGACAGTCGATCTCGGTCTGCGCTATGAACCGGTTATCGGTGACGGTCGCCTGACGGTATCAGCTGACGTCTTCAACGTGTTCAATCGTGAAAACCTGTCCGGATTTGCGAACTCGGCAACGCAGTCCAACCAAATCCAGGTTTTCGGCCAGGCCTTCGCACAGCGCAACGCCGGCGCACCACGGCAATTCCAGTTCGGATTGCGCTACCAGTTCTGATGCGGACGCCCGGCTGGAAGCTGCTCGTCGCGCTGCTGCTACTCCCGCTCGCGCCACCGGCAGGCGCAGAAACAGACGACTGGCATGCCGTTGTTGCCGAAGCGCGAGGGCAGACGGTTTACTTCAATGCCTGGGGTGGCGACCTTGCCATCAATCACTATATCGAATGGGCAACAACACGCCTCCATGACGATTATGCGGTTGAGCTGCGCCACGTACGTGTCTCTGACATTGCCGAATCCGTCAGCCGAATTATTGCGGAGCGCAGTGCGGGGCGCGATCACGGTGGGTCCGTCGATCTCATGTGGATCAACGGAGAGAATTTTGCGGCATTGAAAACGGCCGGCCTGCTGTACGGCCCCTGGGCAAGGCAACTGCCGAACGCCAGGTACATCAACTGGGAAGGCAACCCAAGCACGCTGATCGACGGCTCGCTGGAAACACAAGGCTATGAGCTGCCCTGGGGCACGGCAGCGCTGACTTTTTTCTTCGACAAGGCGCGGGTTGCCCGCAAACCAATGAATCCTGCAGATCTGCTTAACTGGATCGAACAGCACCCGGGTCGCTTCAGCTACCCGCAACCGCCGTCGTTTCTGGGCAGTGCGTTTTTGAAACAAATGCTGTTGGCGCTCAGCCCGGATAAGGAGCGGCTGTATGCTCCAGCCGGCGCGGACTTTGCGGCGCTTAGCTCGCCACTGTGGCACTGGCTCGATCGGGCGCACAAAAGCATGTGGCGCAGTGGTCGCCTGTTTCCGCGTAGCGGTCCGGCACAACGTGACCTGCTTGCTGTCGGCGAGCTGGACTGGATGCTGTCTTTCAATCCGGCCGAGGCGAGCCGCGCCATCCGACAGGGTGAATTGCACAACAACATTGGCGCGCTCCAGCTTGATGCCGGTGCCTTGGCCAACAGCCACTTCCTCGCGATTCCCTACAACTCGACTGCGACTGCCGGTGCGCGGGTCGTTGCCAACTTTTTTGCCTCACCCGAAGCGCAGGCACGCAAGGCGGACGAGCGTTACTGGGGCGATCCAAGCGTGCTGGATCTCGCCAGTCTCGACGCGCAGGAAAGACGCTACTTCGATGTTCTGGACACGGGTCCCGCAACATTACCGCCCGCTGAACATTACCTTGCTGAGCCGCACGCAAGCTGGACCACGCTGCTGGAACAGGCGTGGCTGAACCGTTATGTACGCTGAATGATGTCGAAAACAATCATCGCACGCCCGGCAGTCTTGCTGCTGTTCTGCGTCTCGGCGCTGCCAGCACTAGCCGGGCTCACCGCCGCGTTTTGGGTCGGTCTCGATCCAGCAGCCATGTCGCGTGTCGTGGCTACGCCGGGAATCGGCCTGTCTATAGCGTCTTCGTTCTGGACCGGCAGCGTCGCCACTGTACTTGCTCTATTGCTTGCACATCTTGCGGTTGCGCTCGCGGTCAGTGGTAACTGGCAGCGTCGTTTGAATGCGCTGATCCTGCCACTACTCGCCATGCCCCATCTTGCGATCGGCATTGGCCTGGCATTGGTACTGGCACCGTCGGGCGTGTTGCTGCGGCTACTGTCGCCGTGGGCAACGGGATTCGAGCTGCCGCCTGACTGGCTGATCGTCAATGATCCGGCTGGCCTGTCATTGTTGGCCGGCCTGGTCCTGAAGGAAACCTGCTTCCTCGTCATGGCACTGGGTGCTGCCCTTGGGCAGGTGCCGGCGGCGAGACTGCAAACGCTGTCAGCCACAATGGGCTACGGCCCGTTGAAGAGCTGGCTGGCAACCGTCGCACCCGCGCTGCAACAACAGATTCGGCTGCCTCTTGCGGCCGTATTCGTGTTTGGCATCAGCAATGTCGAGATGGCAATTCCACTGGGCCCGGATTTACCGCCAACCTTTTCGGTATTGCTGTGGCGCTGGTTCACTGACCCGGATCCGGCGATACATGCGCAAGCCTACGCCGGTACGCTGCTGCTGTTCGTTGGTGGCATCGCTGCGATCCTTGCGGCGAATTTTATTGGCGGTCTCGCGCGCAAACTGTTGCGCGCTTCCGCCGAGAGCGGTGCACGCCGCAACACGGAATGGCCCGTACGCCGACTGATCGCCGCTGTTCTCGCGTCGGGCTTTATCCTCGGCCTGCTATCGATCGTCGCGATCGGCCTGCGTGCCTTTTCCAGGCAGTGGCGATTCCCGGCGCTTTTACCCGACCACAGCTCATCGGACATTTGGACGGACGTTGCCGCGTTGTCAGCAAGCGTCGCCACAACCACGCTTGCCCTGGCTGCTGCGACGGCACTCCTGGGGGTAGCGCTGGTGCTGCCTGCCGCCGAGCGCTGCAAGCAATCCGCCGATGCGCGGCGCCAGATCGGCGCCTGGCTGTTCCTGCCGCTATTATTGCCGCAGATGACGTTTCTGTTTGGCGTCCAGGTGTTACTCATCCGCATGCGGATTGACGGCACTTTTATCGCTGTGCTCTGGAGTCACCTCATTTTTGCACTGCCGTATTTGTGGGGCCTGCTGGCGCCCGCTCGCGCGGCAATCGACCCGCGTTTCGATCAGGTTGCCGCAACCCTCGGCGTTTCTCCGGCCAAACGCTGGCTCACCGTCACTGCACCGCTGCTGGCGCGATCCACACTGTTGGCGCTGGCGCTTGCAGTTTCTGTCAGCGTGGCGCTCTACTTGCCTACCCTGTTCGCAGGCGCCGGCCGCATCGCGACGGCCGCCAGCGAAGCAGCCGCTGCGGCAGGCTCCGGCAATCTGCGTCTTGCAGCGGCGCATGCGATACTGCTCGCCGTGATTCCACTGTGCATTTTTGCCATCGCGTACGCCACGGGTTCCTTGCTGTTTCGACATCGCCGGGGCGTGCCGCGATGATGGCTTTGAGTATCGACAAGCTTTCGCTCTGCATCAATGGGCAGGTGTTGTTTGCGCCGCTGTCGCTCTGTGTGGAGCCCGGATCGATAACGTCAATCATCGGCGCCAGTGGTGTTGGCAAGTCAAGCCTTCTGGATTTTCTTTGCGGTATCTTGCCGCCGGAAATCACCGCGGCGGGCTCGGCGCGAATCGGCAACGAAGATATCGGTAACTTGCCACCACAAGCGCGGGGTCTGGGCAGATTGTTTCAGGAGCCGTTGTTGTTTCCGCATCTCGACGTCGCAGGAAACTTGCTGTTCGGTTTGCGCAGAGGCAACTCGCGCCGCGAGAGACGGGAACGTGTTGCCGCTGCGCTGGCGTCAGTTGGTCTGGAGGGTTTTGAGCAACGTGATCCAATGACCTTGTCGGGTGGTCAGCAAGCGCGCGTCGCCCTGTTGCGGGTCTTGCTCGCCGAACCGCGTGCCTTGCTCCTGGACGAACCGTTTCACTCACTCGATGATGACAATCGCAGGCTGGTCAGAGATCTCGTTTTTGCCAAGGCAAAGCAGCGCGATTTACCAACACTTCTCGTCACTCACGACCAGGAAGACGTGGCGGCTGCTTGCGGTGCGGTCATCCAATTGCAGGCGCACGTATGAACGGGGATGTGGCCAGTGCTTGATACGCTCGTTCGACCGTTGATTGACCCACCGCTGCATGCTGCCGCCCGCACGCTGGTACGGCTCGGCACGACGGCCAATACAGTCACGGTGGTCGGCCTCGGTGTCGGTTTGCTGGCCGCGACTGCGATAGCTCTGCAGTGGTTCGCTTTGGGCTTTGTGCTGATCATCGTCAACCGCCTGGTCGACGGTCTCGACGGCGCGGTTGCCCGCGCTACAGCTGCAACGGACCGCGGTGGCTATCTTGATATTGTGGCCGACTACGTCTTTTATGCCGGCGTGCCTTTCGGGTTCGCGCTGGCTGATCCGTCGACCAATGCGCTCGCCGCTGCAGCCCTGCTCGCATCATTTTGCCTGACCTGTTCGAGTTTTCTTGCGTTCGCGGCTATTGCCGCGAAACGTGGAATTGAGACAGCGGCTCACGGCAGGAAATCGTTTTTCTACTCGACCGGCATTATCGAAGGAACAGAGACTATTGCGTTTTTCCTGATCGTAGCTGCGGTACCGGGGTGGTTTTCCCAGCTCGCGTGGTATTTTAGCGGACTGTGCGTGCTAACTGCCGTTCAGCGATCCGCCCTGGTCATGAAACTCTTCTGATCGCGTACAATATCGGGATAGCGAATCGCCCCATCTTGAAACAAACCACGATTGCCACCGGTCACCTAAGGCTGACCAACAGCGAACAAGATCACAATCGGAGATCGTAGTGCCAAACAATGTGGGCAAACTTGCCCTTTTACTTATCGTCGCGATTGCGATTGCCTCATTCTTTGCTTTCGACCTGCAACAGGTTTTTTCGCTGGCGGAGTTGAAACAGCAGCGTGATTCGCTCGCGGCGCTTGCCGAAGCAAAGCCCGTCGTGTTCATTGGCAGCTACTTTGTTATCTATGTCATGATTGCTGCGTTGTCATTGCCCGGCGCGGCCGTACTCACAATTGCCGGCGGCGCCATTCTCGGCTTAACCGTCGGCACTGTCACCGTATCGTTCGCCAGCAGCATTGGCGCTACATTCGCGTTTCTCGCGGCACGATTTCTGTTTCGCGACAGCGTGCGTAAGCGATTTAAAGAACGCCTGCAACGCATTGACGAGGGCGTCGAGAAAGATGGCGGTTTCTACCTGTTCTCCCTGAGGCTGGTACCCGTTTTTCCGTTTTTCGTTATCAACCTGGTCGCCGGCCTCACACCGCTCAATACCCGGACATTCTACTGGGTCAGCCAGCTCGGTATGCTGCCCGGTACGCTGGTGTACGTGAATGCAGGTACGCAGCTCGGCCAGATTTCATCGGCCGGGGATATCTTGTCGCCATCACTGATCGGCGCATTCGTACTGCTTGCGCTGCTGCCATTCATTGCGCGCTGGGGCCTTGCCTGGCTGCAGGCACGGCGAATTCGTGCTCGCTTTGACCGACCGAAACACTTCGACTACAACCTGATTGTCATCGGTGGTGGTTCGGCAGGGCTGGTCACTGCGTATATCGCTGCGGCAATCAAATCCAAGGTCGCGCTGATTGAGCGCAATAAAATGGGTGGTGAGTGCCTGAATACAGGTTGCGTGCCGAGTAAGGCCTTACTCAAGAGTGCCGGCCTCGTCGCCGCTGCACGCGACAGCAGAAAGCTCGGTATTCGGAAGATGAACGCCGAGTTCGATTTCAAAGACGTCATGCAGCGTGTACACGAGGTCATTGCCACCATTGAGCCGCACGACTCTGTTGAACGTTACGAGAAGCTCGGCGTCAACTGCATTGCAGGCGAAGCAAAAGTCGTGTCGCCGTGGGAAGTCGAGGTCGATGGGAAGCGCCTGTCGGCGCGGTCCCTGGTCATCGCGACCGGCTCGCAGCCTGTGGTGCCCCCCATCGAGGGTCTCGACAAGATCGACTTCCTGACCAGTGATACCTTGTGGGGTCTGCAGGAGCAACCACGGAAGATGGTGGTCCTCGGCGGCGGTCCCATCGGCTGCGAGTTGACTCAGGCCTTTCACCGGCTTGGTAGCGATGTAAGCCTGGTTGAGATGGCGCCGCAATTATTGGGTCGTGAAGATGCGGATGCTGCGAACGCCGTGCTCGAATCGCTGCGCGATCACGACGGCGTGAATGTCGCACTCTCCACCAAGGCCATCCGCTGCGAGGGCAACGGCAATAGTGGAACGCTTGTTTGCGAGCAGGACGGCAAGGAAGTGCGCTTCGAGTTTGATTGCCTGCTGCTGGCGCTTGGCCGCAGGGCCAATGTGGACAGCGCCGGCATTCGGGATATCGGTGTCGAGATCGCGAAGAACGGCACCATTGCGACAGATCCGTACCTGCGTACGAATTATCCCAGCATTTCGGTTTGCGGTGACGTTGCCGGCCCGTACCAGTTCACCCATGTCGCCTCGCACCAGGCATGGTTTGCGGCGGTTAATTCATTGCTACGGCCACTCTGGTCGTTTCGAGCCGATTACAGCGTTATTCCCTGGAGCACGTTTACCAGTCCGGAAGTGGCTCGAGTGGGCCTGAACGAAACAGAAGCGATGGAGCGCGGAATCGAAGTCGATGTGACTCGGTACGGAATCGACGATCTTGATCGGGCAATAACCGACAGCGAAGCACATGGCTTTGTAAAGGTTTTGACCGCGCCGGGCAGTGACCGGATTCTGGGCGCCAGCATCGTCGGCGCACATGCCGGCGAACTCATCGCGGAGTTTGTACTGGCAATGAAGCACGGGCTGGGTCTGAACAAGATCCTTGGCACTATTCACATCTATCCCACGATGATGGAGGCGAATAAGTATGTCGCCGGCAACTGGAAGCGAGCAAACCAGCCGGAGAAACTGCTGCGCCTGGTTGCTCGATTCTTTGCGTGGCGACGGGGTGGTGTCGCAGCACGGGATGACGCGTAACTGTGTCGGCATGGTTGCTGGAGAATGAGCCGCAGGTGCGGCTGGCTATATTTTTGACCATCTTTGCGGTACTGATCCTGTTACAGAGGGCAGTGCCGCGCCGCGCAGTGCCGGGTGGCTGGGCGCGTCGGGCGACCAACCTGTCGCTCGTTGTCATTGACACGCTGATACTGCGTATTGCGTTCCCGTTACTGGCATTCGATCTGGCAGTTCGTCTGCAAGCCAGCGGTGGTGGCATGGCCGGCGTAGAGCCAGGCTGGCTGGCGGTGATCCTCGGTGTCCTGCTACTGGACTGCGCGATCTACTGGCAGCACCGGATCACTCACAAGATACCGCTGCTTTGGCGCCTGCATCGCGTCCACCATGCCGACACCGGATTCGACGTCACGACAGCGGTGCGTTTTCATCCATTCGAGATCGTATTGTCGATGGCGATCAAGCTCGGTTTGATTGCTCTCTTCGGCATCCCTGCTCTTGCGGTTCTCATCTTCGAGATTCTGCTGAGCGCAGGCTCGCTGTTTACTCATGCCAATATTCGGATTCCGGCCGGTTTCGAGCGTCGCTTGCGATGGTTGTTGGTCACGCCCGAGATGCACCGCATTCACCATTCAGTACATCCTGATGAAACCGACAGCAACTATGGCTTTCATTTGTCCTTTTGGGACCGGGTCTTCGGCAGCTATCGCGACCAGGCTCGTGACGGGCAAACGATGATGCAGATTGGCCTGCACGAGTTTCGTGAAGCCAACGATCAGTCGCTATGGGCTCTGCTTATCAATCCCTTTCGCAGAGCTTAGACGCAGACAGCGTCCAGTGAGCCGTGCCCGCAAGCCGGTTCAAATTGCCTACAGGGCCATCGCTGTCTGCAGCTTCTTGATCGCATTAACCTCGATCTGCCGAATTCGCTCGGCCGACACACTGTATTCGTCAGCGAGCTGATGGAGTGTCATCTTGTCTTCGGCGAGCCAGCGTACCTCGAGAATTCGACGACTGCGTTCGTCCAGTATTTTCAGCGCCTTGTGCAATCGGGTGGACGCGTCATTGTTCCAGTCTGCCGTTTCCACCTGCTTTGCCGGATCCGCGTCAGGACTCGGCAAATAGGCCGCTGGTGTAAAATTGCGGTCGTCATCGAGATCGGGTGTCGGGTCAAAAACCGCGTCGCGGGAGTGCAGGCGCTTCTCCATTTCGGTGACTTCGGCGGGTTTAACGCCCAAGTCCTTCGCAACCGCTTTGGTTTCGGCATCGGATAGCCAGGCGAGTGACTTCTTGTTCTTGCGAAGATTGAAGAACAACTTGCGCTGCGCCTTCGTTGTCGCGACCTTCACAATGCGCCAGTTCTTAAGAACGAACTCATGAATCTCGGCGCGGATCCAGTGAACAGCAAAAGACACCAGGCGTACGTCGTAGTCGGGATCGAAGCGTTTGACCGCTTTCATCAGACCGACGTTGCCTTCCTGTATGAGGTCGTTCAACGGCAATCCATAGCCGGTATAGCCTTTGGCAATATGAACAACGAAACGCAGATGCGCCATGACGAGTTCGCGCGCAGCGTCCAGGTCTTCATGGTCGCGGAGTCGGTGTGCCAGCGCCTGCTCATCGGATTTGCTGAGAACAGGAATGCCGCCGACAGCCTGAATATAACCATCGAGGCTGCCTACCGGTCCTGCGAGAGCGAGTTCGTAGTTCGATTTCAGAGCTGAGCTTGTCATGTGTTCCCTCCTTAACTGGGTGCCAATTTTAGCACTCAAGGGATTAGAGTGCTAACAATTGCGAAAGGTTCCCTCGGCAGTTTGCTTATATCGACATAAAAAACAGTTAGTTAAGAGGAGCGACCGGAAAGATTATGTTGAATCAACGCGGCTCGATCCGGTACATGTGGCGAGCGGCTGTCACCCAGGACGCAAACAGCCCGAGAAAGCAGGCAACGCCGACGATTGCGGCACTTTCAACGAGGTCCAATGACGCGACGCTGATATTGCCCTGGTAGAGTCCGGCCAGGCGCGTCACTGGCCCTTTCAACAGGAACAGGCCGTATTCCACCAGCAGCAATGCGAATGCGCCGCCGAAGAGGCCGTACCAAAAGCCGGTCCAGAGAAACGGTCGGCGCACGAATGCGTTGCTCGCGCCGATCAGCTTAGTGACTTCAATTTCCTCACGTCGATTTTCAATGTCGAGTCGAATGGTATTGCCGATGACGACAACAATCGCGATACCGAGGAGTGCTGCGCCGATGGCGATTGCTTGCCGGACAATGTCGAGGATGGCATGGAAGCGTTGCACCCATTCCGTATCGACCTGGACCAGGTCAGACTCGGGCAGATTGCCGATCTCTTCCTGCAGCAGAATCATCGATGCACTTGTATTGCTGGCACTCGGACGTACGACAAGCGCATGTGGAAGCGGGTTGTCGTTGAGTTGGTCAAGCGCCGCGCCAAATCCGGACTGTTGTTTAAACTCAGCCAGGGCCTCATCGGCTGTGATCAGACTGACGGATTCGACGTCAGCGCGTTGCCCGATAAGGCGAGCGAGTTCCTCGGCATCACTGACCGGCACATCCGCTTTCAGGTACACGGAAAAATCGAGCGCGTTATTCCACGTGGCGCTCACCGACTGCGCATTCTTGACGATAACGTTGATGGCAGCCGGCAACGCGAGCGTCACAGCAATGACCAGTACGATCATCAGACTGGCGAATGGTTGCCGCGACAATCGTCCGAGTGCACCCAGAGACGTACTTGCGTGCCGTGTCAGCCAAATTGAGAAAGCACCCGACGAGCGCACGGGAGCGACAGCATCGGCATTGCGCGTTACTGCCATTGGTCGGCTTCCTCTTGCGGCTCTTGCAAATGTCCGTCTTCAAGCTCGATCCGTCGACAGCCCAGCCGGTCGATCAACGCGATGTCATGACTGGCAATCAACAATGTGACGCCAACTTCATTAAAGCGCCGAAAGATTCTCATGACCTCCAGTGACAGGTCGGGATCGAGATTGCCAGTCGGTTCGTCGGCAATCAGCAGCTTTGGTCGTGTAACAATCGCACGTGCAATGCCAACTCGTTGCTGTTCGCCAGCAGACAAGGTTTGCGGGCGTTGTTTTTCCTTGTGCAGCAAGCCGACCTGATCAAGCGAGGCTCGCACACGGCGTCCCGCATCACGATGGCTGACACCGGCAATAATTAAGGGCAGGGCAACGTTGTCAAACACCGGCCGGTCGTACAAGAGCTTGTGATCCTGGAATACCATGCCGATCTGGCGTCGGTAGGCCGGTATCTTGCGGCGCTTGACGCGCTGAGTGTTTTGATTGTCAACGATCACTTGTCCACTGGTCGGGCGGTCGATCAATGCGATCAGGCGCAACAATGTGCTCTTGCCTGCGCCGGAATGGCCAGTGACAAAAACCATTTCGCCTTTATCGACGCTTAACGTAAGTCCGGCGAGCGCTTCCTGGCCACCCGGAAAACGCTTCGTAACATTGTCGAGATGTATCATCTAGTGTGATTTCCTGTCGCTCGACGCAAGCAAAGCAGATGCAAACTCCGCGGCCCGAAAAGGCTGCAGATCATCGACGTCTTCACCAATACCAATAAATCGCACCGGCACCTTCAGGCGGTCGGCAATGGCCAGGAGAATGCCGCCCTTCGCGCTGCCATCCAGCTTCGTGACGGTGATGCCAGTGACGCCGAGCGCCTCATTAAATTTTTCTGCTTGAACAAGGGCGTTTTGACCCTGGCTGGCATCCAGTACCAGCATGGTTTCGTGCGGCGCCGTTTCGTCATGTCGTGCAACAACACGCTTTATTTTCGCCAGCTCATCCATCAGCCCTGACTGACTTTGCAGTCGCCCCGCGGTATCGGCAAGTAGCACATCAATATTGCGCGCTTTAGCGGCCCGCCAGGCATCGAAAATGACGGCCGCGGGGTCAGCGCCCGATTGCTGTGCTATGACGGGCACATCGTTGCGTTCGCCCCAGGCCTGCAGTTGTTCAACTGCCGCTGCGCGAAACGTGTCGCCCGCTGCGAGCATGACCGAGTGACCGTCGTCTTTAAGGCGTCGCGCAAGTTTACCGATTGTAGTCGTTTTGCCCGCGCCGTTGACGCCGATCATCAAAATTACGAACGGACCTTCGGGTTTGTTGATAGTCAGTGCTCGTTCGACAGGCTGCAGTATTTTCAAGAGTGATTGTTCGAGACCTGCTCGCAAAGCAGCCAGGTCTTTAAGCTCCTTGCGTGCCAGGCTCTTTTTCAGGTCGCCAATGATCACCCCGGTCGTCTCAATGCCAACATCGGCCATGATCAACAAAGATTCGAGTTCGTCGAGAACATCTTCATCAATCGTACCGCCCGGAACGAGGTTCGCCAGGTCGTAGCTAAGCCAGCTGTCGCCGCGATTCAGGCGTGCGCGCAGCCGTTTAACGAAGCCCTCTTTGATTTCAGGCTTTTCTTTTTTTCCAAACATCGCTATACGTTCATCTAAAGGCGAAATGAAATGACCGCTCAAAATTCAGCAGGCAAGAAAAAATCCCCGGCGGGACAGTTGCGTATTGTAGCTGGAAACTGGCGCAGTCGCCTTTTGCAGATAGCGGATCTGCCGGGTTTGCGTCCGACATCGTCGCGTATCCGGGAAACCCTGTTCAACTGGTTGATGCCCGGGCTGCATGGCGCACGCTGTCTTGATTTGTGTGCGGGAACGGGTGCACTCGGTATCGAAGCGCTGTCGCGCGGTGCTGCGAGCGTGGTTTTCGTTGAGCAATCCAGACTGGCTGCAGATGTGCTGGAGAGCAATCTCGCTTCGCTTGAAGCAACCGGCTTTGATGTGTACGTGGGCGACGCTCGACGCTTTCTGACGGCCTCAAAGGCAGAAGAGTTCGATGTTGTCTTTCTGGATCCACCCTTCGCCGCTGATCTGCACGTCGAATTGTGTAGACTACTGGACGAGTATCACTGGCTGGTGCCTAACGCCCGGATCTACATAGAGCTCGACAAAAACCAGCCGGAACTGACCTTGCCGGTGGCCTGGTCCGTAGTGAAGAACAAGACAGCAGGCAAGGTTCGTTACATGCTCGCAACAACCGAGGCTTAAGGGGAACTCCGCATGACAGTATCAGCAATGTATCCAGGCACCTTCGACCCGATTACGCTGGGGCACGAGGACCTGGTCCGGCGCGCTGCGCGGCTCTACGACCGGGTGGTGGTGGCGATCGCTGCGAATCCCGGTAGCAAGGCCCCGATGTTCACGTTTAATGAGCGTGTCGATCTCGCTACCGAAGCCCTGGATGATCTCGAGAATGTTGAGGTCACGGGTTATGCCGGTTTGACGGTCGACTTTGCCAGGGAGCATGACCTGGCGGTGATTATTCGCGGCCTGCGCGCTGTGTCGGATTTTGAATACGAATTCCAGCTAGCTAACATGAACCGCCACCTTACCGATGAAGTGGAAACGGTATTCCTGACGCCGACAGAAAAATACACGTTCATTTCGTCCAGCCTGGTCCGCGAAGTGGCGTCACTGGGTGGTGATATCAGCCAGTTTGTGTCGCCGAAAGTAAAACAGGCCTTGCTGGCGCGCTGCGGGCGCAAGTAAGCAGGCCATGATCAGGTTTGGCACTGCTTGCAGTAGTAAGTCGAGCGCTGCCCCTGAACGATCGCGGTGATGGGTGAATTGCAAAACCGGCAGGGCTGATTTTCACGTCCGTATACTTCGAGCTGCTGCTGGAAGTAACCCGCCTCACCGTCACCGCCGTAGAAATCACGCAATGTTGTACCACCCGCCTTGATGGCTTTCGCGAGCACGTCTTTGATCGAGTTAGACAAGCGTTCATATCTCTGCAAGCTGACCCGACCGGCGGCGCGGCGAGGATTGATGCCGGCAAGATAGAGTGCTTCGCTGGCGTAGATATTGCCGACCCCGACAACAACTTGTGCATTCATGATGAATTGCTTGATGCTAACGCGGCGTCCGCGCGCGCGTTCCCATAGATAGCTGCCGCCAAAGTCTTCGCCAAGCGGTTCCGGCCCCAGCGACTTCAGAAGTTTGTGATCGAGCGGGCTTTTGCTCCAATGCAGCGATCCAAAGCGACGTGGATCACGAAAGCGCAAAGCCTTGCCGGTGTCGAATTGGATGTCCACATGATCGTGTACCCCCGCAGGAGTATCTCGATCGACAATGTAAACACTGCCCGACATCCCAAGGTGCAAAATGGCGGCACCGTCGCCAGTTCGGATCAACAGGTATTTCGCACGACGATCGACAGCAGTGATGGACGCACCGAGTAGATTGCGATCGACTGATTTCGATACCGGCCAGCGCAACTGGCGATTGCGAACGATGACCCGGGTGACCGTGGCGTTGACGATGTGCGGTGCGATGCCACGTCGGCTTGTTTCAACTTCGGGTAACTCGGGCATACGCTATTGTGGCGTAAAAAAAAGCCCGGTAGTACCGGGCTTTTTTTATTTGATTTTCGCCTCTTTATAAAGCACGTGTTGCCGAATGGTCGGATCGTACTTTTTGGTCTCCATCTTTTCGGGATGCAGGCGCTTGTTCTTGGTCACGGTGTAGAAGTGGCCGGTTCCAGCGCTGGAGACGAGTTTGATTTTGTCACGCATAGCTTTGACTCCGGCGATTAAACGCGTTGACCGGCAGCACGCAAATCAACGAGAACTTTCTCGATACCGTGCTTATCGATGATGCGCAGGCCCTTGTGCGAAATGCGCAGACGAACGAAGCGCTTCTCGGATTCGACCCAAAAACGCTTGCGCTGCAGATTCGGCAGGAAGCGGCGACGAGTTTTATTGTGTGCGTGAGAAACATTATTGCCCGACTGCGGCCGTTTCCCCGTCACTTGGCATACCTTGGACATGGGTAAGTCTCTGTTTTTACAAAAAGTTGCCCGCGGCTGACGGGCAGAGAGCGGAACTTTATACCAGCGAAACCGAAGCAATACAAGGCCTCGGGGTGTTTTCGCCTGCCACTTTACAATAGTCCGCGGCTGGCAAGCGAGGTGGCTGGGCCGTTGCCGACGATGAGGTGGTCGAGCAGGCGAATATCCACGAGTTCGAGGGCCGATTTCAGGCGCAAGGTGATGCGCTCATCGGCCTGGCTGGGTTCGGCAACCCCGGATGGATGGTTATGCGCAAGGATAACGGCCGCAGCGTTGACACTCAAAGCCTCCTTCACCACTTCGCGGGGATAAACACTGGTGCCGTCAATCGTGCCGCGGAAAAGCTCATCGAAGCGCAATACCCGGTGCCGGTTGTCGAGATACAGACAGCAAAACAACTCGTGATCGAGATGCTGCATGCGGGCCTTCAGGAAGGACTCGGTGTCTGATGGGCTCCGAATTGCTTCGCCACAGGGTAATGATTCTTCGAAGTATCGACGGGCGAGCAAAGGTAGTGCCCGCAGGCGTTGCAGGCGGGCTCGCCCCAGTCCGTCAATCGCGGTCAATTCGACATCGCCGGCATGCAGCATTGCGCGCAGGCTGCCGAATCGCCGTAGGAGTTGAATGGCTGTTTGCCTTGCAGTGGCGTTGCCGCCCGCGATCAGGGTGGTCAGCAGTTCAACGTCACAACTTTCCCTGTCGAAGACGTTTTTCATATCGATATCGTGCGACAGAATGCGGCGCTGCAGCAAGACGTCAATCTGTCATCGATGCCCTGATTTGCTGTGTGATTGCGCTTTCAACGATCGAGGAATGGCCATGACCCTGGTGTTCGCGACCACCGAAATGTATCAGTGGCAGACTCAGTGCGACCAGGCCAGCGACAATCATCAGCACACCGGCGATCTGCCGGAATACCACGCGCGATTTCCAGCGATGCAGGCGTTCAGCCGACGCTCCGGCCAGCAGCAAGGAAGGCAGTGTTCCCAGCCAGAAGGCAAACATGACCATGGCGCCCGACGCTGCGCTGCCGCCGGTAGAGGCCAACGCGACAGTGCTGTAAACCAGGCCACAAGGAAGCGCTCCCCACAGGAATCCGGCGCCAAGCGCGCCAGCCAGCGAGCGGACAGGCAAAACGTGGCGCGCGAGTGGCGAAAGTCGTTTCCAGATTGACGCGCCTGCGACCTCAAGAAAGCGTAGTGCCTGCCATTCCAGCGCAAGATTAATGCCGAGCAGGATAATAAGAACAGCTGCGATAAAGCGCAGCACGACGAGCCCTTGCGTCAGGCCAGACATGAGCAGCGCACCCGATGCACCTGCGATCAGTCCGAGCGCCACGTAAAAAAGCATACGGCCGGTATTGTAGGAAAGCCGCCTGAGGAGGCGGCCCTCCTGCTGTGATTTCTGGTTCTCGAACAGCAACACGATCGCCCCGCACATAGCGATACAGTGAGTGCTGCCGAAAAAACCCGCAGCAAGGGCGGTCGGAATCAGCACGCTCGTCATTCTGAGACTTTTGGCTCAGACGGCGAGTCTGCCTGTTGACCGCCCGGATTTTTTGGCGCGCTGTCGTCATCCATAACGACACTCCATGCCGGCGTATCCAGGTCATCAAACTGGCCGGTGCCGACCGCCCAGAAGAACGCCCAGACAGCGAACCCGAGTAACAGCAGGCCGAGTGGTATCAGCAGGAACAGAATGCTCATGTTGCGGCGCTTTCCGACAGCGTTGGATCAAGCGACACTGACGTGGCCTTCTGTGGCGCCCGGCCGTAGTGGTGCAGGCGCAAGGCATTTAGCACGACCAACAGCGAACTCAACGACATGCCAAGCGCCGCCATCCACGGCGACAGAACTCCCGTGGCCGCCAGCGGTACGGCGGCCAGATTGTACGCAATTGCCCATGCCATATTCTGGCGCACGATTCGCCGTGCCTGCCCGGCCACAGATGCCGCGTCGACGATGCTCATTAGGCGACGACCGAGTGCAATGGCATCAGCGCTCGCGCGCGCCAGGGCAGTACCCGCATCGAGCGCGATCGATGCATCTGCTGCCGCAAGCACCGGAGCGTCATTGATGCCGTCACCGATCATAATCACCGACTCACCGGATCGACGCCTGGCCTGGACAAACTCGAGTTTTGCGGTGGGTGTGAGCGCTGCGTGCCAGTCGTCTACGCCGAGCTTTTCTGCAACATCGGCGACCACTGCCGCTTGATCACCACTTGCAATGGCGACCTGGTAGCCCGACTGTCGCAAGCTATCCAGCGCCTGCCGCGCGTCTGCGCGCAGCTCGTCGCCAATGACAAACTCGGCCAGAAATCCAGATTCGCAACCCAGATAGACGCGCGTTGCGTTGCCAGGGGTATCGGCGGCAGCGTGATGATCGGCGAGTTCCTTAACATAGTCGAAACTGCCGATACGATAGCGAACATTGGCGACAGTTGCGGCGACGCCTTTGCCCGCTTCGGGTTGGGCGTTCCTGACGTCGAACTCATCGACCTGTCGCACGGCTTTGAAAGCGCGCGCAAGAATGTGTTCCGAAGTTGATTCCAGTGCAGCGGCCAGTTCGCTACAAAAGCGTTCATCCGCTCGCGGATTGTCCGACATCAGCCGGGTTTCCAGCACGGCTGGCCGACCCCGTGTCAGCGTGCCTGTTTTGTCGAATACGATTGTCGCGCCAGGCCGCAATACCTCGAGAATTCGTGATCGCACGAGGAGAAAACCCGACGCTGCCAAGCGGCTCGCCGCGGCCGCGAGTGTTGCCGGTGTGGCGAGTGCAAGTGCGCACGGGCAGGTCACGACCAGAGTTGCCAGCACGACTTCGAAAACACGGGTCGGGTCCAAAATTGCCCAAGCCAGGCCTGTTGCTGTTGCGATAAAAAGTACGGCGATGACGAAACGGCTGGCGACGCGGTCGGCCAGCAGGGCGATTGGCGGTCGGTCCGCTTTTGCCCGTTCGAGCAGTCGGCCAATCTCTGCGAGATTCGTGCTTGCGCCGGTCAGCGTGACCCGGACGTAGCCGCTACCCACCCGATTGCTAGCACCGGCATAGACTGGCATGCCGGCTTCGCGCATCAACGGCAGTGACTCGCCGGTGAGCATGGACTCATCGACAAAAAGCCTGCCGGAAATCATCACGCCGTCCACGGGGATAACGTCCCCCGGCCTGATGATGACCGTATCGCCAACCCGAAGTCGGTCGAGTGCCACAGTTTCCTGTACACCGTCGACAAGACGAATCGCCGTATCCGGCAACAGCCGGGCCAATGCCATCGCAAAGCTGTCGGAGCGATGCCGCGCACGCATCTCCATAAAACGGGTTGCGCTGAGAAAGCCCACGAACATCGCAACCGAATCCAGATAGATGTCGCCACTGTCCAGCCACACGGCGCGAAGCGATGCGCCGAAGGCGGCGATAATAGCTATCGATACCGGCAGATCCATGCCCGGCATACGCGCCCGGATGCCGCGCCAGGCACCGCGAAAAAATGGCGTGGCTGAATAAAAAACAATCGGCAGGGCGACCAATAAGCTGACGTTGCGCAGAAATTTTTGCACGCCGGGCTCAATGCCGAAAAAATCACCGGCATACAAGGCGACGGCGAACATCATTACCTGCATTCCCGCGGCGGCGGCCACGATCAGCCGTTTGAGTGCCAGTCGGTATTCATACTCCTGCAATTCGTCCTTCTGGTCTTGTCCCACGGGCTGTGGTTTGAAGCCCACATCGGCAATAGCTCGCAGCAAGTCACTGAAGGACAGGGTGTCGATATCCCAGCCGATCACCGCGCGCCGCGTTGCGGGATTGATATCGACAGAACGTATCGCATCGTGTCGCCCTAACGCAGCATCCAGAAGCCATGCGCATGCTGAACAATACATACCGCCTATATCGAGTGTCGATTCTGCTCGCCCTGCTGCCTCGTGAACATAGCGCTGGCGCATGTCCTCTGAATCGTATGCCTGGTACGCGACCTTTTCCGGGCGCAGATCCATCCCGGAGTGTGGTTGGCTTCGAAAGCGATAGAAAGAACCGAGGTCATTGCCGTCAATAAACTCGGCAACCGCCTTGCACCCCGGACAACAAACCTCATGGGCGTTCCCACCCACCACCGCGACGATAGCCTTCCCTCGCGGCAGCTGCTCGCCGCAGTGAAAACATTCGGCAGTCTGCGGCATGCTCAGGGAATCGCGTCGCGCGGTGTCTGAGTGGCGGGCGACGCGTCCAGCACGGGGTCTTTTACCAATGTTTCGGGATTGCTGATGGCGAGATAAATGGTCAGCAGGCAGCCGGCCACGGTAAGGCCGGGGATCGCAATCACCAGCCACACAATCCGGTGCCGATACCAGGGCTCGCCACTGCTGTCGGGCATAGTCATCGCTTCTCTCCCGCCGGTCCGCGGAACCGGCTTTCCTCGATCACCGCGATTGACGGGTCATCGATACTGTCGACGCGGAACTCGATGATATTACCGCCGATAGCATTTTCATGCGGCGCTGTAACCGACGTAGGCACTGTGTACACCGATTCGGGTGGCAACGAAAACTCCGTTTCTGTCCTGATCACGAGGCCATTGAGACCTGTGACGCTGAGACGGAAATCGTGCTCTTGATTGTGCTTGTTGATCACCCGTATCGTGTAGCTGTTTTCGATCCCCTGACGACCGACTTCGCGGTACAGAGTATTGCGATCGCGTATAACATCCATGATGACGGGCTGGCGAAGCACCATAAATGCGGCCATGCCGGCGACCAGTGCCGTGAGGATGATGCTGTAAATCACGGTTCTCGCGCGGACCAGCCGATACGGCTCTTTATGCATTGCATGTTCGGTGCTGTAGCGAATGAGACCGCGGGGATACTGCATCTTGTCCATGACCGAGTCGCACGCATCGATGCATGCTGCACAGGCAATGCACTCGTATTGCAGGCCCTTGCGAATGTCGATCCCTGTGGGGCAGACCTGCACGCACATCGTGCAGTCGATGCAGTCGCCGAGACCTTTCGCTTTCGCGTCGGCGTCGCGGCGCCGGGCGCCCCGCGGTTCACCGCGCTGCTCATCGTAAGTGACGATGAGCGTGTCCTTGTCAAACATCGAGCTTTGGAACCGCGCATACGGGCACATGTACTTGCAGACCTGCTCGCGCATATAACCGGCATTACCGTAGGTGGCGAATCCGTAAAACAGGACCCAGAACCATGTCCAGGGTCCGGCTGCGAACGTTATGAGTTCGACTGTCAGCGTACGGACATCAACAAAATAGCCGACGAAAGAGAAACCGGTGAACAAACCCAACGCGATCCAGCAGAACTGCTTTGCCGTCTTCTTAAGTATCTTATCTGTGGTCCACGGCGCCTTATCGAGCTTCATGCGTTTGCTGCGATTACCCTCAATCGTTCGCTCGATCCAGGCGAAGGCCTCGGTCCACACGGTTTGTGGACAGGCAAATCCGCACCAGACGCGCCCGGCAACGGCGGTAAAGAAAAACAGGCTGATCGCAAGAATAATCAGCAGCAGAGCAAGGTAGAGAAAGTCCTGGGGCCACAGGGTCATGCCGAAGATGTAAAACTTTCGCTCCGGCAGATCGAACAGTATCGCCTGACGCCCACCCCAGGTCAGCCATGGTCCGCCGTAAAACATGCCGAGTAGTGCAAACATGGCGAGCCGACGGAGTCGTGCAAAGCGGCCCTTGACCTCTCGCGGGTAGATCTTGTCTTCAGAGCGATAAAGCTGGCCGTACTGGTAATTATCTGCGGGAGCCTTGCTGCTCATGGCGATCGTGGCGGCCGCGAGGCACCGGGCCCCCGCCGCTTGCGTCGGATCAGACGAACCGTCAGCCAGCACGCAAACCAGGCATTCGCCCAGATGAAGAAAAAGCCAATTGCATAACCGGAGTTGCGACTTTCAATAGCATCGACATTTATGGAGTCGACGATGACCAGTGGGTCGATGTAGGCGAACAAGAACATCGAGAAAACGGCTGACGTCAGAAATGAAACCCAGGTCAGTACCGCGTACTTCTGGGTATCGCGGCTCCACTCAGGCCTTTGATCGTCGCGTTCGCTGGCACTCATAGCTTCAACGCAGGTCTAGCGCGAAAGGCTGTATATGTAGGCAGACAGGATTCGTATACGGTCGGATCCAAGCATATTCATGTGCGCAGGCATGACGCCGTTGCGCCCTGCAACGAAGGATTTCCTGACAGCGGATTCCGAGCTTCCGTAAAGCCAAACGTCGTCCGCAAGACTTGGCGCGCCGACAGCCTGCATACCCTGCCCTGTTGGCCCATGGCAGGCTACGCAAAGTTGCATGTAGGTCGCATGGGCCGGCGAAGTGGTATCCATCTCGTTTGCCATATTGCGCACGTAACGCACCATTTCGTTGATGGCCTCGTCGGACGCAAACACGGCTCCCAGTGCTGGCATTGTCGCGTTGCGACCATTGGTAATGGCGTATTCAATATTCGCCGGCGACCCACCCCAGTTCCAGGTGTCGTCAGTCAGGTTCGGAAAGCCGGCCGCACCCAGTGCATTGGCACCGTGACATTGCGAACAATAATTCGCATACAGGCTAGCGCCGATATTCATCGCCTTCGGGTCGTCAACCAGTTCTTCGACCGCCATTGCGCCGTAGCTCGCAAAAATGGGCCCATACCGTTCTTCCGCCGCCGCAACTTGAGCTTCGTATTGCGCCTCCTGGCTCCAGCCCAGCAGCCCGCCGGTATCGCTAAACGACGGGTACATGACGAAGTAGCCGATACCCCAAACCAGTGTGATGATGAACGACCACAGCCACCACATCGGCAGCGGATTGTTCAGTTCGCGAATATCCTCATCCCAGACGTGTGCCTCAGATGCTGCAATTTCCGACTCCGACGCACGCTGCCGGTTGGTCCATACGATCAGCCAGAAACAAGCTGCAACACTTGCCAGGGTCATTATCAGGACGTACCAGGTCCATCCGGCGCTCATTGGGATTGCTCCTTCTCGGTGTCACCAGGTGGCGGCTTCGAATCGTCTTCGAGCGGTAATTCGGCCGCACGCTGAAAATCATTGTTGCGTTTACGGCTCCAGCTCCATCTCCAAATACCGAGGAAAAGGATTAGCAGTACCACCGTCAATACGCCGCGGAAAATTCCGATGTCCATGCTCAGGGCCCCGTCAACGCGCCGAACGGGCGGTGCCCAGGTTCTGCAGGTAGGCGATGATGGCATCAAGCTCTGTGCGACCGGCAACAGCCGCAGCTGCGGCTGCAATTTCTTCATCCGAATACGGATCCCCGAGCCGCTGCAGGGCACGCATTTTGCGCGTTACCAGCTCGCCGTCAACGTCATTGCTGGCAAGCCAGGGGTAACCCGGCATATTCGATTCCGGCACAAGGTCACGCGGATTCATGAAATGGATACGGTGCCATTCGTCGCTGTAACGCTTGCCGACACGCGCGAGATCGGGTCCCGTGCGTTTCGAACCGAACTGGAACGGACGGTCGTAAACGAATTCACCAGCGACTGAATACGGACCGTAGCGCTCGGTCTCGCTGCGGAAAGGGCGAATCTGCTGCGAGTGACAGACATAGCAACCTTCGCGTACATAGATGTCGCGGCCAGCAAGCTGCAGCGCCGGGTACGGGCGAATTCCTTCGAGTGGTTCGGTCGCGGCCGAACTGGCCATCAACGGGACGATCTCGACCAGCCCGCCGATGCTGATAACCAGGACGATCAGGATTGCCATGATGCCAATGTTTTTTTCGACTTTTTCGTGATTCATGTTCAGTCCCTCAAGCCGGCTGAACGACGGGTATGGGCTGCGGCTTTGTCGCTCTCACTGTCATCCAGACATTGTAGACCATCACCATCATGCCGGAGAAAAACACCAGTCCGCCGAGCAAACGTATTCCATAGTAGGGGTACGTGAATTTGAGGCTCTCGATGAACGAGTAAGTCAGCGTGCCGTCGTCGTTCAGTGCGCGCCACATCAGACCCTGTGTAATGCCGGAGATCCACATCGAAACCGCGTACAGAACGACGCCGATCGTTGACGTCCAGAAGTGCACATCGATGAGCTTCGTCGAGTACATGCTTTCCTTATTAAAGAGCTTCGGAATCAGGTTATACAGGGCACCGATCGTCATCATGGCTACCCATCCGAGCGCGCCGGAGTGTACATGGCCAATGGTCCAGTCCGTGTAGTGCGACAGTGCGTTCACGGTCTTGATCGACATCATCGGACCTTCAAATGTCGACATACCGTAGAACGACAACGATACAATCATGAACTTGAGAATCGGGTCCGTACGTAACTTATGCCACGCCCCGGACAAGGTCATGATGCCGTTGATCATGCCGCCCCAGCTCGGTGCCAGCAGGATCAGCGAGAACACCATGCCGATCGACTGCGCCCAGTTCGGCAACGACGTGTAGTGTAGATGATGCGGCCCGGCCCACATATAAATGGCAATCAGGGCCCAGAAATGGACAACGGAAAGGCGGTAGGAATAAACCGGCCGGCCAGCCTGCTTTGGCACGAAGTAATACATCATGCCGAGGAAGCCTGCAGTGAGGAAAAAGCCGACTGCGTTGTGGCCATACCACCACTGCATCATGCCGTCGACGATGCCGCTGTAGATCGGGTAGGACTTGGTGAACGAGACTGGAATAACCAGGTTATTGAAGATATGCAGTACAGCGACTGTGATGATGAACGCGGCGTAAAACCAGTTGGCGACGTAGATATGCTTGACGCGTCGCTTGGCAATCGTGCCCAGGAATACGATGCCGTAGGAGACCCAGACGACCGCGATCAGTAGATCGATCGGCCATTCCAGCTCCGCGTACTCCTTACTTTGCGTAATTCCGAGCGGCAACGTGATCGCCGCCAGAACGATGACGAGCTGCCAGCCCCAGAAGGTAAAGGTGGCCAATTTGTCGAACGCGAGTCGCACGTGGCAGGTGCGTTGCACGACGTAATAGGCGGTCGCAAACAAGCCGCAGCCACCAAACGCGAAGATCACAGCGTTTGTGTGCAGTGGGCGCAAGCGGCCATAAGTCAGAAAAGGAAGGTCGAAATTCAGTGCGGGCCAGATAAGCTGGGCGGCGATAATCAGCCCAACCAGCATGCCGACCACGCCCCAAACGACAGTCATTATCGCGAATTGCCGAACGACCTTGTCGTTGTAGCTCGATTGAGAGTCCATAGTGCGAGGGTCCACTGTTTCTATCTTAATGATTGGCGGCGCATAAAAATGCTCAATACTAAAGCTTCAGTTTGATGCTGCCATAGGCATTATCCCTGATTACAGTCCGCGGCTGTCTTGTCTAGTCGTCGGCGTTTTCGCTACTGGTCGTTGGATTTTCCGGAGCGTTTTTGGCTTGTGCAGTGATTCCCACAGTGTGACGTGGGAATTCGCCTGCATCGATGGTTTCAAGATAGCCGTGCCATGCTGCATAGCCAATGACAGGCAAGATAAACACCATACCGATGAATGCGGTCGCGGCGCCTATTATCAGGCCCGAAACGATCAAGGCGAGCCACAACATCATTGCGAACTTGTTGCGCAACACGGCATTGATTGAAGTGACAACAGCCGTCACGCTGTCGACGTCGCGATGCATCAGCATTGGTAGCGAGAACGCGCTTGCAGAAAACGTAACGGAGGCGAAAACAGCGCCGACGAGGGTGCCGACGGCCAGGTAGCCGCGAAGTTCGCTGATATTCGGATGCGCGCCGGTGGGGAAAAAGACACTGACTATGGCCCCGGCACGCGCCCAGACCAGAAAAATGACCAGCAAGATGATGGCAAACACCATTTCGTTACCGAGGTGTCGCCGAAAGGCGGCTCGCAAGCTGCGTTTTAGCGACGGCTGCTGGCCGCGTTCGAGCTGTGCGCTGATCGCGTACAAACCAATGCAGGAAAGCGGCGCCAGGAAGACGAAACCGCCGAGCATTGCGAGCATGAACCAGATGCTTCCATACAGCCAGGCGCCGAACGATAGCAACGCCATGATAATGGCCATGACGACTCCATATATCAGGCTTTGCCGCGGCGCACGGCGATAGTCTGCGATGCCAAGCCGCAGCCAGCGGAATGCAGCGAATGGCGACAGTGTTCGGCAAGGCGCCACGAATGGCATCGTGTTCTTGTCGAAAGCCTTATTAGTCTCGCTTGTCATCGACGCTCCGGCAGTTTTGACAGATGATTGATTGTATACACCGTTTTTGAGTAGCGAAAAACCCGCTATTGCACCTGGAAGCCAGAGCACCAAATCAGCGTCGCTTGTTCTTTGCTTACAAGCATCGGTTCTTGAAGGCGCAGAGGATTCACTGGAATTGCCCCGTTGCCACGCGCTAAGCTTCACAACAGCAAACCTTTGTGGAGCAAAGAATTGAACGTTGTCCTTGGCATCAGTGGCGGAATCGCCGCCTACAAAGCACCGGACCTGGTGCGGCGCCTGCGTGAGCGCGGTGCTGATGTGCAAATCGTTACGACCGCTTCGGCCGAGGAGTTCGTTACCAGCACGGCACTGCAGGCAGTGTCTGGCAGGCCAATACGGTCGAATCTGTGGGATAAGGAAGCCGAAGCCGCGATGAGCCATATTGAGCTCGCGCGATGGGCCGACGTTGTTCTGATCGCGCCGGCGACCGCCGAGGTCATGGCACGAATCGTGAGCGGTGGCGCACCTGATTTGCTGACGACCATTTGCCTTGCGACGGAGGCTCCAATCGCGCTGGCTCCAGCGATGAATCATGTGATGTGGAGCAATCAGGCCACGCAAGCGAATCGGGATGTTCTGGAAAAACGCGGGATTCATATCCTCGGCCCCGGCATCGGTTCGCAGGCCTGCGGCGAAACGGGCGCGGGACGCATGCTCGAACCGGATGCAATCGCGGCGGCAGTGTTCAGCCTGACGGGCGCCCAGATCGACGGGCTGCTAAAAGGCCGCAAGGTCGTCATTACAGCCGGGCCGACGCGTGAGGCCATTGACCCGGTGCGCTACATCACCAACCGCAGTTCCGGAAAAATGGGCTATGCGATCGCGAGCGCGGCCGCCGCGCAAGGCGCTGATGTTGTGCTCATCAGTGGCCCGGTTAACCTCGCAGAACCGCCCGGTATCGAAGTTATCAAGGTCGAATCGGCGCAGCAGATGTATGAAGCGACACACAATGTGATCCGCGATGCCGACATTTTTATCGCTGCAGCGGCGGTTGCGGACTACCGTCCGGCGTCAGTGGTGGCGCAGAAGATCAAAAAGAAGGACGAGGCGATGCGTCTCGAACTCGTGCGTTGTCCGGATATCCTCGCGTCAGTCGCTGCGCTGCCAACGGCGCCGTTCACCGTCGGATTTGCAGCTGAAACCGATAAAGTCATCGAGTATGCGCGCGGCAAACTCGAGAAGAAAAAACTCGACCTGATTATCGCGAATCGTGTTGGCGACAACTGTGGATTTGATCGCGACGACAATACGGCGACGGCGCTGTGGCAAAACGGTGAACAAAGCTTCCCCACCTGCTCAAAAAGTGATCTCGCCCGAGAACTGATTGAGCTTGTCGCGCAACACTTCTATGCTGTGCGCAGTGCCGACACTTAGCCAGGCGTAACGCCTATCTCGAATACCGACCGAAGGACAGCAGCACTTGCGATCTATCGAACTGAAAATACTCGATCCGCGGATCGGGGACTCTATTCCATTGCCACACTACGCTACTGACGGGTCTGCCGGCATGGATATGCGAGCTTGTATCGACGAACCGCTCACCGTGGCGCCCGGTGAAACAGTATTGGTGCCAACCGGTCTGGCGATTCACGTTGCCGATGCCAGGCTCGCGGCAGTCTTGCTACCGCGTTCGGGACTTGGCCACAAACATGGGCTGGTACTGGGAAACCTCACCGGCTTGATTGATTCGGATTACCAGGGGCAGGTATTTATTTCCTGCTGGAATCGCAGCCAGACGAGTTACGAGGTGCAGCCCGCAGAGCGCATTGCGCAGATGGTATTCGTACCTGTCGAGCAGGTTGAACTCAAAGTTGTTGAGGAGTTTGATGCGAGCAACAGAGGGGCCGGCGGATTCGGGCACTCGGGTAAAAACTAAGGTTAATCGATTCCCTTCAGAACCTTGAAGCGCGAGATGTCACCAGCAAAGCGAGCGATAATCAGTTGCTCGTCGGCGAGAAACTTTTTCAGATTGCGTTCGTGGCGTTCGATCGTGTCTTTGGTCTTTCGCAGATCTTCTGCAAGATCATCCGGAATGATCGGTGCATCCGAGTCTTCGCTATACGGACTGTACCGGGCTGCGTCCTGGCGAATATTTTCCATTCGGCGGCTGAGGTTGCTCAAGTAGAGTTCAGTGACACGCGATTGCGCCTGGAATAGCTCCACGCGGCGGTCACGGTGCATCAGGATTTCGTCAACGCTGAGATAGGTCGCGAGCAGAGCCTGGTCGGCGCGCTTACGCAATTCGACCGCAACACGTTTTTCGTTCTCGATGCGCTCAGCTTCAATTTGCTCGGGCGTTTTCTTGCCATCAAGCTCTTCAACCGCAACGCCGTGCTCATTCAGGACCTGCTTGGGCAGTTCAGCGTACCTGGCGGGGATACTGTCGCCATAGTGAATGACGCCGTCCTCGTCTATCCATCGAAAGACCTTGGCGTCCCCGGCGATTGCCGCCAGCGGCAGCGCAAGTATCAAAATTGCTGTGATTGTAAATTTCCGCATCCGTCGAATATGCCACCATTGTTGGTCCCGAACTTGGGACTGGTTCTCGTTATTGCAGCTTAGTCGCCGCTTCGAGCGCTGTAAACTGCCACTGTCTTACCAAAAATCAAGGACTTAAGAGATAACACCGTATTGCTTGCGGTAGCTAAGAACTGGCTCAAGATACTCCTCATACTCGCTTGATTCTTCGAGGATATTGATCAGGTCATCCAGTTGGACAATGCTGATGACGGGAATATCCAGCGATTGTTTCAGTTCCTGAACCGCAGAATAGGGTCCCTGGCCGCGCTCTTGCCGGTCCAGAGAAATGACCAGTCCGGCCACTTCGGCCCCGGCTGCCGTAATGATCTGGTAGGCCTCCCGAACAGCCGTCCCCGCGGTGATGACGTCATCAATGATCAGAACGCGGCCGGACAACTGTGCGCCGACAATAGTGCCGCCTTCACCATGCGCTTTGGCTTCCTTGCGATTAAAGGAATACGGCACATCAATATCGTGTTGTTCAGCAAGTGATGCCGCCGCCAGTGTGGCCAGCGGAATGCCCTTGTAAGCCGGGCCAAATAGCATGTCGAACCGCAACTCGGACTCGGCGATTGCGGCGGCATAAAAACGCCCGAGTTTCGCGGCGGCGTAACCGGTATTGAAGAGTCCGGCATTAAAGAAGTAAGGACTGACACGGCCGGACTTCAGCGTAAATTCACCAAATCGGAGCACGCCCAACTCCAGAGCCAATTCGATGAACTCTCTTTTGTAGCCGCGCATGAGCTTCGTCTTCCCCTGTACTCTTTCTCTTGGCCTGTGTTTGGGCTTCTGTATGATGACCGCGGTCGGCCCAATTTCGGGTCGGAGTATGACACAGGAGTGCCATTTTGTTTCGCGTAATCAGTCTCAATGCCAACGGCATCAGGGCCGCCGCCCGTAAAGGCTTTTTCGACTGGATGGCGAAGCAGAACGCCGACGTCGTCTGTATTCAGGAAACCAAGGCGCAAGTGCACCAGCTCGGTGACGAGTTGTTTTCCCCGGCTGGCTATCACTGCTACTACGAAGACGCTGAAAAAAAGGGCTACAGCGGCACCGCAATCTTTACGCGTCACGAACCGAAAAAAATCGTTCGCGGCTACGGTGATGCCGAGTTTGACAGCGAAGGTCGATACCTGGAGGTTCAGCTTGGTGGCATCAACGTGGTGTCACTGTACCTGCCGTCCGGTTCATCGAAAGAGGAGCGGCAGATTGCCAAGTACCGTTGCATGGACTCGTTCGGCGAACATTTGAAAAAACTCGCTCGACGTCGGTCCGAGACCATTATTTGTGGCGACTGGAATATCGTGCACAAGGAGGGCGACATCAAGAACTGGAAGCAGAACCAGAAGAATTCCGGTTGCTTGCCTGAGGAACGTGCATGGTTGGACAAAGTATTCGGCGAATACGGCTGGGTCGATGCATTTCGTACGCTCGAGCAGAAGCCTGAGCAGTACACCTGGTGGTCTAATCGTGGGCGCGCATGGGACAACAACGTTGGCTGGCGTATTGATTATCACGTTGTCACGCCGGGGTTGAAAGACAAGGTGAAGCGAACGCAGGTATATCGAGACGAGCGCTTTTCCGACCACGCCCCGCTAAGCATGGACTACGATTGGGTTCATGACGGCTGAAAATACAGCGCAGCGCGTGCCGCGGAAATCTTTTGAGGAGGCGGTATTTAATCGCCGCATGTTGATCTGTGTGTTTACCGGGTTCACATCGGGGCTACCGCTGTATGTATTGTTTCAGCTCGTTCCTGGCTGGCTCAGGGTTGAAGGCGTTGGTCTGGCAGAGATTGGGTTTTTCGCACTGGTGCAGTTTCCCTACACCTGGAAGTTTCTGTGGTCCCCCATCATGGACCGTTTTACCTTGCCGTTTTTGGGTCATCGCCGCGGCTGGATGTTGATCACCCAAATATCGTTGTTGGTGTCAATGGCTGTTCTGGGCTTTATCAAGCCGGACCTTTCACTTTGGACGGTGGCCTATTTGTCCGTCGCGGTCGCATTTTTTAGCGCGAGTCAGGACATCGTGCTTGACGCCTACCGGCGCGAGTTACTGCCGGACATCGAGTTGGGTCTTGGCAACTCCATCCATGTGCAGGCATATCGGTTTTCCGGTCTGGTGCCTGGTGCGCTTGGATTCATTCTTGCAGACCATTTTGACTGGCATATCGTGTTCATCATTATTGCGCTATTCATGTTGGTCGGAATCGTATTGACGCTGGTCATAAAAGAGGCGATCACGGAGCCGACACCCCCGCGAACTCTTCGTGATGCAGTTATTGACCCATTCCGTGATTTCATTGGTCGCGCCGGTCTCAGGCCAGCGTTGCTGGTACTGGCGTTCTTGTTTCTCTACAAGCTTGGCGACAACATGGCGACCGCTCTGCAGTCACCGTTTTTCATTGATGTCGGTTTTACGCTGACGCAAATCGGTGCGATTGCCAAGACGGCTGGTTTGATCGCGGCGATCGTTGGTGGTCTCGTTGGCGGATTGATCATGGTGAAAGTGTCCATCAATCGCGCACTGTGGTTGTTCGGCATTGTGCAGATAGTCAGTATTCTCGGTTTCGCATTGCTTTCGGAAATTGGGGCGAACCCATGGATGCTGGGTTTTACGGTCGCTTTCGAATACCTTGGCGTTGGCCTGGGTTCGGCCGCACTGGTCGCCTTCATGGCGCGCACGACCAATCCGGCATTCGCAGCAACTCAGCTGGCATTATTTACGGCTCTGGCATCGGTCCCACGAGTGTTCGCCAATGCGGTCACCGGCGTGATTGTCGAATGGACTGGCTGGACCAGCTTTTTCCTGTTGTGCACCGCACTCGCAATTCCCGGCATGTTGTTGTTGATTAAAGTCGCGCCGTGGAACGAAGAGCATAGCGCGTGACAGAAACTGAAGTTGAAGTCGGCCGACTCGACGAACTCGACGACCCCGGTTGCCGCGAGTTTCAAATCGGTGAGGGCGACTGGCCGTTTCGTGGTTTCGTGGTTCGCCACGGACAGGATGTTTTTGCTTATCAGAATGTCTGCGTGCACGTCGGGCATCCATTGAACTGGTCGCCTGACCGCTTTCTCACTAAAGACAAAACGGCAATTATTTGTGCGTCACACGGCGCGACTTACACGATTGAATCGGGCGAATGTTTCGCGGGACCCGGGGTGGGTCGTAGCTTGCAGAAAGTCGGTGTCGAAGTGCGAGACGGCGTGATCTATGCCACCGGGCCGGATACGTTGCGATAGCGGTGTCTAGCTACATTTTGTCCAGGTATTCCAGTGGATCGTGAAAGCCATTCGGCATGTCGTTTTCCCGAGTGCCGATGTAGTCCTCAGGATCCATATCGACAGAGCCAGACCAGTCTTCGGGCGCGCTGACTTCGACGAGCAGCAGGTTTTGCCAGTTCTCCACTTCAATTTCGCCGATCGTGCCATCGTAAAGCTGGATTTCGATCGTGCCGTCGTCTTCATCAACCGCGACGACTTCGAATAAAGTTTGATTAGGCCGGCGATACCAGTTGCCTATCGTCGGGAACTGCAACTCCGTTGCCACAACGCTCTCCGAAATGTCTGCCTCTCTAGTAGTTATAGTTCAAGCGCACGGAAGCGCAAGCTCGCCTAGCTGATCGTTCGCAACTCGAAGCACCAGTCCCAGATGCGGTGACCTCTATCCAGGCCGCGTCGCTCAAACTTCGTTTCTGGCCTGTTTAAAGGTCTGTCTCCGTCGTGTTCGCGCCGCTCGCGACAAATAAAGCGCTGCGATGATTCGAGCACCTCGTCAATGTGCTCGGCGTAAGCGGCCCAATCGGTTGCGATGTTCAACGTACCGCCGTCGCAAAGTCGGTCGGCAATCAATGCAAGGAATTCATGCTGCACGATGCGACGTTTGTGGTGTCGCTTTTTCGGCCACGGATCAGGGAAGTAAAGATTTACTCGGGACAGGGACTTAGGCCCAAGTTGATGCGTCAGAACGTCGATTGCATCGCGAGTGATCAGCCGCAAATTCCGGACGCCGGCATCGCGAGCTTTCAACAGGCAATGTCCGACACCCGGGTCGTGTACCTCAAGTCCAAGAAAGTTGGTCTCCGGCTGTGAAGCGGCCTGCAGAACCAGCGATTCACCGTTGCCAAAGCCGATCTCCAGGACCACCGGCGCACGGCGACCAAAAAGCTCGTCAAGATTCAGGGTTCGTTCCGAAAACTCCACGCCGACACCGGGCCAAAGCTCAGCAAGCGCTTTTTCCTGCGAGGGAGTCAGCCGCCCGGTGCGCCGGACAAAACTTCGGATACTGCGTTTTGGTGTGTCTTTGGTGTCCATGAGGTAGCGAATAGTAATGAAGAAAGCCGCGCTCTGCCTGCTCTATCGAATAGATACAGAATTTTTGTTACGTATCGTTTTTTGCCATTAGCGTAGGCACGCGTACAACAGTATGCTTAGGCACATCGCACAACAATCCAGGGGGATTATCGTGACTAAATCTCGAAAACTTAATGACTTGAGTCAGTTCCGCAAGTTGAGGGCGGCAACCGTCTTGATCGTGACGGCAGTCGTTGTTGTTTTTTCACTACCGAATATCGCGCACGCACAAAAGAGTGGCGCGGCCGGGGCGTTGCTGGAAGAGATTGTGACCACGGCACGAAAGCGCAGCGCAGCTGAAGCGGTTCAGGATGTTCCGGTCGCGGTTAATGCGTTTGGCGCGGCACAAATTGAATCCCTGTTCGTCAAGAAGCTGGAAGACCTGAGCTACCTGATGCCGAATGTGCAGCTGGAATCGGTGGGTACTTTCCCGGGTGTACAGAACTTTTCTATTCGTGGGCAGGGCATCAATAGTTCGATTCCTTCTGTTGATCCCACCGTTGGCGTTTTTGTTGATGGTATTTATTTGGGCACCACCTACGGTGTCGTTATTGATACCTTCGACCTGGAATCCGTCGAAGTTCTGCGTGGGCCGCAGGGCCTGCTGTTCGGACGAAATGTAACGGGCGGTGCTGTCGTACTTCGCAACGCGCGCCCCGACGGTGAGTTCGGTACCCGATTTCGAGTCGGAGCGACGGATGAAGATCAAGTCAACATCGCGGCGTCTATCGAGGGCGCATTGGTCGAGGACAAGCTGGCCGCAAAACTGGTTGTCTACTACGACGATGACCCGGGCTATTACAGCAATCGGAATCAATCGGATGCGGCGAACCCGGCGCCACATCCTTTTCAACCGTTTTACATTCAACCAGCCGATGGTTCAGAGGTCGGCGAATTGCGTACCAAGTTGTTCCGCCCAACCCTGGTCTGGACGCCAACGGATGCGGTTGATCTGACTTTTATTCTGGAGCATGGCATTACCGAAGGTGACGGAGCCGCCTGGACAAACGTGTCTGCGCAACGGGCGGGGATTTTGCCCGATTTCGCGACCACGTCGGATGAGACAGGGTTTACCGATATCGAGTGGACGCAATTTGTCGTCGAAATGAATATTGGCCAAATTGGTAATGGCACGCTGACCAATATTGCCGGATACCGTCGCGTGGATGCCAAATCCGCAGCCGATATTGATGGTACCGATTTGCCTATTTTTTCGGCGCCTGGCACCACCGATCAGGACCAAATTAGCAATGAGCTGCGTTGGTCAGGAAGCTTCGGTGATAATTGGGAATCGGTCATTGGCGTGTATTACTTCGATCAGGACATCGGATACCGCGAGGCACGCTATATCTGGCTGCCTCCGCCACTCGGCCCGGCGCCCTTCGGCGTCAACCTGCAGGCGGCCCTGGGCGGCGATATGGACTCTAAAAACTTCGGCGCATTCTGGAACAATGATTTTCACGTCAGCGACGCCTGGACTGTTACCGCCGGGCTGCGTTATACGGATGAGAGCAAGTCAGCTCAAATCATCATTGGCGGATGCACTGACAACATAGGCTTCAATTGTCCGACAGATGATTTGACGGGCGATTGGGACAATATTACGCCGAAGTTGGGTGCTCAATACCGGGTGTCGGACGACACCCAACTGTATGGCTTTTGGTCAAAAGGCTACCGTTCGGGAGGCTTTAATTTCCGCAATGCCCGACCGGACGTCATTCCACCTGGACCGACTAAAGAAGAAGAGAACAATACCTTCGAAGTGGGTTTCAAGTCAGACTTCATGGACGGAAAAATGCGCCTGAATGTCGCGGCATTCCAGAATGAAATTAAAGACATGCAGCGCGAGTTGAACATGCCGGACCCGCAAGTCATCGTCTTGCAGGCCACTATCAATGCGGGCGACGTCACGATCAAAGGCATCGAGGCGGATTTCGTCGCACTGATTACCGATAATTTCTCGGTAAACCTCTCCTACGGCTGGCAGGACGGCGAATACGATAAATTCGACCCTTTCGTACCGGCATTCGAAGCACTGCTTCGAACGGCGGGTGTACTGGACCCGGGCGAGGTACTTATCGGAAACGAGTTGCCACGACTCGCGCCGACGAATTACAGCCTGGGTTTTTCATGGGATATTCCCCTAGGGGCCGGGCTCATCAACCTGATGGCGAATCACAGTTTTCGTGAGCGACATCCCTACAATGACAGCAATGATCAGTTTTTTGAAGATCAACGCCGTACGAATGCAAGCGCAACATGGTTTTCAGCGGATGATCGATGGACCGTTGCCTTGTATGGAAGAAACCTGGAGGACGAGGCAAACTGGGGCAACCTGACATCAATCGCCGGGCTCTGGACCGCCGGCCCGATGAAGCCAGGTCGCCAGCTCGGTATCGAGGTCAACTTCCGCTATTAGTCATCGGCACAAAGGCAAAGGCCGCCTTCGGGCGGCCTTTTTTATGGCTCGAATCGAACTGGCGTCGTGTTCTCGGGATGACGGCCAACGATGTTCTTGTAAAACCCGGCACATTTTCGCAGGTCGGCCTCCATGTCGTCACTGAGATCGAGCCGCTCAAGAATGCCTACTCGCTTCGTCGAGTAATCGATGATGCCAAGATAAATGGGTACCTCTGCCGCCTGCGCGATTCGATAAAATCCCGTTTTCCAAAAGTCGCGTTTTGCACGCGTGCCTTCGGGTGCAAGACCGAAGAAAAATTTGTCGTTATTACGGAACATTTCCACGGCCTCCGCAACCGCTGGCTGAGCCCTATCCCGATCGAGTGGAATGCCGCCCAGCCAGCGGAGTAGGTTGCCCAGCGGAAACCAGAACAGCGCCGACTTCGCAAAAAAGCGAATGTCGATACCGATCGCGACCTTGTAGATGAGGGCCCAGATGCCGTCCCAGTTCGAAGTGTGCGGCGCGGCGATGAAAACCGCCTTTGGGACATCCGGTATGCCACCAACAGGCGTCCAGCCACCCAGCCAAAGCAGAAATCGGGCGACGCGACGCAGCATCAGGATGATCCCTCCGGTCTGGGCGACAAGAATCGACGTGCGATGGTCGGTAACAAGGTCAGCGTGACAATGAGGCAGCCAGCAAGCGCGAGCGAAGCCTGCGAACCAAAGCGAATGAGCGACGGGCTCTCGGAAATCACAAACGTACCGAAGGCCGCAATGGATGTTGTTACCGTAATGATGATGGCCAGCCCGGTTTCGGCGAACACCTCTTCAAGATTTCCTTCATGACGTCGCCAGGACGCGAAAAAATGCACACCGCCATCGACGCCGATGCCCAACACCAGCGGCGCAATCGCAATGCTCACGGCCGACACAGCGATACCCAATAAACTCATCAGTCCTGCAAGCCAGACCAGCGCGAGGAACAGCGGTGTCAGGATCACGATGGGCAACACGACACTTCGCGTGCCGATCAGCAGCACAAGGAAGATTGCGACGGCCGCGATCGGCAGCACGCGCGGAACGTCCTTGGTGAGCAGCTCGTCGATGCGGGAATTCAGGGCCGGCGCACCGCTGATCTGCCAGTGACCAAGTCCTTCGCCTGCGATCCAAGAATCCAGTTCCGCGATCATCCGATCGTAGTCGACACGAATAAATGGATTCGAAACCGGGTGCACTTGTAACAGCCCGTCAACATCGGTAACGGCCATGATTGAATTAATATCGGTCGGTCGATCAGTAGCCGCGAGCAGCTCGATACTGTCATCGGGATTGTCAAATAATAACAGCAGCGGCGACGTACTCAGCTCGTGTTCCTCGGCAATACGGTCCTGTAAGGCACGTGATTGCAGGCCTCTGGTTTCAAGCTTGTGATTGTCGCTTAACATCTCCAGATTGCTGGCGCTGAAAAACGCGAGCACGGCGAGGCCGATAGCAATCGCCGATATCAGTACGCCGTGTTTTTCGATCAGTGGCGCGAGACGCCTGACAGGTTTCTCGAAGGCCGCATTTCGGACCATCCAGGGCTCAGGGCAATACAGTAAAACCAGCGGCAGCAGTCCCATACAAGCAACGTAGACCCCCAGCGTCACAAGTGCGCCGGACCAGCCCAAATCAACAAATCCGCTAAGGTTTGCTCTCGTCAGCGCGACAAAAGTTATCGCGGTGGTCAGACTTGCAAGCGTGATCGGGCGCAGCATTCTTTGCCAGGCAACCAGCACTGCACGATCGCGCGGCAACTTGTCATGCGTCATCGCGTAGCGGCAGGACTGAATCATGTGAATGCAGTGATCGATGCCGATGCCGAGCAGCAGCGTCGGGACAGTTGCGGCGAGTAGCGTGAGCTCCGGGCGAATCAGGCTATAGGCGGCCAGACCCCAGGCGATACCGAGCCCGACCGGAATCATCATAAAGAACGCGAGCAGGCCAATGCGATAAACGAAGGCGAACAGCAAGCTGACAAACACGACCGCCAGCACGATGGCCACTCTCAGGTCGAGGTCTACCCGGTTTTGCATTTCGTAAACTATTGCTGGCGTGCCGGTCAGCCCGCAGTGAGTCGCCGCCCCCTCGAGAACTTCGGCGGTCTGCACGATGATCGGTTTCGTTTCGTGCCAGTCTGAGGCATCGACCTCAAGCGAAAAGCCGTATACCGGTGACTTGCCGCTTTGCAGGTAGGAGCGCGTGTGTGCCTTAACACCGTTGATGCCTGCAATCTCATCAATGCTGTCGCGGTCCAGAACATCGTCCTGATCGCAGATGACCAACAGTTCCTCAAGTCCCGGCGTAGCCGATGAAAGTCGGTCAAACAAACCTACCGCCTCGTCGTCCTGACCCAGCAGCCCATATACGTCCGCTTCGATTCGGAGATCCAGCAATAACACAATTGATCCGGCGGTGAGTAGTAACCCGGCAATAGACACGGGAATCGTCGGCCACGACCGTGTCATCGCGGGCTGCAGGCTATTGTCAGGATCCAAATCAGCATCGGCGCAGATTACTGAAGACCCGCGTGTTGTACAAACGTACAATTGTCAATGCATTGCAACAATGGCGTGCCAGGACTGGTGGCGCCGGCGTGATCGAACGGTCACAATCCAATGCGACGCTGATGCATCGCTTTTGGCCATTTCTGTTGGGTATTATTCCGGAGACCCACTTTGATTCGCGAGAATAGAATATGAGGACATCGGGATGGGCAAGGCAGCAGCCGTGGTTCTGGCCAGCAAAGCTGCTCTTGAAGCGGATTTCGGGCAAAGAGCTGTGGCTGAAGCCCGAAGTCGAGTTTGAAACAATCGAGACCGCGGACTGGAGTTTCATTGGCAGCAAGCTTGGTTCGGACTCAGTCGTCTATTCGCTGGGTGTTGGTGACTCCATCGACTTCGATCTCGATTTGATCAAGCGTTTCGGCGTGACCGTATTCGCATTTGACCCGACACCGTATTCAATGGAGTGGGTGCTCACACAAAACTTGCCCGAGAAATTCGTGTTCAAGCCCTGGGCCGTGTCCGGCGAGGACGGCAAATTGCGTTTGTATCGCCGGGTCAACCGACAGGGAAAGTGTGCAGAGGTCATGTGGACGGCCGACCGGCAGGCGGGTGATCCTGACGACTTCATGGATACGCCCGCCTACACGGTCTCGGCGATTATGGACCTTTTGCAACATGAAAAAGTCGACCTGCTGAAAATGGATGTTGAAGGCGCGGAGTACGATATTCTCGACGGCCTCAAGAACGCAAGGCGGTTGCCCGAGCAGTTGCTGGTGGAGTTTCACCATCGATTCCCGGGCATCGGCAAGGAACGTACGGCGGCGAGCATCAAAATGCTGCAGCAGCTTGGCTACAAAATATTCAGCTTATCGGAAACCGGCCGCGAGGTTGGATTTGTATTGGATCAGGAGCGGAATTAATGAAAATTCTTCTTCTACTTCGAGGTCGGTGGAACACCGCCGGAGCTGATCGAATCAGGCGCCTGGGCCGGTCATCATTCGCCGCTATTCAAGATTGACCCGGAAACGTCGATCAAGAGCGGTGTCGAAGCGATGACGCTGGCCGCGCTGGACCTGCCTGGCCCGGACTAGGGCCGAGCGAAGTACGCCGCTACGAGGCCAGCGGCGAGTAGCGACCATCCCAGCACCGGCAGTGAGCCGAGGGTCAATACCAGGCTACCTGAGAGCGTCGCTGTGGCGGCGCCGGTCAGCCAGAAACGCTGCCGACGCTGCCCTTCGAGTTGCACGCGCATTTTCTCGAGTTCTTCGGACTGCAATTCAAACTGAAACTGTCCCTCAGCCGTCTGCTCGCCAAGTTGCTTCAATATTGACGGCAGGTCCCGCAATGCATCGCGGAGCTGCGGCAGGTTCTCGCGAAGATCCCTGAGCATGGCGCGCGGGCCGACTTGTTCGTTCATCCAGCGCTTCATCACCGGGTGAGCGGTTTTCCACAGATCGAGTTGTGGATACAACTCCCGCCCAAGGCCTTCTATATTGAACAAAGTCTTGTGCAGCAAAATCATTTGCGGTTGGATTTCGACGTCGAAGCGTTGTGCGACGCGAAATAGCCGCATCAATAGTGCGGCAAACGAAATTTCGGCCAATGGCTTATTAAAAATCGGTTCGCATACCGTGCGTATCGCGGTCTCAAGCTGGTCGACACGCGTCCCGGCGGGGACCCAGCCACTGTCCAGGTGCAGTTTTGCGATGCGGTGGTAGTCACGATCGAAAAACGCGAGAAAGTTCTCGGCCAGGTAGCGCTGATCTTCGGGGCTCAGTGTGCCAACGATACCGAAGTCAACGGCCGCATACTTTGGCCGATCCGGGTCGGTCGTGATAACAAAAATATTTCCGGGGTGCATGTCGGCGTGAAAAAAGTTGTGGTGGAACACCTGCGTAAAGAAGATTTCGACACCGTTTTCGGCGAGCACCTGGATATTGGCACCCGCGGCTTGCAGCGCCGCCATGTCGCTAATCGGTGTGCCGTAAATACGCTCCTGCACCAGGACTTCGGGGCGACAATAATCCCAATAGACATCGGGCACGTACAACATTTCATTGCCTTTGAAATTCCGCTTTAGCTGCGCCGTGTTCGCCGCTTCACGCATCAAATCAAGCTCATCGAGGATCGTATTCTCGTATTCATCGACCACTTCGAGTGGACGCAGGCGTTTGCCATGCTCCCAGTAGCGGTCCGCAAGCCCGGCAATGAGTCGCAAGACGGCGAGATCGTTCTCAATCTGGTCCTGCACACCGGGGCGAAGAATTTTGACAATGACTTCATGCCCGGATTTCAGTTTCGCGGTGTGGACCTGTGCGATCGAGGCTGCCGCCAGCGGATCCTTGTCGAATCGCGCAAATACATCGTTTACGGATTTTCCGTAGGCTTCATCGATAATTGCGATGGCCTGCTCGGCCGGGAACGGCGGCACCGCGTCCTGTAGTTTGGCGAGTTCATCGGCGATATCCGGCGGCAGCAAATCCCTGCGCGTCGATAGTGCCTGCCCAAACTTGACGAAAATCGGCCCAAGCTCTTCGAGCGCGAGACGAATCCGTTCGCCAACCGGTGCCGATTTGTTGCGACGAGTTGGCGACAGGTAAAAGATAAATCGTAAAGGGCGCAGCAGATGCGTCTCTTTGATTATTTCATCGAGGCCGTACTTCACCAGCACGCGCTGAATCGCGAGCATGCGAAATAGCGTGCGGCGAGTAGTCACTTAATCGCTGACCTGCAGCCGGTTCAACCGCGCTTCGATTCTAGCGACGTCGTCGCGCAGTGTGTTGACCGCAGCCGAAAATCGCTCGACTTCGTAACGGCTCGGCGTATCGCGACTCTCCTCCTGAAGATATTCGCGAAGATTTGCTCCCATCGTTGTCCGTGTATCGCGCCCCCAGCGCCCGAGGCCACGGGCAAACTCGCCGAGCCGATGGGCCGCCACATCGCCAATGATGCCGGAGAGCTCTTCCTCGATATCGGGTTGCGCCAGTTTAAGCAACTGCTGAAACTGGGACGCTGTTTCGGCATCGCCGGTTAATGAGAGCGACCCATCGCGGATCGCATTTTCGCCAGACGAGCCGGCCATGCGAGCGAGTGTTATCAGCGAACCTTCGATGACGACATCCGGCTCCTGATCAGTGCTTGTGCGAACGTCGAGCACGTCGTCGTTCACAAGAAATGAGGCGGCGAGCGCGGTGTTCCGGACCCGAACTGCGACGACGGTGCCCGACAGTTCACTGCACAGCTCGCGTGCCGGCGTGGACTGCTCAATATTTCGATTCAGAATTTTTGCGAGCGGACGTAGCAGAGCCAGAAGCGCATCCATGGGCGCTTAAATCCGGTAGCCGATGTGCAGCGCAACGATACCGGCCGCGAGATTGTGATAGCGGCATCGTTCGAAGCCGGCCGTTTCCATCATCGATTGCAGGGTTTCCTGATCAGGATGCATGCGAATCGACTCGGCCAGGTACTGGTAGCTATCCGGATCATCGGCGACCAGCTTGCCCAGCACCGGGAGCACCTTGAACGAGTACAAATCGTAGGCCGGTTTGATTGCCTTATTGGCTTGGGAAAACTCCAGGATCATGGCCTTGCCACCCGGTTTGAGTACCCGGAACATGGACGCGAGTGCCGCATCCTTGTCGGTAACATTGCGGAGACCAAAGGCCATCGTAATACAGTCAAATGTGCCGCTGTCGAAGGGCAGGGCCTGTGCGTCAACCTGCGCGATGGTGACGTTTCCGGCGATCCCGGCATCAATCAGCCGACGTCGGCCTTGTTGCAGCATCGCTGCGTTGATATCAGCGAGGATTACGTGGCCCTCTTTGCCAACCTTCTTTGAAAATTCTCGAGCCAGATCGCCAGTCCCGCCCGCGAGATCGAGCACCACATCGCCACGTCGAACGGCCGCCTGGTCGATAGTAAAGCGCTTCCAAAGTCGGTGCATTCCGGCCGACATCAAATCATTCATGACGTCATAGCGATCAGCAACAGAATCAAACACCCCGCGCACCAGGCCGGCCTTGTCGCCTTTGCCGACCGTGCGATATCCGAAGTGCGTCGTATTTTCGTCGCTGGAGTTCATTCTGGAAGGATACCCGCCACCATCACGCCGAGCCAGCCTTATGAAGGAGGACCGCAATCACCGATCGTTGCGATGATGTGAGTCCTGGCAGGATATAAGCTGCAGGTTAGCGCCTGCTAGTGAAGCGATCTGCAGCTTTTCGCCAGCAAGGGCGGAATACATCAAAGAATATACCGACTAAGGTCCTCATTCTTCGCAAGATCCGCCAAATGCTCATTCACATAACCCGCATCCACAGTAAGCTTGCTACCACTTTTGTCCGAGGCCTCAAAAGAGATCGTCTCGAGCAGTCGCTCCATTACCGTGTGCAGGCGCCGTGCACCAATATTTTCAGTGTTCTCGTTCACCTGAAAAGCAACCTCGGCAAGGCGTCGAACACCACTTTCGGCGAACTTCAAGGTCACTTCTTCTGTCCCGAGCAGTGCACTGTATTGTGCCGTCAACGACGAGTCCGTCTCGGTCAGAATACGAACGAAGTCATCTGTTGTCAGCGACTTCAATTCGACCCGAATCGGGAAACGTCCCTGCAGCTCGGGAATCAGGTCCGACGGTTTCGACACGTGAAATGCGCCAGACGCGATGAACAGGATGTGATCCGTTCTGACCATGCCGTACTTGGTGTTCACGGTTGAACCCTCGACGAGCGGTAGCAAGTCGCGCTGCACACCTTCGCGGGACACATCAGCACCCTGGGTGCCATTGCTGCGCGTTACCTTGTCCAGCTCATCGAGGAAAACGATGCCGTGTTGTTCCACGGCGTCGAGCGCCTGCGATTTCAGCTCTTCGTCATCGAGCATCTTCGCCGCCTCTTCGTCGGTCAAATGCCGAAAGGCTTCTTTGACTTTTAGCTTGCGGGTCTTGCTGCGGTTGCCGCCGAGGTTCTGGAACATGCCCTGTAACTGACTGGTCATGTCTTCCATGCCCGGAGGCGCCATGATCTCGACACCGATCGGCATCGCCTGGATCTCGATTTCAATTTCCTTGTCGTCGAGTTTTCCTTCGCGCAGCATTTTTCGAAATTTTTGTCGTGTATTGCTATCCGCCGACTCCGCATCCGCTGTAAATCCAGCAGGCGATGATGCTGGCGGCAGCAACGCATCGAGAACGCGTTCCTCCGCGGCATCTTCCGCGCGGTGCCGGACTTTCGCCATCGCATCTTCGCGAGTCATCTTGATCGCTGTGTCCATCAGGTCACGGATGATGCTATCGACCTCACGCCCGACATAACCAACCTCGGTAAATTTTGTCGCCTCTATCTTGATAAAGGGAGCGCGGGCAAGCCGCGCCAGTCGACGGGAGATTTCGGTTTTGCCGACGCCTGTCGGTCCGATCATCAGGATATTCTTCGGCGTGATCTCACTGCGCAGCGGCTCGTCCACCTGGACTCGCCGCCACCGATTGCGTAACGCGATCGCGACAGCGCGTTTCGCGTCATCCTGGCCGATGATGTGTTTATCCAGTTCCTGGACGATTTCTCTGGGGGTCATCTGAGACATTAGAGCTCTTCGATTATAATGTTTTGATTCGTGAATACGCAGATCTCGCCGGCGATCAACAGGGCCTTCTTCGCGATATCGGCAGCTTCCATATCCGTGTTTTGCAACAGAGCGAGTGCCGCAGCCTGGGCGAACGGCCCACCGGAGCCAATCGCCATCAGGTTGTTTTCGGGCTCGATGACATCGCCGTTGCCGGAAATGACGAATGAGGATTCTGTGTCCGCGACACACAGCAATGCTTCCAGTCGGCGCAGTCGACGATCGGTACGCCAGTCTTTGGCGAGTTCGATTGCGGCGCGAGTCAGGTTGCCGTACTGCTCGAGCTTGGTTTCGAACAACTCGAACAGCGTGAAAGCATCGGCCGTGCCGCCGGCAAATCCGGCAATCACGCGCCCGTCGGCCAGTTGCCGTACTTTGCGGGCGTTTCCTTTCATTATCGTGTTGCCCATGCTGACCTGGCCGTCGCCGGCAATAGCGACTTTGCCATTACGACGCACCGAGACGATGGTCGTGCCTCGAAATTGTTCCATGGATTCCGTCCTAGTCTTTTTTTCGTGCCCGCGGGTGGGTTTGGTCGTATATCTGGGCCAGATGTTGGAAATCAAGGTGCGTATAGACTTGCGTTGTTGAGATGTTCGCGTGTCCCAGAAGTTCCTGAACGGCGCGCAAATCATGGCTGGATTCCAGCAGGTGGGTTGCAAACGAGTGCCGGAACAGGTGCGGGTAGACCTTGCTGGCGATGCCCTGCTTTCGCGCCCAGTGATCGACTCTGGCCTGCACCGAACGCGGGCTGATGCGCGTACCGCGGTTGCTGACGAACAGGGCATTTTCATCCGGCAACGCGAGTTCCGGACGAGTTTTGTGCCAGCGCGCCAAGGCGTCGATGGCTTTGCGGCCAACCGGGACGATGCGGTCCTTGTTGCCCTTACCTGTGACGCGAACTGTCTTGTCATGCGAGTCGACGTCGCTGCAGTTGAGATCCGTGAGTTCAGAAAGGCGCAGACCGGAGGAATACAGTAATTCGAGTATGGCGCGATCGCGATCGACCAGTGCACCGTCGCCAGGGATGTTCAAAAGGTGCGCCATGGTGTCCGCATCGAGATTGCCCGGTAGCCGCTTCTTGCCCTTGGGCGCGGACACATCAACGATCGGGTTCTTGCGAACATGTTTTTCACGCACCAGGTAGCGAAAAAACGTGCGGCAGGCGGACAGTCGACGCTGGATGCTGCGGGCGCTTAAGCCCTTGCGAAAGCTGGATGCAGAAAACGCACGAAAGTGTTCGCTGTCCATGTCGCCCCAGTCAGCGATGTCGGCCGCATCACGAAAGCCACGCAGCGCCACGAGGTCGCGACGATAGTTCTTGCAGGTTTCAGGCGAAAGCCGCCGTTCAAACGCCAGGTGATGTATGAACCTGTCAATCCAGCCAGTGTGTTCCACGGCAGGCCGCGCTAGAAGCGCTTCAGGGCACCTGCGACGAGATCTCCAAGACGCGTCAGGAAATCGATGCTCATTCCCGGGTGGAAACGGTTTGCATCGGCACTGCCAATCGCCAGGAAGCCAATTTCGCTCGCCTTGCTCAAGGGCACCAATGCGGCAGACCCGACTTCGTCCGCGTCTGCCTGAAACAGGAATTCTTTTTGAGCATCACGAATCTTGCCGCAGCGAGCCGAGCTACCCTTCAGGAAGGTCTTGAATGGGCCAAGTGCATCCGAGTCCTCTGCCACAACTCGGAAAAAGCGCCCGGCATCGACATCCCGGAAATCGTCCGGGTCGCCAAATACCACCAGCACCGCATGTTCGGCACCGAAACCGCTGCGCATCGCCACTTCGAGGGCAGCAATGGTAGAGCGCAGGTCCGTGGTTTTCAGCAGCTGCAGCGTCAGTTCATGAATTTTGGCCGACAACAGATCGTTGGCGCGAGCGACTTCGATGAGTTCCTTGAGCTGTTTTTCAAGTTTCCGGTCTTTCTGCCGCAACACCGAAACCTGTCGCTCTACCAGCGATACGGCAGCGCCGGTCGAGTGCGATAACTGCAGGCTACTCAATAACGAGGCATGATTTTCGAAGAAATCAGAGTGTGAGGCCAGGTAGTCGCAGACCGCCTGTTCGGAAAGTTCGTCGTCACCGTAGTCGACTTCGGCTTGCGTGCTCATCGTTTGTCCATTCCTATAAATTCATCATTCCGTCGTTGATCACTACGGCGTCACCTTTGAGCCAGGCCGCTGTGTCGCCGCCGCGCCAGCTTACCACGACTTGGCCGCCGGGCAGGCTTACGAAAACCGCTTCGTCGAGCAGCCCCAAACGCTGTCCGGATACCACGGCCGCACAAGCGCCGGTACCGCATGCTGCCGTTTCACCCACGCCACGTTCGTGCACACGCAAACGTATATTTTCACGATCCGTGATGCTCATGAAGCCGACATTGACACGTTCCGGAAACCGCTCGTGGTATTCAATCTTTGGGCCCAGGACCGCGACAGGCGCCGCTCTGACGTCGTTGACCATCAGCACACAGTGTGGGTTGCCCATCGAAACGGCGCAGATGCGAAGTTCCTCTTCACCAACGCTCAGCGCATAGTCGTCTGCGGTGTGCTCTGCCAGAAACGGGATTTTAGCGGGCTCGAATTCCGGCCGGCCCATGGTGACAGCAACCTGACCGTCCGTGAAAACATCTGCCGAAATCAGCCCCACCGGGCTCTGTAGCGTGAATTTCTGATGTCCCTGCTTGTCAGCCGCGAGCTTCTTCGCGACACAGCGAACGCCGTTGCCGCATTGTTCAACCTCGGAGCCATCTGCATTGAAAACGCGATAGCTGGCAAGGCTTTGAGTGTCGCTGGGTGCGCTGACCCACATCATCTGGTCGAAGCGGGTGTCTTTGTCGACCATCCCCAGCCTGCGAATGGAATCGCCGTCCGGCGGCGGCAGGTTCTGCTCGCGTTGATCGACAACGAGGATCACATTGCCTGCGCCGTGCATTTTTGTAAAAGGGACACGCATGCTTTTTTTGCTCTTCGCTTTAGTGCTCAATGGACTTTATAATCCGGCCGCTGTAGTTTACATAAACTGCCAATCAAACTAACAAATCGCCCTTGGAGAGAGACATGCGGCACATAATGGTACTGAATGCGAAAGGCGGCTGCGGCAAAAGCACGCTCGCCACGAACATTGCATCTTATTTCGCAACCCAGGGCGCCGCTGTCGCCCTGGCGGATTACGATCCACAACGCTCCAGTCTCGACTGGCTGGACCGCCGACCCGACAACCGGGCCTCGATTGCCGCCGTTGCGGGCTTTGAGGACGGATTGCGCAAGGCACCTCGCAACGCCGACATCCTGGTCATCGATGCTCCTGCCCGATCGCATGGCAGTGAACTGACCGACCTCGTGAAGCACGCCGAAACCATCGTCGTCCCGGTACTGCCATCGACGATCGATATGCAGGCAACGACGGCGTTTCTCGAGGAGCTCAAAAATCTGACGAAAATCGAGAAAAAGCAGGCCAAAGTGGCCGTCGTAGCCAACCGTGTTCGTGAAAACACCCTGATCTATGACGATCTCGATGAGTACCTGACGAATGTGCGGGTTCCCTACATCGCCGCCTTGCGTGATGCGCAAAATTACGTACGCGCCTACACTCGCGGAATCGGTATTTTCGAATTACCGGAGTATCTGGCCTGGCCGGACTGGGATGAGTGGGAGCCGTTGACTGCGTGGTTGCGGACCAAGCGCAGTCAGCCCTAGGCGTCCTCAATCTCGGTGGGTACGTGAGTAATTGCGGGCAGATTGTTGCCGGCAACCATGCCCAGGCCATCGCGAAAGGCATCTGCCGCGGCGTCAGTTTCGCCGAGTTGATTCAGGAGCGCACCGTAATCCCGATAAACCTCCGGCGTCGGGCGCAGGCTGATAACGGTTTCCAGGTAACTTCGCGCTTTGCCCCAAAGTTCATTGCGCAGGCAAAGCCGCGCAGCCGTTAGCAGCAGGTCCGGGTCTTCGCTGTGGCTCCCAAGCCAGACCTCCGCACGTTTTAGCTGTTTGCTGGCGTCGACGCCCTCGACGATTCCGAACAATCGCACCAGCGGACCGCGCCAGTCGGATTTCAGCGCTGCCACCAGTTCTTTCTCGGCTTTCGCGTGCTGGTCTGTGCGCATTAACGCCCGATAGTACGCATCCAGCAGCGACAGATCCTTGTTGTGGGCACGGGGCACAGCCTTCCACGCGGCCGCGAGCGCGACGTCGTCCTGGGCGGCGTCAATTTGTTCACGATGCACCCGCACTTCCCACTGCGCCAGCGTCTCTGCCTTCATGTGCGAGTGTTTTTTGATGCGCGGCAGTAGCTCGCGCAGCGCTGTCCAGTCTGCGAGGCGATAGTACAGGCGGCCCATCAGAGCCAGGGCTTGACCGTGGTCTTTTGAATTATCGTCCAGGCGCCGCAGCGTTGCCAGGGCCTGCTCATGTTGTCCCTGATCAAGCTGAAATTCGGCCTGCGTCAGCAACACTGCATTGGCCGCTTCGGGGATATCCTGGTAGGCGAGGCGCAGCCATTCGTCGCGCCGCTCAATCTTGCCCTGCAAATGCGCAGCTCTTGCCGCCTGCAGGTAGTTGAACAACGGTGAATCGCTGGTACTTGCGGAGCGTGCCAGCATGCGCTCACCGCGTGCGAAATTGCCCTCCGCCATCTCGATCAAGCCACGCGTCATCTTCTGACCCGATCGTGCGGATCGAAACCGGCCCGCGGCCTCGCCGATTCGACGCGGTGCAAGCAGGATTTTGCGCACAAACCAGATGGCGAGAAACAGTGCGGCAGTCAGGAATACCAGGACAGGCACCGACATTTCGATCAGGTAGCCGCGAAAATTAATTGCGACGTAGCCAGGGTCAGCGAGCAGGAAATGTGCAGCCAAACCACTCGCAATCAGGGCCAGTACGATGATGATACCGATTTTCACTGTGTGTTCTCTCGCAGCGCGCGGTATTGACGCAACAGGCGAAGCGAGCCGGATATGTCGGGCGTCGCGGTCGTAAACACGTTGTCACGAATTTCGTCGATAGTTTGCTGCGCGCTGATGACCTGTTCACTCCCGGTATCGAAGTAGGCCTCAAGCAGCGCATGGGTGTCGTCGAGTGTTTGTTCAAAGACGGCCTGCTCACCGCGTAACAGGGCGAGACGGGCCGACTGTAGTTGCAATGCTAGATTATTGCGCAGGAAATACTCAGCATCCGGCGTCACAAGCTCAAGTTTGGCCTGTTCCGGCGGCGTCACTTTGACGAGACCCGACATAGCGCCCTTGACCGACCCCCAGGCACGCTGCAGTGTGCTTGCATCCGGGTTCGCTTCGTTATCCCCGTTTTGATTGGCAGAACCTGCGCCCGCCAGCGGCAATGACTCAACAACGCGTGCGAGGCTTGCGAGTGTCAGCGTCGCACCTTCCAGATCCGGCTTTTCCATCACTTCGAGTGCTGCCATCTCATCGGATATGGCGCGACGAACGTCGGTAAGTGCCGGATCGGACAACTGCGTAATGCGTTCATCCGCCATGCTCAGCGCCAGCATTGCCAGGTGCGGGTTGTTGGCCAGTTGCAATTGTGCATTGGCGATTTGCAGGTAATACTCGCCTTCTGCGATCAAAAATGTGTCGCGAGCTCCGGCGGAAATACCTGCGAGGGACGCCACGGAGCTTTCGAGTGAGGACATGCGCGATGGCAATGAATCCAACAGACGCACGCGTTCATCGACGTTCTTGCGAATGGCGGCGAATTCATCGCCGTAGTCCGGGTGCTGAATAGTGGCGATACGCGTGTCGAGGGTCGTCAACGTTTCATCGACGTTTCCGATACGACGATCGAGCGTCTCAATCGCGGCAAGCGTCTCTGCATCACCATTGTCATCAACACGTTGCCAATCGAGGACTACGATGTAGCCAAGCGCTGCGACGGCAATAGCGGACAGCAATACCGCAATCCATGCGACTGCGTTGCTGCGCGGTTTGGCGCCGTCGTCTTGGCGGTCTTCGACCTCAAACTCGGCGTCAGCGTCAGCCTCGATGGCCTTTTGCTTGTCGCCTGTCTGCTCTTCGCCCGCTTTTTCTTCGCTCATGATTCGTGTCCGGATCCGGTCCTGTGAATGGATTTGATTGCCTGCAGCATGTCGGCTGCCTGTGGCCCTTTGGCCAGCACGGTCGTCGATGCCGGATAGCGATCAAGCACCTCTTTTATCACACGCTCTGCCGGCGTCACCAATGGAATGGAGTCCATCCTGCTGCGACACCATTCCGGAAGCAAAGCGGCGAGGTTGTCCAGCGTCGCGACACTCATCACCGTAATGGCGCCAATCATACCCGATCGCCATGCGGATTCGATTTCTGCAAGCTGATCGTTGGTGACTAGCGGAGGCACGCGATCGTAGACAGAAAGGTAGGACACGCTTGCGCCACGGCTACGCAGCGTTTTTGCGAGCAATTCGCGGCCATCGCCGCCACGAACGATTCGTATATGTTTGCCTGAGACGTCGTGCAATTTTGGATGCCGAAGCAGGCTCTCGCTGTCATAGCCCTTCGATGGATCGATTGCCACGGACAATCCCGCCGCGCGCAGCGCATCGGCGGTTGACGGGCCAATGGCACCGATCATTCGCGCATCAGCGTGCGATGCGCCGAACTCGACCGCATTGCGGCTCGCAAACAACACGATATCAGCGCCGGGGTTCTGGTTCAGCTCACTGAGGATTTCAGCGCTGTCGCGCGGCACGATCTCGATGACCGGAAAGCGAATCGCCGTGCCACCAGAGGCTTCGATGGCTGCGATCAACGCAGCAGCCTGTGCCCTCGGGCGTGTAACGAGAACGCCGAAGCCGCCCAGTGCGGGTTCAGCCATGCGATGCCCCGATGGAATCAAGCAGTTCGCGTGCACCGCCGGCAAGGAGTTCTGCGGCCAGAGCCTCTCCGAGTTGCTCGGCATCGTCTGGCCTGCCATCGATGGTCTCGCGTATGAACCGAGAGCCGTCCGGGTGTGCCACCAGCGCCGTAAGCGACATCGAAGCCCCGCTAACCGTCGCGAAGGCAGCGACCGGTGACTCGCAACTCGCCCGCAATACACGCGCGATAGTGCGTTCTGCCCGAGTCGTTAGCACGGTTTCCGGGTCATCGAGCTGGCGAAGTATCGTGCGCAATTTGCTGTTGTTTTCCAGGCACTCGATGCCGAGAACACCCTGTGCGGCAGCCGGCAGCATTTCGTCCGGTGAGAACTGGTGACTGATATGGTGTTGTAAAGCGAGTCGCTCCAAGCCGGCGGCGGCGAGAATAATTGCGTCGTAGTCGCCGCGGCTGAGTTTCAGAAGGCGAGTATTGACGTTGCCGCGCAGCGTTTCGATATTGAGGTCGGGTCGCAACATTTTGATCTGTGCCTGGCGACGCAGGCTGGAACTGCCGACGCGGGCATTCTTCGGCAAGGACTGAACCGTCGTCCCGGCCGCAGCGACCAGCGCGTCGTAAGGATTTGCGCGCTGCATGGTCGCGGCCAGGCAAAATCCCCGGGGCAGTTCCGCCGGCACGTCTTTCATCGAATGCACGGCGAGGTCGGCCTCACCATTTTCGATCGCGATCTCGAGTTCCTTGATGAACAAGCCTTTGCCGCCAACCTTCTGCAGGCTGCGATCGAGAATCTCGTCGCCCCGAGTCGACATTGGTACCAGTTCGGTTGCGCTGATTTCGGGCAGTTTCTGCAGCACCGACGACACGTAGTTGGCCTGCCAAAGCGCGAGTGCGCTCTTGCGCGTTGCAATACGAATTTTCAAGCGACTAGACTCCTATCAGCCTCCGACGCACTTCAGCAAGGTGCCGGCGGCTGATTATCAGCTCTTTGTCGTCGACTTGCGAATTATCGCGCAGCACGATGCGACTTTTGCCGTCGCTGGTTTTCTCGATGCGACTGATGCTGCTGACCGCGACCAGCACGCTGCGATGAATGCGCACGAATTCGTCGTGGAATTCCTCCGCCAGTGTCTTGAGAGAATCGTCAATCAGATCCTGCCCGTTACTGTGGGCAACAGTGACGTACTTCTGGTCAGCCCGGAAACAAAAAATGTCCGCGAGCGGTATGAGCTTCAGCTCGCCGTGCACGCGCGAACAGACATGGCGCCGGGCACTGGACATGCGTGCTTCGGATGCCACGGATTGTAGAGTGCCTGGTACCAGCCGCGATGCCTGCGCCAAAGCCGCTGCCAGCTTGCTGCGTCGAACGGGCTTCAGGACATAGCCGACGGCGCGGGCATCAAACGCATCGATCGCATACTCATCATAAGCCGTCGTAAAGACAATCGCGGGCGGATGATCCTGGCCGTTGAGGTGGTGCGCGGTTTCGATGCCGCCTAGGCCGGGCATACGAATATCGAGCAACACAATGTCGGGCTGCAATTTATTGCACAATGCAACGGCATCACGACCGTTGCCGGCCTCACCGACACACTCGTAGCCATCTTCGTCATCGAGTAGCTGCCGCAGCCGCTCGCGTGCGAGTTGTTCGTCATCGACGACAATGACCCTCATTCCGGTCCCTCATCCGGAGGAAAGCGCAGCGTCACTGTGAAATTATCACCTGCATCGTCGATCTTGACGGCATCGCTGCTGCCATAGGCGAGCTCAAATCGCTGACGAATGTTCGACATGGCCATCTTGTTGCCGCCCGCGTCCCGCGTCTCGCCAACGGCAACCGGGTTCGAAACCGAAATCTCGAGGTAGCGGTCGTGCCGAGTCCCTTTGACGACGACCTCGCCGCCGTCCGGCAGTAACTCGATGCCATGATAGATTGCGTTTTCAAGCAATGGTTGAATCGTGAGGCTGGGAATACGAGCTCGCATTGGCAGCTCGGAAATATCCCATTTCACGTTCAGACGATCGCCCAGTCGCAGTTTTTCGATGCGCTGATAAATCGCGGCGGTTTCGAATTCCTGCTTCAGCGAGGAGCGGTTACTGGATCCACCGAGATTCGCTCGCAACAGGTCTGATAAATCCTCAACAGCTTCCTCTGCGCGCGCCGGATCGGTGCGCGTTAGTGACGCGATCGTATTCATGCTGTTGAATAAAAAGTGTGGGCGAATTAAAGCCTGCAATGCGCTGATACGTGATTGTGCTTCGAGTACGATGCTACGGCGCCACTCGCTGGATATGTATAAGTAGCGCATTGCGAGTGCTATGACGATCGAGCTGATTGCGAAGGTATGCAGTATGAAATACGAGTGTGAGCTGCTGATAATTGCCGATTGCCCGAATATACGCGTCAGTTGCCAGGCGCTTTCCGCAACAATAAGGCAAACGGCTTCGAGCACAGCAAAGCCGATGACGAACGCGCGAGTCGGGCCGGTCTTTTCCAGATAGGGCCGCAGCTGGCACATCACAAGCGTGCCAAGCAATGCATTCCAGAGTACGAAAAACGACGTCTTTGACAGCTCGATCAGGAACGGATGCTGGCTGTCGTGTGATGCGAGCGCCAGCACGATGGCGACCAGTGCTGTAACGAGAACGACAATGAATAGTGTGCCGGCCGCACAAAAGTCCGGCAGGTAAGCCTGCGATGGGTCTTTGTCGGGGTGTCGTGCGGCGATCAATCCGGCGCTCCAGTCACGAAAGCGGGTATTGTAGCGTCAGCGATGACCCTAATGTGAGGGACAGGCCCTCAATCATTACAATCAGTTGCCGCAGTTTTTCTTGATAAGCTCTTCGGCCCTGGAGCGAGCTTCAGCTCTTGCAACATCGTCAAGGTAGACGCGTTCGCCATTTTCATCTTCGCGATATACACGTCGGGCTTCGAGCATTGATTTCATCTTCTGTCGATAGTCCGCACACTTGGCAGCTTTTATGTCCGCAGCGGCACGTTCGTCCTTGGCAGCCTGCTTCGCTGATCGAGCTTCAGCACGCGACTCTTCGCGTTTTGCTTCCGCATCCAGACGGCTCTGTACGCGTTCCTGCACCGCAGTATTGCTGGTGCGATTGTAGGACACCTGTAAGCGCTCCTCAGTCGACTCGCCCGTAGGCCGGTCGGTGTAATGCACGTTGCCGTCCGCGTCGGTGAACTTATAGATTTCATTCGCGAGCGCGCCGCCACAAAACGTAAGGGCGAGTGCAATAATGCCGCTGGTCAGGTGTCGTATTTTCATGCCGATATTAAAGCACGGTGTGAACTCCACATGTTGTGATGCCGGTCACACGCGATATCGGTAATTACGCTTGAAAAGGCAAAAAAAACGGGCCTTTCGACCCGTTAAGTGCTGATATAAAAGATATTTCAGCGAATCCCCTTGAGCGGCGTTATGTTACTCGGCGGACGTGAATTCCGGGTAGGCTTCAAGGCCGCACTCACTGATGTCGACACCTTCGTATTCCTCTTCCTCGGTGACACGAATACCGAATGCCACCTTCAATCCGAACCAGACGAGCAGGCTGACGCCGAATACCCAGACGAAAATCGAGCCGATGCCGAGCAGCTGTGCACTGAATTTCGCCTCAGGGTTCGACAGGCAAACGGCGAGCAAGCCCCAGATGCCAACGACACCGTGAACGGAAATTGCACCGACAGGGTCATCGATCTTGAGCTTGTCGAGGCCGACGATTGATAACACGACCAGCATTCCACCCACGGCACCGATCAGAGTTGCCAGTACCGGTTCCGGCGTCAGAGGCTCAGCCGTGATCGCGACCAGCCCGGCGAGTGCGCCGTTGAGTGCCATCGTCAGGTCGGCTTTGCCGAACCAGAAGCGCGACAGTAGTAGCGCGAATACGAGCCCTCCGGCGGCGGCCATGTTGGTGTTCACAAAGACCAGCGCGACCGCATTGGCTTCGCCGACGTCGGAAACCTTGAGCTCCGACCCACCGTTAAAGCCAAACCAGCCAAGCCAGAGAATCAGCGTCCCGAGCGTTGCCAGCGGCAGGTTGCAGCCGGGGATCGCGTTGATCTGACCATTCGTGCCGTACTTGCCTTTGCGTGCGCCGAGCAGCAATACGCCGGCAAGCGCCGCCGCCGCGCCGCAAAGATGCACGACACCTGAGCCGGCGAAGTCAAGGAAGCCTGCCTCCTGAAGGAAGCCGCCACCCCATTTCCAAAAACCTTGCACCGGATATATAAACCCAGTGAGCACAACTGAGAAGGCAAAAAATGCCCACAGCTTCATGCGCTCGGCAACCGCGCCGGAGACGATGGACATCGCCGTCGCCACGAAAACGACCTGGAAAAAGAAGTCCGACAGGTTCGAGTAATAGGTGTCGCCGCCGCTTGCGATGACGTCTGCGGCGGCATTGTCAGAGGAGGTGAGCAATCCGCTACCCACGGTGCCAATGCTCTGGAAGATGCCACCGGCAAAATCTCCCGGGTACATGATGCTGTAACCGCACAGCATGTACATGATGCAGGCGATCGAATACAAGCCGATATTCTTGGTGAGAATCTCAGCGGTATTTTTGGCGCGAACCAGGCCTGCTTCCAGCATCGTGAATCCAGCGGCCATCCACATGACCAGTGCGCCCATGACCAAAAAGTAGAAGGTGTCCAATGCGTACGATAGTTCAGTCACCTGCGCTGCTATTTCTGTTGTTGCTTCCACGTTCGTGTCCTCCGTGAAGTCTTAAACGGCTTCACTACCGGTTTCACCGGTGCGAATGCGAATGGCCTCTACAAGTTCAGTGACGAAAATTTTTCCGTCGCCGATCTTCCCTGTGCGCGCTGTGTTGCTGATGGCCTCGATGACCTGCTCGGCAATGTCGTCAGCGACGGCCAACTCGATCTTGGCCTTTGGCAGAAAGTCGACGACGTACTCAGCGCCCCGATAGAGTTCAGTGTGGCCGCGTTGCCGGCCAAAGCCCTTAACTTCGGTGACGGTGATGCCTTGAATGCCGATATCGGCAACGGCTTGTCGCACATCATCGAGCTTGAAGGGCTTGATGATCGCAGTGATCATTTTCATGCTGCTTCCCCTGTTGAGATGGTTTAGTTGAGGTCAAAGGATTTACCGATCGTGAAGATCAGCGCTTCGTCCGATTGGCCGTCACCGCTGAGATTTTTGTCGTTGAAGAGCAGGGTGACGCCGAGTTCAACTTCCCCGACGGTGGTGCCGTAGCCCAGTTCAACGTAATCGCCTTCGAAGTCCTGCGAAAAGCCAGCGTACTTGCCATAGAAGCCGTCTTTCTCGACGGTCAGTGCGTAGTAGGTGTAATCCTGGGTCGGACCGGTGAAGTTTTCGTACTCGCCGATGGCAAGGTCGAGCGAGAGCAGGCCAAAGGAACCGCCGAGATTGATTTCCTGGTAGGTGTCATCGAAGTCGCCGGTGTAGAAATAGCCGGTGTAACCGACGCTGTATGCGAAATCGCCGACGTCGGCGCCGTAGCCGAAGTAGCCGTCCACTTCGAGGCCGTCTTTGACATCGGCCGCCCAGGTCCCGGCGTAAAAGCCGCCTTGCTCGTAGTCGAGTCCGCCGCTGGCTGATGAGTCGGCCTGGAAAATGCCGCGATAGTAGTAATCGCTGGCGAATCCGAGATTGGCGGAAAAATCCGCGTGCGCAACGCCGGCGGTTAAAAGTGTTGCGATGAGTACTGCGGTGAATCTGGATAGCATGAGTCTTGCTCCGTTTTGATAAGCGGCCTCAGGTGGCCGGGTTATCCTGTATAAAGCAGAATGCGTGCCAAACTCAAAAACAAATGTAAAAACAATAACTTGAGAATTTTCGACCAAAGACATTGCGCGATCGCAGTGCACCGGACAGGCACACCGCACCAAAGTGGTGAGCAAGCCGGTTTTGTCGGCGGCCCACTGCAATATGCGGCTGGCGTTTTCGAATGGGCTCAGGTATCAATCGGCTATGACGAAAGAATCCATCGAAAATCTGGCGAAAAAACTGGCCGAATCGCTTCCGGACGGACTGCGGTCCATGCGCGAGGACCTGGAGGCGAATTTTCGCGGCGTGCTGAGAAGCGGACTCACTAAGCTCGATCTCGTGACGCGCGAAGAATTCGAAGTGCAGGAAGCTGTTCTCGCGCGCACACGCGAGAAGCTTGAGCAACTGGAAGCGAAGCTTGAGGAACTGGAAAAGAACCGCTAGCAAACCGTCAGAACACGCAGCAGGCAACAACGTGGCCATGGAGGGCCCAACGAATGAGCCTCGCAATACTTCATTGTCGCGCACAATATGGTACTGACGCACCGCCGGTAACGATTGAAGTTTTTCTGTCAGGTGGCTTGCCAGTATTCACGATCGTCGGCATGGCTGAAACCGCGGTCCGGGAAAGCAAGGACCGCGTGCGCGGCGCGCTTTTAAGCTCCGGCTTCGAATTTCCTCAGCAGCGAATCACAGTCAGCCTCGGCCCGGCCGAGATGAAAAAGACGGGTGGGCGCTACGACCTCGCCATTGCACTCGGCATCCTCGCGGCGAAAAAACAATTCCCGAAGACAGCGTTGAATGACTGCGAGGTGTATGGCGAGTTGTCCCTTAATGGCAACCTGCGCGCCGTTCCGGCGATATTGCCTGCCGTTCTGAATGCGGATGCGACAGGACGCAAGGTCATCGTTCCGAAAGACAATGAAGCCGAAGCCGCGCTGGCATGTACGAATGTTATTGCGGCCACATCTTTGACGGAAATCGTCGCGCACCTCGCTGGCCGTGAAACAATTGCTGTAACTGAAAAGACACATCTACCGATGATGGACCCGGCGTCGAATGACTTGTCAGACGTTCGTGGCCAACAGCATGCGAAACGCGCGCTTGAGATCGCAGCAGCCGGCGGCCACAACCTGCTGCTGATCGGGCCGCCCGGAACCGGCAAGAGCATGCTCGCGCGACGCTTGCCGGGAATACTGCCGGCGATGAGCAACAAGGAGTCGCTGCAGACTGCTGCGATTGACTCGGTGCTCGGTATGCCGGTGGCGGTCCATGGCTGGCGGCAGCGGCCGTTTCGAAGCCCGCATCACACCGCGTCGGCTGCCGCGCTGGTAGGGGGTGGACCTGGGCCACGACCAGGGGAGATTTCCCGCGCGCACAATGGCGTGTTGTTTCTTGACGAACTTCCGGAATTCAATCGCAGCGCACTGGAAGTGCTGCGCGAGCCACTCGAGACCGGTTGCATAACAATCTCGCGTGCCGGTGGGCAGGCGGAGTATCCGGCACAGTTTCAGTTGATCGCCGCCATGAATCCCTGCCCCTGTGGCTACCTGGGAGACCGCTTTGCCGACTGTCGTTGCAGTGCTGACCGCGTTGCGGCGTATCGGCGCAAGATATCCGGTCCACTGCTGGATCGAATCGACCTGCATGTTGAGGTCCTTCGACCATCGACCGCGATATTGAGGGAGTCGCCAGGCAACGTGGAAACGAGCGCCGTGGTTCGGCAACGAGTCGAAGCCGCGTGGCAATTACAGTGGCGACGAAGTGGCCTCAGCAATGCCCGACTCGATGGCGACGAACTGAACGCTGCCTGCCAGGCAGATGATGCCTGCTGGGCGTTACTCGAAAACGCTGCGGAACGCTTTAACCTGTCCGCACGGGCGCATCAACGCGTGCTACGGGTATCGCGGACGATTGCGGATCTCGGTGGCGAACACAAAATAACGCCCCCGCATGTGGCGGAGGCTTTGTTGTTGCGATGTATGGATCGACAGAACTGAGTGTCTGCGAATCCTAATTAACTTCGCCAACCATGAAGTCGACTGCCGCCTCGATCTCACCATCGGATAGATCCATGCGTCCGCCTTTCGGCGGCATGTAGCCTGCAGATCCGGTAAAGCCCTGCAGCGCATGCTGCTTCAGCGTGTCGCTGCCCTGGGCAATGCGCTCGACCCATTGCGCGGCATCGCCGAGGATCGGTGCGCCGCCGATACCGGCGCCATGGCAGGCGCTGCAGGCGCTGTTGTAAACCTGCGGCCCGGTCATGACAGTGGCCACCGGTGCTGGCTGCGCAGGAGTATGCGCCGTTGGCAGAGACGCACTATGCTGTTCTCCGGGTAAATACACCTGCCCCACCGGTCGAATTCGCTCGAGGACCGCCTGTTGATACTCGTCCACGCCACGCACGTAGACGCCCTGTGTCAGATCCTGCATTTTCATTGTCAGCACGAGTATCGCAAGTGCGACTGCCGCAAGAACGCCGATAACAAGGGAGTACATATCGAAAAACTTCTGGTCCCGATTCAAGGTGTTGCTCCGGAAAGTGTGAAAAGGTGTCGCCGGGCATTCTGCCCGGCGGTCGCGGCCGATTATATAACATCAGGCCGGCAGGAACAGCGGCTAGCGGCCTGGTCGCAGCTTTGTTTGCGAATGACCAGGCTGGCCAGGGTCTGTTTGGGCGCACTGTCACAACGGTCATGCCCCGATGCCTGCTCAGCGTTCAGCTAGGCATCGCTTGGCGCGTCACCGAATAACTATGCGGATTGCCGCAAAGAAAATGCTTCAATTGCCCGGTAGAATCTGACCAGATAAAATCTCTATTTCTTTTGCCGCTGGCACTGATTTCCTGCTTGTTGTTCGCCGAACCGCTGTTTGCCAACGACGAGCCAACGTATATCGATCGAGTCGGTGAGCGAGTTGTCGATTTCGAAAACAAGGCGTTAAATTATCGACTCGAGCTGAGCACTAAAGCCTATACCTTTGTCGAAATGCCACAGGACATGCAAAAGATATTTTCGGCCAATGATACAAGCGCGGATGTGTCTGGCTACGGTGCTGTTTACCTGAACCGTATCACGGGCTACGACATTACGAATAATGAAGACGGCTACGAAGCCAGCACGGAGAAAACCGTCCACTTGCCGGTTCCCGGTCTCAAGCCCGGCGCGTTGGTCGAGGTTGTGGTTAGTAAGATAGCGTCGGTGGACACGGGATCGTTTCCGTTGGAAATGCTTTACATGGCGAGCGATCGGCCAATCGCCTACAACGCGAAGGTGTCAGCAGCAAGCTACGGCGAATCGAAAAACTGAGCGCGTACGTGAAGGACGAGATTCACTATGAGGCGATCGAGTTTGGTCGCCGAGCCTACATACCGAAAGCGGCTCGCGATACGATTCGAGATCGTTATCGCGATTGCAAATGACGCAATTGAGCAATCGCTCGTCATTCAGTAGCTATTTCAGGAGCTCGTGACCAGCGGGTAACTGGTGTGTAACCCACATAGCCAGGCGGTGCCGGATGCTGGGCAGGGACTCCTGACCGTTGGGCAATGGGCTGATTGCCTTGTCATGCACCAGCAGGCGGTAGGCGTATTGGAGCTTAAGGTCATGTGAATCCGTCGCTTCGAACTCAACGACGCCGCGCTTCACTGCATCATCCAACACCATTTCCAGTGCGACCTTGAGCAGGGCTTTCTCGTTTTTCAGTTTTTTTGCCATGGCGGTTTCGAGTCTACTACGCTGGCAGAGGTTCGGCGATGCCGTCTGACTCCATGATTTTTCCCATCAGTCGAAAGCCGTGCCAGAGAATAATCCAGAAACCGATCATCATGGTCACACCGCTGACCGTGAAAGCCACGAGGAACGGACGGATGGCCAGCATCATTTCCTGAAATGAGCCGCCATCGTAATTGCCTTTGCCAATACCGGCGAGAATCAGGGCAACAAAAAATACAGCGAGCGACAGGTTGGCCAAGAGGTAACCGCTTCTCAATTGCTTTGAGCAGCGCGCATGAACCTCGTTCGGCAGCTCTTCCCGGATGACGTAGAAAACTGACGCCAGCAGGATCATCATGTTGATGCCAATCGTGCTACCCATAGCATGGGCCACTGTTATGTGAGTGCCGTGTGTAAACAGGTTGAACGCGGGCACCGATATGATCAGCGCAAGACCCAAATTGACGAATACCCAGATATCAGCGGCAATCAGGAATCGATACGCGTTGCAGTGACGATTTTTTTGCCAGTCCTCGAGGGACGAGCGCCAGTCCCAGATGATTTTTCCGAAGATGAACAGCTCGGTCATACTGACAAAGTAGGCGAAGCTGCGAATCCAGGGATCCGATGGCACCAGGTAGGTATGGTGCGCCCAGCCAAACATCAGATTAAACAAGCCGAGGAAGTACAAGCCAAAGGCGAGTTTTGATCGCGCGTACTTGTCGCAACCGCTGATCTTTGTTGCGAGATACAGCGCCGTGCCATACACCAGCATATTCCAGGAGCCGGTCAATGCACCGTAGGATTTCCACTGCACCATGATTTCGCGGACCATGTTTTCTCGAAAATAAGGAATCAGGTAAAGGTGAGCTTCCGTATACGTAATGAAAAAGAACACAATGCCGGTTCCCCACATCCAGTAGTACACCGGCCAGGATTCCGTGTCCTGACGCACCGTGTTGAAGTAATTTACGCCGAACAGAATCCAGGTCAGGAAAATCGGCAGGCTGAGTATTGGCGGAAATTCGAAGTACTCTCGGCCGCCAAACTGCCCGGACAGGTAACAGGCAATAATCGCGAGACCCGTTACCAGGAAGATCCAGAAGTGCAGGCTGACGGCTTTCACCGAAAACAGCGGCAATCGACATTGTCGCGGCAGGTAGAAATAGATGCCGCCGATCGCAATCAGAAAAATGGACGATATGACCAGTGACACATGCAAGGGACGGGTTTTCGTGAACAGAAACTCCTGCAGAAATTCGGGAAACAGAAACTGAAAGCCACCGATGACGCCGAAGAACATACCGGCTGCCAGCGCCAGCATTCCAAGACGCATGAAGCGCAGCCCGCCAAAATGCCTGGTGTCGGTGCTCACCTGGGGTCGTCTTCCTGCGAGACGGTACCGTTCCAGGCGACGGCATAATTTTTCGGTGGGTAGGTTCCGGTCTGGTCGACCGCGCTGAGGAATGCCACCAATGCCGAAACCTCGTCGGGACTGAGATCAAAGTTTGGCATGCGTGCAGTGCCGGATGTGATGAATGCGCCGGCATAGGCCTCGCCGCGTGTTGAGATGACATTCGTTAAGTCAGGGCCCATGTAGCCACCCAGGCCGTAAAACTGGTGGCAGGCGATGCAGTTCTTGTCCTGGTAAATATTCTGACCAAGCCGGGCCTGATCGCTCATCGGTGGCAGGTGCGTCGTATCGGTGCCGCTGGTGTAGACGGTCACCGAGTAAATGACAAAGGCAACGCAGAGTGTGCCAAAAATGCTTCGTTTGTTGATGGTGCCGTCCCCCAGGGCGGGCGCGCCGCGATCGAAAACAAAGTCATCATTGTACGCAATTAGCTACGGAACAAGGTCGCAAAAGTTCTGTTAGAATCAAAGAAAATCGACTTTTGTTCGGTAAAAATACATAATTATCGAACAAATGGAGGTAATAATGGATAAAAAGGACAAATTAATTCTGGCGGCCCTGCAGGGCAATGCGACTCAGACAGTTGCCGAGCTGGCCGACGAGGTGGGTTTGTCAAAGTCTGCCTGCTGGCGTCGCATCCAGATCCTGGAGGAGAAGGGCATCGTTGGTGCGCGCGTCACGCTGTTGAATCAGGAGAAGCTGGGTCTTGACCTGACCGTTTACTCCGCTGTCCGGACACACGAACATACGGCGGACTGGTTCAATCGCTTCTACAAAATGGTCTCGTCGATGCCCAATGTCATGGAAGTGCACAGACTCAGCGGTGATATTGATTACCTGATGCGAGCGGTCGTTCCGGACATGCGCAGTTATGATGAGATGTACAAGAAAATGATCGCCAACATTGATCTCTACGATGTCAGCTCGAGTTTCAGTATGGAGACGATCAAGTACACGACGGCTCTGCCACTGGATCACTTGTAGATTCTGCGCTGCTTAACGCGACGCTGTGCAGCGGATACCCTCGATATGCAGTATCCTCACCAGCAATGAAAGGCCTATTCAAAATGCGTTCAATCGCGTTGATTCTCGGCATCTTTTTTGCCGTGAGCGCTTTTGCCCAGGATGGCGAGAAGGCCGCGTCGCCCAAGGCACCCAACCTGCTGTCGCTGGAAACCAACTGGTGGGCCTATTTCGACCAGACCGGCGACGGTGCTGCACAAAGAATAGACACCTATCTTACGGAGGTCGGTGGCCAGGTCGCTAAACTGAAGGTGTCGAACCAGGCGGTCGGTCAGTCGATTCATGCCGCAATCCAGGACAACATCACAGCCTATCGCGCCTTACTGAACGAGCCGCAGCTCGAGCCGCAGGAATTGCCGGAACCGGCGCTCATTTATTCCATTGACGAGCTGCTTGAAATCGCTGCTGAATCTCGGGAGGCGAGTGCCGAGGCCGAGCGGGAGCTCGTTGAGGTTGAACGCGAGCAACGTATTCTGGCGGGTACGACACGCCGACGCGATCTGACTTTCAAGAACTACCTGAATGCGGCCACCGGCGACGAAAAAATCCTGGCCGGGTTGCGATTGATGCACGACCGCTCGGCCCAGGCGATTGCGGCACGGCGCCTGAAACTTTTGAGTCTTCGCTATGATCGCGCCGATGCGTATGCCGATGCGATGGCAGCTCGCGTCGACTACGCGGCGCAAAGGCTCGCCACGACGCCGGAGACGGCCAACCTCGAAAAACTGACAGAATTGATCGCAGAACAGGAATTGCGGGTTGTCGAGTATCACGACAAATTGCGTGCCGCTGAACTGGCTGCAACCGGGCTCGATCTTGAAACCGCGATCGGCCGCTCTGAGCAGCGGCTACAACAGCAGAAACTTGTCGATGCGGAAGTCACGCTCGCGCTGAACGAGCTGGCATTGGCTGTGTTGCAAGCCCGGCGCTGGTGGACGGATATACAGATCTCGGCGTCACCGGACCTGGACCGTGTGCAGGAGGATGCCCTCGAGTGGTCGGAGCTGCTGCGAATCACTTATCAGCGGGCGCCGAATTGGCAGCGCGATACTGAGGACGAATTGCTTTCGATTCAGACCGCGTCTCGCGACGCATTGGATCGAGCTGCGCGACGGTTGCTGGACCAAAGGCTCGGAACGGCTCAGGGCAACCTGAATCAAATTGCCGATCTGCGCGATGCGGCGGCCGACCTGACTTTGGTAAGCCGGGTAGTCGACCACGCCGTCGCGGTTTACTCAGGTGCGTTGAGCTCATGGTTCACCGGTATTGGCAGGAACCTGAAATTATTTTCGCAAAGAGTGACGAGTCTGGCCGACACGAGTCTGTTCGACATCGGCGATGCTCCCGTCACGGGTAGAGACATTCTCAGGGTAATCATCATCCTGATCATCGCTTTCTTGTTGTCACGCGGTATTCGTCACGCGATATGGCGAGTCAGCCGAAAAGAGTCCGATGGCACGCAGGCCTCCCTGTATACGGTCGGACGTCTGACACACTACTCGATCGTCATCATCGCAATGATTATTGCGCTGTCGAGTATCGGGCTCGACTTCAGCAACCTTGCTTTAATTGCTGGCGCGCTCGGCGTCGGTATGGGTTTTGGCCTGCAGTCGATCGTTAGCAACTTTGTATCGGGTTTGATCATCCTGTTCGAACATACGCTGCGTGTTGGTGACTACATCGAACTCGATACAGGCCTGACCGGTACCGTAAAAGCGATTAATGTTCGCAGTACCCTGATCAACACCAATGACAATATCGACATCGTTGTGCCGAACTCGGAATTCGTTACTACCCGACTGACCAACTGGACGCTCGGCGAACGCATATTGAGAGTCCGAATTCCGTTCGGCGTCGCTTATGGAAGCGACAAGGAGCTGGTTAAGAAGGCGGCTCAGGAAGCGGCGGCGGAAGTATCGTACACACTCACCAATATGAAGGGTCGTGAGCCGGATGTGTGGCTGGTCGAATTCGGTGACAGCAGCCTGAACTTCCTGTTGCTGGTGTGGGTGAACCGGCAGGGCGCACGTCGTCCGACAAGAACGAAAGCTGCCTACCTGTGGGCGCTTGAGACAAAACTAAAAGACTACGGTATTGAAATTCCGTTCCCGCAGCGCGATCTGAATTTGCGAAGTGGCTGGCCGGGAAGCAGGCCTGAATTGGAATAGCCTATCGAGCTTGCGGGAATCGGCGATCAGGCTGGTCCTCAATACGGAAGGTGTCGTCTCAAACCGCCAATTGGAAGCTCCCCGTACGGCCGCAGGACCGCACGGGGAGGTAGGTAACGCTAAACAGTGACCCGACTAGTGATCGACTTCGGTCCCGGAATAGCTGTCGAATTCGTCGTCGTCGTAATCTGAATAGTCGTCATCATCGTCGAAGTCGTCCCATTCATCATCGTTAGGTCCGGCAAAGCGGCGAGATGACATGTGACGTTCTTCACGTCGTTGTTCACGTATGATTCGTCGGACGGCAGAATTGTCTTCAAATCCGAAATCCTCAAATTCCTCGTGTAACGGTCGCATCGTTTGTTACTCCTCTCATATAGAGTCAGGTGCGTGGCTTGCCCGGGCCTTGTCTGGATTCGGGCGGGTGATACAGGTCGAAGTATCTGACAAAATGATTCGATGTCAAGTAATTTGATATAAAAATAATGGATAAGGGAAAGGCATGAAAATGGACGCTGTCGACGAGATTCTGGAGCAATGGTCAGAAGAGCGGCCGGAGCTCGATACGGCCAGTCTTGGCGTCGTTATCCGGGTAATGTCACTCTACAAGTCGTTCCTCCGGCAAGCCGCGACCGCGTTGGAGCCGCTGGATCTGGAGGTCTTCGAATATGACGTTATGTCCGCATTGCGGCGCCAGGGCACGCCGTTTGCGCTGCCCGCAACCCGGCTTGCAACAGAGACGGGAATGAGCAGCGGCGCGATGACGAATCGCATCGACAGGCTGGAAGAGCGCGGCATCGTCAAGCGACAGCGGGACGAGAATGACCGCCGCAGTGTGAGCGTTTTACTGACGCCGCTCGGTCGGGCCATGATCAACAAGGCGATACAGCTGCGCCTTGAGGCGGCCGATGCAGGTCTCAGCGGGATCGGTGCCAGGGAACGCAAACAGCTGGCCACCCTATTGCGCAAAATTGTGCTGTCAAACGACTAGCCGAATACGGCGCCATCCCGTGCGATAAATTGCCGCCCGCGAATGTTCAAATTGCGTGGCCTGGCGTCCGAGTCCGTGCGAATCGATTGAATATCAATGCCGGCAATATTGCCCGGAGCGTCGCATGCGGACTGGTCGGACGGATCAATGCGAGTTTCGATTCGCATGCCGCGCGCCTCAAACAATAGTGAACAAAGCGACTCACGACGTGACCACGCGACGAACAGCCGTTTGTCGGCAAGCGGAACCTTGCGTCCGTCGCCGAGAACGCCATAGCACTCGGCATATCGCAGCGGGACCTCGACGCTGTAGCGCACAACATCCGCATGACTCGCACCGCGAAGTGGAACCGCCTCGTCCAGAAAAGATATATGCCGGTCATTGGCCGTTGCAAATAACTCCTTACGGTAGGGCGCATGCGTCTTCGATCCTTGCTGATCATGATTAAGTGCTGTGACGTTCATATTGGATGCTCCAATTTCGAAAGTTTCAGGCTACAAATTGTTCTTCTTCTGTGCTTCCAGCCAACGCGTTGGTGGATGACAGGCCACCCATGATCGTGTTTTGCACCGCGTCGAAATACCCGGCACCAACAAACGACTGGTGCTTGGCCGCTCGAAAGCCAAAAGCTTCGTCGGCAAATTCTTTTTGCTGAAGCTGCGAATAGGCGTACATGCCTTCTTCTTTATAAGCACGTGAAAGATTAAACATGCTGGAGTTCAGCGCATGCCAGCCAGCCAGCGTGATGAACTGAAACTTATAGCCCATCTTGCCGAGTTCCTCGCGAAAGGTTTTCATCGTCGCGTCGTCGAGATTCGCCTGCCAGTTGAAAGAGGGCGAACAATTGTAAGCAAGCAGCTGGTCCGGAAACCGTTCATGAATCGCGTCGGCAAATCGTTTCGCCTGGGCGAGATCGGGTTTCGAGGTTTCACACCAGAGCAGGTCAGCGTACGGCGCATATGCGAGGCCGCGTGCGATCGCCTGGTCCAGCCCGCTATTGGTGCGGTAGAAGCCTTCCGTCGTGCGTTCGCCGCTTATGAAGGCGTGGTCATACGGATCCGAGTCCGATGTGATCAAGTTCGCCGCATCCGCATCAGTGCGGGCGATCAGGACCGTGGGTACGCCACAAACATCAGCCGCGAGCCTTGCTGCATTCAGTTTGGCGACCGCTTCATTGGTCGGTACGAGTACCTTGCCACCCATGTGGCCGCATTTTTTTGCGGACGACAATTGATCCTCAAAATGCACGCCGGCAGCACCCGCGCGAATCATGCTCTTCATCAGCTCAAAGGCATTCAGATTGCCGCCGAAACCCGCTTCCGCATCGGCAATAATCGGCGCGAACCAGTCGATGCTGTCATCCCCGTTCAGTGCATAAATTTCATCGGTACGAATAAACGAGTTATTGATACGCTCAACCATCTTCGGCACCGAGTCAACAGGGTACAGGCTCTGGTCGGGGTACATTTCTCCTGCACTGTTGCCGTCGCCGGCCACTTGCCATCCGGAACAGTAAATGACTTTGAGACCGGCCTGAACTTCCTGGATCGCCTGGTTGCCAGTCAGCGCACCAAGACCACAAACAGGCTCGCCCTGATTGATCAACCGCCAGAATTTCTCACTACCCCGGCGGGCCAGTGTGTGTTCAATCTGCACCGAGCCGCGCAACTTGACGACATCCTCGGCGCTGTAGTTCCGGGTGACGCCATTCCACCGCGGGCTGTCCGCCCATTCCGCTTTGAGTTTATTCATCTGCTCGGATTGCGACATGCTGATATCTCCAGAAATTCGTTTCGTCGAGGTCTATACTACGAGTAAATTTAGACGAATTTCACAAAGAAAACTTCACAGTGTAAATTTCACAAAGGCATAGATTATGGCGAATCCATCGGGGCTGCGGCGCAAGGCTCACTTCCTGGGTACCAAGATAAAGAGCCTCAGAAAACGCAATCGACTGACCCTCGAGGATTTATCCGTCCGCTGTATCCAGATTGATGCCAGTGCGGCACCGTCGGTTTCTTATCTATCGATGATTGAAAATGGCAAACGTGTCCCATCCGAGGCATTGATCAAAATCATTGCCGAAATCTTTCAGAAGGAACTGGACTGGTTCTTCGACGATTCGCTTCAAGAGGAGGAAATCGATACCGCACCGCTTGCAGCAATTGCCGGTATGCCGCTCGAGCCGGGCTTTCTGTTTTCGGAGTCTTTGCTACAGCTTGCAATTCCCGAGTTGCTCGCACAGACCGGTACCACCGGGCGCCAGTTTGCTCACTTATTGATTCGCGCTCACCAGGAATCCAACCACAACGCTTTTCCCGACCTCGAACGGGCCGCCGAGAGTGTCGGCAAAAAACTGTTCCCGTTACGAACAGACAATGTGTTCGAATTCGCGAAGCACCTCGGACTCAAAATCAAATGGTTTGAAAATTCTGTGTTTAAGGATAAAGGTGAAAGCGAGAAACCCCTGAATACGCTGGTTCGCTCGTTTTTCGATGCGCCGTCCACCGTCTACCTGAACCGGGAGCTCGAGGGCAATCCCGCCCGGCTCAAATATGATCTTGCCAATCACATTGCGCACAAGGTCCTTCACGATGGTGATGGCGCGCGTGCGCCCCAGGTGTCCGGCGGTAGGGTTTCGGGGCGTCGTCACGATTCGGATTCCGCAAATTTTGATGCCAAGGATATCCTGTACGCCTGGCGCGACTTCGAATGTAGCTATTTCGCAGCGGCCCTGCTGGCACCCAAGGCACCACTGCGACAATTCCTCAGCAAGCATTCCTATGCGATCGACTCTGCCGACAAGATCGAACTCACGCGAACGCTCATCATGCGCCGCATGCCGAGTGTGTCTCCCTATCCGCACTGGCATTACTTTGACGCCTATCCACCGGGCAATCTTCGGGCAGTTTATCGCGGCAATGGCATTCCACTGCCGTGGGGAAACATGACGCTCGTGACGGACCCGTGCCAGCACTGGGCCGTATTTCGCATGCTTAATTCCCGCTCGTCGAAACCATCGGCACAAATTTCTGTCCTTAGAAGCGGTGACGACAAGCGGCTCTATTGTTGTGAGTCCGTGCGGAGCAAAGATGCCGCCGGCAACCCGCATGTCCTGTGCGCGGGTGTTGACCTCGCGCCAGCATTGATATCGCAAAACGTAAATCCTAATGAAACGATCGACATGATCGAGCGCAGTTGCAACAAGAGTGGCGGCGCGGGTCCTATCCCCGAACAGGCGCGCAGGCAACTCGAAAGCATTGGCAAGATCCTCAATATCGGCTGGGTTTCGGAGGGCGCGAGCAAACATGCAATTATCATCTGCCAGCGAAGCAGCAACTGTCCTCGCGAGAAACACTGCCTCGGCAAAGCCCCGCCGCTGTTGAGGTCCCAAATCGACAGTATTCGGGCGTCGCTTATCAGCCACTAAGGAGACTTCCCGTCTCAAGCGCGAAGGATTAATCACCAAACCATCTCCAACAAGCACATTGGATTTCCGGCGCACACGCGCCCGACCTGGGAGAGATTGGTCGAGATGTTCAAGTGCTTGAGTTTAATAAGAATTATAGTGGCAGCGGCCATGGTGCTTTTCGCTGCAACGGCCTATTCGGCCGAACTCAGCGCCGCAACCGTGACGACCGCGCCTTTTGGAGAAACGCCAAACCCACTCGATATCAGGATGCTCGAGTCCAGCGGGGCTGTCATTGGGCAGGTTCGGATAGCCAACAACAACGTCTTCGATCTCGATAATCCTGAAGAAGATAAGGCGCTTTACCGCTTCGCCAATCGCGCGCACATCAAAACCCGGCCAGCGGTCATTCACCAGCAGCTGCTGTTTGTTCCGGGCGACAGGCTTTCCGCGCAGGCGCTTGAGGAGTCCGAGCGACTGATACGCGGCAATCGCTATATCCAGAGCGCGAGTGTGCGTCCGGTAAGCGTCAATAACGGTGTCGTCGATGTTGAAGTTGCGACGTCCGATGTCTGGACCTTAATGCCGAAACTCGCCGTGTCACGTTCCGGTGGCACCAACAAAACCGCTTTCGGCGTTAAGGACACCAATCTTTTCGGCACCGGCATAGAACTCGAAGTCGCGTTCAAGTCTGATGTTGACCGAGACTCATCATCAATCAAATACGTCGACCGGCATCTCGGCAATAGCTGGTACACGCTGGCGGCTTACGTTGCCGACAACAGCGACGGCCAAACACAATACCTGCAACTGGAACAGCCGTTCTATTCACTGGACAGCAGGACGTCGCACGGTATTTCGGTAATGAGCAACGATGAGGTCGAATCTTTTTATGATCGAGGCGACCGGGTATCGGAATACCGGCACCAGGAGAAAAACTCGAGACTCTTCGTCGGCTGGTCCGATGGGCTCCAGAATCGCTATACCAGGCGATACGTCGTTGGACTCGCATTCGAGCAGCATGACTTTTCCGCTTTCGATGACTCGACGCTCGCGGCCGGGCCAGTGCCTGCGAACCGAAAATTCTTCTATCCGTACGTTGGATTTGAGCTGCTTGAAGACGAATTCGAAAAAGCCACCAATCACGAACAAATTGGACGCGTCGAAGATCGCTTTCTGGGTACACGAGTGGCGGCAAGCCTCGGCTTCGCCTCTTCCGCGGCGGGATCCGATCGCGACGCGCTGATCTTCAACACGTCGGCACAGACAGGCTTCGGAAACTCCAAGGGCAGTTCCCTGTTGCTCGCAGCCGATCTCGGCGCGAGATTCGAGGGCTCTGGCGTGGAGAATTTACTGCTCGATACCAGCGCACGCTATTTCAAGCGTCAATCGGATAAGCGCCTGTTGTACGTCAGCCTTAACGCGAGCTATGGCCAGAGTCTGGACCTGGATCAACACCTTCAGCTAGGCGGTGACAGTGGTCTGCGCGGCTATCCACTGCGATATCAGAGTGGCGACAAGCGTGCGTTGCTCACGGTCGAGCAGCGCTATTTCACCGACTGGTACCCGTGGCGCCTGTTCAGAGTCGGTGGCGCCGTATTTTTCGACGTCGGTCGTGTTTGGGGCGACTCACCGGTGCAACGGTCCAACTCCGAACTCCTCCGCGACGTTGGCTTCGGCCTGCGCATTGGTAACGACCGTTCCGGTTTGGGACGCATGACACACATCGATATCGCGATGCCATTGGACGGCGACGCTCAAATCGAAGACCTCCAGTTTCTGGTTTCCACGAAAAAGAGTTTTTGATGAAAAACAATAATGATTGGCTCGCAACACTTGCCACATCCCTGTCACCCTTGTACTCGGTGGCCTGGCGCCTGATTGTGGCGTTGAGCGTCGCCCGAATTCTCCTGGTCGCCTGGCAATGGGATCGAGTTGTCGACGCGAACATGCTGATTCCTGTCTTCGTGCAGGGCTTGCGCTTCGATTTGGTGTTACTGGGCATGTTGCTGGCGCCGGCCGTTATTGCATTTCCGGTGCTGGCCTCCAATCGACTTCTGCTACCCGTTTGGCGAGTCCTGTTGCGATTCTATTTGCCGGTAGCTTTGCTCGCGGCAATTTTCATGGAGCTAAGCACGCCTTCCTTCATTGCGCAGTTCGACTCACGTCCAAATATCCTGTTCATCGAGTACCTCGACCACCCCAAAGAGGTCTTCGCGACTCTATGGGCGGCCTACAAGCTGCCACTGATTCTTGCCGTCTTGTTCATCGCGGTACTCGGGAGGATTACGCTGCGCAGCTTTGCACAGTCAACCAAAATAATTCGTCCGACAGGCCTTCTGACGGCACTGGCGGTAGCGCCGTTGCTTTTAATTGTCTGTCTCGGCATGGTTCGATCGACCCTGGATCATCGACCAGTGAACCCAAGCACGGTTGCGCTGTCCACCGACCCGCTGGTAAACGATTTGGCACTGAACTCGGCATACTCCGCGCTGTACGCGATCTATGAAACCCGCCACGAAGATGGAGGGGGCATTCGCTACGGGGAGATCGACGATGATACGGCCATTTCAATCGTCAAAGACTCCATGCAGATAGATCCCTGGGATTTTACTCTGCCGGAACTACCAACGCTGCACCTGCAATACCCGATGAACAAGAGCGGCAAACCCTTGAATCTTGTCATTATCATCGAGGAAAGCCTCGGCGCCGAATTTGTCGGTTCGCTTGGCGGTCTTGACCTGACCCCGAATCTTGATCGCTACGCGGCGCAAGGCCTTTGGTTTAGCAAGCTGTACGCGACCGGAACGCGATCGGTACGTGGCCTCGAGGCAATCGTCAGCGGCTTCACGCCAACCTCGGCACGCAGTGTCGTCAAATTGGGTAAGTCGCAGAAGAATTTCTTTACCCTGGCCGAAGTATTGAGTCGGCAGGGATATGACACGAGTTTCATCTACGGCGGCGAAGCGCAATTCGACAACATGCGGCGGTTCTTCGTGAACAATGGTTTCGAGCACATCGTCGATGAGAAAGACTACGACAATCCGGTGTTCACTGGCTCCTGGGGCGTCTCGGATGAAGACCTGTTTGATCGCGCGCACGAGCAGTTCTCCGGTCAGCATGAAACGCCCTTTTTCAGCCTCGTGTTTACCTCATCCAATCACTCGCCGTTTCAGTACCCTGACAATCGCATTCAACAATTTGATGAAGAAAAAAACACTGTCAACAATGCTGTCCAGTATGCGGACTTCGCATTAGGCCGTTTCCTCGACATGGCGCGCGACTCTGACTATTGGGACGACACCATTTTCCTTGTCGTCGCTGATCACAATTCGCGTGTCTATGGGAGCGAGGTGGTTCCCGTCGAGCGCTTCCACATACCGGGACTGGTGTTGGGTGGTGCCGTAGAGCCAGCAGTGATTGAAACTGTCGCCAGCCAAATCGACCTGGCACCGACGATGTTGTCGCTCATTGGTGTCTCCGCTGAACATCCGATGATTGGCCATGATTTGACGCTACCGAAGAATGCCAACGCACCGGGCAGGGCGATCATGCAATTTAATGGTGCCCAGGCCTACATGAGCGGCGAGCATGTTGCTGTACTGCAAAAAGACCTTCCTGTGCGTCAATTTAGCTACCGCGATGGGCATCTTATTGAAGTAGACGAGTATGATGACGAATTGACACAGACGGCGATCGCGCACGCAGCATGGTCATCAATGGCGTACGAAAAGTCGCTGTATCGGCTACCGGACCTGAACGAAACACTGGTGGGATGGGTGAATCACCAGAAAAAGGCCCGATAGCGAAGGATTTTTGTGTGGCGCGACTCTAAGTAAATACAGAGGCCCCCCCTGCCTCTAAATGGAATGAATGGTTGACTGAAGTTGTTCCCCAAGTCCAGCAGGACCGGTCACTTGCCGCCCGAGTGGCGGCCGGTGACCAGGGAGCGTTTGACGCTTTTTTCAAAGAATACTTCCCTCGCCTGTTCCGGTTTACGCTGACCCGGGTCGACAACGATCCCGAGCTGGCAGAAGAAATTGTGCAACGAACGATGTGTATTGTGGTCCGAAAGATGGGCAGTTATCGCGGCGAGGCCCTGCTCTTTACCTGGCTTTGCCAGATCTGCCGGAACGAATCGTTCGCGGTATTTCGCGAGCGAAAACTTGAAATGCGCGCCGACGTTCCGATCGAGGATCACCCGGGTGTTCAAGCGGCGCTGGAGCTTGCAGCTGGTGACGACGGCCGGCCCGAGTCCGCGCAACGCCGCGACGAGATCGCCAATTTTGTTCGTGTAACGCTGACGCACCTGCCAGACAATTATGCGCAGGCGCTGGAGTTAAAATATATTCAGGGGTGCAGTGTCAGGGAGATCGCGAGCCGTCTGCACCTCGGCGAAAAGGCCGCCGAATCAATTCTCAGCCGGGCCCGAGCGGCGTTTAAAGAGCACTTTAAGGCGCTTTGGGACGTGGAACCCAATTTTATTGTTGACTGACCATGGCAGACGAGACGGACAAAAAAGAAGCAATGAATGACGACGAAAAGTCGCTGGCGAGTTTAATCAAGCTGGCGGGTGAACGGCCGGATATTCCCTTGGGCATCGAGTCGCGTGTTTACCATCGCGTGCAGGCAGAGTGGCGCAATAGCTCGACACAAGCCAGTGGCGACAAGGCCTACGACGAAGTGCACAAGTCCTGGCGCAGAAGAGCACGGCGCAGCAATTTGTTCCGCTGGCTGCTGCCGATCGGTGTTGCCGCAAGCGCGGTGGTCGCGGTTCTCCTGAGCACGCAACCTGAGGTGCTGCCACCGACGATCGCGGCAACGGTGGCGCGCGTCATTGATGCCGGGCACCTGGGCGTGCGCTATTCAAATGGCAGCGCTGTACGTGTGGGAGAGCTGGTCTCGACGGGCGAGGACGAAGGTCTAAGTCTATTGCTGGCCCGCGGTGAATCTTTACGCATCGACCAAGACACCGAAATTCGCATCGACGGAACGGATCGGTTCACGTTGCTCTCGGGCAGAGTATATGCGGACACCGGATTGTATGTTTACCGTGAAGGCGGGCTGGTCATCGATACAGCTTTCGGCACCGTTACCGATGTTGGAACCCAGTTTTCTGTGTCGGCGATTGCAGCAACACTGGACGTGGCGGTACGCGAGGGTCGGGTCGACATCCATAATGAGTCAGGAGAGTATGCCGCGAGGATGGGTGAGCGTCTGACGCTGGTGCCCGGACGGGATGTTGAGACGAGCGTACTCGATGCGCATGATGAATACTGGAACTGGACTGCAGACCTTGCGCCCACTTTTGATACTCGAAATCGATCATTGCTCGATTTCCTGAAATGGGCTGCGAGGGAAACCGGCAGAGAGTTGCAGTTCGATTCCGACGATACGCGGATGTTCGCAATGCGTACGGATATCTCCGGATCGATTGCCGGCCTCACGCCGAACGAGGCGCTCGCGTCAATTCTGGCCACGACCTCGGTTCATTACAAAATCGAATCAGACAGGGTATTCATTGAGCAGTAAATAGGCGTTAGAATTCCTCCATGCGCTGTCTACCACGATTTGCGTGGGTGCCGGTTCTGGCCTGCTGCCTGAATATCTGTGTAGCAGACGCTGCATGGCAGGGCCGACCCGTCTCAGAATATCTAGAGAACCTCATCGGCGAGGGTCATCAGATTATTTTCAGCAGCGATGTCGTTACCGATCAGCTCCTCATCCAGCGAGAGCCCGAATCCGGCGACCCAATCGCCGCATTGCGAGCGGTGCTGGAGGCGCATGCGCTGTTGCTGGAGCGCGGTCCTGCGAATACCTGGCTAGTACAACAAGGCGATACTGCTTTGCCCATCGAGCCAGTTGCCCGGCCTGCGCCCGACGTGTCCTTACCGGAAATCGTTGTCACCTCGAGTTTGCACCGGCTCCAGTATGTGCAGACACAGACGCAAAGCTACCTCGATCGGGAGATGACAACGCGAGTGCCAACGACGGGGGACGAAGTCGTACGGATAACAGCGCGCCTCCCTGGGACGACCGGCGGCGGGATATCAACACGCAGTCATGTACGCGGGGGAGAGGCGAACGAGGTGCTTTTTCTGCTCGATGGTCACCGTCTCTACGAACCGTTTCACCTAAAGGATTTCCAGTCTGTCGCGACCATTGTGAATTCGAACGCGATTGAAGGTATCGACTACTACACGGGTGCCTATCCCGCCCGTTATGGCGACCGCATGAGCGGCGTAATGAACCTAAGTTTGCGACAGCCGGAAAGGCCGCTGCAAACCGAACTGGCGTTGAGTTTCTTCAATACGTCGGTGCTTTCGCTGGGCACGATTGGCCAACGCGGCGACTGGTTGTTTGCGGCGCGCCGCGGCAACCTCGACCTTATCGCCGACGTTGTCAATCCGGATATCGGCAGTCCCGACTATCAGGACTTCCTGCTGCACAGCGGATGGGACTTCGGGCCGAGATCACAGTTCGGTATCAACCTGCTGTATTCGAAAGACAAGCTGACCCTTGCCGACCCCGGGCGCGGCGAATTGGCTAACGCGAACTACGAGAACCAGGTTGTCTGGCTAAAATGGAAAGCGGACTGGACCGAAAGACTCAGTAGCGAAACTGTGCTCTCTGTCGGCGCGATCATGGGCCGGCGAACCGGAACACTGGACCTCCCGCAGATAGTTAGCGGCACGCTGGATGAGGTTCGAGACTTTGACTCGGTTGGGCTACGGCAGGACTGGACACTTATTCCTGCAAAGAACTGGATGTTGAGTTTCGGCATCGAGGGCAAGCATCAGGATGCAAAGTATCGCTTTTCGTCCACAAAAAATATTGTGCCACCCTTCGATACAATTCTGGACAACGTGGCGCTGACTGTACTGGACTTCGATACGCAACCCGATGGCGCACAGTACAACGCTTATGCTGAGGCGCGCTGGCAAATTCGTGACAATCTTATTATCGACGCTGGATTTCGCTGGGACCAACAGAGCTACACAATGGCCAAGGACGACGAGCAAGTGAGCCCGCGTCTGAGTGTGTTGTATCTGATCAATTCTCGCTCCGAGCTCCGTGTCGGCTGGGGCCAGTTTTCCCAGGCGCAGGAAAGTAACGAATTGCAGGTCAGTGACGGCGTCGATACCTTCTTTCCGGCGCAGCGGGCAGAACATTTCGTCGCGAACTTCAAACATCGCCTCGGAAAAGACGCCAATATAGATGTGTCCTACTATCGCAAAAGTTTCCGTGCAGTCCGGCCCCGATTCGAGAATGCCTTCAATACACTGACCCTGTTACCGGAGTTGCAGTTTGACCGCTACCGAATCGAACCACTTTCCGCGGTGGCACAGGGCGCCGAGCTCAGGCTTTCAGAAGGCGATTCCAGTCAGGACCTTTTCTGGTGGATCGGCTATTCATGGTCTGAAGTGAATGATACGACGGCAACACGTCGCGTTGCGCGAAGCTGGGACCAGACACATACCTTGAAAGCCGGCCTGAGCTGGCGGTGGGGCCACTGGAATTTTAGTGCGGCTGGTGAAGCGCATACCGGGTGGCCGAAAACGACACTGGACGCATTCGATGCGGTCAGCGTTACGTCAAGTGCGCCGAATACTTCGCGCTATGCTGCTTTTCATACGCTCGATGCCCGGGTCAGTCGAGAGATCGATATCCATCACGGCGACCTGGACGTTTTTCTTGAGATAACGAATCTTTATGATCGCCGGAACGCTTGCTGCACTGAGTACTCGGTGGTGACCGGTTCCGGCGGGCCTGAACTGATGGCGGTCCAGAAGCACTGGTTACCGCTAGTCCCGTCGCTCGGTATTGTCTGGCGCTTTTGAGTCTCCCCAGGTACTGCAATCAAACTATTCTGCTTTTCTTGCATACTCCGCGTCCCAAACTGACGTCCAGGTCTCGCCATCATCCGTCGAGGTCTCCCAGTACTGCCGGACGACGCCGTTACCGATCTGTGTGAATTCAAACTTGTGCATGGTCACAGCGCCATCGGCCGGATTGACGGTTTCAGCGGTGTAGAAGATGCCTCCGTCTCTGGCAACACCGGTAAACTCGATGAAACTGCCGCTATCGCTGATCCAGATCTGGCGCCAGTGATCGTAGCCTGGATCGTAGAAGTTGTAGCTCTTGCCAAGCGCCCCCGACGCACTTTGCCACTGCTCGAGAAGTGTGCAGTGGCCGAGTATTGGCTGGATACTGTTAGTACCGGCAAACGCTCCGCCCACGGTAACCGTCCACTCGCCGATCCAGAAGTCGAACGCATGATGTCGTTCATCAGCTTCGCAGGGAAAACGTGCGGCGCGTATCGCATCAACCGCACGGATAAACCGGGCCTCGTTCTTGATGCTGTCGTAGTCACTCTGGTTTTCAACGTAGCTCGGCAGACCAAAGCCTCCGTCAGCCAGAATGTCCATCTGGTCGAGCGCTTTTCCTTTTCGTCCGCTGCGAGCGTAAATCCTGGAAAGGCGGTAGGCAGCCCCTAAAGGCTGGAACTGTAGTTCACGAGCACGTTCGAAGTGTTTGATCGCATCGTAAAGGCTGCCATCACTGTCCATGATCAAGGTTGCGAGCTGGTAGTGTGCTGCACCGTCGTCCGGCTCGAGCTCAAGGATCTGTTGCAATTTGGCCGTTGCTACATCCGTCTCGCCAGCCGTGACGGCAATATTGGCTTCTGTACGAAGGCTATCGATATCCGCCCAGGCCAGGGGGCTGATGGTATACAGAAACAGGAAAAAACTCAGCGCGCGCATGGGTCAGCCTCTAGAATAAGGTGGTCCGACATGATGGCTTATACAAGCAGTCGGCGCTTGCACAAAATTGCTATTTTCAGGGGAGACTCAGGATGCCTTGGGACAATGACCATCTCGCGAGCGTTGATTCGCTGTTGTTTCAGAGCGAACTGGTGAAAGTCGGTTCGTTTGAATGCCCTGTTGACGACCCTTGTTTTTCAATAACGAAATCGCTCGACAACGATGTATTTGTGTTGCCGCAGAACCCGCTCTGGATTCGTCGCAATGCCGGTGAATATCGTTTTGCGGAGCCCGGCGCCATCCTGATGCATCGGGCGGGGTCGACGCTGGAGCGGCGGTGCATGGATCCACAGGGTGATCGAACCTACTGGTTCGGCGTGCACCCCCTGGTCTTCGTCGACGGACTACAGCGTTACGATTTGTCTACATGGCAAATGGGTGGTGCACTGATTACCGACCCGCAGTTTCGTTACCGCCTGGCGCTGTTTCTGAAGCGCCTGGTGCGTCAGCCGCATGACAGGCTGACAATCGAGGAGGAGGTGCTCACCTTTTTTTTCGAGGTTTGTGAACGCCGCGCTGAGCAGCAACAAAAGTCTCACGCGGCGACAATACAAACCGGCGTGCGGCAACAGCGGCTGGTTGACAAAACGCGCGCTTATCTCGATGCCCACCTCAGCGAGACCCTCGGTCTGGAAACCGTGGCGACCGAAGTTGGCGCGTCCCTGTACCACCTTTGTCGGGTGTTTCGTGAGCAGACAGGCCTGACCATGCATGCGTATCGAACTCGGCAACGCCTGGGTCTTGTAGTCGACCGACTGGTCGGCGGCAAGTCGGACAGTCTCGCAGGCCTGGCGCTGGATTTCGGATTCGCGAGTCACAGCCACCTAAGCCGCGTATTTCACAAGCAATTTGGCGTGCCACCGTCGGCGCTGCGTGAATCACCTGGCGGACGCAGGGCTCACGAGACTTCTTAGCAATGTGCGACGAAAGCACCCCGGCGTGCATCATTGTTGTACAGATAAACTAAAGGGGAATCTAAGCATGAAATTCAAGCAAGTTGCCCTGATGACGGCAACAGTATTGTTCGCAACGGCCGCATTTTCGGGTGATAGGATTCATCAGAAGATGGAGATCAAGGTGGTGTCGGATGATGGCACCGGCGAGTCAGTCGTCGTACTCGACAGCGACACGCTTGGCTTCGATATGCGTGACATGCAGGTGGGCGAGAACCGCTCAGTCGTTGACAAGAATGGTCGTGCGGTCCTGATTACGCGAAATGAACACGGATTCTCGCTGAATGTCGACGGCGAGACGATCGACCTGCCTGCCGTCAGAGGGGATCATGATGCAAGGGTTTGGACGTCTGGCGGCCATGATAGAGACCTTGACGTCCACGTCGTACGCACGCGTGCAGACAGCGACCCTGTGGCAATGGATGGCGTTCTGATTTTCAGCGGCAAGGAGATCGACGCAGCCACGCAAGACCTAATTCGGACCACACTCGAGGCCGCGGGGCACAGCGATGTTCGTTTTACGGGCGGCAAGGACGGCGGTCCACACCGGGTTCATGTGATCAAGGAAGTGCACGAAGTCACTGAAAGTCGCGAGTAATGCGCAATTAGTACTCGCGGAAGCGAAAAGGGCGATCTTCGGATCGCTCTTTTTTTGTTCATATCCAATGGCCATTAGTGAATACTTGGGCCTCGCATTGTCTATCGAGCCCGGAGTAAGCCTTGGATTTCGAGTTTTCACCGAAAGTAGAGAGCCTTCGCGAACGCCTGTTCGCGTTCATGGATGAGCATATTTATCCAAATGAAGCTTTGCTGGCACGGCAAATTGAGTCTGGCGATCGCTGGGATTCACCGGAAATCCTCGAAACGCTGAAAGCACGCGCGAAAAAGGCAGACCTTTGGAACCTGTTTCTGCCAAAAGACTACGGTGAGTTCAGTGCAGGGTTGACCACGCTTGAATATGCGCCGCTCGCGGAAATCATGGGTCGGGTGTTGTGGGCATCGGAAGTCTTCAATTGCAGTGCGCCCGATACCGGCAATATGGAAGTGCTGGCCCGCTACGGGAGCAAGCAACAGCAACAGCAATGGCTGGTGCCGCTCTTGAACGGCGAAATTCGATCAGCGTTTGCGATGACCGAACCTGATGTTGCCTCGTCTGACGCAACCAACGTGCAAACCTCAATTAAGCGCGACGGCGATGACTATCGGATTAACGGTCACAAGTGGTACATCTCCGGCGCCTGCAACAGGCGCACAAAGATAATGATCGTCATGGGCAAGACAGACCCAGACAATGACAATCGCTATCAGCAACAATCGATGATTCTGGTGCCGATGGATGCGGATGGCATCCAGATCCTTCGTCCGATGAAGGTGCTGGGCTTCGACGACGCGCCGGAAGGACATGCCGAAGTAATATTCGACAACGTCCGAGTTCCAGCGAGCAATCTCCTGCTCGGTGAGGGTCGCGGCTTCGAGATTGCACAGGGCCGACTGGGTCCGGGGCGTATTCATCACTGCATGCGCCTGGTCGGTATGGCGCAGCGTGCGCTCGAGGCGATGTGCGAACGGGCAGAGAGTCGTATCGCGTTCGGGAAGCCATTGAGCAAGCAGCAATCCGTGCGCGAAGATATCGCGCGTTCGGCTTGCGAGATCGAACAGGCACGGCTGCTGACCCTGAAAGCCGCGTCGAAAATGGACGAAGGCGGTAGCAAGTCCGCCAAAGACCTGATCGCGATGATCAAGATTGTCGCGCCAACGATGGCCTGCACTGTGATTGATCGGGCTATACAGTTGCACGGCGCTGCAGGTGTCAGCCAGGACCTGTTCCTCGCGCATGCCTATGCGGCTGCGCGCTCCGTTCGACTCGCGGACGGACCGGATCAGGTTCACATGATGCAGTTGGGTCGCAATCTCGCCGCAGCGGCCAAGAAGCGATAGGCGGACGGCCAATTGCACACTGCCGTCGACACATTGGACGAAAAACGCCTTGGGCCCTACCTCGAGGCAAACGTCGCCGGATTTGAAGGCTTGCAAAGCATCAAGAAGTTCGCAAATGGGCAGTCAAATCCGACCTTCAAAATCAGCGCCGCATCGGGAGCATACGTGCTGCGCCGGCAACCGCCCGGCGAACTGCTGAAATCAGCACATGCCGTCGACCGTGAGTTTCGCGTGATGGATGCACTGGCAGCGTCGGACGTACCCGTTCCCAAAGTGCTGCATCTTTGTCAGGATCGCGATCTTATTGGCTCGCTGTTTTATGTCATGGAGTTCTGCGACGGGCGCATATTCTGGGAAGCGCCGTTACCCGGGGTTCGTAAACGCGATCGTGCAGCGATCTACGACGATATGAATCGCGTACTGGCAACCCTGCATCAGGTCGATGTGAATAAAGTCGGGCTTGGTGATTACGGCAAGCCAGGTAACTATTTTGAACGCCAGTTCGATCGCTGGAGCAGTCAGTATCGTGCCTCCGAAATGCGTCACATTGATGCGATGGAAGCGTTGATCAAATGGCTCGGCGAAAATCTGCCCGAAGACGACGGACGCGTGTCCCTGGTGCACGGAGACTATCGTCTCGACAACATGATATTCGATGCCAGGGAGCCGCGGGTTATCGCGTTGCTGGACTGGGAGCTGTCAACGCTCGGTCATCCTTTCGCTGATGTCGGCTACCAGTGCATGCAGTTGCGGATGCCGGATCGAACAGGAAGTATTTCAGGGCTGCGCGGGCAGAAGCTCGGTGCGCTGGGCATACCGACAGAAAAAGAATACGTTGCGCGCTATTGCGAGCGTGTGGGTATTGATCGAATCAATAATTTTGGATTCTATGTCGCCTTCAGTTTTTTTCGGCTGGCGGCAATCATTCAGGGCGTCGCCAAGCGGGCCGCAGATGGTAACGCATCGAACAAGAATGCGGCCGCGATGGGAAAGTACGTGCAGCCCATCGCCGAGCTGGCACTCGAAGCGACGAGCGATATTGAATGACTCTTCAGCAGTCAGATTTTTGAATGTTTTAAAGCCGAATACTGACGAACTTTATTCCGCTGCGGACTCTAAGCTTAGACGTTCGCCCAACCTGTTTACTTAGAGCGCCAACAAAAAAGGAACGCTTAGTGATTAATCAACAACGGCAGCCGACATTTCTCGTCGGCCTGATGTTCTCTCTTTTAATCGTTACGGCTCACGCAAACGATGAGCTCTCGACACAAATCGATCTGCCGTATGAAAAATTTCAGCTTGAGAACGGCTTGACCGTGCTGGTTCAGTCTGATCACTCGACGCCGACGGTCTTCGTGGGCGTGTGGTACGGCGTTGGCTCCAAAGATGAGCCGGAAGGTAAGACGGGTTTCGCTCATTTGTTTGAGCACCTGATGTTTCAGGGCAGCGAAAATCACGACGGCGAATTTTTCTCACCGTTCACCGACGCTGGCGCGACCGGCATGAATGGCACGACCAGCGAAGATCGCACGAATTACTACGAAACCGTTCCTTCCGGTGCCCTCGATATGGCCTTGTGGATGGAGAGCGATCGCATGGCAAATCTGCTGGGTGCGGTTACTCAGGAAAAACTGGATGAGCAGCGTGGCGTTGTTCAAAACGAGAAGCGGCAGGGCGAGACGAGGCCCTATGCCCAGATGTACGACAAAATTCGTGCCGGTCTCTATCCGGTCGACCACCCATACCGGCATTCAGTCATTGGTTCCATGGACGACCTGAATGCTGCATCGCTCAAGGATGTTCACGAGTGGTTCAACACCTACTACGGTGCGTCCAACGTGATATTGGTGCTGGCTGGTGATGTCACGCTCGAAGATGCCAAAGCAAAAGTGGCGCACTACTTCGGCGAAGCGCCAGGTGGATTGCCACTGTCGCACCCGAAAAAGTGGCTTCCGGACGTCCGCGAGAATCGCGAAGAGTTGATGTTCGACCGCGTCGGACAAACTCGAATTTCGCGTGTCTGGGCATTGCCGGGCCTCAACGACAAGGACACCTCGTTGATGTACCTGGTGAACGACTCACTGGTGGCGAACAAGAATTCACCATTGCGCAAGAAGCTCGTTGATGAACTACAGCTTGCGACCAGTATCGGTGGTAGTGCGCATGGTCGTGTGATCAGCGGCGAGTACAACTTGACGATCAATTTGCGGCCGGGCGTCACGCCGGACGAAGTCATGCCGATTGTCGATCAGGTCATTGCCGATTATCTACGGGACGGACCTGACGAACAGATCGTCGAGAATGCCAAGCTCAGCGTCAATATGTACATTCTTGGTGCACTCGAAACCGGCGCACAGATCGGCAGGTTGATTGCCGAAGGGCAGCTATTCTCGGGCGATCCGTTATTCGTGAATACCGAACTTCAATGGCTGAATGCAGCGACACCGGAACAGCTTCGGCAGGTTGCGAATCGCTGGCTGACTCGCGGTTACTACCAGCTGACGGTCGAACCCTTTCCAGTATTGCAGTCAGTCGATGGTGCGGTGGATCGCTCATCGATACCCAGCGTCAGTACCCGCTCCGAAATCCATTTTCCGGCGATTGAAACAGCGACGCTGAAGAATGGCATGAAAATTGTGGTCGCGAGTCGCGGCAACATTCCGCTAATCGATGTTTCGATCCAGATGAATACAGGAACGCTGGCCGCGCCGCTCGATGCTCCAGGCCTGCCGTCATTCGTATTTGGGCTGATGGACAAAGGGACGAAAAAATACAATGCCAATGAACTCGCCGCTGAACGCGACAGGATCGCGATGGGCGGCGGCTTTCAGGCTGGCGCAGAGCGAAGTGCCTTTAGCTACCGGATTCTGACCCGCAACCTGCAGCCGTCGCTGGTACTCGCCGCTGAAATGCTCAGGAACCCCGTGTTTCCGGATGATGAGCTCGGCAAGGTCAAAGCGCAAATATCCGCCTACCTGTCGAATTTGCAGAAGGCGCCTTCCGGCGCGGCGGGTGGGCTGTTCGACCGCGCTGTTTATGGCGCCGACAATCCCATGGGTGCCGTGTGGACGCCCGAGCTCGTTGAGCAGGTTGATCGGGGAAGCCTCCGAAAATGGCATGACGCGGAGATCGCTCCTGACAATATGACTGTTTACATGATCGGTGACATCGACATTGCTACAGCGAAGGCAGCCCTGGAGAGTTCCTTCGGCAAGTGGTCCGCCAAGAGCAAATCCGCTCTGCGTGCAGTCGGTGATGCCGAAGAGCCACGGAATCGTGTCATCCTGGTCGATCACCCGGGCGCCGTGTCGAGCACCATCGTCGCGGGGCACGCGATTGCGCCTTACGACGCAGAAACCTGGCCAGCCTTGTCGATCATGAATCGCATTATTGGCGGCAGTTTTGAGTCACGATTGAACCTGAATCTTCGTGAAGACAAGAGCTGGTCTTACGGGTATCGATCCGGCATCGACCAAAACGCCAGTGGCGAGATGACGTTTCGATCAAGCGGCCAGGTGCAGACTGACAGGACCGCCGACAGCATGCTTGAGATTCGGCGCGAGTTTGACGAGTTCCTGACGACGAATCCGGCGACAGCGCTTGAGGTCGATCGCATCAAGTTGAATCGCATACGGTCCCTGCCCGGCACGTTCGCGACCAACAGTGGATTCCTGAGCAGCATAATTACATCGGAAAACTATGGACTGCCTTTCGACTACGCGGAGTCATCCGCCAAGCGTATCGCCGCCGTGGCGGCGGAAAACGTTGTTGCATCCGCAAAACAAACTATCAATCCGAAAAAGCTGACCTGGCTGATCATAGGCGACCTGGACAAAATTGAAGCATCGGTCCGTGAGCTGGACTTTGGCCACGTTGAGGTTTGGGATGCCTTCGGCAATACAGTCCGCTAAGACTCCGGGCCGAATGCAGACGGTAACTGTCGCGACAGTTTCCGGATGCTGCAGCGTTGCTCAAAGTTCTTCATGCCGCATAAGACGAGTCACCGGAGACCAATCGGTCGTATTAACCCGATCGGGTCGCGATGGCAGGCGTGATATTGCTGGCACGTCGGGCTGGCCCGGCGACAGCTATCTGGCCGACCAGCCAGAGTACGAGCATGGCGATCGGAATAACGTACCAGGACAGCGGTTGCAGCCCGAAGGCATTGACCATCAGAATGTTCAATAGCACAGCCAGAATACCTCCCGTCGCGATACCCACGCTGCTGACGATGAAATTCTCGACCATGAAGTAACGCATGATCGCGAATTTATTTGCACCCAGCGCGCGGCGGATGCCGATCTGCCGGGTTCTGCGACTGACATTGAAGCTGGCGAGACCGACGATGCCAAGGCCTGTGATGATGACCAGTAAGGTCACGATGAACGTTAACATCGTGACCATCGCCGACTCGTCCAGGTAGGCGCGCATGCGTACATGGTCCATGGTTGTCATGCTACGGATGATGCGGCCCTTGTTACTGTTGGCGAGCAGTTCCTCGACTTGCGGCATCAGCTCATCGCGGTAGCCGGGTTCCGTGCGAACAATATAGGTCTGGTAGGTCCCCAGACGACGTTGCGGAATCAGCATGGATCGCTCAACGCCGGTCCAGCTCTGCCACGGTGCCTGTAACCGGTCGATCACAGCGACGATATTGATCGGGTCGTTATCACCAAGATAGATGGTCTTGCCGACAACCGAAGTTTGTTCTTCGGGAAACAATTCTTTCGCCAGCGCTTCGGTAACAATGCCATAAGCCGGCCAGGTATTGCTCTCCGGGTCCTTAAATGAAACTTGATTGGGTGTGAAGTTCTGGCCATCGATAATCGTTGCGCCAAAGCTATCGACGCCGTGTTCGTCCACGAAATAGATGGCGCTGCCAATGGAGTCGCTGCTATTGGCGTCGGGCTCGAGCTGCAGTCCCTCAGACCAGCCGCCCTGTCGCAGTGGATACGAATTGCTGGCGACGGCGCTGCGTACACCGGGCAGATTTCGAATCGTATCAAGGTCTTCCTCAACCAGGGAGCGCATGTCCGCATCCGGTTCGAATGACGTACTCGAAAACGCAAAGGTGTTTGCCTCATCCATGCCACTCTCGCGTGCGATGGCATCGTTCTTCTCCTGCATGATGGCGATCGCATTGACCATTATCGTCATTGTCACGGCGATCTGCAGTGCGATCAGGATGTAGCCGGCCTTTGCCTTTAGCATGGCACGAAATATGGGTCCTAATTCCATCATGATCTCCTACTGAATTCTGAGTGTTGTTGCAGGTGAAATACTGCAGGCGCGCCAGGTTGGATACAGCGCGGCACCTAAAGCCGAGGCGATAGCCAATGCAACAGCAAGGAAAATCATCGACCAGTCCATTCGCACCAGGTTCTTGATGAACTCGTATTCGGCGTACAGGTTTTCGATGCCTTGAAGGCCGAGCCAGGTGAGCCCGATGCCCAACAGTCCGCCTGCCATACCGATCAGCCCGGCTTCAATAATGTACTGTGAAAACAGTGCCGACTTGTTGGCGCCCAGTGCGCGGCGCAGGCTGGTGTCATTTGTGCGGCGCATGACTTTTGCCAGCAACAAACCAATGGTATTCAACAGGCAGACGACGAGAAACAAAACGGCAAGACTCAGCAACATGCTGACATGGTCATCGACGACGTCGCGATTCTGAAGCCACTCTGCTGGCGTGCTGAGTCGATTGTTCATCTCACGTGGAAAGCGACCCAGTAACTTTTGCTCGCTGACGTAGGCATTCAAGAATTGTTCGTATTCCTGTCGTTGTGTGGCATCTTCCAGTTCGACCCACATCTGCATCCAGATACATTCGGACGCGAGGAACGCCTCGTAGCCACCGTCACCGACGGTCTTCCAGCAACTTGTATTACCATTGCTGCCAAACTCACCACTGATGGCAAGTGAAAATGGCAGGAACAGTCGTTCTGGCTCCTCAAACGGGTTGTTATTTACATCATAGAATTTCGGCACCGGTGTCCACGGCGCGAGCACGCCGACGATGCGATAGGTCTCGTCGTTCATGCGCAGTAATTCACCAACCGAATTCTTGCCACCAAATAATTCCTCATTCAATCCTGACGCAAGAACGACAACACGTTCCTCGGACTGGTCCGCCGCTTCGTCCCAGCCACTGCCGAAAGCGAATGGCACGTCAAACATCGCAAAGAAGTCTGCGGTGGTTGCCCGAACGGTTTCCTGAAATGGGCGTGCATCTTCACCTGCCGGCTGCACAACGCGATCGGATTTGAAGCTCACGACCTGGCGGAATGCGCGCTTCGCATCGTACAAGGCCTTCGCGTCCAGGTAACTCAGTTGTTCGGGCGGCAAATCGGGCTCTTCGTAGGGCTCGTCGGGACTCCAGTTGTCGACCTGCACGTGATACAGCACATCATTCTTGTGTTCGATCGGATTGTCGCTCATTACATGACGAACATTGACGATCGTCATGCAGGCGCCGATACCGATTGCGATCGCCGCGACCATTAGCGCGCTGAGCGCCGGATTGGCGCGAATGCTGAGCAAACCGAGTCGTAGATAATATCGGAACATCGTCGTCTCCCGGTTTACGCGTTAGCCGCAGCTGCGAAGTGCAATTCGGGTGGACCGTCGCTGACCTGGCCATCGCGAACAAAGATATTGCGCTTGGCGCGATCGGCGAGCGTCAGCTCATGGGTCACCATGATTATGGTTGTGCCGCTGGTATTGATTTCAGACAGCAGGTCGAGAACGCTTTCCGCCATATTGGTATCGAGGTTGCCGGTCGGCTCATCGGCCAGCAGGAATCGCGGCTCACCCGCCAGTGCTCGGGCGATGGCCACCCGTTGCTGCTGGCCACCGGACAGCTGTCCCGGGTAATGTTTTATTCGTGACATCAGGCCGACCATATCCAGGCATTTTTCGATGCGACGCCTGCGTTCGCCGGCATTAAAGCCGCGGTAGCGCAGCGGTACATCGACGTTGTCGAAAACGTCGAGTTCAGGGATCAGGTTGAAACTCTGAAAGATAAAGCCAATCTTCTCATTGCGAACCTTCGACCGCTCGCGGTCGTTGAGCGATGAAATATCCTTGCCGTCGAGCTCGTAGGTCCCACTTGTCAGTTCTTCCAGCATGCCGGCAATGTTCAGGAAGGTCGTTTTTCCCGATCCGGATGGACCGGTAACGGACACAAACTCACCTTCGCCAACGGTCAGTGAGAACTCACGAAGCGCGTGTGTCTCAACCATGTCGGTGCGATATGTCTTTGACACTGACTTCATTTTTAACATTCGAATTCTCCCTTCCTAATCAGATAACAATACGGTTTCAGCGCCTCGAAACGGGTCCAGGCTGGAAACCACAATGGTGTCGCCCGGCTGTAGGCCGGACAGGATCTGCACGGCGCCAAGACTTCTCGCGCCCGTCTCAATCGTGCGACGTTCGGCCGTACGATTCTGATTGATCACATAAGCGAGTCGACCGGCGCCACTGTCGAGGAACTGGCCGCGTTGCACCATCAGAACGTCCTTGAATTCCGCGAGCAAAATGCGAGTCGTCAGCCGCTGGTTTTGTCTGAGATTAGTTGGGCCGTCGTCGCGAAAGCGGATGCGACTGGCAACCTGGTTGTTGACGATCTCTGGCGAGACGGCGACGAGTTGTCCGGTGTAACGATCGGCACCAACCTGGATCTCGGCCTGCATGCCAATGGCAAGATCGTCAGCGTAGCTTTCCGGAATCAACGCGTCGATTTCGAAACGTGTCAGGTCAACGACGGCCATCACCGGGGTATCTCGAGAAACCGCGGCTTTTTGCGCCACCAGCAGATCGCCGACGATACCGTCGACCGGCGATTTTATCGACAGATCGTCAATCTGTCGGCGTAAGTCATTAACCAGCAGTAACTGGCGGCTTACTTCAAATTCTGATGCGCGTAACTCGAACGCAAGTCGCTCATCGAACAGGTCGGCATCGGCAATTGCGTGTTTGTACGCCAGCTCCGCATTACGAAGCTCGTCTTGTGCTTTTTCATAATCGATTACCGCGATGACACCGCGGTCGTTGGCATCTGACGCACGTCGTTGTTCACGCTTTGCCGCAACCAGCGCTACGTCGGCCAGATCGGCGGACTTTCTCTTGTCCAGAGCCATCTGCCTTGATTCGATTCGCTGCCGCTCCAGTTCGACCTTGCGCTGCTCAAGCGATGACTCCGCCTGTCGCAGTTCATTGCTCAACGCGGGGCTGTCAACGGTCGCGAGAATCTGTCCGGCTGTCACCTGCTCGCCGGCGTCGACTTGCAGCGTAATACTGCCGGAAGCGGAGGCATACAGTGTTGGGCTGACTGCAGCCACAATGCGTCCCTGTACCGAAACGTCACGCGTAAGGTCACCTCGTGTGACGACAGCGGTACGAATACGATCAATTGGAATGCTCACCGAAGCGTTTGCCCAGCGTTTCACCCACGGTGCAGCGAACAGAATCGATGCGATGACTGCGACACCGATACTTAAGAAAACCAATTGCTTGCGGCGCGGGTCGCGAGGCTCCAGAGCCACGTCCTGTGCTGAAGTATCTGCGATGTTCAGTGCTTGTCTCCCGGTTTCCCCCATGCGAATCGCTCGTTCGAGGCCGCATATTCACTTAGATGCATGGAGGCTGGAAATCGTTTGAACGCTATGGCAAGGCATTCAATGTCGACAACCGGTGCCGCAGGTGCGTCGAAGCGTGTGTGTGTGAAGCGCCGGGCCTCTATAATCGACTGCACAAGGACTGGAATGACAATCTTGGATATTGACTATCTCATCCGGGACAGGGGGCGCCTGTTCTGGGTTCTTAATATTGGCGGCTGGACGGGGTATACGTTGACGGCCTGGCTCGGCGCGTTTGCGCACGAAAAGCCTGAATCCTATTTCGCCGTGATCGCGGCGACGGCTGTGAGTGGATTCCTCCTGACGCTTCCCATGCGTTATCTATTCCGGGTACTTTGGACGCGTTCCCTGCTGACACTGGCAACGGTCATAACGCTCGCCTGTTACATCCTGGGGCTGGGCTGGCGATGGCTGCAGAATATTCTTTATTACGACTGGGTAAAAAGCAGCTGGCAGCCTGAGCACCTGATGGATTACGTCGGTGGCGTCATGGGCTCGTTTTATATTTTGCTGTGCTGGAGCGGCCTGTACTTTGGAATTCGCTACTACCAGACCTTGCAGGAGCAGACCGAGCAAACACTGAAAGCCACGTCGGCGGCCCACCAGGCGCAGCTCAAGATGTTGCGCTACCAGTTGAATCCACATTTTCTGTTCAATACCCTGAACGCGATTTCGACGCTCATCCTGGATGGCGCGAATGACACAGCAAACAAAGCCGTCAGCCGGCTGAGCGATTTCCTGCGCTATACGCTGGACAACGATCCGATGAGCCAGGTGACGCTGGGCTCCGAACTTGATGCACTGGATCTTTATCTCGAAATTGAAAAGGTTCGCTTTGGCGATCGTCTTGTAATCGAGAAGCAAATTGAAAGCCCGGCCGAGAAGGCGCTGGTACCGAGTTTGATCCTGCAGCCATTGATTGAAAATGCAATCAAGTACGCGATCTCGCCCAGTGAAGAGGGCGGAACGCTTCGAATCTCAGCTCGGGTGCAGCGCGGCGTGCTGGTCATGCAGGTATCAGACACCGGGCCGGGTCTTGGCAATTGCAAAAGCGATCACAAGTCGAGTGGCGTTGGCTTGAAAAACACACGGGAACGCCTGTTGCAACTCTACGGTGACAAGCAAGCGTTTGCGTTGGCACCGAACGAGCCAAAGGGTCTTGCGATCACAATCAACCTGCCGTTTGAGGAAGAAGATGCTGAAAGCACTGATCGTAGATGATGAAGCGCTGGCGCGACGCGGACTTGAGATTCGCCTCTCAAAATTTCCTGATATCGAAATCTGTGCACAGAGCCGTAACGGGCGCGAAGCGCTTCAAGCCGTGCAATTGCATTCGCCGGACCTGATGTTTCTCGATGTGCAAATGCCGGGCATGAACGGATTTGATGTCTTGATGAGCATGTCAACCAGCAACATGCCTGCGGTAATTTTTGTCACCGCTTACGACGAGTTCGCACTTCGGGCATTTGAGGCTAATGCTCTCGACTACCTGTTGAAGCCGATTAACGATGATCGTCTGGCCGAGGCGATTGAACGAGCACGCAAGGATTGCAACGAGAAAGACGCGCTGCAACATCGGTCAAAACTGCTACGAATCATTTGTGAGTTGACCGGTCAGGAAATGTCACTTGAAGAAGCGCTGGTAGCGTCCGAAACTGGCGTCAGATATCCAACTCGACTCGCCATTCGCGACGGTGCAGAGACGACCTGCATTGATGTTGATGCTATCGACTGGATTGACGCGGCCGGCGATTACATGTGCGTCCATTCAAAGGGCGATACCCATATCTTGCGCGGCACCATGAAGAAACTGGAGGATGTCCTGAATCCGGAGGTTTTTGTACGTGTGCATCGCTCGGCGATTGTCAATCGGCACCGGGTCAGGTCAATGCGGCCGCACCGCAATGGCGAGTATTTTTTGAACCTCGGTGGCAAAACTGAGCTGAAGCTCAGCCGCAAATACAAAGGCAATATTGAGCGAATCGCGCACCGTTCATCCTGATTCGCGCACGCTTCGCCGAAAGCCTCGCAACCAAACAAATTTTACTCCCCTCTAAGCAGTATTACATCTGTGCCACGGGGAGAGCGGCATGTTCCGAATCACTCGAGTACTCGCAGCAACAGCGCTGTTGTTATTTGCTTCTGAAGCGGCCGCTGTCTACTCGATCAATGGCGAGCGCAAGTCCTTCGAGATATTTCGCACGACATCAAAACCGGTAATTGATGGTCGCCTTGACGATGTTGCCTGGGAAAGCGCCGCATTTGTGGACGACTTTCACCAGACGACACCAACGGATGGGGCAGTACCAAGCGAGGTAACGATCGTCCGGGTGACTTACGATGATGAGTTCTTGTATATCGGAGCTGATATGCGAGACAGCAGCCCTGAAAAGATTCGTGCGACACAAATGGTGCAAGGGAAGATGTTTTTCTCGGACGATCGCTTTTACGTGATGCTCGACAGCTTCAATAACAAACGCAACGACTATTTCTTTCAGGTAAACGCCAATGGTGTCCGTCGCGAGGCGCTGCGTGAAAACAATGCGCGGTTTATCGAAGAGTGGGCCACGATTTGGGTCGCCGAGTCGGCCAGACATGAGAACGGTTGGGCAACCGAAATCGCAATACCGTTCAAGTCGATCTCATTCTCACCCAACTCGGACACCTGGGGAATCAACTTCGGCCGCGGTATCGTTCGCAAGCAGGAGTTCGCGCTTTGGTCTTCGCATGAACGTCAGGACTGGCCGGCCTATAGTGGTGAAGTCCGTGGTATCCAGGATATCGAGCAGGGCCTCGGGCTCGATATCGTCCCGTCGATAAATGTCGGCCAACAAAGGGACCTGGTTCTCGGCGATAGCCGATCGAGCTTCGAACCATCCGTCGACATCCGCTATCGAATTACACCATCACTTTCCGCGACCTTTACGCTCAACACGGACTTCTCGACCGCGGAAGTCGACGAACAGCAAGTTGCACTGGATCGCTTCTCATTGTTCTTTCCGGAGAAGCGGGATTTCTTCCTGCAGGATGCCGGAATCTTCGAATTCGGCAACATCGACACCAACGGGCGACCGTTCTTTTCCCGAAAAATCGGGCTGTCGGCAAACGGTGAGGCGGTGGGTATCGACGGCGGTGTGAAACTGACCGGCCGCGTCGGCAATTTCAGCCTTGGCACATTGGCGATCCGGCAGGAGGCTGCTGCCGGAGTCGATGCGCAGGACCTGCTTGTCGCGAGAGGTTCGTACAATATTCTCGACGAGTCGGCGGTCGGATTTATCATGACAAACGGCAACCCGACCTCGAACGATTCGAACAGCGTATTGGGCGTGGACTTTCTGTATCGGGACAGCGATGGCCCGTTCGGCGAAATTCTGACGGCAAAGCTGTGGGCGCAGCAGAGCAGCTCAGCGGGACTTTCCGGAGACAACCAGGCACTTGGTGCTCAGGTTGAGATCCCGAGCGACAAGCTTCAGGTTTACGCGGGTGGACAATACATCGAAGAGAACTTCAATCCTGCACTGGGCTTCGTTAACCGCACCGGGATTCGTCTTGTCGAGACCGGTGCACGTTATCGCCATCGGCCGAAGGCGGGTCGATGGCGGACAATCGATGCGCGGGTGGACGCGTCGCAGGTGACCGATATGAAGGGCGACACCGTCTCCCAACGGCTCAGCTTTCGGCCGAGCTTGTACGCTCATACCGACGATTTCTATTTCATCGACTTTCAGAGTAGCAAAGAGCTGGTGAAGAACGATTTTCTGCTCTTCAATCGACTGAATATCCCAGCCGGTGAGTACCAGTTCAATCGAGTACGCGGCGAGGTCGCGACTGGCATGCAACGGCCACTCCGCCTGGTACTGTCGGTTCAGAACGGTGGCTTCTTTGGTGGCGACCGACTCGAAAAATTTGTCGAACTGCAGTGGCGTCAATCAGCGTATCTATTTCTCGGTGTCAGCTTTACCGAAAATGTCGTCGACTTGCCCAGTGGCCATTTCACCTCGCACCTAGCCAGTCTCCGTGCGGATCTCGCCTTCAACTCGAAATGGTCGTGGAGCAATTTCATGCAATACGACAACACCAGTGATGCTTTCGGCTTGAACAGTCGACTTCGATTCATTCCCGAGGCCGGCAAGGAAATGGTGCTGGTCTTGAATCACGGTGGCGCAGTGAGTCCTTCAAATGATTTCTCCAGCACGCAAAGCGATATCAATCTCAAGTTGTCGTATACGTTTCGTTATTAACGACGATACTCCGCGCGCCGATCAGGTGCCCCAGAAGCGTGACGGTGGGAGGGACACAGTGCCGTGGTCGTACACCAGTCCGCCCTCTCGATCTTTCTTTGCCAGTAATGGCCCGTCGATATCAACAAACCGGCATTGCTGCGCAACGACATGCGATGGTGCCATCGACAGCGAGGTGCCGCCCATGCAGCCGACCATTAATGACAGGCCTTGCTTGCCGGCTGCTGCGGCCAGTTCCAGTCCGTGGGTCAGTCCACCGCATTTGTCCAATTTGATGTTGAGCATCTGATAGCGACCCAGGACATTGTTCAGTTCGCCGAGGTGCTGGCAGGATTCGTCGGCACACAACGGAATCGCAGATTCGAAGCCGTCCAGCGCCTCGTCTGCACCGCGCGCCAGCGGTTGTTCCAGCATTAAAACGCCGAGCTTCTGCAATGGCGAAACGTACTCGGCAAGTTCTGCGAACGTCCAATCCTGATTGACGTCAACGACGAGCCGGGAGTCGGGTCGTGCAGTGCGAATTGCCTCGATTCGCTCGACCGGACGGTCGTTACTCAACTTCACTTTAAACAGTGTGATGTCATTTGCCGCGAGCGCCTTGGCGGCCATATCCGCAGGTTCATCCTCGAGACCAATCGTGAAAACGGTCTCGACCGGCCGTGCTTCGACTCCCGCAGCCCGCCAGGCGCTGACGCCTGTGTGCTGCGCCTGCAGGTCCCACAGCGCAGAATCCACGGCAAAGCGTGCGCCGCCGGGTGGCAACAGTTCAAGCAGTCGCCGGCGGTCTGCGCCGACTTCAATTTCGCGGCTCACCGACCGGATCTGATCGGCCATCGACTCAACGGATTCGCCAAGGTAGTAAACGCCCATACCTTCTCCACGGCCAACGATTCCGCCTGCTTCAATTTCACAGACCAGACAGGGGAATTCGCTCCAGACATGATTCGAGATTCGAAACGGCAGCTTGGTTGGCCAGGATTCGAGGCGAATTGAAAGCGAGCAATTCATGAGGTGTACTTCAACAGGAAATTGGCAATCGGCGTCATACCGATGGCAATCGGGTCAACGCACGGGATGCCGAGGTGATCTTGCATTTTGGACAGGTAATTGTCGCGATCGAAGTCTGACAAGGATGATGTATTGACGCTAAGCCCGGCACAAAAACAATCGTGTCGTATGCGCCGGGCCATACGCAATACGTCATCGATCACTTCATCAAGTTCCGGTATCGGATAATCGCCACCGGACTCATCAATTTTAAGGCGTGCGACATCATGACACAGGACGATAGCGTTCGGCTGCGAACCATGCAGCAGGCCCAGGCTGACACCGGAGTAGCTCGGATTCAGCAAGGAACCCTGGCCCTCAATGACATCCCAATGATCGTCAACGTTGTCGGGTGACAAGACTTCCGCAGCACCGGATATGAAATCGGCGACCACGGCGTCAATCGGGATGCCTTCACCGGCGATCATAATTCCCGTCTGGCCGGTCGCACGAAAACTGGATTTGATATCGCGTCGTTCGAGTTCCCGATGCAGGGCGAGCGCGCTGTATTTCTTGCCGACGGCGCAGTCCGTTCCGACCATTAACACACGTTTACCCGTTCGAAGTCGGCCGGTGCCCACTGGCAGGTCGGCAGGCGGGACTCGCGCGTCTGTTAATGTCGCTTTGCCTTTGGTCGCGGCAGCCACGAGCGGCGGCAGGCTATTGAGCCTGGTATGCAGTCCCGCAGCGACATTGATACCGGCTTCGGCGAGTTCGCAAAGTTGCGGCAGCCATTGTGCAGGGATACGTCCACCCATCGGCGCAACGCCAACGACCACGGTGCGCACACCGGCATCAATAGCGTCCTGGATACTCATTTCCGCCAACCCGAGATCGACCGGACAGCCCGGCAAGCACATCTGGCCAGCGCAACGTTCGGGCCGCCAGTAGGCGATCCCAGCCCCTGTTTTGGCATGATGCATGTCCGGGCAATCGCCCAGATATAACAGGTAAGGTGCTTCAAGGTTGACTGTCGTGATCTGCATGAAAACGTTCCGGCGTGCCGTCGGGCACCTATCCGGGATAGTTTACACAGACCGAAGTCCGATCCTAGTCTGGCAGGAAAATTGTTGCCGGATGCTCGAGCATCTCTTTAATGCGCTGGATCATTGCCGCGGCATCGTAGCCATCGACAAAGCGATGGTCGAATGATGAAGAAAGATTCATCATCAGACGAACAGCAATCTGGCCGTTGAAAACCATCGGTCGTTCGACCGCGCGATTGACGCCGATGATGCCGACTTCAGGCAGGTTAATAACCGGCGTCGAGGCGATTCCGCCCAGCTTTCCGAGGCTTGTAATCGTAATCGTCGAGCCGCTTAATTCGTTTTTCTTGGCACTGTTGTCACGTGCTGCCAGCGTTACGCGGCGAATTTCATTTGCGAGGCCATCAATGCCGAGTATTTCAGCGTGTTTAACGACCGGCACTTTTAAGCCGTCCGGTGTTTGCGTCGCAACACCCAGGTGCACAGCATCGTGCTGCAGAATGACGTTGCGCGCCCTGTCGTAAGTCGAATTACATTGCGGAAATTCCTTTAGTGCACGAATCAATGCAAGCCCCAGGAACGGCAGCAGTGTCAGTCGTTCATTCGCGTCGGATTTGCGAGCATTCAGGTGTTTCCGCAGAGCCTCAAGTTCCGTAATGTCGATTTCCTCGACATAGGCAAAATGGGGAATTTCCTGTTTCGATTTGCTCATGCGTTCGGCGATGATGCGCCGCAGGCCGATAACCTTGATTTCCTTGACGGCCGTTGATGGAGTTGCCGCGGTCGCAATGCTGATGCCACTCGCCTTTGCCTTAAGGAAACTGTCGAAGTCCCGACGCTGAATTCGTCCACCGGGACCCGTTCCCGGAACCAGCGTGAGATCCACGCCGGCTTCTTTCGCGCGACGTCGAATCGCGGGAGAGGTAATGACTCGGGTCGGCAGGTCATCACTGGCAGGCGTTGCGGCCTTCGCTTCGGGCGCTACTTCTTCCGCCGCCGCGGCAGGTGCCTCGGCGATAACCCCCGGTTTGGCGTCAGCAGGCTTCGCTTTCGCTGCAGCTTTGTCAGTTTCAAAAGTCACCAGTGCCGCACCGACTGCGACAATGTCGCCAGGTTCACCGGCCAGCTTCGTCACTGTGCCGCTGACAGGTGACGCCAGCTCGACCGCCGCCTTGTCGGTCATCATCGTACAGACGACAGCCTCTTCCTCAACGACGTCGCCGACCTTGATGAACCACTCACCGATCTCGGACTCGACGGTACCTTCACCGAGGTCCGGCAACTTGAAAATATGTACGCTCATTCTGCCTCCATCACTCTGCGGATGCCCGCAGACATGCGCTTCAGGCCTGGAAAATACTGCCACTCGAACGCATGCGGATAGGGTGTGTCCCAACCCGCAACGCGGCCGATTGGCGCTTCCAGGTGATAGAAGCATTCCTTTTGTACTGATGCGACTAACTCGGCGCCAAAGCCACCGAAGCGCGTTGCTTCGTGTGCAACCAGGCAGCGACCGGTCTTGCGGACAGAGTCGGCGAGCGTCTGGACATCCAGTGGCGCCATCGTTCGTACGTCCACCACTTCACAATCCACGCCGGTTTCTTTCGAAGCGGCGATCGCAACGTGCACCAGCGTACCGTAGGTGACGATAGTTAATTCCTCACCGGCCTGTGCTATCTCGGCCTGGCCCATCGGCACTGTGTAGTATCCCTCCGGCACTTCACCCTTCGGATGTGAATTCCAGGAAACTGCCGGTTTCTCCGGGTCGCCATCAAACGGTCCGTTGTAAATACGTTTTGGTTCGAAAAACACCACTGGATCGTCGGACTCGATGGCACTGATCAAAAGTCCCTTGGCATCGTAAGGGTTCGACGGCATGACAGTCTTGATGCCCGTCACGTGAGTGAAAATGGCTTCCGGCGATTGCGAGTGCGTTTGACCGCCGCGGATACCGCCACCGCAAGGCGTGCGAATAGTTACCGGCGAAAAGAATTCGCCACTTGAACGATAACGCAGGCGTGCCAGTTCGCTGACTATCTGATCGAAACCCGGGTAGATGTAGTCCGCGAACTGAATTTCCGCGATAGGCCGCAGTCCATTGACGCCCATGCCGATTGCGGCACCAATAATGCCGCCCTCGGAAATCGGTGCATCGATGACGCGATGTTCGCCAAACTTTCTTTGTAGTCCGTCGGTGCAGCGAAACACACCGCCGAAGTAACCGACGTCTTCACCAAGCACGATGACGCTCGGGTCTTTGTCCATCATCACGTCGTGCGCCGAGCGAATGGCTTCGATCATATTCATGCGTGCCATTATTCGCCCCTCTCGATTTCGTACATGCGTCGCCGCTGCGACTCGAGATTGCGCGGCATCTCGGCGAAGACATCTTCGAACATGGTGCCGGGATCCAGCCACGGACCCTCGGTCATTGTGCCGTACTGCTGCGCTTCCTTCCACGCCGCAGTCACTTCAGTTTTGAGTTCGTCGAGCAGGCTTTCGTGTTTGGCGTCCGACCAGTGACCCTCGGCAATCATGTGTTGTTTGAGGCGTTCGATCGGGTCGCCAAGCGGAAACGCGGCCCACTCGTCTTTTGGTCGGTACTTCGAAGGATCGTCGCTGGTCGAGTGTGGTCCGCCGCGATAGGTCACGAGTTCGATTAGTGTCGGTCCGCCGCCGCGGCGAGCGCGTTCAGCTGCCCACAATGTGACCGAATAGACTGCGAGCAGGTCGTTGCCATCCACCCGAATGCCGGGAATGCCAAGGCCAAGTCCACGCGCGGCGAACGGTCGCTGTTCGCCACCGGCGGTGCCCTGGAACGTCGAGATCGCCCACTGGTTGTTCACAACATTCAAGATGACCGGCGCCTGGTATACCGCAGCAAAGGTCAATGCATGGTGGAAGTCTGACTCGGCGGTACTGCCATCACCGACCCAGGACGCGGCGATGTGGTCTTCGCCCTTGATCGCAGATGCCATTGCCCAGCCGACCGCGTGCGGGTATTGCGTGCCGAGATTGCCGGAAATCGAAAATACGTTGCCGCTTTTGCTGTGATACATGATCGGCAGTTGCCTGCCCTGGCACATGTCGCGCGTGTTCGACAGGCACTGGCACATCATGTCGACCAGTTTGACGCCGCGATACATGAACAGGCCCTGGCTGCGATACGAGGGGAAGCACATGTCGCCCGGGCGCAGTGCCATCGCCTGGGCAATAGCGACCGCTTCTTCGCCGGTTGCCTGCATGTAAAAAGAGATTCGACCCTGCCGCTGGATTTGCCACATGCGTTCGTCGAATACCCGGTTCAAAAGCATCCAGCGCAATCCGACCTGGAGTTGGGTTGCATCGAAGTTCGGGTTCCACGGACCTTTCGCCGAATGATCGTCATCGAGCACGCGGACAAGTCCGCTTGCCAGGTGTTCGAGATTACGAGGGCGTGTATCGATCGCCGGTTTGTCAACGCTGCCTGCCGGGGAAAGGTCGAGGTAACTGAAATCCGGCTTGTCGCCGGGTCGGGCGTTCGGTGCCGGAATGTGCAGTCTCGATTTCTTGCTCATACGATACTCCCTCTAGCTTTTGCCAGCGGCGATCAGGCGACGTGCCAGTGCGTCGGCGAGCTCATTGGTCGGACGACCGGTCTTGCGGCTTTCGGCAAATAGCAATTCAAGCCGCTTCGGTATCTTCGCGACATCATTTCGCACCTGGTCTTCCGAACTGTTGCCAAGGTACTCATGCGAAACACTGATGATACCGCCGGCATTAATGACATAGTCGGGCGCGTAGAGAATTTCACGCTCAGTCAATCGCGCGCCGTCGGCCTCGGTGGATAGCTGGTTGTTGGCAGCGCCCGCGATGACTTTTGCGTTGATTCTTGGAATTGTGGCAGACGATAGCACGTTGCCAAGGGCGCAAGGGGCGATGACGTCTGCGTCGGCGTAAAGAATTTCGCCAGGCGCAATCACATTGACGGGAACGGCATCGTTGACGAGTTTCAGGTTGTCGCGATTGACATCCGCGACCATCAATTTCGCGCCTGCGTCATGCAACAAGCGGCAAAGGTGGCCACCCACATGACCAACGCCCTGTACGGCAACAGTGAGTCCTTCCACGGAATCGTGGCCGAGTCGGGACTTTACCGCCGCCTGGATGCCAAGAAAAACACCCACCGCGGTCCATGGTGACGGATCACCGCCGGCGTTGTCGCCGCTCTGCGGAAGGCCGGAGACGAATTCGGTTTGATGTTGCACGTGGCGCATATCCTCAACGGACACGCCAACGTCTTCGGCTGTGATGTATCGGCCACCGAGTGATGCGACAGCGCGGCCCAAAGCAGCGAACAGGGCCGGCGACCTTGGTGCGCCGCTGTTTGCGAGGATGACGGCCTTGCCGCCACCAAAAGGCAATTCCGCCACGGCGTTCTTGTAAGTCATGCCACGAGACAGCCGCAGCGCATCGGTTAAAGCGTCAGAATTGCTGGTGTACATCCAGCGGCGACAGCCGCCTGCGGCGGGACCCAGGGCTGTGGAATGAATTGCGATAATCGCCTGCAGCCCGGAGGCCTTGTCACTGAAGAAGTGCAGTGACTCATGATCGTCGAATTCGTGATGCTCAAAAACGCCCATGCTGATTCCCTGTGAGCTGTGCAAAGCTGAACTAATATATCGCGGAATTACCGCAAAAAGCATGCAAATCCTTTCGCCGCACTGCGAAAACGCGCATAATCAATGCAATTTATTAAAATCCAACAACTAAATCATGCAAAGCCTTTCCCTCGATCCGACCGATCGTAAAATCCTTAATTTACTACAAAGCCACCCCGGCATTAACGCCTCGGCAATCGGCGAACGCATCGGGCTTTCTCAGTCCGCCTGCTGGCGACGAATGCAACGACTGCGCGAGGAGGGCGTCATGCGTGAGCACCCGGTCATTCTGGATCGGGAGAAGGTCGGACTGACGACGATGGTGTTCGCACATGTAAAACTAACCTCGCACGGGCGCAGTAATCTCTCAGATTTTGCCGACGCGGTGAAAGAGTATCCGGAAGTGATGGATTGCTATGTTGTGCTTGGTAACGTGGATTTTTTATTGCGCATTGTCGCCAAGGATATCAAGGCTTACGAGCAATTTTTTTTCGAAAAGTTGTCGCAGCTTCCCGGAATCCAGGAAGTGACCTCGAGCATAGTGCTGTCCGATATCAAACATACAACCGCCCTCCCGATCTAACAAAAAATCAAAGATACGGTGAAAGATACGGTGGCAGTCACCGCAACCAAGATAAGGTGGCAGTCACCATAACTGCACCCAATCCCTATTTAAGTTCGCGGTATCCAATACGCGGGCATGGCACTGTGGGCATTCATTGTGTTGAGACAATATAGAGCTGCCAGTGCCGAAATTCGCCCGACTCGTCGTTCCCGGATATCCGCATCATGTTACTCAGCGTGGAATTCGAAAACAGCGAACGTTTTTTGACGATTCGGACTGTTGGGCGTACATAAACCTTGTTGAAAGTCTCAAGGCGGACGCTGGCGTCAGAATCTGGTCATATTGCCTCATGCCAAATCATGTGCATGTCATTGCGGTACCGTCTGATAGTCAGGGGTTGGCTAAACTTTTCGGCGTCGCACACCAACGTTACGCGAAGCGCATCAACGCAATTCATGATTGGCAAGGGCACCTGTGGCAAGCACGATTTTTCTCGGTTGCCATGGATGAGCCTCACACATTGGCTGCGATGAGGTATGTCGAGCTCAATCCGGTCCGGGCGGGACTCTGTGACGAGGTGGAATTGTGGCCGTGGTCGAGTGTTCACGCCCATCTGGAAAAGAAGGCGGACAGTCTTGTTGACGATTGTCACCTGATAAATGGTGCTGATAACTGGGCGCGATTTCTAGGCGGAAACACCGATCGGAACTTGATTCGATCCCTGCGTACCAGTACAAGAAACGGCCGGCCTGCAGGCGACGCCAGGTTCATTGATCAGTTGGAATCAATATCAGGTCGGCATATTCGTCGTCGCAAGCCCGGACCCGAGCGCAGCAGCTAGACTTGGGTTACGGTGACTGCCACCGTATCTTGACGTATTTTAGTCGAAGGTTGTGACGTGGAGTGGCTGATCCATTGAGACGCTTGCCCGCTTCATGCCGTCCGAGTTGTATAGCATTGTGATACCAGCGTTTCGGCTGATTGCGATGGCGCCCGCGTCGCCCCCCAGGCGCTTGACTTCGTCCAACATGCTCTGCATTGCTTTCGCAAGTGGTACGCCATTTTTGAAGGCGCAGGCGATCGATAGGGCACCACCTGCACGAATAATGTGTTCGCCGGTTCCGGTACAGGAAATCGCAACGTCATCATCGGCCCAGGTACCGGCTCCGATCAACGGCGTGTCGCCGACACGACCTTCCAGTTTGCCAAAAGTACCGCCGGTCGAAGTGCCTGCTGCGAGGGCTCCAGACTGATCCAGGGCAACAGCGCCGACGGTGCCGTGTGTGTGGCTGTCCCGCATTTCGTTCGCGGTCACGCCGACGGGCACGACGTAATAGTTGTTGGGATCGGACACTTCTTCGTATCCGTGCCCGCGAGCGAATTCAGCCGCTCCGGCGCCCGCGAGCAAAACGTGCGGTGTCTTTTCCATGACGCCGCGCGCGATGCGAATCGGGCTGACAAAACCCTTGATAACGGCGACTCCGCCCGCCTTGCGTGTTGGGCCGTCCATGATCGACGCGTCGAGTTCGACATAGCCTGCGGTATTCCGAGCGGAGCCGCGTCCGGCGACATAAAGCCCTGATGCTTCAAGTTCCGCGACGGCAATTTCGACGACGTCGAGCGCACTGCGGCCGTCAGCAAGCAAAACTTCACATTCGAGCGCAAGCGTCTTTAAATGCGCTTCGACCGAATCGTAATTGCGACCGGCGACCGGTCCAGCGCCGCCATGCAGCGCCAGTGCGTAGCGTTTCCTGGTATTAGTCATCGGCTTGTTCTGGCTCGGATTCCGGTTCTGCAAGGGAGGCGAGCATAGCCTCAAACTGAGCAGGGCGGTAGCGCTCGTCGTTGTTCAGCGTATCGGCGATGCGGTCGAGTTTGCCCTCCAGCACGGGATCACCGATCGTAATCACCAGCATCTGCACGGCCATAAAGGCCTGTTCCGCACTGATGTAATCCAGGTAGTTGCCTTGTGCGCCGGTTGCCAGTAGCTCGCGCAACAGGGCCATTTCACGATTCTCCAAACCCGCGGAAGTCAGTGCGCGCTGCAAGCGAGCCAATGTTGTATCGAGCAGCCTTGCCGTTTCCTGAATTGCGCTAACACTTTTGCTACCCGAGCGATGTAATTCGATGAGGCCAGTTTCAATCGCCTCGGCGTCGGCCGGTGATATTACACGCGCCAGGGCCATCGACATGACCAGCGTACCGTCGTGCAGGAATGGCTGGCCGGGACCGACGCCCCCGTGGCGTGGCAGTGCGCGCCATTGCACGCTCTTCATCGATCGATGACAGGCATGACAATCGTAAAGGCCCAGTTCTGGAAACAGGCTGTCGTTGCTAAAGCGACTGGACGCGACAAGTTTCAGTCGTTGCCGGCTTTCGGCCACGATGCCACTGGCCCATGTGAAGATATGGCTGACGTCGCCTTTGCGGTCACGATAGTCCGCATCGACTTTGTAATGCGGCTGGCGGCCAGCTGTTCGCCAGAGTTCGGAAAAAGTGTCGAGTTCAAAGGCGAGCCGAGGATGACCGGCAGCCATGATTTCATGAGTCGCAAACTTGTCGCGCGTACCCAGGTGACAGGACAGGCAAAGCTCGCCGCGCGCCGCAACCTGATGTGTCGGATACAAGCCAGCGGCACGCTTGGCCTCGTCCGAGGTCGACAACACGTTGTAGTGACTCGCAAGCCATTTTTCAGCGCCGCCATGGCAGGACTCACAGCCCACGCCGTCCGACAAATGAAAACGCTCACCGCGTTGTGACGCCGGCACATTGTCTGCATGGCAATCCAGGCAGATGCGAGCTTTGGTCGCGGCTCCGATACCGAGCCGAGCCGCCATCGCTCTGGATTGTTCGTTGTTCAGCACTTCGTAGGCACGCGAGTGCGGGTCGTCCTGTGTCCAGGTAATGTATTCGTTTTGCAAAACATTCGATCCGTCACGCGGTATCGCGGAACCGTGGCACTGCGAGGTTGCGCAGCTTGCGACTCCCATGTGCACGTTACCATCGCGGTCCGGCAGTTCTGCCCGTGCCCCTGCGCCAATGAGCAATGCAAGCACCGCAAGCGAGGTTCTATTCATCTTCGACATACCACGGGTTCCCTTCTGCATCGAGATACATGCGACGCATCTCATCGTAGTTCAATGGGCGCGATCCCTTGCGGCCAAACACCGCAATCTGCCCGCCGGTTTCGTCGACGCCGCGATCGCGGTCCAGCCCTTTTGACAGCGACAGAACAGGACTCTTCGTTCTGTAGCTCGCGATCAATTCCGGCACCGGCATCGGACTGAAGCCGTAGAAATTCGGCTGTGAGTCCGGTGACGTCAGCTGCAAGACTTTCAACCCGGCCTCGCCGTCCGCGACGTAGGCAAACAGTGAAGCATTGGTGGATCCGATGACGACATCACGCGTGTCGCGAAGCTGTCCGCCGGCATTGAAGAATTGCTGCAACCTGGGTTGATTCGGATTCCAGATATCGATGATCGCGAGTCCGTCGTTGCGAGCTGCGACATAGGCGTAGGTGCGTGCGAGGTAGATACGCTCGGCATTACGAATTGAAACATGCGCATCAGAGACGATCTTCGGATCGCCAGGCTTGGTTACATCGATAACACGCAGCCCACTGCGGTCCGTGACAAACAGGTAGCGAAACTGCAACGCCGATGCACGAGCATCGTCCAGCGGCACGCGCGCCGCGATGCTTGGCGCGAGCGGCCTGTCGATATCGATAATTACGAGGCCCTGGTCCGCAATGACATAGGCAAAATGTCCGGCCAGCGTTAGGTGACGTGCACCGGTCAGAGCGCCGTCCGGGTTCCATGTCAATGCACGCTCGATAAAGTTGTTGCCGACATCTCCATCGGAGAAGGTGGTCACGTCGACAACGATTAAGCCTTCGATTGCGTCAGTCACGAAAGCATAGTTATACATCGGGTGGAATGGCTGTTCCTGATTCTCCACGCGCATCAGATTGCCTTCGTTTCGCGGCGGATGTATTGGCTGATTCGTCGGCAGTGCGACACAGCTTGCCGCGCTGGAATCGACGTCAGAGTCATGGCCGAGGCGACTGAACGGCAACTCCACGATGCGTTGACTAAAGCCTTTGTTCGCAATGTTCGCGATGTCATAAACCTTCAGACCGTGCTTGCCTTCTGCGGCGTAAAGATACTCGCCGCGCACCTGCACGCAATTTGCCGCGCCGCCCATGTGTGTCGCTGCGGTCTGCAACAGCTTGTTGTTTGCCAGATGTTTATCAAACCGATCGGGATACGCATAACGATGCAGGTAACTGCCGACAACAGCCTGCGGCTCATCCCATTCGGTAACCTGCGCACCAAGTACGCCATCTTCGAGCCCTGCCCAGGCATTGAAGCCGACAAAGTTGACGAAATTGGTGCCGAACAAAAGCAACTGAGCCATCCAGGCATTATTGTCGCCGGCAGCACTCAGGTGGCAATTGCTGCAGGTTTTCGTTTCCGTCTTGCGCGTCGTATGCGGAAAGTGAGGATTCATTGCCTGTGAACTGAAGCCGCTGGCCGACACGGGGGCCTGTTGCACGTAAATACGTTCTCGATTCGCATTGGTTGATGACAAGACCAACGCCGACGATGAGCGTACCGGTGCAATCTTGCTGTCGTTTAGTGGCCCGCGTCGTCCGAGCATGAACATCTGGTCGCGAGCGACCTGTGGGTTATAGGTCGCGTAGTTGCGCGTCTCGCCACCCTCGTAGTGGTTTTGCTTGGTCTTCCAGTTGGCCTCGATGGGTAAGTGACAACCCGCGCAGCTCGTCATCCACGATGTATGGCAGGTGTAGCATTCGATTTCTTCGTCTCGATGCGCGAGATTTTCAACAGCGACATCGAGACCCCAGTCCTGCTTACGGACGTTGTCACTCATTAACTTGGCGCGCGCCGCTTTTTCGTTGTACTCGGCATGCTCAGGATTCACGCTGTCCTTGACGAGGCTGAGCGTCCATTCCAGCTCGGGATTGAGGACAGAGCGCTGCACTAGTTGGTTGCCTTGCCATTCGAAGCGGCGTTGTCCGTCCGAATTTCGATACAGGCGCATGTCGGTGCCGCCTGGCGGTGCGGCAGGACCCGATGTGCGCAGATCCGGATACGCTTGCGCCGTGCCATGGCAATCCTTGCACTCGACTTCAATCGCACTCGCAACTTCGCCGTAGATGTGACCGTTACCGTGGTTGTCCTGGGTGAAGTGACAGTCGACGCAATGCATGCCCTTGTCGACATGAATTGATGACAGGTGCACAGCCTTGTCAAACTTGTCGGGGTCGTCATTGGCCACAATCTCACCATCGGCATCGAGCAGGTTGCCGCGCAGATCGCGCTTTTGCACTGCGCGGAAATTCCAGCCGTGGCCGTGATAGTCAGCGAACTGGGTGTCTTTGAGTGACGGGTTCAAGTCCGTCACGTTGCGAAGAAAGTCGAGGTCCGCCCATTTGCCGCGAACCACAGCGCCTTCGGGATTGCGATCGAGAACTTCACGCTGTTCGGCGATGCTTAATTCCTGCTGTTCTTCGGGCCACATGTATGGCGCGTCGGATTCATAGTCCCACATCGTGTAGCCAAGGTAGGAGTTCATGAACATGTTGGGTTGGTGCATGTGACAGACCATGCACTGCGACGTTGGAATCGCACGGGTGAACTGGTGCTTGAGCGGATGGCCCGGTTCATTTTTCGGAATCTGCGGGTCGACCGATACGGACTCGCCATCGCGTCCAAAAGAGGCGTACGCCGCCGAGTGTCGCGGATCGCGGTCGTTAGCATAAACAACATGGCAACTCGCGCAGCCGGAGGAGCGGTAGTCACCCGGCTGATCGTTAGTACCCATGAACCAGGTGAAGGGGTCGTTAAGGCGGGTCTTGTGAATATTGATCAGCGGCACAGCGATTCGCCCGCCCGTTCCCGGACCGCGATTGGATTGACGATTGTCGGGCTTGCCCGGTTCTTCAAGGCGCTGGATTTGCCCCAAAGCATTCGGCAGCCCGGTTTCCGGGAACAGGTTTCCCAGGTTGCGACCGCCATCTTCGAATACACGGAACACATCGGCCGGCTTGACGCTTTCCCACTTGGGCAGCGGATACAGCTCCGGGATGATTCCGTGTTGCTTCGCGAGCGCCGGATCGATCTCGAGCCCGGTAACTTTTGCCGCCTCGCCATCGGCGGTGTAGCCCTCACCGAGAATGTAGTTTTTGAACGGCAGGATGCCGTTGTTATAGGACGCACCGCCCCATAACATGACGCCAGTCGCCATCATGCTGCGAATATTGGCATCAATGATTTTCTGGTGACAGGCACCGCAACTTTGCTCGGCGACGCGATAGTCCGACGGATTCACGAAACGAATGAACTCGGAACTCTCGTGATTCAGCAAGGCGTAACTGCGTTCCGGATTGGCGCTCGACGGATAGTGCCAGCTGTCCGGATAGCGGGGTGCGACATGCGCTCGATCGCGAGCATTTTCATCGTTCTTCCCGATCATCGAATTGCCGCCGTGACAGTCCGTACAACCCAGCACGACAGACGGGCTGTTATGCATGCTGCTCGCGTCGCTCGAACTGTGGCAAGTCACGCAGCCAAAACTTTTCAGTTCGGCGGTTTGTGCCGTCTGCATCGCCGGGGCTGCCGGATACACCGGGTAGTCGATGTCGCGCGGCTTCTCTCCCTCTGCAGCGACCAGTAGCGACGGAAGTAGCAAGGACAGCAAAGCGACTTTTTCTCGTTTCGTCATACGACCTCAGTAAGCCAGAATCACATTTGCGAGCAGCGAATAGGCCGTGTCAGACCCGAACAGCTGCTCATAGCCCTTGCCGGGGACAAGTGCCGAGCCTGCCAGACGCAACACAATATTTTGCGAGGTCAGGGGCCGATAAGTCAGGGAAAAGGAAAGGTCCTGGCCAATCTCACGGTCAACGGGCCCCTGGTTGCGGGCCGCCTCCAGTACTGCGGTCTCATCAAACCACAGCTGGTTAAGGTTAATCGACGCGCGTAGCTTCGGCGTAAGTTCCATGTCGACACCGGCTCCCAGCAGCAGCAGTCCGGGGTTGCTGAAGTTCGACTGACTGTTGAATTTATTCGGTCGCAGCGAGTTGAGGAGTCCATTCGGTGTCGACAACGCCACTCGGCCGCCGCCAATCAGCGGTACGGACTGGCGGATCCAGAAACTGGTGTCCGCACCGGCGATCAGTGGATTCTCAAAAATGGCATCGAAGCCATTCGACTCATCATCGTAAGGGTCCTCGTCACCACTGCCGTAAACCAGCGAGCCGCGCAGTCGCAGCCAGTCGAAATCCCGCGACAGTTCGAAAGCCGCGAAGGCAGCACGGATATCACTGCGGCGATCGATAAAAGTTGATGGCGTCTCGTCCCCAAACGCGAAGTAAGCCGACGTGGTCAGGTTCCAGCGGCCGAAATGGCCATCACCGTTGTAGCCGACATAAGTCACGTCATAGTCGCGAGCTTTCTGAATACCAATAGCGGCCGGCCGGTCGATGAAGCCATTGGTGTCAATAAAGGCGGTGTCGGTCTCGCGGTTTCGGTTATGAATAAGCGCGATCTGCGAAGTGAATCCCAATGCCGGAAAGTCCTGTCGGTAGAGATTAAACAAATAGACATCATCATCCCGCAAGTCATCGGACACGTTGTTCAGGCCGCTGTTGGCATCTTTTTCAAGGCGTCGAAACGCGGCGATGTTGTATTGCCAGCGGTTGTTGTCACGTGTGCCGAACAATCGGATTCCGACCGGGCTGTCCTGAAACAGGAAGCCGCGAAAATCTGCACTTATTGGTTGAATACCGATGCGAACGCTGTCGAAGTCATAGCGCTCTGAGACATTGCGAAGATGCTTGTCGATGAAGAGACCCTGTATGCCCAGGAAATTGTCGTCGCGAATCGTATCGCGGCTGCTGTCGGCACGCAGGATGCCGGCTTGATCAACTTCAATGTGGGTCAGGCTGAACACGGGCAAAAAACGAAACTCATAGTCGGGTGGCTTGAATATGGTTTCGCCTTTGTAAAGCACCGTCTCGAGAATGAATGTCTGTGTGATCGCAAGCTGATCCGGGTCGCCGAAGATTCCCGGTGAATTCGGGTCCGGTGTCGTTGCAATTGCGACTGGTGTTGGTACACGGCGGCCTTCGGCGGTCGTGTCGGAAACAAAATTTAACGAGAAGAACCAGTCCTCGCCGAATGCGGGTCGATCGCCTTTGAGGACATTGTTACCGTTGTAGGGATCGAAAAGCCGTTCGTGGTAACCGACGGCATTAACAATGCGCCAGCGGTCCGGAATGGCAGTGAACGGCGGCAAGTCACTCCAGACAGCCGGTAACAGCCCACCCTCGTCACAGCTTTTCGGTGTCTGCGCCGCTTCGCCGGGCCGGCGCCGCAGACGTTCGGGGTACTCGGCACAGTCGGGCCGCAAACCCGTTGTATCGGCGTGCGAAATGACCGGCGCCAGCAGGATCAGCAGAGTCGCGAGACAAACTGGTTTACTTGCCGTCACAGACATTCTGTTCATCACTGTTCAAGTAGGGCGTCACCGGGCAATTGACGTATCGAAGCCGTGAACCCTTCGGTACCAGCGTGTCCGCTCGCATCGATACGGCGGCGTTTGAAAAGCTGCCACCAGCCTCTGCAGACTCGTGCACGCTGAGAAACGCAATCATATCGTCCTGATCGACGCCGTCGCCGGAGACGCCAACGCCACCGAGCAGTTGTGCACCGCGGTAGATCGGTACGCTGCCTGGAAAAACCTGCGTGCCGTTCGCGAGTTGTGCAATGACGTTGGCGGTTACAAAATTGTCGTCAAATCCATCGATGCCTGTGCAATTGCCGGGCACGTCTGCGCCAAGTCCGGCAACAAAAGCGACGTGCTGCACCAGCGCGTTGTAGATGAGATCCAGCTGCAGCCCGGTCGAGAAAGGGCTCCATTCGCCCGGACCCTTGCTGAAGGGCCCCGGCGGGTTGCCGCTGACGCCGTCCGGGTAGTAGGGCCGCGACAGATTGCCACCGGCGCGATCCGAGAATGCGATCGAGCCGTCGTTCAGTGCATTCGGCAGACCGAGAAACGACTGCGCCGCCGTCACGTATTGAGATAAGGGTTCATCGCGCAGCACCTGTAAGCCGCCATCGAGATAGGTTGCGGCCGGCAGCGCATTCAAGGCGCTGGCCGCCAATGTGGATGAAAAGAAAGCCGCTGTTCGAGCTTTTTGCAGCGACACGTCGATGCCAAATACCGGTGCATCGCGTGATCGCACGATGCCGAGAATGACACCGTTAGAATCAACGACGGAAATGCTGACTCTCGCCGGTGAACCCGGCGGTTGCCGAATCTGTGCGCGCGACCGATTGGCGATGGTCAAGGCCTGGCCAAGAATCGTACCAACCTCTGCGGCGGTTAACGCCATTGCGCCATCAGTTCCGGCAATCGGCCGAAATCGTTCCGTGTCGGTATTGTCGACCAGCACGAACGCATCGAGGCCAGCGTAGTCAAGTGTGTCGGCGCGAATTCCCGACGCCGCCTGTCCGAACGCAACGCCCGGAATGATTGTTGCGGCTGAATAGCCGGGCACCAGCTGCAGTGTGCCGGTAATATTATTAATGCTGCCAAAAGCCGGTGCATTGCTCGGATCTGCGGTGAGGTCCGACGGTGTCGCGTCAGAGAAGCGCAAACTGCGCCCGTCAACGGTGATCAGGTTTGCTCGCCGCTTATCCGGTGCCGCGAGTCCTGCCGCGGCTGCCAGTGCGATGAGTTCGTCGGCGTCGAGATCTTTGTCGGAAATATCCGTGTCGTAGGAATACAGGTCATCGCTGATCACGCCGACGCCGCCCACCGGTGTTCCCGACTTGTACAAGGGCAGCCCGCCACTGTCGGCCGCAAGCCCCAGCGGCGCGCGGTGGGGTCCCGCGTCGGCTGCACCGCCAGCGTAGCGAGTGACGAGGTCGGAACAGGGCAGTTGACTGAATTGCACGCCGAACAATGGGCCGGCGGGCTGAAGATTATCCTGGGGATTAAAATGATCCTGCACGATCTGGCTCGCCGTGCGTGTACTGAATGCATTGCCTTCGGTCGACAGGTACGCCGCAGTCAGCGCCTTGCTGATTGCGGCCATGCTGTCCGGAATCAGGTCAATGCCTTCCAGGCCGCCGTCGACATTTGCACCCGGCGAGCTGATCGTGATGGACGTCGAGGCGGCGTTCATGCGAAACACCGCGAGCACGTTGCCAACCCGATCGACGACCGCGATCGTTGCGCTGGCGTTTTGTGCCTGCGCTTCGGTGACCGCACGTGCAACAACGCCCTCTACATCGGCGACAGTAAGAAATGTCGGCGTGTCGGCACAAGAGCCATCACAACCAGCCTCCGGCGTAGTGCTATCGACATCCGGTGACGCTGATCGTGAGCCGCCTCCGCACGCCGCGGCGACCAGAAACGTCATGGTCAGCAGCAGCGCGGCACGAATCACGGATACGCATCCCTGGCCTCGGAATGGAAGCCATGGCACATGACGCAGGTGCTGGGCACTTGCGAGTTGGCGTTGCGTCGAGAATCACCACTGCCGTGGCAGTCTCGACAGACGCCGATGTCCGGGATCAAGACATCGGTCGCCGCATCGGAGTTCGAAGCATTGTGGCAATCGTCGCAACTCGAAACACCGGTCGCATGCGCCGCGTGCGAAAAGTTCGCATGCGGGAAAAATTCTTGTGTCAGTTGCACCGGTTCGACATGCCAGGGGATATCGCCGCCGGTTTTCGTGACCGTATGGCAGGTCACGCATGCGCGCCGTTCGAACAGATCCTCTGCGATGCGCAACGCCTGTGCGCGTGCCTCGGCTGCAACGCGATCCCTGTCTTCGCGTGATAAAGCCTCACCGGGTCGGCGGAGACGCTGGCTGCTCGCTTTCGGGTCGGAGTCGAGAAGCCTGGCGCTGTAATACTCGATCAGTGTTTGCACAACGGCGGGCGCATCACCGTGCGGAACCGTGCGGCTGGGGTCGTCGGCATCGAACGCCAGCGTATGGCAGCTGCTGCAATGCTGGTCCATCGAAACTGGCTGCATTCGTGCACCACCGGGATCCGGCGTATGGCATCCAGTGCATTCAATGACCCGTTTGCCCTCGGGTGTGACGATGCCCTCGGCTAGCAGATGAACGCTGTGCTTGAACTTCAGGTTGGATTGATCGTGAGCGGAAGTGGCTGCCAACTCGACATGTTCAATGTTCCACGGCTGGTCGTCGATCGCCGGCGGGCGTTTCAGGCTGACGCGAAAATTCGGATGCTGATCGAGGAAGTCTGACGCACCCTGAAGTCCCGATGTCGAAGACAGGTCGACGTGACAATCTGCACACAGCCCCTGATGCTGATTAACCAGTTGCTGCGGCTCATTGTGTTCGAGGTGACAACTCGCACATCGTGTTACGCCGAGGACCGATACCTGATCCGGACCGGTGTGACGTTGCACGGTATGACAATTGACGCAGGCGCTATCTGGGACTCGCTGAAATGCCGTCACATGACAACTGGCGCAGTCGTCACCGATACTCAGATGCGCACTGTGCACTGGTCCGGCCTGCAGGAAATTCTGCATGAACAACTGCGGCACAATAAACCCAAGCAATAACACAGCAGCCACCACAAGCCAGGCAATTTTGCGCTTGCTAAAACCACCGAGCCCGGTGGCGGGTGTGCTCCATTTTGATGCCAGATATTCGCCGTCGGCGTCGTCGCGCAGCTCAAACGTGATTGCGAACTCGAAACCGTCCGGCGGATCGATAACGCGGATAATGTTTGCACCCACTTCGATGGTGTCACCGGGTGACAGCCGCGCGTCGCGTTCCGATTTACCGTTGACGGTGACACCTGCGAGCGCACTGGTCGTGATGTGCACAGCAGAATTTCGCGATTCGATGGCCGCGTGCTGCAAGCGTGCCCTGCGATCCTTCAGGTGCAGGACCTGGTCGGTTGAGCGCCCGATCGTAATGGGCCCGGACTCAAGGCGCCGATCATGGTGTTCGCTGCTGCCGGCGGCGTTCTTGCTGATAAATCGGATCAGGTAAGCCATGCGATCACCAGTACAGGAACACGGTTACGATGTGAGTCAATAAAGCCATTAGCAGGGCGGCTGTGAGCGGCACATGCGCATAAAGCCAGATTTCGATACCAGCCTGCAGGCGTAGATCTTCTCGAACCTGTCGCAGTAGTTTGCGTTTATTGCGCAGTAATGCGGACAGCTCGGCAATTGTCGTCGCACTGTCCGCATCGGCTCGCGATTGCTGCTCGGCAAGCCAATCCATTGCCGCTTCCTGCCCCTGGTTGGCGACGGTTGTCGCGCTGCCGGGCAACTGGATTCGCGAACGATCTTCATTCCGCAGTCGTTGCCACAACGTGCTGCCGAGTTCTGTGCGCCGAATGCCGCTGGTCACGAATTCCTGAAACGGCTCCGGCAGTTTCTGAGCAACGCGTCGACTGCGCCGATCGATGTCTTCGAGTTGGTCAAGCAATTCAGAGCGACTGGCGCCGCCGCGATTCTCGCTCAAACGTTCCGGGTACCGCATATAAATAGCGACGCCGTAAAGGCCGCTGGCGATGACGAGTACCATAAATACGAAGGCAAGCGTGTGAACATTCCAGCCAAACTGGAAACCCGCGTGCAACAGGACAACGACAAGCAGAGCAACACCAAAGTACACGTGCGCCGACAACCAGCCCTGAACACTGCCGCTGGTCGACGTGTAATTTCGTTTGCGAATGCCGAACCAGGTTAGCCAGACAATCAGCAGCGCGCCCAGAGTGCCGAGCGCGTAGCCGAGAAGCGTGCCGCCATTTGGTGGTTCCTGTGGATCATCGATCCAGTACGCCGCTATGCAAATGACGATCAGAGCCAAAGCGGCCCACAGATAGCGCCGGCCACGAAACGCGAGAATCGATGTTTGCATTTCAGCTCGCCTTTTTTGTCAGGTTGACAAAATCCGATGGACTCATTCGAATCGCCGCCCCGGTTGGACACGCACGAACACATGCGGGGCCACCCGACAGGTCTTTGCACATATCGCATTTGACGGCTTTTTTGATCGCCGTTGTCGCGGCGGCGGGCTGGCGTTGCCCTGGCGCGGCGCCAGTGCCGGTCAATACCCAGTTCAACAAACTCGGTGCTTCTTCTTTGGCGCTGGCCATCTGGATTACACCGTAAGGGCAATTCTGTTCGCAATTGCCACAACCGATACAGCTGTCTTCGATGTAGACCTCGCCGTTCGGAGCGCGACGAATGGCATCGGGTGGGCAGTCCTTCATGCAATGGGGGTCTTCGCAGTGGCGGCACGAGGTTGGCACATGGACCTGGGCATACGACGGTCCGGCGGCACGCTTCAGTCTGGAGGTGCCGTCATGGGTTTCGGCGCAGGCGGTTTCGCAGTTGTCGCATCCAATGCACAGGGTTTCGTCGATCAGCAACACATCGGTGGCCTCGCCCAGCCCCTGTTGCATCAGGAAGGAAATCAGGTCTCCGGCATCAGGCGCGGCTTCCATGCGCAGGTTTTCGCTGATGCGTTCTTTGACCTTTGTCTGAATGCGCTCACGCAAGCCCGAATTGCGCGACAGCATGGTTTGAAAAATATCGGCTCGCAGGAACACTGATTCGGTGGCGACAGTCGCGGTGACGGTCGCGGATCGCTTTGCCTCGCCAACAAGCCCCATCTCGCCGACGTAGTTGCCAGCCGCCACATAGGTCGTGACGATGCTTCGACCGCCAATATTACGGGATACCGACACGGAGCCATTGCGGATCAGGTGCAAGCCATTCGACTCGTCGCCTTCGCGAAACAACACATCACCGGCGCGAAACGACAGTAGCTCTGCCGTTTCCGCGACCACCTCGAGTTCGCTCTGCGGCGCGTCAGGTACCAGGCCCGCACGCAATGTGCGCACAATAAAGTGCCGGTCGATGACCTTGCGGACTTGCTGGTAGCTGTTCATCAGCTTGACAATTTCACGCCGCGGAGTTTCGAGTAGCACGCAGCTGCCCGATGCACGCACGGTTGCGGAGCGTCGTCGACCTGACAGCAGGCTCATTTCACCGAAGAATTGTCCGGGCCCGAGCGTGATCAGGTTACCACTGTCCGTTTCGACCTCAACCTCTCCCTCGACAACCGAAATAAAAGTATTGGTGTAATCGTTCTTGTGGAAAATGACGTCGGACTTGGCCGGCGTTAGTAGCTCGCTCGCAAGCACCAGTTCTCGTAGCACCAGGCCATTGACGTTCTCAAACAACGGGATGTTGTTGCGAATGATCGCGAGCGTGTCGTCCACGTCCCTGCCATACGGTAGATGCCGAAATTTTTCTTCGAGAATGTTGTGATCGGCAGGGAGGATTGTGTTGCCCTTGATGAATTCGACAACTTCGTAGCCCTGGTTCATCGCCTGCTTGATCAGCGGATAGCCTCCAAGCGCACCAATCACATACAGGCCGGCGACATTTGACTCGTACTGGCTGCTGAGCTCAGGAAGTGTCGTTGGGTCGTCACTCAGGAATCGGATTCCCGTGGACTCGACAAACTTCCGAGGTGGGATTGCGCCGATACGCGCGATAATGCGATTGCAGGGTATTCGTGTCTCGCCGGTTTCCGTGTTCAGGTTTATCGCAACTGCCGGTTCGATTGATGCAACGCCAGTGTTATAGAAACAACTGATCGATTCGTCCTCAATCGCACGCGTGATCAATGCGAGATTGCCGTCCTTGGCACGTGCAAATTCGTCACGGCGATTGATGATGATGACCGTATTGTTACGCGCCAATGCCACCGCGTTTTCGATTGCGGCGTCACCGGCGCCGACAACTGCAATGGTTTCGTCACGGTATTCGTCGGGGTCATCAAGCGTGTATTGCACGCTGCGATCGGTTTCACCTTCAACACCGATCCTGCGTGGATTGCCTTGCAGCCCGATTGCCAGCACGATGGACTCGGCAGTGAGCGTTTCACCGTCCAGAAGTGTTAATTCGAAATTCGGTTTGCTACCGCTGATCGCAATAGCTTCGGTGTTGTAGCGAATATTGACGCCAAGCTCATCGAGACCACTCTGCCAGCTGCCGAGTATTGCCTCACGTGTCCCCGCTGCAAAGCGAAGGTCACTGCGCAGCGGCACGACCGCGGGTTCCGCCATGACGTGCTTGCCCTTTTGATATCGCTGGATGGTGTTCGCAGGCGCTGCACTGCTTTCGATTAGCAGGTAGTTCAGGCCCAGCGTCTCAGCATGCGCGGCCGCGCTCAATCCCGCCGGCCCGGCACCGACGATGACGAGCTCGAACTTCACGGATTGCCGAAGGCTGCTGCGCCGGAAATTGTTGCCAGACCCTGTTCGTCCTGCAGGCTGTAACTTAGTCCAACCCCGCCGGGGAGCGCCGGGTCGGATGTGGCGCCCGGTTCGCTGAAGAAACCGCTGAACTGGCCGCTGCCACCTGCAATGCCGTCAACATCGATTGAGCGGTAATTCCCGAAGAACAGGTGCGAGGGCAGACCTGCCAATGAGCCCAGGTTGCCCGTACCACTCGCGCTCCAGGTCATGCCCGCAATATCAATGACGAGTGTGCTGTCGACACGCAGGTTGGTGAAGTCCGCGTTGAATGTTGCGCTTCCGAGTACACCCGTGTTGCCGAGATCGTCTGTTGGCGACGTTGCGCCAATGAGCGTGTAATTCGCGACACCCGTCACCGGCATTGTTGGCGCCAACTGATCCGGCCCGCTGATCCAGTGCAGGCTTTGACTACTCAGGTCGACACTATTGTCGCCCGTGCTGCCGGCGACTGTCGCGGTTGCCACACCACCGGACCAGCGGCCCCAGCGCAAGACTGTCATCGAATCGAAACCGGTTTCGACGTTGGCTGAAGTGCCGATGTCGACGGTCGCGATCAGCGGCGACTGCTGGGCCGGATAGGGAGCCGTGAAACCCAGCACATTGTTGCCGTTGTCGAGTCGCAGTAAAGCGGGATCATTGAACTGCGTGCCGCTGTGTATTGTCGCACCGCCAACCGGCCCGGTCGCGAAGCTGACCGTGCGGCCGATGCTCTGTTGCGGTGTCTGGCCGGGCGTGATGTCAATCGGCGTGCCGTCGGCGTCCGTGCCAATCACCGGTTGTCGCGGTGCTTCGCCCGCACTGCCATCTCCAGGTGAGCCGCTTTGTGCGCCGGGCCTGTTCGAGTCCGGGCTGCGACGCGTACCGAGCTTGCTGTCGAAACCGGAAAGATTGGCGTCGCCATCAGCGTCGAGGCGCAGCTCATCGTCGATCAGGATCGCAGGCGGTACGTCGAGTTGTTCCGGTACGCGAGTTGTCACTGGAATAAACGCAAACTCGCCGGCGTTAACGACGATCTCGCCGCCCTGGGCGCGGAATACAATGGCGCCATCCGTGACAGCGATGTAGAGGCCGTCTTCAACGGGCTGGCCTGCGTTGACGTTCGGCGCCGAATCACAGTCGCCGCCACACAACAGCACAGCGAAATTTGTGCCGCGAATGCCCAGCACTCCGACCGGCGTACGTACCTCGTAATCCGAGCGATCTTCCTTGCCAACGGCACCAGTTATTGTTCGAAAGCCACCTTTGACCAGCGACATGACGCTTTTGTTGTCCGACTGCGTGACGACAGTCGCGGTTGATTCTGTATAGGCATACTCATCGATTCGTACAACACTGTTGGGCCGAATTGCGATTTTCGCGCCATCAATCATCAACAACTGTGCCCGCGACGCATCGCCAGTCGCGATCATGTCGTTGTCGAGCACGGCATCGCCTTTGGCGAGATTCACTGCAGGCGCGCGTTCGGCGGTCACGGATCCCGTCGCAAAGAGTACCGAGCCAGCATCTGCGGCGGTCGCGATTCCCGAAATCAACAAGGATAAGAGAGTGAGCGAACATCGAGCGCGTCGTGTTTCGTAGGGTTTCATTGCGGCGTCCACCGAAGGTTAAGGCTGAATTCCAGGCGGTCGTAGTCGTAAAGTGCGACGTCAGAATCATTGTTCACGTGGCGCAGGCGCGGCGTGAGCGAAAGGCCATCTCTACCCACGTTCCTGAACTCAATTTGCAGCAACGTCGAGATCTGCGTGTCCTCGCGGGGGGTACCGAAAAACAGGCCGTCATAATCGCTGGTCAGGCTGCCACTGGATACGAACAGGACGGTGTTATCGTCGAGTGGCGAATACAAGGTGACTCGACCACCCAGCTTGGAGTTTCCGTAGGGAGAGGCGCTACGCCGTTCTGAGTCCTTGCCGCCGACAAGTTCAATGCCAAAGCTTCCGCCGGTCGAAAAGGCACGGCCAAGGCGGCCGGTGAACAGCACTCGATTGACATCCATGATGTCGATGGCACTGGCGTAACGCAGTGCACCACCGCGAATCCCGAGGCTAACGTCCCAGTATTCGGGGAGTCGGCGACCCAACATAGTTTCGATGCCGGCGTAGCTTTGATTGGAGTCGCCGTCGCGCGTCGACCAATAGGCGTCAACGCCGGTTCGGCCGAAGAATTTGCCGCGTTGCCAGTTCATGCCGCCTGCGCCGCTGACAACACCGGCGTCGACGAAATCTGCATCGGGGTTATGGCGAAATCCGATGCGGCCATTCGTGTACCAGGCGACGCGCGTGCTTTTCGGCTTGCTAAAGGAAAACCCAGCCGCAAGCTCTGCGAAAGAGGATTCTGTTTCAGTATTGTTCGGGCTGAGCATGAATCCCAGGAACTGCTGATTGTCAGTGGATCCATTGGCGTTCGTATCGAAGCCGGCAGCAAGATCGTAATGTATCCTGAAATGGCCTATAGGCGCTGTCGGCGAGGCATCGATTGACGCAATGTAGGCATCAATCACCGCACGGACTGCCGCAGGTGGTTGCTCGCTGAGCAACTGCTCGAACAAAGGTCGTGACATCGCCAGGTTGCCGGTTTCGAAGTATGCGCGCGCCAGCTCCATGCGGGCACCGGAAAAGCCCGGCACGACGAGAAGCGCACGGCGCAAACTGAAAATCCCGTCGTTGGCGCGGCCCGAGTCGAGCGCGGCGACACCGAGCAGGTAGTCAAAAAACGGATTGCCAGCGAGCTCGATTTCTCTTTTGCTGAGGAGAGTGTAGGCCGTTTCAGCATCGCCCGAGGTCAACAGGTCCTCCGCACGAGCCAGGAATCGTTGATCGTCGGGGCTGGTCGCGACCTGGATCGTGTCCTGGGCAATCGTGTAACTTGACGTGGCAGCAAGCCAAATGAGAAGCGCTATTGCGGCGCCAAGCTTAAGATTAGCTGAAGGCATCATTATTATTCGATTTATTCCCCGACTCTATTTACTTAGATGATCGAAAACCCCGTCCCAGCTCGCGGTCGGCGGCTCTTGCCTGAACCGCTCAATCCGATCAAGGTACACATTATATAGGAGCGTGCCGGTCCGTTCTGTCAATTTTTCGAACAGCGCACGTGCGCCGTCCCAGTCCGAGCTTCGATACAGAGCCAGCGCTTTTTGATATTCCGCCAGCTCTGCACGGGTTTCTGCATCGAGTTCGTCCGTGATGCCGACCGGCTCAAATATCGCGACCGGTTTCTGCTTGCCCTTGACGCGTACCCAATCCAACTCGCGAAAAGCAAAATCAGGAATCGCGGCGACGGTATTTTCACTGACAATGATATCGACACCGTATTGCTTCGTCAGACCTTCGAGGCGGCTACCAAGGTTCACCGTATCGCCCATCACCGTGTACGCGACACGAAACTCCGAGCCCATGTTGCCGACGTTCATATCACCCGTCGCAATGCCAACGCCAACGCGCACCGCAGGCCAGCCTTTCAACGCAAAGGGTTCATCGAGCGCCTTTACGGCGTCGAGCATGCCGTATGCAGCGAGCAATGCGTTGCGGGCATGGTTTTCGTCTGGCAACGGCGCGCCCCAGAAAGCCATCACGCAATCGCCCATGTATTTGTCGATGGTCCCGCGATGTTGCTGGATAACCCTCGTGAACGGAGTCAGAAACTCATTCATCATCTGCGTCAACTCACGTGCAGTGAGTCCTTCAGATATGGTGGTGAAGCCACGCACGTCCGAAAACAGAACCGACATATTTCGAGTCTCACCGTCCAGTGACACGTCCGCACCGCTGGCGTCAATTTCCTCGACCACACTCGGTGGAATGTACTGTCCGAAAATTTGCGACAGGTGTCGCTTGTTTCTTTGCTCGACGAAAAAACCATAGGTGATTTGTAAAAAGCCACACACGAGTATGTAGCCGAATACCGGGGCGATCGGTATCACCAGCTTGAAAGCCTCCCAAAGCCACAGGTTGCCAGCCGTCGCCAGGCCGAGTAGCGCCGCCACGAAGAGCAGTGCGTTCAATGGCGACAATTTCGGCAACAACAATGCGATCAATGCACCAACCAGCACCAGCAGCAGCAATTCGAGACCGACCGACCAGGCCGGCTGCTGTCGGATGCTGCCATCGAGCAATCCGGCCACCAGGTTGGCATGCACTTCGACGCCGATGTAGCGCTGGCCGACCGGTGTTGATCGCAGGTCGAGCAGCCCGGCGGCGCTGGCACCGACAAGAACCAGCTTGCCTTGTAAGGCCTCGGCAGGCGCTGTTCGATTGACGATGTCTTTAGCCGGGATATACCGAAAACTTTCCTGGGGGCCTCGGAACGGAATAAAGACGGCAACCTGCTGGTTGACTGGAATGCTCCGCTCACCCAGCTGGAATGCCTCGAGGTCGATGCCACGTCGTTGCTCGTCCGCGAAATGGAAACCGACACTCGGTGCTCCCTCAACGGCGTAGACCAATGCCAGCGCGAGCGTAGGGTACAAATCGCCACGATAACGTTGCACCAGCGGAGCGCGTCGAAAAACGCCGTCGGAATCGATCAGTGGCGAATCGAAAAAGCCACCACCAACGGCATTGTCCTGCAGTGCTGCCAGGCTGCCGGTGAAGCCCCTGGCCTCGACGAATGGCACGGAAATTCCATCCAGATGCGATGCCGGGATGATGGGCGCCGGCAAGCTGCCGGTAGATTCAGGCTCGTTCGCTGAGAGCGAGTCCTTGAATACAAAGCCTGTGACAATGTCTCTTGCGATGAAGGATTCGGCGAACGCCTCGTTGCCACCACTGCGGCCCGCCTCTGCGAACAAGACGTCGAAAGCCAGCCCGCGGATGCCGTAGTCGTCGAACAGGCTGTCGACAATGGCGGCAAGTGTTTGCCGCTCCCATGGCCACTGCCCCAGTTGCTGCTGGCTCGCCTCGTCGATATCAACGATGACAATACGATCGTCAATGCCGCCCGGCATTGTCAGGCGAACGCGGACATCGTAAAGGTAGTTCTCCATGCGATCGACAACTTCGAAGCGGGGGCTTCCGGTTACGTGCATCGAGAATACGGACAACACGGCGGCGCTGATCAGGAGTCGGGTCAGCAGTCGGGTCGTGCGAGGGGTGAGTGGCATCGCGTGAATTTACACCAATTCAGGGGCGAGCCGAGATGGGTATTCGCTACCGCTCCGGCAAAGGGAGCTGTCATTCGGCGTCTCAGCGACTGTGATGAACGCGTAGGGTCTTTTCGACAAGTGCGTTCTCAGGTTCAGGTTCATCGAGGGTCGCGAGCATAGCCGCAAACTGGGCCGGGCGGTAGCGTTCGTCGCTACTCTGCGTGTCGGCAATCTGATGGCCGTGGTTTTTGGCTCCACACCGCAATCAGCAACGCATCGCTCACCGGCGATCGAGCGTGACTCGGCTTTCGCGGCGATTTGTCGTTTTTTAGCAACAAGCACAGTCTGGGTGCCCGGCGATGCAGTAGATATGGGTGTATGGGCTGTTGGATTTTTACCAGCGGGGGGCTTGCTTTATTGTAGAAAATTCGACTACACTCGCGATATTCTAGTGGTTGCAAAAAAGCCACGATTCCAAAAGTATAGGGGAAGAAACATGATCGCCTCAAACAAGTCGATGTATCAGTCGAGGTCCGTTCGCCGCGTCGTAAGGTCCGCATTGCTTGCGGCCGCTGTTGGTATCTGCTTACCAATGACGTCGGCAATGGCTCAAAACGATTCGGAAGAAGTGCTGGAAGAAATCGTTACCACGGGCACGATTTTCAGGAACGCCGAAACCGCGACAGCATCACCGGTCACGGTTCTGACCGCCGATCAACTCGATATGCGCGGCATCAACACGATCGCGGACGCGGTTGTGATGCTGCCCGCGAACAACGCCGGCACGATGAATACCTCGTGGTCCAGCTTTGGCTTTGCATCAGGAGCGTCGGCGGTATCGCTGCGTGGTTTGACCACCTCGTCCAGCCTGACCACGTTCGACGGTATGCGTATGGCCCCGTATCCGTTGGGTGATGACGGTCGTCGTAACTTCGTCGACCTGGGTACCATCCCGGACTCCATAATTGACCGGATCGAAGTCCTGAAGGACGGCGCCTCCTCGACCTACGGTGCCGACGCCATTGCCGGCGTGGTCAACGTGATTACCAAGAGGGAAATCACTGGCTTGCATTTCAATGGCTCGCTTGGCCAGTCGCAGCAAGGAGACGGCGATGAGTATCGTGCGGACGTCACCTGGGGTATTGGCGACATTAGCTCCGACGGCTACAACTTTTATGTGAACGCGGAGATCCAGGAGAGCGACTCAATCGCTGCCAAGGAACGATCGAAGTTCGGCTCCTGGGACTGGACCAGTATCTGCAACTCAAACGGTGGCTGCCTGGATAACAACAACCCCTTCGGTCTTCAGGCCGACGGCTCTATCTTCGGCGTTACCTATTCCGAGCAACCCATAGTTCGCCCGTATGACTCGGTCAATGGCGTCGGGCTGGGCGACTGGGAGTTGGCCAACGGAGGTGGCTGTACCGCGACCCCTTACCTGACTGAAGTCAATCCGACCAACGCGGCCGCGGCTGGCCTGTCGGGTCCTGCCTGCGAGAGCAACTATTTTGGTTCGCTGGTCAAGGTTTACCCGCAAGTCGAACGAAACGGTTTTAACATGCGCTTCACGAAAACGGTGAACGATCGTACCGAACTTTACGCCATGGGCAACTATTACAGGGTGACAACTTCGGACTCCGGTGGCACCCCTTACGTTTTCGGCGGTACCACAACGCCGGGCGGTCCCGATATTGAACGGGTGACGCTCGGCATACCGACTTTACCAGTTTACGTCTGCCCACTCGGCCGCCTTGGAGCTGGTGCAACGTGCGATGCCAGCAACGGCGTACTTAACCCCAACAACCCATATGCCGCTGCCGGCCAAGAGGCGCAGGTTCGTTATCGATTGCCGTTCTCACGTGAATCGAACACCGATACCGAGTCGTATCGCTTTGCCGCCGGTATCATCGGAACCTTCGGCGCTAATGATGACTGGGACTACTCGGTCGACCTGGTTTCCGCGAACGTTTCAATGGACCTGGCGCGTACCGGATATCCTGTTCCGCGTCGCGTACTGAACGCCATTTATGACGGTTCGTTCAACTTCATCGATCCGCGACAGAACACGCAGGAAGTGTGGGACTATGTCACGCCTCCGGTTACGACGAAAAATACATCTGGTATGGATCAGATCCAGGGAACGATCTCCAGGTCATTGTTCGAGCTGCCGGGCGGAGCGGTGATGGGGGCGTTTGGCCTTGCCTGGCGTGAGGAAAGTGTGAACGCTCCGAGCGCCAACGGGTTTAAATCAGATCCGTATGAGCGCTATCTCTCCGTGAACACGGTCGCGGCGAAGGGCGAACGGGATGTGAAGTCCGCATTCTTCGAAGTTGAAGCTCCGGTTACGGAGATGTTCAACGTCAACCTGTCTGGACGCTACGACGACTATTCAACGGGCCAGAGCAATTTTTCACCCAAAATCGGGCTGCAGTTTCAGCCGATTGACATGATCAAGTTCCGTGGTACCTATTCCGAAGGATTCCGCATTCCGAGCTTCAACGAATCATTCGGCGCCCCCACGACGGGCTACGTCAGCACCGCGTTAGATCCGAATGTCCCAGCGGAAGCTGCCGTGATCGCCGCCCACGGTGGTAATGCCTACGTGAGCGGGACGTATAGCTACGGCCTGACTTCCATCGGCAATTCGTCTCTCGAGCCGGAAGATTCACAGTCCTATACCTTCGGCGTCGTTTTCGAACCGACAGAATCGCTAACGATCACCCTTGACTACTGGAATATCGATGTCAGTAACCTGATCAGCAACGCTGACTCAAGCGAGGTACTTGATCAGTACTATGCGGGCAATGGTGTCGTGAACATTCCGGGGATCAACGTCATTCCGGCCGCGCCGGATCCGGAATTCCCGAACGCCTTGCCGCTGATCGGCTTCATCGAGGCTTCCTATAAGAACGTTGATTCAGAAATTGCGAGTGGCGTAGATCTGGGCGTGAACTTCCAGCACGAATTTGGCAACGTCCTTTTCGGCAGCTACCTTGACATGTCTTACCTGGAAGAACTGTCGAAGACGATCGACGGAAACAAGTTGAACTACGAGGGCACGCTTAGCCCCTGTGACGTGACGTCCTGCTCGGGTGCTCCCGAATTGCGCGCGACCTGGGTCAACTCGATCGAGTGGAACGACTTAACCCTCGCACTGACGGCAAATTACACCGGCGACTATGACAATGCATCGGTTGACTACGGTGGTATCAAAGGCGATTGTGACTCGAATGCCTTCGCTTCCGTTTATCTGTATGACGATGGTACGCCTTATAAGTGTACTCACGACGCCTACCTTGACTTCGACTTCTCTGCGACCTATCAGGTCAATGAGAACACCTCAGTCTATCTGAACATGCTGAATGTATTTGACGAAGAACCTGAGTTCGACCCGGCGTCTGCCTACTTCCTGTATGGCTTCAACCCGGCTTGGGAACTGAACGGCTGGCGTGGTCGTTACTTCCGCGTTGGCTTGGGTATGTCGTTCGAATAACGGCGATTTAGGCAACAAAACAGGGGCGGCTCCTTTGGGGCCGCCTTTTTTTTTTACCCGGCCCAGCACAGGCGCGACCCCAGGTCGGTGTAGGGGCTTATTTTTCGCGCCGTGGAATTTCCTCATCCAGCATGAGTGCACGTACGTACTTAACCGGCGGCGACCCGTAGCTGAGTGCCTGATCGTGATAGCGGCGCAGCGTAAATTTCTCGCCCCAGGCTTGCTCCACGGCAGCACGCATTTCGATGTGCTCCTGGTAGCCGACAAAATAGGTCGACAGTTGCGCTGAACTCAATTGCGCCCGAACCCACTTTCCGGCCGCCTCACGCTCTTCCTGGAAGCCGCCTTCGACCATCAGCCGCATGGCTGCATCCCGGCTCATGCCATCG
>JAJFKS010000032.1 GCA_021773115.1 Woeseiaceae bacterium | reverse complement strand
GGTAGCGAAATTATTGGTACTACCATGTTGCAGTTCTGGACAAATGGCGACACAGGCCCCGTCGCATCCCTTGCGGTGATCCAAATTGGTTTAACGGTAGTTTTTGTTGCGATTGCTCGCAAAGCGCTTGGAGTAAAGGCATATGGCTAAGTTGGAATTGCAAAATTTGTGCAAATATTTTGGAGACGTCAAAGCCGTCGACAATATTGATCTAACGGTCGAAGACGGTGAGTTCCTGACTTTTCTGGGTCCGTCTGGTTGCGGAAAGTCCACGACGCTGTTCGCTGTTGCGGGTCTTGATGAGCCAACTTCCGGACGAATTCTGGTGGACGACACCATTTTCTACGATGCTCAAGAGAAAATATCGGTCGTTCCTGAACGGCGAAATTGCGGCCTGGTCTTCCAGTCCTACGCGCTGTGGCCGCACATGACTGTGCGCGGCAATCTTTCGTTTCCGCTGCAAATACGAAAGATTCCCAAGTCGGAGCAGCAGAAACTCATTGTCGATGCGCTCGAGCTCGTCGAAATGGAATCGTATATTGACCGCTATCCGCATGAGTTATCCGGTGGCCAACAACAACGAATTGCCCTTGCTCGTACGCTGGTTTATGAACCGAAGCTTTTGCTGTTGGATGAACCGCTCTCCAACCTGGATGCAAAACTTCGAAACCGAGCGCGGCGATGGCTTAAGAAATTGCAGCAGCGACTTGGCTTGACGACGATCTATGTTACTCATGATCAGTCTGAAGCACTGTCTCTGAGTGACCGCATCGCCGTTATGAACAATGGCCGGTTTGCACAGTTGGACACGCCTGAAGAAATCTATCGAAACCCCGCCGACGTATTCGTTGCTGACTTCATCGGTGCGAGTAATTTTCTCGACGGCATTGTGGTTCAGTCCAGTGAGGACGAGGTCATCGTTGACGTGAAGAATGGCAACACGGTGACAGCGACGACACGAAAAGCGCTTGCAAAGGGAGATGCGGTTCGAGTTTCACTTCGCCCCGAAGACATTCAGTTTTCCGAACAGAGTGGCAATCCCGTAGACGGCCAGAATACTCTCTCTACAACAATTGTTGGACGTGACTACCTGGGATCGCGATTCCAGTATTTCCTTGACGTAGGTGGAGCGGAGGTTCGAATTGAGACCGAAGATGATCGTCCGTCCGGTGATGCCACGATCAGTTTTTCCGCTGCAAACTGCATCGCGTTCCCGGACGACGGTGTGAGCCCGGACTCACCGAAATGACTGGTGACGGAAAATTTACCGCGGCTTGTGTCCAACATTGTGCGACGAATAATCTTGAAGCTAATATTTCAATTTTGTTAGATCTCATTGACCAAGCCGTTGACCAGGGCGCGGATCTCGTTTGCCTGCCGGAGGCCTGTGACTATCTAAGCAACGAAGAAGACGGCATGGCCGCTTATGCACAACCAAAAGAGACGCATATAGCATTTGCCCGGCTCACGGAACATGCCAAGGCGCATGGAATCTGGCTCCTGATCGGTTCCTTGACTATGCAAGATGAGAGCGGATCAATCGTAAATCGGTCTCTGATGGTCAACACACAGGGACTCGTAACATCGTGGTATGACAAGATTCACATGTTTGATGCCTGTCTTCCGGGACTTAAAGCATCGCAAGAATCGAAGATTTACCGGCCTGGAGCAGAGGCGAAACTCGACGAATTACCCTGGGGAACGATAGGTCTCAGCATCTGTTATGACTTGCGGTTCCCGCACTTGTATCGCCAACTTGCAAAAGGTGGCGCGACGATGCTGTCTATACCCGCCGCTTTCACACGTCCAACTGGAGAAGCACTCTGGCTTGTCCTTCTTCGCAGCCGGGCTATCGAAAACGGTTGTTTTGTTTTCGCGCCGGCGCAATGGGGAAATCACTACGGCGATCGTTTTAGCTATGGGCACTCCTTGATCATAGACCCCTGGGGCCGAATCCTCGCTGACGCTGGTGACGGTGACGGAATTGCGACCGCGGACATTGATATGAAAGGTGTATCGGACGCACGCGCTGCCATTTCGAGCCTAAGCCATGATCGTGAATTTGAGCTGTGCCAGTTACCGAATAAATGATCGGAATATTGCAAGCGGGTGCCGCCCCTGCACCACTGATTGACGAATTTGGCGATTACCCGTCAATGATTATCGATCTTCTACAAGGTTCGCAGGGCGGTCTGGATTTTCGGACCTATCGTGTATTCGATGGGCAACTACCGGATAGCATAGATGATTGCTCGGCTTGGGTAATCAGCGGATCACGACACAGCGTGAACGACAAGTTGCCGTGGATAAATAAACTGATGGAATTCATCAGAGATGCGGCGGCCCGGAAAAAGCGAATGGTGGGGATCTGCTTCGGCCACCAGATCATGGCAGTAGCATTCGGCGGTTCGGTTGAACGGTCGGAAAATGGTTGGATAGCAGGCCGCCAGAAATATGAGCTGCTTACGCCCGGTCAATCGCCCACGTCAATTGGCTTGAACGCTTTTCATCAAGATCAGATTGTAATCCTGCCCAAACAAGCACGTGTGTTAGGACAGTCGAAATCATGCCCGTATGCGTTCCTGGAATATGGAAGCAATGCGTTTTCGGTTCAGGCGCACCCTGAGTTCAATAACCAATATACGAGTGCACTGATCAGCCATAGACTCGGAGATAAACTGCCGCAGCCTGAGTTTGAAAAATCGCTGGTTGGGCTAAGTCGTAGGACAGATTCCGATCTTGTGGCCGACTGGATGTTTCGCACCCTTCTTTGAAGGTGGTTTGCGACGCGCTTCATGGCAAGCTTTGCGGGAAAGTACGTTTCGAAAGCCTCATCATGTACGAGCAAAGAAAATCCCCGTTAACCACTTGATTAACAGGGCTTTTCTTGTGATTGGTGGTGAAGGGTACTATCGAAGTCGTAACACAAAGCGTTGCCTGATTTACATCACTGTGCACAACAACGCACAGCTGTTACACGCAAATCTCACGCATCACGACCGTACCCGGCATCGGCCGCGTCGACAATCGCCTGTACAAGTGGCTTGAGGAAGTGGCGCTCACTCGGCGACACCGCAACCTTGTACCCCCGCTCCTCAAGAAAATCCCGGACCACAGGCCCGACTGTTGCGATGGATACGTCACGCAGTCCGTCTGATAACTGCGACTCCAGACCAGATTCATTTGCGACGATGATCAGGCGCTCAACCTGAGTCTTGCTTGTGAACGCAATCATGTCGATCAATCCGGCGTACAACTTACAAATCAGATCCCGAACGTCGTCTTTGTCGGATTCGTCGGCATATATATAAGGTGCGACACAATCGACCTTCGCCGACCGGGAACCGAGGTATTGCATGAGTCGTACGTTAGGATCACTGCCGTAGAGCTGCACAGCCACCCGGGTACTGCCAATGTCGATCGAATCAAGCGCCTGAATGACACCTTCTGTGGTTGCTGGTTCTGCGCGACTCGTTGGCCTCAGGGATATCTGCCTTAGTACTTTTGCGGGCTTTGGGCCGCGGGAGAGAATGTGCACGTGCCCGAGAGCTTCCACGAACTTCTCCCGGAGTCCGGCGTCGTCCGCAAACCGGAGCAGGCGAGTCAGGCCCTCGCCCGTATACAGGACGATCAATCGTGGCGGCCTGGCAATGAAATGGGACAACCATCGCATAACCGGCCCCCGGTCCGGCGTGTCCTTGATTCGCACGAGCGGACAGCGCCGTACAGTTGCCCCGCGTCGCTCGAGCAAGCCGGCGAGCACGTCGAGTTGCCGCGTCTCCGGCACAGCAATGACCTTACCGTGCAACATTGACGCCAGCTGCATCTGCGATCGCGACGTGTTCAACCTTGCCTTCCAACCCCATGCCTACGAACCACGCAAGCGATTCCCGCAGACGGACGACCTCACCAACGATCATCAAAGCGGGCGAGCTCGCGTTCATCGTCTCGATATCGTCAGGCAGCGTAGCAAGGTCACCGGTAATGACCCGTTGGCTCGGCGTCGTCCCGTTCTCGACCAGAGCTGCCGGCGTGGTACTCGGGCTCCCGTGGCAGATCAATTGCGCACAGATCTCGCGAGCGTTGGCCAAACCCATGTAGAAAACCAGTGTCTGATTAGAACCGGCCAGCTTGTGCCAGTCCAGATCGAGGCGCCCATCGCGGGTGTGCCCGGTAACGAAAGTTACGCTCTGGGCGAAGTCCCGATGCGTCAGCGGAATGCCCGAATAGGCACCGCAACCATTGGCGGCCGTGATTCCGGGCACGACCTGGAATGGTATCCGGTGTGCTGCGAGCGCCTGAGTCTCTTCGCCACCGCGGCCAAACACGAACGGGTCTCCGCCCTTCAGCCGCACGACTTTCTGACCCCGCGATGCCGCCTCGATCAGCGCCCGTGTAATGCCCTCCTGCGCAATCGAGTGATGCCCTTTCGCTTTGCCAACGAAAACCAACTCTGCATCGCGTCGGCAAAAGTCGAGTATCTCGGGCGCGACGAGGCGATCGTAGAAGACCACATCCGCCTTATGCAGCAAACGTGCGGCGCGCAATGTCAACAGATCCGGATCGCCGGGCCCGGCACCAACGAGATAGACCTCGCCCTTGCCGCCGGCGCGATCTGGCGCCACGATGCGTGCTTCGAGCAACTCCCTGGCCTCGTCCATCCGACCCGCTAGCGCGAGTTCCGTGACCGGGCCGTCGAGCGTTTCCTGCCAGAACCACCGCCGCTCATCCCCAGTCCGAAAACGCAGCTTGACAGTTTTGCGGAATGCCGCAAACAAGTCCGCCAACTGGCCGTAAGCTGACGGAATCAAGTTTTCGATTTTCGACTTGAGCGCGCGGGCGAGTACGGGTGACGCTCCGTTCGTGCTGATTGCAATGGTCACCGGTGAGCGATCAACGACGGCAGGAAAGATAAAGCTGCAGAGCTCTGGCTGGTCCACAACATTGACCGGGATATTTTGCGCTTGCGCCAATTCGTAAACATTGCGATTGACGAAGGTATTGTCGGTTGCAGCCACAACCAAAGCCACACCACGCAAAAACTCGGGCCGGAAAGCACTGTCAATCACGTGCAGTTGCCCGTCGTCACGCATTTCGATCACGAGGCTCCCCGGCTCAGAGGCTATGACCGAAACCTCACCACCGGCCCTAAGCAAATGCCGGGCCTTTCGTGCGGCGACTTCGCCGCCACCGACAACGAGTACCGGCCTGCCGTGAATGTTCAGAGAAATTGGCAAATACTGCATGCGCGTCACACTGAATCCATGAGCTGTGGTTGAGCTCTGGCTTCCTGAAGAAGTTGACCCAGTTCCGGCAGGCAGGATCCACAATTGGTGCCTGCCTGAAGTGCGTTTCCGATATCCGTAGTGGATACGAGCGACTGCGTGCGAATTGCCTCTAGCAGAACGTTGCGCCCGACCGAAAAGCAAGCGCAGATCATGGCGCCAGCATCGACTTCATCTGGCCCCGGCACGCCGGACAGCAAATTCAGTCGAGTAGCGTCCGACACCGTTTCGTCGTTAAACAAGCGGCTAATCCAGCTTCGTGACGGAAGGTCTGGCGTCGCCGCCACGAAGAGGCAAACCTGCAATCGATCATCGACGAGTACGGCACAACGATACAGGCCGCGCGCATCGTCCCGGAATTCGACGCACGATCCAGCGTTGCCCACGAGGTCGCGGAGCCAGTCCCGCCAGGCGGCTGGCTGGTGCTTGCCGGCGAGCTCATATTGCCAATAGCCATCGCCTGCGCTGCGCGTCCAGTAATCGGCCGCAACTTTCGGAGCCCGTGTGCGTATCAGCATGAAGCCGTACCAGTCATTTTCGACCGGCGAAATTGAAACAGGCGTGTACTTCATGTCTGGCTGATGCGAGCACGGATCGGTAGACGGATTGACGAGTTTGCCGACCGCGGAATTGGACGCAAACTGCTCGTTCCAGTGCATCGGCAGGAATACCTCGCCCCGACGGATGGTATCGCTGGACTGGACGCGTGCTAATACATGGCCCCGGTCGTTGCCGATTCGTGCCAGTTCACCGTCGCAGAGTTTCGAATCTGCTACGTCAACCGGATGCATCGACAGGATCGGCTCGCTGTGGTGCGTCGCCAGTCGCGCGGATTTTCCCGTGCGTGTCATCGTGTGCCACTGGTCGCGCACACGGCCGGTATTCAGAATGAACGGGTATTCTTCACTCAGCGCTTCAGACACGGCCGGCGTATCGACAGCGACAAAAAGGGCTTTGGCCGACGGCGTGAAGAATTGCCTATCCTCGAACATCCGTCTTGACGGCCGGCTGCTCGCGTCGGTGCAGGGCCAGTAGGTTGGTGCCAATCTGGCATACTCGTTTGCTGTCAGACCGGCGAGACCGCCGATGTTGAAATCGCGGCTACCATCGTTTTCGAATGCCGACAGGCGAGCATGTTCGTCAAATATGTCGGCACTCGACGTGTAGCCGAAGTGTTCCTTGTACCCGAGGCGTTTCGCCACCTCGGCGATAATCCACCAGTCGGCCTTAGCGTTTCCGGGCGACGCCAGGAACGCACGCTGCCGCGATATGCAACGCTCGGAATTCGTGACGGTGCCATCTTTCTCGCCCCAGGTCAGGCTCGGCAACAGGACATCGGCGTACTGCGTCGTGTCCGTCTGCTCCACGCACTCGGACACAACGACGAGTTCGCACCGTTCGAGTGCCTCACGGACGCGCGACGCGTCCGGCATGCTAACGGCCGGATTGGTCGCCATAATCCAGATGGCTTTGATCTTTCCGGCGTGGAGCTGCTCGAACAGGTCGACTGCGGTCAATCCCGGCTCACTCGCAATGACGGGCGAGCCCCAGAAACGTTGAACCCGGTCGATATCATCGAGCTCGAAATCCATGTGCGCCGCCAGCTGGTTTGCCAGCCCTCCGACCTCGCGGCCACCCATGGCATTCGGCTGCCCAGTCACGGAAAACGGGCACGCACCCCGCTTGCCGATGCGGCCAGTCGCAAGGTGCGCGTTAATGATGCTATTGACCTTGTCGGTGCCCGATACGGACTGGTTCACTCCCTGGGAAAAGGCCGTGACGGTTCGCGCCGTTTTCACAAACAGCGTATAGAACTCGAGCAGCATTCCAGGCTCGAGACCACATAGCCCGGCAACGGTGTCGATATCTCCCGCGTTTGCGTTGGCGGTCTCGAGGGCCGCGTCGAGTCCCTCGGTATGTGCGCCTGTAAATTCAGTGGCGATGGCATCGTGTTGCTGCAGGAAGGCCAAAAGACCATTGAACAGAAGTGCATCGGTGCCGGGTTTGACGGCCAGATGCAGGTCCGCGATGGCAGCAGATTGCGTCCGTCGCGGATCGATTAGAACGATCTTTTTGTCCGGATTGTTGTGACGCGACGCAGACAGTCGTTGATACAACACCGGGTGGCACCAGGCAAGATTGGAGCCGACAAGCACGACGAGATCGGCAAGCTCCAGATCTTCGTAGCAGCCGGGGACCGTGTCCTTGCCAAACGCGCGCTTGTGGCCGGCAACCGCCGACGCCATGCACAGGCGCGAGTTTGTATCAATGTTGGCTCCGCCGATAAAGCCCTTCATCAGTTTGTTGGCGACGTAGTAATCCTCTGTCATCAGCTGGCCCGACACGTAGAACGCCACGGCATCCGGACCGTGCTTGTCGACAACCTCGAGAAACCCACCGGCGACGCGGTCGAGCGCACGATTCCAACTGGTGATCTCACCGTCGACGACGGGCTCGAGCAACCGGCCGTCGAGGTCCAGCGTGTCGGCAAGCATTGACCCTTTGGAGCATAGGCGACCGCGATTCGCCGGGTGGCTGACGTCGCCCTCGATGCGGTATTCACCGTCGCTGCTCGTGACCATCAGCCCGCAGCCGACGCCGCAGTAAGGGCAGGTCGTCTGCGTTTGCTGCCTGTCAGCCATTGGGCAGATCCACGTAAACGAGACCGTCCTCGACCTTGACGGGATAGGTGGACGTGCAGCCCGAATCCGGGGCGACCGCGCTGCCTGTACTCAGATCGATAACCCAGTCGTGCAACGGACAAGTGACTTTTGTGCCGTGTACGATGCCCTGCGATAACGGCCCCTGGCGATGCGGGCAACGGTCCGCCAGCGCGAACAATTTGTCGTCGAACGTCCGGAACACAGCGACATTTCCGTTGCCGGTTTTAAGAACACGTGCACCGCGCGCGGGGATCTGGGACAGGCCGCCTGCTGGACACCAACTCATTGTGTGCTGCCTTCGGCACATTCACCCGCTCGCTCCTGTCGCAGAGCATCGATCGGCATAAACGTCATCGCTTTTTCGCCCGTCGCGTGTTCCGCCCACGGGTCGTGCTGGCTGAATGACTGCGACCGCAGGAAGCGTGCATGAAGTTGGGCCCGACGCTCCGCGTCGTCGACGATCACCGTCTTGATGGTTGCCAGTCCAACGCGCTCGATCCATGGCGCTGTGCGCTCCAGGTAGTGTGCTTCTTCGCGATACAACTGCAGGAACGCGCCACAATACTCGAGGACCTCTTCTTCGGTTTCAAGCTTGCACAGAAAGTCGGTCGCACGAATTTTGATGCCGCCGTTGCCGCCGACATGCAGTTCGTAGCCGGAATCCACGCACACCACGCCAAAGTCCTTGATCGTCGCTTCGGCACAGTTGCGTGGACAACCGGAAACCGCCAGCTTCACCTTGTGCGGGTGCCACGATCCCCACGCCATGCGCTCGAGCTTGATACCGAGACCAGTCGAGTCCTGAGTGCCAAATCGACACCATTCACTGCCAACGCAGGTCTTGACGGTTCGCAGGGCTTTTCCGTAGGCGTGACCCGATACCAAGCCAGCGCTGTTGAGGTCGCCCCAGACGCCCGGCAGGTCTTCCTTTTTCACCCCGAGCAGGTCCAGCCGCTGGCCACCCGTAAACTTGACAGTCGGCACGTCGTATTTTTGGGCAACTTCGGCAATGGCTTTCAGCTCGGCAGGCGAAGTAACGCCACCCCAGATTCTCGGCACGACCGAATATGTGCCGTCCTTCTGAATATTCGCGTGCGCACGCTCGTTGATAAACCGCGATTGCGCATCGTCCCGGTATTCGCCGGGCCACGCGCAAAGCAAGTAGAAGTTGAGTGCCGGCCGACACTTGTGGCAACCGTCGGACGTCGTCCAGTCGAGAAACGCCATGACGTCCGGAATCGACTTGAGTTCCTGTTCACGGATGGCACGGCGAATCTCGTCGTGGGTGAACTCGGTACACGGGCAGGCTGACTTTTTCGCGGCCGATACCGAATAGTCGCCACCCAGCGTATCCGCTAGCAACTGTTCGACGAGTCCTGTGCAGGAACCGCAAGAGGACGACGCTTTGGTGTGCTGGCGGACATCATCGAGTGTAAACAGCTGCTTGCTGACAATCGTTTCGACGATCGTGCCTTTACATACACCGTTGCACCCGCAGATCTCGGTATTCGCCGTCATTGAGGTCGTTGAACTCACACCCGCTGTCCCCGAATCGCCCACGGAATGGTGTGTAAACAGCAGATCGTCACGAGTCTCGGAGACGTCGATGCCATCACGAATCATCTGGAAGATCCGCGCACCGTCGGCGGTATCGCCGTACAAAACAGCGCCCGTGATCTTCTGGTCCTTGATCAGCAATTTCTTGTAGATCGCCTTGGCCGGATCCTGAAACAGAACTTCCTCGGTCTTACCGTCACCAACGATGTCGCCAGCGGAAAACACATCGATGCCCGTGACCTTGAGTTTTGTAGAAACCATCGAACCTTCGTAGCGTGAGTACCCATATTCCGCCACATGGTTGGCAAGAATCTTCGCCTGTTCGAACAGCGGCGCGACCAACCCGTAACAGTCGCCTCGGTGCTGCACGCATTCGCCGACGGCGTAGATGCGCGGGTCGTACGTCTGCAGGGAATCGTTGACGACGATACCGCGTTCGCAATACACGCCGGCCGACTTTGCGAGGTCAATATTCGGCCGGATACCGACAGCCATGACAACCAGATCAGCCGGAATCTCCCAACCATCCCCAAATTGCACGGATTCGACCCGACTGGCACCGAGGATGGCCTTGGTTTCAGCCTCCATTTCGAATCGCAGGCCGCGTTTCTCGAGGCTGGCCTTGAGGAGCGCGGCTGCAGCCTTGTCGAGCTGCCGTTCCATCAAGCTGTCAAGCAAATGCACAACCGTGACGTTCATGCCTTGCTTCTGTAGCCCATACGCAGCCTCGAGCCCAAGTAGCCCGCCCCCTATCACGACGGCATTCGTGTGGTCTTTCGCTGACGCCAGCATCTTGTTGACGTCATCGACGTCCCGATAACTAACAACGCCATCGAGCTCAATACCGGGCACCGGGATCATGAACGGGTGTGAACCGGTGGCGAGGATGAGCCTGTCATAGGGCACGTTTGTGCCGTCGTCCGCCGTAACGCTTCGCTTTGCACGGTCGATGGTAGTGACCGTTTTGCCCGCGTGGAGCGTTATGCCATTGTCGTCGTACCAGGAGGTCGGGTTCAGCATGATGTCGTCCAGCGTGTTTTCTGCGGCCAGCAACGGCGACAACAGGATACGGTTGTAGTTGCCGTACAGCTCCGCACCGAACACTGTGATGTCGTACATCTCAGGCTCGAGTTTCAGCAGTTCCTCGACGGCTCTCATGCCGGCCATACCGTTACCGACGAGTACCAGTTTGCTTTTCATGGGCTTCCCGGAAAATTGGCTTACTTCGTTGAACAGCAAGAAGCGTGCCAAAGGCACCCGCTTGGCCTGGACCGGGTAATCACGAGGATTTTGCGCCTGCTATACCTGGGCTTTGCACCGAATTAGACATTAAGTCGACGTGACCCGCACCATGGCAGCGCATTTCGGCTCACGTGGCTTGTCGCGATCCCCCGAATTCCGCCGCTTGTTGGATTGGCACAGTGTTTGCAAACACCAATGGGTAACGCCAATTTCCCGAGAATTCCCGAATTGTTCGAATCCAAACTCAGACTACTGTCGTTCACCGGCAAGACACGTACCTTGCACCTCACCTGGTTCGCGTTTTTCCTTAGCTTCCTGGTTTGGTTCAACCACGCCCCGCTGCTCGCGTCGATCTCGACGTCACTCGGACTCAGTTCTGCTGAGGTCAAGGCCCTCCTGACACTGAACGTCGCCCTTGCCATTCCGGCCCGTGTCGTGGTGGGCATGCTGGTCGATCGCTACGGGCCGCGCATCATGTACTCGCTGTTGCTGTTCATCTCTAGCCTGTTGTGTTTCGCATTTGCGATGGCCAATTCGTTCGCGACGCTGGCGATCACTCGTTTCCTGCTCGGTTTCGTCGGCGCCGGCTTCGTCGTCGGCATCCGGTTGATCGGCGAGTGGTTCCCGGCTCGCCAGGTTGGCATTGCCGAGGGCATCTACGGCGGCTGGGGCAACTTCGGCTCAGCCGCTGCTGCGATAACGCTTCCGTCCGTGGCACTTTGGGTAGGCGGTGAGAACGGCTGGCGATGGGCCGTAGCGTCGACGGGTTTTCTCGCGCTAGTCTACTCCGTCGTATTTTACCGTATGGCGCGGAACACGCCGAAAGGTTCGACCTACTTCAAACCCAAGAAAACGGGCGCGATGGAAGTCACCAGCAAGGGCGACATCTTTTTTTACATGATGATGAATCTGCCGATGTACCTGGCGCTGGGTATTCTGACGTGGAACCTCGGACCGGCCCGGCTGGGCATGCTGAGCGCGGCACTTGCCTACCTGATCGTCGCGGGGCTGCTTGCACTGTTTGTATACCAGCTCGCGCAGATCTGGCGCGTCAACAAGCACTTATTTAAAGAAGACGTACCGCAAATACATCGGTACAAGTTCAAACAGGTCGCAATCCTTGACCTCGCGTATCTGGTGACTTTCGGCTCGGAACTGGCGGTCGTATCCATGCTGCCGTTATTTTTCATGGATACCTTCGCGCTGACCCAGGTGCATGCGGGTCTGCTGGCTTCGGCATTCGCGTTCATGAATCTCATCGCCCGCCCGAGCGGCGGATTCTTCAGCGATCGCTTTGGTCGCAAAAAGTCACTCACCGTCCTGATCGCCGGGCTCGCCAGCGGCTACTTTTTGATGAGCAATATCGAATCGAGCTGGTCGCTACCGCTGGCCGTCAGCGTCACAATGTTGTGTTCGTTCTTCGTGCAAGCGGGCGAAGGCGCGGTGTTCGCGATTGTACCGCTCGTGAAGCGCCGCATGACCGGGCAGATCGCCGGCATGGCGGGCGCTTATGGCAATGTTGGCGCAGTGCTGTTCCTGACCGTGTTCTCGTTCGTGACGCCTCGGATCTTCCTGCTCGTCATCGTCGGCGCTGCGTTATTGGCACTGGTCGCCGTACAATTCCTCGAAGAACCCGAAGGCCAGACGGCCGAGGTCTTGCCGGACGGGACGGTGCAAATGATCGATGTGAGTTGAAACCCTTAACATGGTGGCGACACAAGCAATTGAATATTCAGTGCAAATAACTGCAACCGGCAAAACTCTGGCGATCGACTACGCATGGCGTAGTGAAGCCGGCAACAAGGCGGACAACGCCGACAGCTGCGGCGTCGTCATCCCGAGCGGTGACCTGCTGCTGAACAAGGGCATTGCCGCCGCCATCGCGGACGGCATGAGTGCGAGTGAGGGCGGCCGCGAGGCCGCCATCATATGCGTACGTAATTTCCTGTCAGACTACCTGAGTACGCCGGAGTCGTGGACGGTCAGAACCTCGGCCAGCAAAGTCCTTGGCGGTCTTAATCGCTGGCTGCACGGTCAGAGCCAGTCCATTTACGATACGCCGCGCGGCATGGTGACGACGTTTAGCGGACTGGTATTGAAGTCAACAACAGCGCACATCGTGCATGTCGGCGATTCGCGTATTTATCGCATGCGCGACGGCGATCTCGAATTGCTGACGCGGGACCACCGAGTCTGGGTCGCGAAGGACCGCGAGTTCCTGGCGCGCGCGATCGGCGCCGATCCCAATGTCGAAATTGATTATCGTACAGTGGCAGTGGAGCCAAGCGACATTTTCCTGTTCACGACGGACGGTGTGCACGACTTTCTGACCGCCCCGGAACTGCAGAGGATCGTCAACGACTATCAGTCTAATCTGCAGCTGTGTGCCAACCGGATCGTCGAGACAGCGTTGGCAAATGGCAGTGCGGACAACGTGTCGTGCCAGTTGCTGAAGGTCCAGGACCTGCCCGTCCTTGACGAATATGACGTCATGCACCGCATCGCGGAGCTGCCACTCCCCCCGGACCTCGCTCCCGGAATGACGATCGACGGTTATGAAATCCTGCGTGAACTGTATCTCAGCAATCGCAGCGAGGTCTTTCTGGCCCTCGACACCGAAAGTGGCGAAAAAGTCGTACTGAAAACGCCGTCAGCGAATTTTGCGGACCAGCCTGAATACCTCGATGGCTTCCTGCACGAAGAATGGGTCGGTCGGCGAGCACAGAATGCGCATCTTCTGAAAGTACTTAAACCTCGGCGCCGGCGCTTCCTTTACAACATCACCGAGTACGTGGAGGGTCAGAGCCTGGCGTCATGGATGGCTGACAATGGCCGGGCAACGTTGAACCAGACGCGGGATTTTGTGCGACAGATCTCGAGCGGGTTGCGCGCGTTGCATCGCCGCGAAATGTATCACCAGGATCTCAAACCCGAGAACGTTTTGATCGATACGCATGGCACGCTGCGGCTGATCGATTTCGGCTCCATGCAAATAGCGGGGCTTGCAGAAATCAACCGCAAGATGCGCGGCAACCTGGCGCAGGGAACGCTGTGCTACGCCGCCCCGGAATGCTTGCAGGGGGAACCGGGCAGCAAGCAATCGGACATTTATTCGCTGGGCGTTATCGTTTACGAACTATTGACCGGGGAGCTACCCTTCGGTGAATCGGATAACCCAAGCGCGTGGCGCCGGAAAAAATACACGCCAACATTCCATCACAATCCTGAAGTACCGCGCTGGGTCGATGCGGCGATTGCAAAAGCGCTGCACAACGATCCACGCAGGCGCTACAGCTCGCTGTCTGAGTTCCTGTTCGACCTGTCACAGCCCAACCTGGAATTTGAAATCCGCGGACGCGAACCCCTGCTCAAATCCAACCCGGTCGCATTCTGGCGAGGGCTGGCCATTCTGCTGTCCGGGTTGCTAATTGCTTTGCTAGCGACGTGACCGGAAACGTAAGCGAATTGTGAGAAACGTATACAATGTCGCCGCGACAGCGCGCACAATTATTGTGCAGGCAATGCTCGCCTTGCACTCAGATCGCGCATCCGGTCGTGACATCGTCCAGCGAGATTTTAATAATTACATGTGGTTAGATCTATTCGGCAACAATTTTAGTCTGGCATAAATCCTGCATGATCCTCGACACAGTATTTGCAAGTACGGAGCGTACCGCCACCACATGCAAGCCAATGAAACCGACAGGCAAGAATCGATGCGGGAACCCGCCGAACGAACACACGAAGCGCTGAGCCGCCGCTTCGACGGGCGATTTCGTGTGATTGCGAAGCAGTCAGTCACCTACTGGTTCGATCAGGACAGGCTTGACAAGTTACTTGGTCAATATATCGCTTCCCTGGAGGGCTGCGAACTGATCTACGCGATTGATCAAAGTGGCCGGCAGGTCAGCTCCAATATTTCTTCGTCGTCGATAGACACCAGCGCCTACGGACAGGACTTGTCTCAACGACCTTACACGGTCAGCCTGTCAGTTTTGGGAAATGTTGCTTGCCACGGCGCATTCGCCTGTGACATGTACGTCAGCCAGGTAACTCAGCGGCCGTGTGTCACCGTGATGTACGGCGTCATTTCAGGGTCATCACTGATGGGCTTCATCGCTGCCGACTTCTACCCGACCTTGCACCCGATGTAAAAACTCCACGATCCAGTCGACGAGCGGATGGGAATATTGCGACATTCTGGGAACGCCAGTGTGGACAAAGCCGAACTCGGTCAGAACCGGAGATAAGTCGGCGACTAAGGCTGCGGTCACGAAGTCCAGCTCTTTTGATTGATACTCATTATTTGAATAAATGGGCACCGCCGCGCCGCCGGACAATGTCGCGGCGATGCCGGCGCATTCCTATGCACTCGAAACAATCGCAGCAACATCTTCAAGCGTTGAATTCGCAGTGATGCTTGCCTTTTAGAGTAGCTTTCCTCGTCGCCTTGGCCGCCGACGTTGTCGAAAGTACTTCTTCAGGCGTTCCTCCGGAATTCCAAGATCCAATGTGCTTTGAAGCAATTGCCGCAATCCTTCCAGGGCTTTGTCGCGGGGATTCCAAGTGTAAACACGGCTGGTACCGACCATTCGACTAACCAGCACACCCGCCTCCTCGAATTTTTTGACTTGCTTTTGAACTTCGCTGACTGGCATCTCAAATGTCTTTGCAATCCAGCTCGCATACCCGTCCCCATAATTCTCTATAAAGAGGAGTACTTTGGCGGCTGCCTGGCCGCCGAAAAGGGATTCTAAAGTTGCTTGTGTTGCCATCTGGGTTTCCATCGGATCAGAACGCAGCACTTTACCTACTTAATAGTATGTATCAACCTATTTTATAGGTATACCAGTATCTCCGTATCGTGGCATACCGCGTACAAAAAAAACCGTTGGGGGCGCCTGAGAAAAGTGGCCTTTAGATGCCCCCAAAGTTGCCCCCAGAATTCATTGCTACCCGATGTATTCGGCCCGAAAGTCGTCTTCACGGTGGCTACATCTGCGAAGCGTCAACGGACTGTCTCGTTACTGGCTGCACGTCCTCAGACGAGTCAATGCAGTGCCGAGCAACGGGTTCAGGTGTTTGAGTGAATCCAATTCGATTCCGTGCTCCACCACCAAAAAAAACCCCGTTAACCGTTTGATTAACAGGGCTTTTTTTCGTTTGGTGGTGAAGGGTACTACGGCAGTCACAAAGTAACTATCTGATTTTGTGACTATTTCAGTTGGCCAAGTGATGTTGGTGCCCCCGGCGTTGCCCCCACTTTTTCCGGCTTTCTCTGGACGATATCGGAAATCAAATCACGGACTTCGAAACTACCCAATTATGCGTTTGAATTGCTGGCCGGTTGGACCTGAAGTGCGAATCGATGCGCGAATTTCCGACCATTCGAGCGCCCCGATCCAAGCTATTCAGATGTGTCCGCGATATCAGGGGTTAACCCGAGCAAGTAGGCCGCAAACAGAATTTTGATACGACTACCGAACCATCGACCCTAGTCATGCCCGATTCCTCAGACAGAATCGAGGCTGCGATCATCACTTCCCTCCTAGTAAGGCACCTCATCAACATCCGTATACCCTTCGCCCTGCACTGCCATCAGCACTTCAACCTTACCTCTCCCAGCGGCTACGTATTTGTGACCCATACTGGAATCGAACGCGATACTGTCGCCCGGTTTCAACGTTAAGGGCTGATAAGCCTCTGAGTACAACGTTAGAGTCCCAGACAACACAAAAAGAAATTCTTGCCCGGGGTGTTTGCGCCACGGCGCCTCTTCGTCAAAGGCACGACTTTGAATTGTCGCCCGAACGTACATCCGATCCTGACCCGCAAGGTCATTGCTCAATAACTGCCAGTGCGCATCGTCAGCCTCAAACACCGCGCCTTCGTTAGAACGCGTTATGGATCGGCGACGACCCACACTATCGTCGACAGTATTAGTGAGTGTTGAAATTGGTATGTTCAAACCTTGTGACAGCTTGAGTACCGACGCAAACGTCAGATTCGTTCGTCCATTTTCAAGTTTCGACAACGTCGCTTTCGAAATACCAGTTTTTCCGGCAACCTCATCAAGCGTCCATCCATTTTCAACACGTAAAGCCTTCAGGCGGGACGACAGTCGCCGGGCATCTTTAATTACCGCCATGTGATTGACGCTCCTCTGCAAGGCCGCAAGTGTAGCAAGTTTCCATTTGTTTCGTTATCGAAACTTTTGTGTTACATTCGAAACACCTCTAAGAGGCATTGGCCAGCCCTTGGCCCCATTAATACAAGTCGCAGCAAAAGGTCCGGAAGTGCTTACGAACACATGCGCAGTAAAATCGGCAAATCCTTCATTAACGACAGTTAAACTGCGCCCCCCCTACCTGCTATTCGTCGGCGACGAATGCGATGCTGTATATGCAAAAACAGCGCTTGGCATTGTGCAGTGGCGTAGAGAACTTGTTGCTGGCCAGCTCCGCCTCCACAGCAAGGCTATCGACCTCGGTGTGCCCGACTTGTCGATAGCAGATGCCGCCTCCGCCGGAATTGGCAGCCTGGTCATTGGCGTTGCGCCAGTTGGAGGCAATATTCCGGAAAGTTGGTTGGCGGTCATAGAAGATGCCGTTAAAGCCGGGCTTGATATCGTCAGCGGCCTACATGCCAAAATGACCGACCACGCTTCGCTGGTTGCTGCTGCGCGTAAGTCCGGAGCTTGCCTGATCGACGTCCGATCCCCGCCACCGCGCTTACCGGTCGGGTCGGGCGCAAAGCGCAGCGGTAAGCGCATTTTAATGGTGGGTACCGACTGCGCTGTCGGCAAGAAATATTCAGCGCTGGCGCTTGAGCAGGCCATGTGCAAGGCGGCGATCAATGCAACGTTCAGAGCAACCGGTCAGACCGGCATCATGATCGCCGGCACGGGCATTCCCATCGATTCCGCCGTCTCCGATTTCGTTTCCGGCGCAGCAGAGCTCGTTTCACCCACCAATGATTCCGATCATTGGGATGTCATCGAAGGACAAGGCTCGTTGTTTCATCCCGGCTATGCGGCTGTCAGTCTCGGGCTGCTACACGGTTCTCAGCCAGACGCCATCGTCATGTGCCACGACGCGACGCGCACTCATGTAGCGGGGTGGCCTGAATACTCGTTGCCGACCGTCCCGGAGTGTATTCGCCTGAACCTCCACCTTGCTCGGCGAACCAACCCGGAAACCCGCTGCGTTGGTGTCAGTGTCAATTCATCTGGCCTTTCTGAGTCACAGCGAAAAAATTATCTTCACCAACTACAGGCAGAGACCAATTTGCCCTGCGTGGATCCTATCCTAGATGGATGCGACAGCATCGTAGAAGAACTAATGAGATAGCCAATGCCTCTAAAATTCAGCGCACACATCGAATCCTGGCCGTTGCGCCAGGCGTTTAAAATTACTAATGCCGTATGGCACGAAACGAAGGCGTTGGTCGTTGAAATCTCACAGGACGGGCACGTCGGACGGGGCGAAGCTCAGGGCGTTTATTACCTTGATGAAACCGCCGACTCAATCTATGCGCAACTTGGCGATCTGGTGCCCGATATCGAGTCCGGTATGTCGCGAGACGAGTTGCAATCCCGACTCCCGCCTGGAGGCGCTCGCAATGCGATCGATTGCGCTATGTGGGACCTTGAATGCCAGCTTCGAGGTGAATCCATTTGGGACTTGCTCGAGATCGAGCCGCGCCCGGTAACCAGTGTTTTCACGATTGGACTTGAAGAAACACCCGGTGCTATGGCGACGAAAGCAGCCGCCGCGTCTGAATCGCCCTTCTTAAAGATTAAGCTCGATAACAACCAACCGATTGAAAAACTATCAGCGATCAGAGCCGCGCGTAACGATGCCGTGATCATAGTCGACGCCAATCAGGGCTGGGACTACCCCCTCCTCTGCGAGGTCGCAGAAGCCTGCAGCGAGCTTCGGATAGACATGATTGAACAACCCCTGCCACGCGGCGGAGACTCCGAACTGGGATCAGACAATCTTCCCGTGCTGTTAGGCGCCGACGAATCATGTCTGCACCTCGGCGAACTCGAAAACGCAGCCCAGCGCTACGGTCTTATCAACATCAAGCTCGATAAGACCGGTGGACTGACGGAAGCGCTTGCATTGGTGTCCGCAGCCAAAAAACTGGGATGCCGGCTAATGGTTGGCAATATGATGGGAACGTCACTCGCCATGGCGCCAGCATTCGTCATCGCGCAGCACTGCGAATTTGTCGATCTGGATGGCCCGCTGCTATTGCGCCACGATCGCCCGCACGGAATCGAGTTTAACGAAGGCACGATTGAATCCATAGACGGGCGCCTCTGGGGTGGTTCGAAACGAGGAGCGAAGTGATGTTGGATTTTTTAAAGAGCCGCGCCTTTCGAATATACGTTGTTCCCGGTGCTGTCTTTCAGTCGGTAATGGTCGGTGGCGGATACGGGACAGGACGGGAGATTGTCGAATACTTTACAGCCTACGGATTTCTGGGCGGGCTGCTCGGTATGCTTGTCTCGTACTTGTTGCTGGCAACTATCCTGGTACTTACATTTGAGTTCGCGCGTACATACAAGGCGTTCGATTACAGGCACTTTTTCAAAGGTCTGCTGGGTCGTGCATGGATCAGCTACGAAGTCCTGATCATCCTGCAATTTCTTCTTGTCCTTGCCGTACTCGCTTCTGCTGCCGGCAATATCCTGAACGATACGCTTAATCTACCCTATGTAGCTGGCCTGCTCCTGATGTTGCTGTCCGTTGGCGCGCTCACGTTTTTTGGCCAATCGCTCATTTCGAAAGTATTAACCGCCTGGTCTTTCCTGCTGTATATCGTCTTTGTGGTGTTTCTTGTCGCAGTCCTGCGAGACGACGGAGCCTCATTCGGACATTCCGAGCAGCTGCGCGAGTTCTCGGTGAGAGACGGCTGGCTTACGAGTGGTTTCAAGTACGCGCTCTATAATTTGGCGGTGCTCCCTCTGCTGCTGTACACCGCCAGAGACTTCAAGTCGCGTGCCGAAACGGTTCGGTCCGGCGCGATTGCCGGCGCCATTGCTCTGCTACCGGCGCTGCTCTTCCACATCGCGCTGGTCCACGCCGGCTCGAGCGTTTTGGAGCAGGCGATTCCGGCCTACTGGGTGATGAGCCAGATGGGCCTTACCGGACTCATTGTTGTTTACACGGCCATGCTGTTCGGTACGTTCATCGAAACCGGTGCGGGTATGTTGCAGGGTATCAATGACAGAATCGACGGCTATCTTCTCGAGGTTAACAAGAGTCCATTAACGCGCGCCTGGCGTGCCATCATCGCAATGCTGGCGATACTCGTTAGTGCTGGTCTGTCACTTCTCGGCATCACTCAACTCATTGCTCATGGCTACGGAACAATGGCCTGGCTCTTCCTGCTGGTATACGTACTGCCGTTGTTGACAATTGGTGTTCTTAAACTCCGGCAACATCGAGCCGCAACGGACTCCTGATAACTACTGACTGGATTGTGAAAGATTTCGGCTGAGGAAATGTTCCGTCGCGTCAAACGCGCGAAGCCAGTTTTCATAGCGAAGAAAACTGTGGACTTCATTTGGAAACACCAAGACTTCGTTGTGCACGCCAGCTTGCCGCAGTCTTTGCACCATGTCGATAGTTTGGCCGAACATTACGTTTCGATCATCGTCGCCGTGAATAAATAGTACGGGTGATGTCCAGGAATCAACAGTAGCAACCGGCGACGACTGATAGGCCAGCGGGTACAAATCGTCTGTAATGGACCACCATCCATCGTTACCGAAATCGCGACCACGCCATGACCAGTCGTGAACGCCGTGAAGATCAACACCAGCGGCAAATAAGTCTGAGTCGCGTGCCAGGCCCATTGCTGTCAGATAGCCACCGTAGGATCCGCCCCAGAGTCCGATTCGATTGGCATCTACGAAGTTGAGCGACTGCAAGTACTCTCCGGCCGCAACAATATCCTGGTACTCCGATGCACCCCTGGGCCCCTGATTGTCAGCTAGGCGAAACTGCCGCCCATACCCGATACCCGATCTGTAATTGACAGACAAGACGACGTATCCCTTGCTGGCAAGGTATTGGTTCATTGCGTATGTGAGGGCGTAGTACTCACCAAAGTAGTGATAGCCGAGCAGCATCTGGCGGATGGGTCCACCGTGCATAAAGATGACGGCTTTATGTTTCTTGCTCGGCCCGGTCTTTGCAGGTCGAAAAAGTTGCCCATGTACTTGCACGCCGTCAGCCGCGTCAAAAACAATCGCGACGGGCTCTACCAACCGTTGTGCGGGATAATCATCCGCTATTTGTGTCGGAAATATCTTCCTGCGCTCTTCGCCATTGCTGCCCAAAAGCGCTATGCCGGCCGGGTAGCGCGCACCAGCGTCCCGAAAAGCGATCAACCCACCGCTGCCTATGACAACCGGGTCCGTTTCGATCGAGCGCCCTGACGTCAACGGCGTCGGTTGTCCGCCGGCTAATGCGGTTCGCCAAAGATGCCGGCGGTCCTTGTCCGCCGCATCCTTTCGACTGCAATTCGAACTGAAAATCAGTTCGGACTCATCGTGGCTTAGCGTGCTGTGCTCCGCTTCACAGGCGCCCGTTGTAAGATCGACAAGCCCGGATCCGTCGGGATCGATTGCGTAAACGTGGACCCAGTTCTCGTGCTCCGAGTAGAACACAATTCGATTCGTCACGGTCCAGCGCAACGGATTCTGTGGGTAGTCCTGCGCGAAGAAACCGTTTGCGACCGGCGGGATCCAGACTGGCACGCCGTCGCCATTTTTTATGTCCGCAACCCACAAGGACACGTCACGACTTTCAATCACTGAACGAGTTTCGTCTTTCGTTAGTCCCGGCGTTCGAAAAAATGCAATCCTGCTGCTGTCTGGAGACCATGCCGGATCACTGTCGAAGTCGACGCCTGGAGATAGCCAGGTGATTTCCCCGCGCCCCAGATCATAGACACCGACAAATGAATGATCGTCCCTGAAACTCGTAAATGCAATCCGACGGGAATCCGGCGCCCAAGCCAAATCCTGAATTGTTCCACGGTCCCGGAATAGTGGCTCGCGCTGTGCGATGTCATCCCGGTCGATTGATGATCGTGCAGCGTCAATCTCAAACAAGACAGGAGAGCCGGACCTCATAAACAGCAGGTGCTGTCCATCAGGGGATACGCGAACGCCCTGCCCAGCTGCAATTTTCTGGTCTCGTCCGGACGCAAGTTCAATTACCCGAATCACCTGTTCTGGGGGAGCTGCAAGGCTGGATGGATTCGCGGCTTCCGCATTGCCCTGCTCGTAGAAGAGGAACTCTCCATCAGGGGAAAACTGCAAACCGCCAATTCGTTGTCCGTCATCCTGGTCAAACGCAGTCAGTGGTTTCGGGACAAAATTCGGCGCCTCAGCAAACCAGACATTTCGTCGTCCTTGCTCGTAGGTCACCCAGGCGATCCGCTCGGCGTCACCGGCAGCGACCAGCTCCGTCGTCATTGGTGCCTTTAGCAGCTGATCAAGCTCGAAACATTCTGCCCGGGTCGCACCCAGCAAACTCCAAATACCCAGTACAACAGCAAGCAAAATTTTCATCGAACACTCCAAGAATCCAAAACAGGATGGCGTGGCAGGCCACATTCGAACATGCTAAATCGCAGCTTCTGTAACGAAAATCAGCGCGTGACCTCGGTCTTCAGTTTCCTTTGCGTCTGCAAACAGAGCCGCATAGCCCGCAGCACCCGACGGAGTCGTCGCAACCCCGAGTCGCCCCAGGTCCACCATTGCATCGGCTGCCTGTTCGTCGCTGACCAACATGAACCGGTCTACAGTGCTCGACAGAACTTGCATTGCGAGCGACGATGGAACCTTGCAATCAAGGCGCCCCATATTTGACACCGGTCCTTCGACCCGAAGCAACTGGCCAGAAACAATACTTTCCTTCAGGCACGGTGCCGAATCCGGCTCAACCAACACAACCTCGGGTTGCACTGACCAGCGCTTGCGAATCATAAACGCTATTGCAGCCGCGAGCCCACCTACCCCGGCTTGAAGATAAACGCGTGCAGGCCATTGTCCGGATTTCTCAAAGCCATGTTGCAGTTCGTCAGCCAGAATCGTGTAGCCCTCCATCACCAAGGCGGGCGGTTCGAGGTAATCTCCCCATGAGGCATCCGCCACCAGGATTCCTCCTGTCGTGTCCGCATCTACGAGCGAGAGTGCCATGCTTTCTTCGTAATTTTTGCCGGAACGCACAACTTCGGCACCGTCGGAACGCAATTTTTCGGCGAAAGACTCTGGCACTGTTTCTGACAGGTGAATACGCGCTTTGGCCCCTGTCAGCTTGGCGCCACGAGTTACAGCCAGCCCATGATTGCCCGCACTCGCACAGACGAAAGTGATTGAAGCTGCAAACCGCCTGATACGTGAGGTGCGATAGTCCTCCGGCCGAAGCCATTCACCGGTCTGACTGTGCCACTGCTTTGCGATGAGCGTGAAGACCGCATAAATGCCGCCAGCCGCTTTAAACGACGTCATGCCAAACCGCCGCCTTTCATCTTTGATCAGAAGCTTGCCTGAAAAACCACTCACGTTGCCCAGTTCAAGCACAGGGGTTGGCTGATAGTTGAGATTCGCCGCCAACAACTTCAATACACGAAGCGGATCGGGTTGAAATGTACCTGACTTCGCATCTAGGACAGAAGTCAGAACCGCGTTTTCTGGATTCATATCAAAGTTTCCGTAGCCAGATACTGGCAATCGCAGCATTGGTCAGCCCGGTAGCTGGAAACCAAGAATATTCCAGTAATAGTAGAACCAGACCAAATAAGCTGCGCACAAAGCAGCGAGGCTGTAATGCGCGCGAGATAGAACACCCGAAAACTGACTTTGCCGCCATACGAGTATGCATTGGTAAAGCAGCACAATGCTCATTGTAGTCGCGACGATTGGCAATAGCAGGGCCAGTTTGAACGACAGCGGAATTTCAACTCTGAGCTGGCCGACCAGTCTCTGTGTTACCAAGATCACCGCAATCAATACGAATCCGTGTGCCGCACCGGCACCCAACGCCACCCGCATTGCGCGCCGTTCGTTTGCGGGGCGTCGCCTGATAGGGTTGTGCTGGAAAATTGCGCGCAAGGCAAGACTGAGAAACACAAGAATGCATACCAATATTATAGGCCGCTGTACGCTCATCGTTGCGTAGAACGGCTTTTTCCGCAGTGACATGAATGGCCATTCATCAAGAATGAAACCCGTCACTTCGCCGGCATCGTTTTCCTGAAACGCGACCAGTCGAGGACTCATGCCGCCGCCGAAGGTAAAACTTGAATCAAGTTCCCTAAACAGGTTTTCGTCGATTTCTACATACTGCTTAGTCGCATCACCAATGCTGATGGCCAGCGTGTTGTTCGAAGTCGGTACAACCTCAAACGAATCTGCCATGCCAAAGGCCTTTTCTATTGTTGAAAAATTGCTTCGCCAGAACCAGTAACTGCCAGCATATCGATCGGCACGATTGCCGAAATCCGCCGGAGGCTTTGGCGGCGCCTCTGCAGCGGGAAAAAAATGATTGTAAAACGCATTCTTGAAAGTGCTTCTGACCGCGCTTCCACCTGCGCCACCGAAACTAACGAAATAGGCGAGTCTGTGTGTTTGGTCCAAAACCAACTCGGAATGGAACCACGCGGTGTCACCGTCATGGCCCAGGAGTTTCACACCATTGCGTTCTGTTTCGTAGAACCCCAGCGCCATACCCATCATCCGATCATCGTGGCTGAAATGGCGGCGCAACATGGTATCGACCGTCTCCGCTTGTAGCACACGGCCACCGCCATACTCGCCGCCATTCAGAATCGCCATCGCAAGGATCGCCATATCCGTCGCTGAAGCCGACATACCGCCCGCCGGTGAAAAACTGATTATGACTTCAAAGGGCTTCTTGACGTAACGCCCGCCCTCTGCAGCATACGTTTCAGCCATGCTCTCCGCCAGATGCTGAGGCAATGGCTCGACAAAAGTGGAGCGTTGCATACCTAAAGGATCAAAAATGTTTTGCTGGACGTAGTCGCTAAACGGAATACCCGAAACGTTGGAAACAATCAGGCCAGCCAGTGCGGCTCCGTAGTTGGAATAGGCGGTCTGAAGACCCGGCGGATTCACGCGCTCTGGCTGGTAGGCCGCCATTGCCTGTTCAAGCGGAAGTGCACGGGACGGGTCATCGATGATCAGATAACCCATCCCACCATCTTCAAAGCCGGGCGTATGCGTCATGATATGGCGCAAAGTTACCGGCTGTTCGAAAGTATCCCGGATCTTGAAAGATGTCAGATAGGAATTGACATCTTCATCAAGATCCAGTCGACCTCGTTCCACCTGCTGCATAACAGCTATCCAGGTCAGAAGCTTCGCGACTGACCCCGGTCGAAACAAGGTCCGATATGCATCAACGGGAATCTGCTTGTCAATATTCTGATAGCCGTAGCCTTTGGCCAGAACCACTCGACCATCCAATACGATAACCACGGCGCCCGACGGGCTGTTGTGATTGCGCATTAATGGCGGTATCAAGCTGTCGGTGAAAGCCTCAAGGCTCGCGGGCTGCTGATACAACTCATCGGATGCTGCCACATGACTGGCACCAAGCAGAATGATGACTACCAGAAAAAAGTAGATCCGCCTCATCAAACTGCGTCGACTAGAAGCGGAATCGCATATCGATGCCGATCGTCCTTGGGCGCAACTGATATGCGATTACAGGATCGCTCAGTACCTGGGTAATCGCATCTTCATTGAGCAGATTTGACGCGTAGATTTCCAGTTCAACAGTATCGAGAACAATTCCGGCACGCGCGTCGAGCTTATTGTAACCACCCGCTTCAGCGGTATCGGCCGTAATGTAGTCGTGATAACCCCCAACATGGGCATAGTTTAGTCGCGCGAAAGTTGGACGACTGGCATATTCAAACTCATACTGAAGCCCCAGGTTTCCCTTGAACCTCGATGAACCTGGAAGGCGGGTACCTTTCGGTCCCAGTGAATCATTGTCTTCTGCCAATTCACCATCAATATAGGCCAGTCCTACTTCGAGACGAAGTCCGTCGGAGAGGTAATAGGTAGTTTCGACTTCTCCGCCCAGAATCGTTGCTTTACCGGCATTGACCGTGACAGCAAATCCGCAATGTGGCTCCGCAAAGACGCTCACCGGAATTCCGCTCCAGTCGATGTGGTAGACAGATACGTTTGCCTGAAAGCGATTATCAAGCGCACTGAACTTGCCGCCGATCTCAATACTGTCGAGCGAATCAGACTGAACCGAGTCGCTGTCAACCGGGATGGTGGTGCCATCCAGGAAGCCGTCGGACCCGGGGTTGCCGTTGCCGTCCAATGAATCGCAGAAACCTGGAACGGGTGTAATGGGCCGCCCAACTCGAAAACCCTGTGCCCACTGCGCATACAGCAACGTATTGTCACCTGGCGTGTAACTCAGGTTCGCTTTGAACGTGCTGCCGTCTTCTTTGATCGTTTGGTCTTCAAAGATTCCGCCACCACTGAACACACCGGTCTGGTTCTCTATCTTTCGTCGGTTGTAGTCGAACCATCGACCACCAACGAGTGCCTGTAACTGGTCGTTAATCTGGTAACTTAGCTCCCCGAATACGGCAGTTTGCTCCAGCGTAAACAGATCGTCCTGATGATAAATATCATCGGGGTCCGTACCAAGAAAATCGCCGAACGGTGTTTCAGTAATCATCGCCGGATCACCGGTCCACGGAACATCACTCAGAATATTCTGTTCCAACTCTTCGTAGTAAACGCCGGCAATGGCCTGCCACGGGCTATCCCACTGAGATGTCATTCGAATTTCCTGAACAAACGCATCCTTGCGATGTTCTCGAGTTTGCGCCGCAGAAAATCCGAAGTCCTTACTTAGATCCTCCGCATCGTAAGACACGTGATCAAGTGAACTCGTGCTTGACAGCAAGCTCGCCCAGCCCAGATCGTACTCGATGGTCAGATTGGTGAGGTCAAGGTCTGAGGTCTTCTGCTCATCGCCACCATTGATATTGCCAATCTGCATCGGCACATTGGCGTAGCCACCTTTGGACAGGTTCACCTCGGTTTCGCCGTCCTGATCCAGCTTTTGTTTTGCATACATAAACGTGACGCTGAGATTGTCCGTGGGTGCCCACAGCAAACTCGCTCTCGCTCCGGTGAATTCTGCACCGCCAACGCCATACTTGTCGACAGCGGATGCGCCATAAAACTCAGCGAGTGCGGAAACTTCGGGGTCGCTACCGCCGATGTTGTCAACGTAGCCGCTATAGTCGTAGTTGTACCCGACAAGGCGCAGCGCAAGATTTCCTTCGACGACCGGAAGGTTGATTACACCATACGTGCTGTAGTTATCACTGCCTGCGTCGGCGGTGTTGGAATAGCCGATCTCGAACTTACCCTCAAGGTGTTCGAGATTTGGCGCATTGGGAATATTGCGAACTGCGCCACCCATGGATCCGGAACCGAACAGGGTACCTTGAGGACCACGCAATACTTCGACGCGAGTAACGTCGACCATCTTCATATCAGCAGTCGAGCCTCTCGATACTGTGTTCAATGGTACTTCGCCAAAGAACACCCCTACAGTGGAGTCTTCTTCAATGGAAGCGTTCACACCGCGCATCGTAATCTTGTTCGTGCTGACACCACGATCGGCCATGTTGACGCCGGGAATGGTGCTCAAGTAGTCGTCCATGCTCACCAGCCCACGCCGTTCGATTTCGATTTCGCCGAGCGCTGTGATACTGGCAGGAATCGTCTGAATACTGGCTGACCGTTTGGTTGCCGTTACGGTAATTACGTCAATTACGTTGGGTTGCGCATTGTCTGCAGCTTCCTCGGCAGCTCCCGCAGCACCGCTTACGGACATAGAAAATACTGACGCCAAAGCTGTCGCGATCCATGATCTGCTCTTCATTGCTGTCTCCTGACTTGTTGTTTCAACAATAGTCAGATGCCCACGTTCATCGAACACAGCTCGCAAACCAGAGTCGACCAGCAATTCACTTGCTGCCTGCGACAGAGCGTACTTACCAACCAGGCGATTCGCTTCGTGCTTCTTTGCCAGGTCATGCCTGTAGATCACAGTGATATCGGCTTGCTGAGCAAATGATGTCAAAGCTGCATCTGCTCGTTGCTGTGGAATATCAAACTGAATCAACTCGTCCTCTGACGCTTCGGCGGACCGAATAAACGACAGCAAAAGAACATGCGACAGAAATAATATTCCCCAGCACCCAACACCGTACTTCGTGCCAAAAGACACTGAACTTAAGGTGTTGCCACTATGTGACCCATTCACGATGATAATCCCCTACTCGAGAATGATTGTTCACTTAAACGACGTCTGCTACGCCCGGATGTAGCCATCGCAGACAACTATTCGTGGTAAAGGTGAACTTGGTCGGGAGATACCTGGTCGACCCTGATATCGAAATTGGTGGCGAGAGCAGCCAGCAATCCTTCGATATCGTCGGTTTTGAAATGACCTCCGATCGGAATGTCATTGATCTCAGGATCGATGATAAGCAGCTGCAAACTTGTATAACGGGAAATTTCCGACACCGCGTCTTGAAGGCTTTCACCGTTGAAGATCAGGGACCCTCGTTGCCATGCGAGCTTCTGATCAATATCGGACTGCTTATGTACCTTCAAAAGTTCGATATCCTGATTGTATCGAACAGACTCCCCAGCCTGCAGCAAGACCTGGTGAGATCGATCATCTTCAAGCAGAGCAATCATGCCTTGCGGCGCTGAGTTTCCAGCACCGGTCATAACCTTCACTCGTCCTTCAATAACGGTGACATCGACTGCATCATTCAGCAATCGCACATTGAATTGTGTGCCTACAGCCCACGCAGCACCGCTCCCACCGCGAACAACAAACGGCTTACTCGGGTCGCTCGCGACTTTGAAACTCGCCTCGCCTCGCAACAGCGTCACTGATCGCAGTTCAGCATCAAACTCGACTTCTACCAGGCTATTGGTGTTGAGTTTCATGACAGTCCCGTCTGTCAGTTTGACGCTGGTAAAATCGCCTATCGCCGTGTGGTAGACAACCGGTGCTGGAAGCTCGATCTTCTGCACGTCTACGGGCGTAACGCTGTTCGACAATCCCACAACAAGTAGCGCTACCGCGGCGACAGCCGCGCCCGCCCATGCCAGACGGTTCCGCACGGCTATGGTCGAATCATGTTCAGTCGATTTCAGCGGAAACAGGTCCGCAAGCTCCCCCAGCACATCCATGCGATCCCAATTGATAACAAGCCGCTTAAGGTAGCTCGCGTGAAATTCGCTGGTCGACATCCAGCGTTGAAGATCCATATGTTCCTGGTCGCTAAGATCACCCTTGTCCAGCCGAGCAAGCCATGCGCCTGCTTCCTGCTTGATAATCTCAGTATCCGGTAGCTGTTTGATTTTACTCATGCAATTTCTACTTCTGCTTTTGGGCCCGGGCGGACTTCCCATGCGAGGGATTCTCCCGGAGATCCATGAAATTAAGACAATGTACTGACGCTTTCGCTACGTGCGCTTCGACGGTTTTCTCAGAAATTCTAAGATGCTTTGCGATTTCTTTCTGTGAGTAGCCGTATACTTTTCGCAATATATAGACGCGCCGGCACTTTATGGGTAGCAGGCGAACGGCGCGGCAAAATATCTCGAACCGCTCGCCTGCCAAACATTCCTCATCCAAACCGATTTCATTGACTGCGACTCTTTCGAGCTCAGATTCCTCTACGTGATCTGTCAGGCGATTCATGCTTTTCTGCAGAGTTTTGAGCGCCAGATTCTTAGAGGTTCGATACAGATAAGCCTGTGGATTTTGGATGTTGCTCCGTTTCTGGGCCTCTAGAGCCCGTATATAGCTTTCCTGAACCACATCTTCGACAGACGCCTGTTGGTTTTTGAAAAACTGAGAAACGTATCGAATGAGCGAAGAGCGGATGTCGATGAATACATCGCTAATCGGCAAGCCGTTGCTGCTCCCCGTCCGGTGAATCTGGGCTTTCGAAGTTTTGTCCTTGCCTGTCATAAACTTTCACCAACTGCCCTGCAGCAAATGCGATGTGCTCCTGTACCCGTGTTGTTGTCAGCGTACGATAGCAACTACCAAAGTGCTAGCCGACGATCCTTGCATGCACTAATCCGACGACTCCTGAAACCCCGGCCCCCGAAGTATTTGGCCCGGCGTTTTACCGCTATGAACGCCGTGATCAACGACTATCACGCCATTAACGATCACATAGTCAATACCCGACGGCGTTCTCAGCGGCTCGGTCCAAGTTGCTTCATCTTGAATTTCATCCGCATCGAAAATTACGATATCAGCCCAGAATCCCTCCTCGATCTCACCTCGATCTACGAGTCGCATTCTCGAAGCCGGGAGCGACGTCATCTTACGAACGGCTTCTTCCAGGCTGAATAGCTTAAGCTCTCGTACATAGCGTCGGAGAATCCTCGGGAAGGTACCGTAAGCGCGTGGGTGTGGCAGCATGGATTCGTCACTGCGTCCGAGTTTCAGCGATGTTCCCGCGTCACTGCCAATCGAGACCCAGGGCTGTCGCATAATTTCCTGCACGTCCGATTCCGACATCAGGAAATACAAGGCATTCGCACGCGCCGGCAGTCCTGCCAATAAGATATCCCATGCAGCGTTGGCAGGATGCCTGTCCAGGGCTGCCGCGATTTCCTCAAAGTTCATACCTTCGTAGGCTGAATAGCGCGCGTTGAATGCACTTAGCAGCACGATGTTTTTCCAGCCGCCACTGTTTGCGACCATACGGTCGGACCCGGGATCCGCAATTTCTCGCTTTAGCCTCGTCCGAACCTCGGGGTCACGCAGACGCTCATACGCCAGTTCACTGCCGTCCGAAAACACCCATGTCGGAACGGTCGCGTCGATCCCCGAACCACCTGCAATGTATGGGTACTGGTCCGCGCCAATTTCAATACCGCGTTTCCGCGCGTCTTCGATTTTTTCAATGGCGAGCCGCGTATTGACACCCCAATAAGGAGCGCTCGCATTCTTGAAATGAAATATCTCAACCGGCAGTTTCGCTTGCTCTCCAATAAGCAGCATTTCATCAATAGCGGACAGCAAACTTCGACTTTCGTCACGCATGTGAGCCGCGTAGATTCCGCCGTATGCTGCAACCACCTTCGCCAGTTCCACTAGCTCGTGAGTACTCATGAACGACGCGGGAGCGTAGAACGCTGCACTACTCATCCCCATGACACCTGCCTGCATCGCAAGTCGCATTTGGTTTTTCATGCGATCAATATCGGCGGCCGACACGTCCACGTTGCGATCGCCGACAGCGAATTCTCGAGCCTGAAAAGCGTTGAAATAGCTGCCGAAATTGAGGCTAATCCCCTGTCGTTCGAGCGTTCTGAAGTAGCTCTGAATTTCGGTGGCGGGAACCGGGGTTCCGCCTTCGCCACCAATCGCCGAAGTAACACCCATCATCAGTTTGTTTTCGGCTAAGCCATTGACAAGTAGCGTCTCACCGGACTGGTCCATCATGTCAATCCATCCAGGCGATACATGGCGACCGGTCGCGTCGATCTCCACGACCCCCTCGCCATGGACGGTCCCAATCTTCGTTATGCGTCCGTTTCTGATTGCGATGTCAGCCGGGAATGCGTCCGCTCCAGTGCCATCCAGGACCGTACCGTGACGTATGACGATGTCGTACTCAGTCGCATCGACACTTGCGTAAAGTAAGACGAGCAAGGCTCCGCAGGCGATATTCGTTAGCGAAGAACCAACTGCCCTCAGGCGTACTAGCCGAGTGGGAAAATTGCAGATCATTATTGTCCTGTCTCATCAAAGGTGGATCGTTGGTGCACTTCGAAGGGTGGCGGTGTGCCTCCCGCCCCCTGCAGGTAATGATTCATCCATCGCACGAGCCTCAAGGCATAGTCGATCTGTGCCTGGGTATTGCTGATGCCGTGCCCCTCGCCTGGGTAGACGACCAGGCGCACAGGTGTTTCCGATCGCAGCTTGATATGGCGATACATTTCCAGCGACTGACTTGGATGATAGCGACGATCGCCGTCGCCATTCGCAATTAAGAGCGGCGTTTGCGTTTCGGCTGCGTAGTAAATGGGACTATGCTGCAGCAAGCCCTGCCAGTCATCCCACGGCCAGGCGAGCGAATGCACCTGGAACCATTCGTTCGGAATGTCGGTACTGCCAAAGTTGGACACATAATTTGACATGCCCGCAAGAGCAACGGCTGCGGAGAAATGTTCCGTTAGCGCTGTCGCGCCCCACATAGCCGCGTAGCCGCCGTAGGAAAACCCCGCAATGCCGGTGCGCTTTGCGTCGGCCATTCCAGCATCGACCAGGTGCGTTTTGGTATCGACCAGATCGTCGAATTCGCCACCCGCTGGGTCATTCTGGCTCAGTTTCGAATAGTCAACGCCTCGACCTGTGCTGCCTCGATAGTTCGGGAAAGCCAACAAGTATCCTTCCGCAGCCAGGCTCTGTGCCGGCGTGTGATAGCTGGTCAACCACCCGTTTGCATAGTGGCTTTCAGGCCCACTGTGCGCGAATACAATCAGGGGCGATAGCGCTGGCCCGTTGGTCGTGATTGGGTGAACCAGAATCGCTTCAAGATCCAATCCGTCACGCGCTTTGAACCTTACGACACTTTGTTTAGCGAGCTCTTTTTTTGCGAGACCAGGATTCGAAAACGTTAGTCGCTGCGGTTCCTCATTGAGTTCCAAGCGGTAAACCTCCGGCGGGTGGTCGGGGGTATCGGCAACGGCAACGACAACGTCAGAACCGGCGCTAAGTGAGCGCAGAATTGGGCCACCGTCAGGTGCGGGACTTTGCAGGCTGGATTGATTCGACGATGCGATGGCGTATTCGGTCCAGACGCCGCGAGAACCGATATAGCCAATCCGCTCATTATCCAACCAGTGGAAGTCCTCAACTTGGCCAGGATAGTCCGCGAGTAGACTGACCGGCTTACCGCTATCGATCTCGATAACAAAGAGTCGGCCCGGATTCGGATCCGCGGCATCTTCGCCGCCTATATAGGCAAGTTGTTTGCCATCCGGTGACCAGGCGAAGTGACTGAGCTTGCCAACCAGTCCCATTCTCTTCTGAAACTGGCTGTCTGCCGGATCGACAACAACGAGATCTCGGGCGAGTTCATCGTCGTCTGCGGTGCCGGTTGGCGCTTGTGACACCGCATAGGTTTTGCTGTCTGGCCGCCAGGCAAGACTCGATGTCGAGCCCGCCAAGTGCTGTCGTTGCGAAACGCCAGTCTCAGTATTCAGCAACCACACTTTGGTGTCGGGTATGTCTTCCTCGAATACAACAACATCGAAGTCGCGTGCACCCAATTGACTGCGAGCAACGGACTTGGGAGCGGCAGCCAGGTAGGCGATCCAGGCGCCATCGGGTGACGGGTAGATCGCTTCGATAGCTCTCTCGGACAAGTAAATTTCTGACACGGCGCCGTCACCAGGCGACAGGCTGTAGATGCCAGTACTGTGATCACCTCGTTTGCGCCCGGTGAACAACAGCCGTTCGCCATCGGTCGACCACGCAACTGCCCCGATTTGCAGAGCCCCTGTATAGTTTGCAGTCGGCCTTCCCTGCAAGTCGATTACGTATAACTCGATCGCAGGCTGACCGGCGTCACTGGACAAGCCCCGGGGTGCGGTCAGGCGGTACGCGATATGTTCGCCCGCAGGACTGAGATGAACGGAGCGAACTCTATTCAGGGTGACCAGCTCTTCGACAGACAGGGAAGCGGTCGTCCTGGCGAAGCAAATACCTGCATCCAGCAGTACGAAGGGCCATATCAACAGCACCATTCTGAAAATCGGGCTTTTCTGCATTGACGTCTTCTGTCCCCGAGTTCTTGCTAGCGAACGCTGGTTCAGCGCGTTCTCGAAAATACGCTGCTGAGTGGTGGCGATTATTCACGCCGTGGTGTCCACCAAATCATTGGACACGCCGATATTGACCTTTAAACAGGTGATTTCCCTTAGTTGAATTACGAATTTCAGCCTCACCGCACGGCAGGCAGCGTGCAACACCTTGGCAAGCCGCACAATTTCAGCATCGCTGATAGCCGGCAAATACCCACCACTTTGCAGGCATGTCGAATCACGACGACACATGCGCTTGTCTTGAATCCAGCGCTTGTGCTTGAATTCAAAACTTTCGACGGTGACGTACCAAGCTTGTTTCGAACGATCTTGTTGGCGAATGACCGTCTTGTGCCTAATCCCGGTCAAGACAGCTTCTGCGGTCCGACAGGACCACCAGGCCTTTACCGATTGCAACGGAGAGTGCGAATGAATACCAGCAAGTTGATTGGATCAGTCACAGTTTTTCTGCTTTGGATAATGCAGGTCGCGCCTGTTCAGGCCGACGACAGTCCGCGAGCTCGTGATCTCGGAATCCCGTTTGACGGGCTACCCGGAACTCTTAACGCAATAACCGATATTCAGGGCATTGAAGTCGGACACGTGACCCTCGTCGAGGGAATGGGCGCTCTGATTGTCGGTGAGGGACCAGTCCGAACAGGTGTAACGGTTGTTCATCCACGCGGCAAGAACTCGACTGAAGGCGTCTTCGCTGGTTGGTTTACGCTGAATGCGTCCGGTGAAATGACCGGTACAACCTGGCTCCAGGAACGCGGCTTGCTCGAAGGCCCGATTGCCATTACCAATACACACAGTGTTGGTGTCGTACGCGATGCGGCGGTGGCGTGGATGGTTGACAAAGGTTGGGATGCGGCCTGGCATGCTCCTGTTGTTGCCGAAACCTATGACGGTGCCTTGAACGACATCAACGGTTTTCATGTCACAAAAGAACTTGCTATTCAGGCGATGCGAAGCGCCGCAGCCGGGCCTGTTTTAGAAGGTGCGGTCGGTGGTGGCACCGGTATGCTCTGCAATGGCTTTAAAGGTGGAATTGGAACTTCATCTCGCAGGGTACAGATCGAAGACAGTACCTACACCGTTGGAGTATTGGTCCAGTGCAACTACAACTGGGAAGGCAACAACCTGCGCTTGGGCGGTCGTCACGTTAAAGATCAATTACCCGTGAGTAAGCACTGCTTTTCCGACCCGAACATTGAAAGGCACGTCGACTGGTATCCGTATTGCGACGGCTCAGAGTCTCTAACTCTTTCACACCGCAAGCGTGACGGTTCAATCATCGTCGTTGTTGCGACAGACGCCCCTTTGCTGCCTCATCAGCTTGAGCGAGTGGCGAAACGTCCTTCTCTCGCCTTGGGTCGCCTGGGCGCGATCAGCACCGCAGGATCAGGCGATATCTTCGTTGCGTTTTCTACCGCGAACGCTGGTCATATTGATGAATCAAATTTCGCGTCGGTTGCGGTTTTTCCGAACTATCGATTGACCACACTGTTCGATGCCACTGTTCAAGCCACTGAAGAGGCGATCGTGAATGCGATGGTCGCGGCGGACACGATGGTCGGCGTGGCCGGATTCAAAGTAAACGAGTTACCTGAAGATCTGGTTCGGACAATATTCGAAGAATGAGACTGTTCAGCCAAAGTGATGTCCAGGGCGCAATGCGGATGCCTGACTACATCAAATGTGTGGAAGAAGCGCATCATGCCCATGGCCGGGGCCACGTAATCGCACCCGATCTCCTGCATGCTGAGAGTGAGCACGGTGAGTTTCATGTGAAAATCGGCGGCTTCACTGGAAGCCGAAGCTTTTTTGGGCTTAAGGCGAATGGCGGTTTCTTCGACAATACCGAACGCCATGGACTGCCCAACATTCTCGGCATTATCTATCTTTGTGATGGTGATACCGGCATGCCGCTGGCTGTTATGGATTCCGTCGCAATCTCGCGGAATCGAACCGGGGCCGCTACAGCGGTTGCAGCCCGCCACCTCGCTCGACCGGATTCGCGCACGCTCACCGTTTGTGGGGCCGGCATTCAGGCAAGGGTTCAGATAGAGGCACTGCAACAGGTCTTGCCGATACAGGACGTTTTTATCTTCGGTCGAAATTCGCAAAAGGTCGACGAGTTTGCAGCGCGATGCGCAGCAGAATTGGCGCTGAATGTGCAGTCGATTTCCGATATTGCTGCGGCCGTTGCAACGTCCGACGTGGTGGTTACCTGTACACCGGCCACCAGCCCGATCATTCGGGCCGATTGGGTCGCCGCGGGAACGTTCATCGCGGCGGTTGGCGCTGACAGCCCCGGCAAACAGGAGCTCGATCCGCGACTGATTTCGCAAAACAAGGTCGTCGCGGACATTCTCCATCAGGTCGTTCGGGTTGGCGAATCTCAGCATGCGATCGCGGCTGGTTCAATTTCTTCGGATCAAATCTACGCCGAACTCGGCGAAATCGTATGCGGCAAAAAGCCTGGCCGTGAAAACGATTCTGAGATCATCGTGTTTGATTCGACGGGTACGGCTCTGCAGGATGTTGCGGCGGCCACATTTCTCTACGAGCTCTCGCAAAACGAAAACGTCGGCAGCGAGTTCAACTTGTTCGACTAAGGCGAATCAATGCAGCAAATTGACCGGACGACCCTATTGCTCGATGAGTCTATTTGTCGCGCCAATATTCGTCGCATGGCAACCAAAGCGAAACAAAGTGGCGCACGTTTTCGACCTCACTTCAAAACCCACCAATCACTGAAAATTGGCGAATGGTTCCGAGAAGAAGGCGTCGAAGCAATCACCGTGTCGTCGGTTGCAATGGCAGAATATTTTTCCGCACTTTGGCGCGACATTACTATTGCGATCCCGCTCAATGTGCTGGAGATACCGCGAATTAATCAGATCGATCCGGCATGCAAAATAAACGTATGCGTGATGTCGACGAACGCTCTCAGTCGCCTGCAGACAGAGCTGCAACGCGAGGTCGGCGTTTGGATTAAGATTGATGTCGGCTACCACCGCACTGGGCTGCAGCCAGGTGATGACGAAATACGGCGGATCGTCGAGTGGCTTGGTGCGCATGGCCAGGCGAGCAAGATGCGCTTGCTGGGCTTCCTGGCTCATGCCGGGCAAAGTTATGCAGCTACAAGTGCCGATGCGATCCGAGCGATCGATGCAGAGGCTCGTTCGATACTCGAGAACGTTCGAGAGCAACACGCTGATGCAGTCGATGATCTGCACATTTCGCTTGGCGACACGCCGAGCTGCAGTATTGTTGACAATTTTCAAGGTGTCGACGAACTTCGTCCAGGAAACTTTGTCTTTTATGATCTGATGCAATACACATCCGGCGTTTGTCGCCTGATCGATATTGCATTGGCGATGGCATGCCCCGTCATTGCACGACATAGCGACAAGCTGGTTGTACACGGAGGCAGCGCACATTTTTCAAAGGATTGTATCCGCGGCAACGATCGCGATGACTGCTATGGGTGGGTAGTCGACAAGAGAAGTTCCGATATCACACACGGCTGGAATGCGGCGGATACAGAATTGCGTTTGACTTCATTGTCTCAGGAACACGGTACGATCACCGGCCCCAATGAGCAGTTGGACCGATATGATATCGGCGATTATGTTCTTGTATTGCCTGTGCACTCCTGCCTGACCGGCTGCAGCATGAAGGTGTACCGGACTTTGACTGGCGAATACCTGGATCATCTTTAAGGTTTGAACGGGAACGAAAAGCGAATCATGTACAAAGGTTGACGTGTTTATGTCACCGCATTAAGTTCACATCTGCGCCGATTTGATATCAGCTTGCGGGCGCTCAATAAATGCAGCTAAAGCGAACAGGAAACCTGTCCGCGTTAGAGCTGACGGGTTTTTTTGTGCCGCCAGAATACCGGCAAAGGAACAAATGGTGGATAACAGTTTGGTCATTTTGAAATTTGGCAGTTCGATCATCACGAGTACTGACCATTTTCACATTGTCGCCGATGAAATCCGGCGTTACGTCGACAAGGGTGAAAAAGTAGTCGCCGTAGTATCTGCGATGGCGGGAGAGACCGATCGACTGTTTCAAGCGATATACAAAGCTGCTCCGAACGCCGGTGATTACGACGTAGCAGAATTCGTCGCAACCGGAGAACAACAGAGCGCGATACTGCTCAATGCGGTATTGAGCAGCGCTGGAATACAATCCGCCGTTGCATTACCGACGGATATCGGGCTCGACGCTGACGGTGAGGTCCTCAATGCGGTTCCTGTTCGGTTGAATCGTGATTCACTCGTATCCTTGCTCGAGAATCATGATGCGGTAGTCGTCCCCGGCTTTTTCGCCCAGGATGAGCGACAACGAACAGTCCTGCTGGGTCGCGGTGGATCAGACAATACTGCCTTGTTCCTGGCCAATGAAATGCACTCGAAATGCGTATTAATAAAAGACGTCAATGGAATCTTTGAGTGGGACCCGGCGCTGAAGCAAACCATACCCCGGCGATTCGCTCAGATTACTTGGTCTGATGCTCTCACCGTCGCTAATGAGCTTGTTCAGGACAAGGCGATACTTTTTGCAAGAAAGCACTCGAAAGATTTTGAGGTGACAGATATCGGTAGCAGCGTCGGCACGATCGTCGGCCCGGGTCCTACGGCGCTTGTAGCCTGTGATGAGGTACAACGCGAAACTGCATATCGAAAGCGAAAAACCCCACTAACCATATGATTAGCAGGGCTTTTTTCGTTTGGTGGTGAAGGGTACTACGGTAATCACGTCGTATCTATTTGATTGTGTAACTATTTTAGTGAGCAAATTGAGATTACTGCCCCCGGCGTTGCCCCCAATTTTTCTGGCTTTCGCTGGACGGTATCGGAAATCAAATCATAGGCTTCGAAACTTCCCGATTTTGCGTTTGAATGACCGGCCCGTTTGACTAGAAGTGGAAATCGATTCGCGCATTCTCAGCCATTCGAGCGGCTTTCTCCAAGCTGTTCACGTGTGTCCGCGTTAGTTGTGGTCAAGCTGTATTATCTACCTAGAATTGGAGGTACAGGTTCAACCGCACACGCGTGACAAATTTATTCTCCCCAAGCTGATTTGCAGACTCAAAGTCTCGTCGCTTGTATCGATAAGCCGTTAAATTCAAATACGTATGCTCGACAAGCGCGTAGTCGACTGCGAACGTTTGCTGCAAATAGTTTGTGGGATAAGTTGTATTGTCATTGGAGAATGCTGCGAACACGGCGTCAGTTTCCGCAGTTGCATAGCCGAGATGAATCCGCCAGTCGCCTGGGTCGGTGACGGTTCCGGCATTGACGTCAAGCGAATAACCACTGTCTTCTGGCACGACCGCGCCCAGGTTCCGGATATAATCGACTGTCAATTGCACAGGCCATTGCGGATCGGCCCCGGTGTATTTGATCTGCGCAATGAGATCCACGAGGTCGAAGTCCGATTCGTACTCGGTGCCGCCCGGCGCCAACACATTGCCCCGAATGTTGACTGCGTTCGCGTTACTCAGGCTGCCGATGGCGTAGTCGTAATATGCAGCCCGCAGCGCGACGTGCCAGTGATCAGCGAGCCGGGATTCGACCGACACCTGCAAACCGGCCATATTACTATCGTCGTCACGCAACAGTTGGTCGACGATCGAATACATCGCCGTAAGCGACACCTTGGTACGCGACCATTTCAGCGCGTCGATTTTTGCCGCGACGCCGAACGGATTCACATCACCATCCCAAACAAGCTCGGTCGTCGTGAAGGGATTTGACATTTTACCGCCGCTCAACTCCATGTTGCCGCGGCTGAACTTCGCATACAGCCGGTCCAGGCTGATGTCGAGGTCTTCTGCGAACTGGCCGATTTCGACGTCAGCTGTACGGGGATTATCCGCATCACCCGTGACGATTCGCGTCCCGAGTTCGATTGCATCGTTGATGTTGTAGCTTACGCCGAGCCGACCTCTCGTGACGCCGCGGCTCTGAGCGGGGCGATCCGCGTAGGCTGAAGTGTTCTCATAGCGAAGGCGAAAGTCACCACTGAACGTCACCGCATCGAATCCGGGCAGACTGGTATTGACTGCCTCATTGCCAGCACGGCTAGTACCTGGCAACGCAACAATCAATACCAGCAGCAACATTGCTGAGCGAACTTTATTCAGGCCGCGCACGTAGCTTAGTCTGCGTCAGAAAGTGGATCTTTCCATACACCCCAGAGTGTCGTTCTCATAAATGGCGTGGTATGGAAACCCTGCAGGTTGTCCCGGGTCGCGTCGTGATATTCAAAGTTAAATAATGCCAGCGTTGGTACTTCATCGAGCATCCGCAGGTGCAGGTCATCGAGGACACTCTGCAGTTCAGCGGGGTCCTGCAAGCGTTGTGCCGCTCTAACCGTCGCCAATGCTTCGTCGTCGTCCCATTGAAACCGAGCTTTCTCCGCCTTGGGGCCGATAAATTTCCCGAACACCAGCAGCGGGTGGTTGCGGCCACCTTGCCCGAACGCCTGTAGCTGGAACTTGCCGGTTTGATAGCGAGCATTGAGTTGTTCATCCCAGGGCATGATATTCAACACGGCATTGATACCCACTGCCCGCAACATGCTGCGCACCAAAACACCGATCTGCGCCATCTCTGGGAAGGTATCTCGGTTCGCGACGATTTCGACTGGCTGGCCATCATAGCCAGCTTCAAGCAAGAGCTTGCGTGATTTTGCCGGGTCCAGTGCATGACTGATTCGCTGAGACTCAGAATAAAACTCACTGTTTGACGAGATGACAGATGCGTTGGAGACCTGCCGCCCATCGGTCATGACGGCGGCAAGATAGTCGACATCAATCGCGTGTGCCATAGCCCGGCGAATTCGAATGTCCGAGAGCAAAGGATCTTCGGTTTGCAGTAGCAGGTTCCAGAAATTGATGGTCGATGTGGTATGCAAGCGGATCGCGTCAGTCACCGCAAGATCGCCATACTCTTTGGCCTGCACATCGAGCACGATATCGATATCTCCATCACGCAATGCTGCGAGCTGCGCGGAACGATCTTGCATGATGCGCAATACCAGTTCATTCGCATAGGCATGCTTGGCACCAGAATAGCCGTCGCGCTTGTCTGCACTCGGCACGTAATCCACGAAGCGGCGCAACAGGATCTCTTCGCCTTTCTTCCAGTGCACGAATTGGTACGGCCCCGAACCGACGAATGTTTGCCACGGTGTCGTTGAGTCAAGCGAATCGCGATGGAAGATCAGCGGCGCACACGATACATCGGCCATCCGCGCGAGAAACAGGTTGCTTGGTTCCTTGAGTCGAAAAACGACTGTGTCAGTTGCAGTTGCCTCAATCGCCGTAACGTGGGCGCCGTTGCTGCGATCAATCACGCTTCCCGAGCCATCGTAATAAATTCGACACTCCCAGTTTACATCAGGATTGAGGTAGTAGTCTTGAAAGGCGTAGACGACATCGTTAGCCGTTACGGCATCGCCGTTGTGAAAGCGCGCGCCCTTTCGGATCTGGAAGGTGTAAGTCCTCCCGTCATCGCTCACCTCGAACGACTCGGCAAGCATCGGTGCAATACTCATGTCATCACGATGCGCCACCAGCGCTTCGCCAATATGTTGCAACACCAGCTTTCCGGGCGCATGAAAATGCAGCGCCGGGTCTAAACCCACCGGGTCGGCGCCAATCGCGACTCGCAATGTGTCGAACTGACGATCAACCCCGGCGAAACTTGCAGGTGATGCAATGAGCGCGAAAATCGAAAAACAAAACCCTTTAGCAATCGTGCGAATCATCGTGTTACCACTCCTTTTCCCATACCATTCGCAAGCCGAACGCCCAGGCGTGATCGCGGTCCGGGTCCAACCCCGGATTTGCGATGTATTGGATGTCGGGTTGCACACTTAATCGGCCCGTCAATGGCACGTGCCATGTCAATTCGTAGTTGGTTTCTGCCCGTGCAGAAACTGCGCCGCCGCCGGCAGCACTGCGGCGATAGTGCCGGCCCGCGCGAGCATGGGCGATAGCCAATCCCAGTGTGTCATCTGGCCGCCCCGGCAGTAAGCCGGTCCAGGTCATACCGAAACTCGCGAACAGGTCGACGATGTTGAACTGGGGATTTGCCCAGCCGATGCGTCCGAACAACGACACCCCGGCTTCGTCGCTCACAATCGCCGATTCGCCGCGCAAATAGACACCGGCATTGCCAGTTGAACGCGCGGAAGCATCGTCCCAGCGATCAAACTCTGCGCTATAGGCCCAGCTACCCGCAAGCAACTTTGCGATGCCGAATCGGCGTTCGCCTTCGGCAATCAACAGGACGCCGTCGCCACCACCGAGCTGCACGCGTGTCGCTTCCGGGTCGTTCGGATCTCCCGGCACACCATCCAGTGCCGCCACGCGAAACGCCCAGTCGCCAGCAGGCTCCCACAATAAACGTGCCGCCAAACTGGTCACCGGAAAAATTGACGGGCCATTATTCCCCGTCAGTCCGATCTCGGAGCCGATACCGTGCGCACTGTTGATGAAAAGGCTGGCCGTATCGAGTGCGTCGAACTCACTATTCAGGTCGTACAAACCGAACAGTAGCGACGCATCATTTCCAACACCGCTTTCGATCCAGGCCTCGTATAGCCGAAACGCCTGCACGCCGGTTTCGATGTTGCTGATGACCTGGAGATCACCCACGGAGCTCTCGGACAGGCTGCTGCCATTGTTGTACAAGCCATAAGCGTGAATACGGGTGTCATCCAGTCCCCAGGGTTCTGTTGCGTCGAAAACGATATCGAAATTGTCGAGGTAGACGTTGTGACTGGTCTCATCGCCGTTGCGTGCGTACCAGAGTTCACCGGTATATCCGGAATGCAGACTCCACTTCGCCTCGTCCTCATCATCGCGTTGTTCGCCCATGGCGTCCACGGCTGCAAGCGTGGCAAGGAGCATCATCTTGCGAGACGCAGGAAAATACCTGTTCATTTGTTCGATCATCAGCGTGTAGTCGGCACTTCAGCTGCCTGAGCGCCTGGATCGGCGGCGCAGGTACGCGAGCGGCCCACTCAGAGCGATCACGCCGATAGCCACAGCGCTTGCGATTGCGAAAGCGGTGTAAGCCTTGCCGCCGATCATTGCCGCGTGGAGCGGGTAAAGAAACTGAGCCGCCCGCTCACCTGCAGGCGCTTGACTCGCGTCGATAACTTGAGCAACGAAGTTTTCTCCGGGACGCAAGTAAACCGCTGATCGTCCGTTCGGATGCGGCTCGTCTAAATGGCGAAAACGGAAATAATGCAATGCTCGTGAGTCTGACGGCGGATAGTAGGCGATCAGCCGCGCCTGTGGCAGCGCGGCCATTGCCACTGTGACTTGATCTTCTGTTGGTGCGCCGGGTTCCGGTATGTTGGCCGCAGCGGTTACCGTCAACGCGTCGGGCGCCCTTTCGCTGAAGAGTCCGTTGAGTATCGCACTCGCCTGTGGATAAAAGATCACGCCAGCAGCGGTGGCTGAGAATAACACCACCGATACGGCGGAGAGTATTCCGAAATCACGGTGCATGCGCAGTAACTCGCCGCGCCGTAAGGACTGAGCTGGCACACGACGCAAGCGAAAACTGCGCCGCGTCGGCCACCAGAGAACGACCCCTGCCAGAGCGAGAAGCGCTGAGGCCAGTGCTACAACGCCGCCAACTTTTTTTCCAGCATCGGCTGCCACTAGATGAAAATGTACCTCGCTTAGTACGCCGGTCAGAGTCTGATTCCAGCGCCACTGATAGATCATTGAATAATCATGTGCGTTCAGCAGCGCTTCGCCATCGTCCGTATACACGTGATAGGCGCTAACGCCATCCCGCGGAACTTTGATCGCGTTTACACCGTCCGGAAAATTCTTAAGAGCTTGCCGAAATGCCGCGGCGTGTTCTGACGGGGCCGCAGCATGGAGCTCCGCCTTGAGCTCCGGGTACTGCATTCGCCAGATTTCGTCCTTGAATAAAAGCGCCCCTCCGGTGATCGCATACAGCGCCAGGATCACGCCAACAGCAAGCCCCACGTAGGCGTGGATAAGCCTGAGTAGTTGCATGCGTCGCTGGCGCTAGAATTCGAACATCGCGCGTACACCCAATACACGGCCGCGGCCCGCGAAGTAACGGTCTGTGCGCGAGTTGCCCGCCTGTCCGTAGTATGTGATGTACTGCTCGTCAAGCAGGTTTGCGATGCTGAACGTCAGGTTCACTCGTTCCAGTTGCAGGTTCGCTGTCAGGTCGAGCACTGTATAACCGTCGAATCGACTGGTTTCAACGCCGGCAGCATTGTAGAAAGTCTTGTCCATGTAGGTGAAGCTTTGCAGCCTGCCGCTCCAGGGCCCGCCCGGATTGTAGTCGAGTGCAAGATTCAAGCGATCCGGTCCGATGTTGATTGCGCCAAGATCGGAGTCAACGGCACCATCATCGTCGGAGTCGAACTCGCCTTCCAGCGCCGCGTATGATGCCAGTATGGATACCGAATCAGACACAGCGAAAGATGCGCTTAGTTCCCAGCCACTTGTTTCGGTTTTTTCGCGATTCAGATCAAATATGCCGTCCGGGTTCAGTGACAACCGCGCACCGAAATCCGAATCCGACTCGTACCACGCAAACTTGGTACCGAAGCGCTCCCTGTTGTATTCGACGCCGACTTCGACATTGTCGGTCACGATCGGATCGAGATTCAGCAAGGTATCGACATCGGTGCCGGGCGAATTGACCGCTCGCAGCACACGGCCAACGTCAGGCATTGAGAATCCCTGCGAGAACATTCCGTAAAAACTCAATGAATCATTCGGTCGCACGACTATGCCGAGATTTGTCATCGTGTCACTGAAGTCGGGATTGCCTCCGTCGACCTGCAAAACTGCATAGTCTGAGCTGCTCCGGTTTCCGGCCAGCGTCTGGTAGGCAGGCACATCAAGTTCGGCAGATTCAAAACGAACACCGCCCGCCAAGGTCACGTATTTGCCAATCGGGGCATCGATTTGCACGAAAGGCGCAAGATTGTCGTACTTCGCGACTGGCACCCAGTCCCTGCCGGTTTGTATCAGGGTCTGCCGGGTCTCGTCCTGCAACATGTCGAGACCGAATATGACATCGAGCGGTGTGCTGCCGATTTCTGCGTATCTCTGCGTCAGGCGTACGCCGAACTTCTCGGAGTTATTTTGCGATTGGTCGAACAGCGTGCCAAGCGGTGCGATTGCAGGATCCTGGAAGACTCCGAAGGAACCACCGCCATAGGTACCTGCGAAATCCTGCAGATACAGCTGGCCTGTGAACTTGCCATTCAGGAGATCGGTGTTCGCGTAGTTGACCGTAAGTGTCAGTACGTCGTTTGCGAAGGGATCGCCCGGCTCGTCACCCGGAACAGATGACGTAGGTATCCCGGCCGAACGATCACCGTCAATGGGGATATAGTCGTTGTCACTCTCGATGTCGAACTTGTTGATCATCAGCTGCCAACGCTGTGTCTCGGTGGGTTCGAATCCAATTTTTGCAAACAAGTTTGTTGTCGCCGAATCGGCGATGTCGCCCTGGGTTGCCTCGACACCAATCGGTAGCCCGTCCGCGTCGTAGAACAAACCGCGTTGTTCGTAGGCAACTGAGCCGACGAAATCCCAATTTCCGGAACGTCGACCCGTTAGAAAGCTACCGCGATAGCCGGCGCCATCCGACTCGACACGATCATCGGTGGTTACCGCAAATTCCGCGCGATTTAATGTTTCTCCGGATGTCGGTGGCGAAACAGTAATGTAGTTGATAATACCGCCGGTCGCACCGAGTCCCTGGATTGCATTGGCGCCGTAGACGACTTCGATCTCATCGATGGCGGCGATGTCAATCGTAAATCCGTCTCGGGAACCGTCACGCAATGGATTACTTTGCGGAACACCGTCAATCATGAATAGCGGTGCGCGACCGCGAAAGCTCTCACCGACGCCATCAAGCTTCTGCCGCGGTGGTGAGTAGCTGGCGATCAGGTTGGACAGTAAATCCGAGGGATTGGCGGTAACAGATCGTTGTGCATCGATTTCAGCCTTTCCGACGATAGTAACCGTGTTGGGTATCGACTTATCACTGCCCGAGGTGCGCGTGGCGCGTACGATAATTTCCTCGAGCTCGGACTTTCCACTTACTCTTTTGTCTGTCTCTTGTGCGCCAGCGATTGGCACGCCGAGTGCCAGTGCGACGGCGATTGAGAGTGCTGTCATTGGATTCAGAAGTTTGATTGTTTTACACATAGTTGATCTCCGTCGGCATCAATGCACCGCGTTAGCGCGCTTTCTGCCTCCCCCGTTATGGTTGTCGTTCATACTTGCGTTGTCGTCCCGCAGGCATCGCTGCCCGCGGGGCCAAAACTCAAAGTTTGTGCTCCTTGTACTCGACCGTGGATTCGTACGGCCGCTTTGCAATCCATAGTCGCCCTTCCGACGGCGACATAATGATTGTTGCAACCGTCGACGAAACCTTGCCGCCCGGTCCTTCGATTGGAGACCGACACACCGCTCGCGGCGCGCCGAATCGATCTGCAAAGGCGGTGCGGAAATCCTCTGGCGTAATGTCGCCATGCCGGCTTTCGAGATGCTCTCGTACACGCATGTCGCGGTAGAGCGAGTCCGGCGAAGTTGGAATGCTCATATCGACATTTTTGCAACGTGCCGCAATGGTCGAGAAGTGATTGGCATGTACCAGCAAATCGTTTTCCGGCGCTTGCCAGAATATTTCGTCGGGTGTCGTTTCCAGATCCATTGCGACACCGGCCGCGTCGCTCAACATCAGGTTGGCCGAGAACGCGCGCGGCACGGAATACGGAACGCGGATCGCTTCTGACAGGCTATTGGACATCAGGATCTTGCGCCGAATCAAAGCCACCGGAATTCCCTTGCGGCCGTAGTCTCGTTCGGTCTGAAGGAAGTTGGCGGTCAACGCGATGCCGGCGCTGTTCATTCCGAATCGGGCCAGGAGACCACCTTCGGTAAAACAGAGAATATCGGGGCCATCCTCGTTGTGAATGCGTAACAGCAGGCAGGAGTCTGCACATTCGTCACGCCAGTCCCAGTTCTGCCCATGAATTAGAATGCCGTCGCGAGTCGCCTTCGGCAGCGCAATCGCGCCGGTGCAGCCATCGCCATCGGTGTCGGGTCCGGGCGGCACCTGTGGCGCCTGCCCATACAATAGTTCGGTGCGCGCGTTCAATGCGACGATGTCTTCTACCGGGACTTCAGCGCCGTCGGCGATGCCACGAATTTCTTGGCCGAAATCGGCGTCGTAGGCTTCGATTTCGGGCAGTAACGCCGCAGCGACCGTGCGCGCACGTTCCCAGGTGACGCCTTTGCTCAGGAAGGCTTTACGGTAGATTTCAATACTGCGGACGACCAGGTCGCCAACGCCGCGACCGTGCTGCAAGCCGCGCTCACGCGGTGATCCGGACAGATCCAGTATGGGTATAGTCAAGAGAAAGTACTCGGCGGTAAGTTTCGCGGTATTCTTCGCATCGTATTAATCGGGCCTATGTTTGTATTTATAGCCTCATTAAAACATGTATTAAGCTTCACGTAAATACCTTCTAACTTCCCACGACTTCGCCCACAGGAAGCAGTTGATATGGCCCAAGCAAACGATTTCCAGCGCATGCTGAGCAACGAAATCCTCGATTTCGTCAAGCGTCGCGCAATCCCGCGTGGCTCGCGGCTCACCGAAAAAGCACTGTGCGAGGAGTTTAACGTTTCTCGCACGCCGGTCAGAGCCGCGTTGAAAATACTGGCGAATGACGGCTTTTTAGAGCATGTCCGCAACCGGGGCTATTTCACCTTGCAGGAAGCCGGTGCCATTGACCGCCGTTCGGCACCCGAAACCGATGAAGATCTGTTGTATTTGCGCCTCACCCGAGATCGACTCGAAGGCGAACTTACCAACGAGTTCACCGAGGCCGACCTTGTGCGACGCTACGATGTGCCGAGACGCACACTGACCCGGGTGCTGCAGAGACTCCTCAGGGAGATGCTGGTTGAGAAACGGCCCGGACGCGGCTGGAGCTTTGCAGACATGCTGGACAGCAAGCAGGCTCACGATGAGAGCTACCGATTTCGGCTCTGTCTCGAGCCGGCATCACTGCTCGAACCAACTTTCGCGACCGACGACCGGCGTATGGAGCGCAGCCGGGCGGAGCATGCGCGGATCCTTGACGGCACGGCGGAAACCCTGTCGTCGGTGACACTGTTCCAGATCAACGCGGATTTTCATCAGATGCTCGCCGACTTTTCCGGTAATCGGTTTTTTCGCCAGGCCATGCAAAGGCAGAACAGTTTGCGACGCATCATTTCTTATCAATGGGTCTACGGTCCCGAGCGTGTCATCGAAACCTGCCAGGAGCACCTGTCCATTCTTACGGCAATCGCATCGGGCGACCGCATGTGGGCCGCCAGTCTATTGCGTCAACACATCGGTAGCGCCGCCGAACTCAGCCCGTACAGCAATACTTCCGATACGAAGAAAGACCCCTGGCACATTGATGTCGTTCGCCGGGGATTGTCTTGACGACGATTGACAGTTGTATTGTTTACGTTGATAATACAATTTGATGACGACCCAGCCCGAGCCCATGACGCCGCAATTGCGCTGCCTGACACTGATCGCGAACTTGCTGCTCCTGGCAGGTCACGCAACCGCTATCGCCGAGGACCGCCATCTGCGGGTGGCGATCAACACCGATATCCGCAGCAACAATCCAGGCGTCGCACGGGACGCCAATACCGATACCGTTATCCATCACATCGTCGAATCTCTGGTTGGTTACGGAGCAGACTTGCGCGTCCGCCCGGTACTGGCCGATTCGATTTCGGTCAGTGACGACGGCCTGATCTATCGCTTTCACATTCGGCCCGGCGTCAGATTCCATAACGGCGAGCCACTGACCGCGGCGGAAGTGCTCTGGAACTGGCAGCGGTTTCTCGATCCTGAAACCAAATGGCAATGCCGCCGCTGGTACTCAGCCGATAGCGAAGAGCCTGGCAAGAGCGTCATTGTCGATGTACGCGCGCCGCAACCCGATACGGTCGAGTTTGAACTGGCCGAACCGAGCGTGCTGTTTCTGGACCGGCTGGCAAACGTTCAATGCCCGGCAGCGATCGTGCACCCCGACTCGGTCGATGCGAATGGCGAATGGCGCCTGCCGGTTGGGACCGGGCCATTTGAGTTTTCCGAATGGAAGCGCGGGCAATACGTCGAACTGCGGCGCTTCGCCGACTACCACACGCCCGAGGGCACACCCGATGGATTCGCAGGCGCGAAGCCGGTGTACGCAGACAGCCTGAGATTCATCGTCTCTCCCGATCATGCGTCAACAAAAGCAGCACTTCTCGGCGACGGCATTGATTTGTACCCCGGAGTGCCGATGAACAGCCTCGCCGAGCTAAAAGCAGAGAAGGACATCGCGCTATCGGAATCGCCGTTGCTCGGTTGGACTGCCCTCTTGGTCCAGACAGAAGACAGCCTGCTATCCGATCCGCGTATGCGTCGGGCGATTGCGCACGCGATTGATCGTGAGCAGATCGTCGGCTTTAACACCTACGGTCACGCGTCGCCGAATTCCTCGGCCGTGCCCGTCGGCGACCCGGCGCACGATGCAGCCCATGATGCCTGGTACGAACCGAGCCGCGAAAAGGCGCGTGCCCTGCTTCGTGAGGCCGGCTACGCCGGCGAAATCATTGAAATTCAAACCAACCGCAAGTACTCGAACATGTACGACAATGCGGTTGTTATTCAGGCCATGTTGCACTCCGTTGGTATCAATGCGCGGCTGCAGGTGCTGGACTGGGCGTCACAACTTGCAAACTACTACGCCGGCAAATTCCAGGTCAGCGCATTTTCGTTCTCGGCACTGGCAAACCCAACCATGCGTTACGCCAAATTGATCGGCCCGAAAGATCGCCGCGCGACGTACCAGTGGGACTCGGAGCGGGCCAACGAATTGCTGGCGGAACTACTAGCCGCCGATGATCCCGAACACAGCAACACCATCTATCGGCAACTGCATGAGGTCATGCGCGATGAAGTGCCGATTATCGGCCTGTATAATGCGCACTCGGTGACAGCGATGCGTGCTGATGTATCTGGATATGACTCCTGGCCGATGGGACTGTCACGCCTGTGGGGCGTTTATCGGCCGGGCTGGCGCGGGGACAACCACTGAGATGATCGCTTTTACGATCAAGCGCCTGCTGCAAACAGTGCCGACACTACTGCTCGTTGCGGTAATGGTTTTTACAATGATTCGCCTGGTGCCCGGCGACCCGGCTGTCGTTCTCGTCGGTGATATTAATGATCCGGTAATTCTTGAGGAAGTCCGCGCTCAAATGGGGCTGGACGAATCGATGGTCGAACAGTTTCGCTTGTGGTTCGTCAAAGTTATAGACGGGGATCTCGGCGTATCGTTGATGAACGGCGAAGAGGTTCTTCCGGCATTGCTGCAGCGATTCGCAGTAACGGCGCAGGTTGTATTGCTGTCGATGATGTTCGCGGTCGCGATCGCACTGCCGACCGGATTGCTGGCCGCGTCGCGTCACGGCAGCGCAACCGATACCGGGATCGTTTTTCTGCTGGTATTGAGCCTTTCTATTCCAAGCTTTTGGGCTGGCATACTGCTTATGCTTGTCTTCGGTGTGAAGCTCGGCTGGCTGCCGACGATTGGTTACGTGTCCGTCGTGGAGAATGTCGCAGCGGGCATACAGTACTTAATACTGCCCGTCATTGCGCTGCTGCTCGGCGAAATGGCAACCGTAACCCGAATGATGCGATCGACCATGCTCGAGGTGCTCGGATTCGACTACATCACCCACGCCCGGGCGAAAGGGCTCAAGGAATCGACCGTGCTCTGGCGCCATGCGTTTCCCAATGCGTTTGCACCAACACTCACCGTGCTCGGCTTGATCCTCGCAAGCTTGCTTGGCGGCGCCGCAGTCATCGAAACGGTCTTTACGTTGCCCGGCCTGGGACGCTTCCTGGTCGACGGAATTTACGCTCGTGATTACCCCGTCGTGCAAGGCGCACTGTTACTGGTTGCTTTCATTTACGTCATCGCGAATTTGGTGGTCGATCTCTTGTACCCGATCTTCGATCCCAGAGTGCGACTCTAATGACAGTCGTATCGAACCCAGCGGCGGTGTACACAACTACCGCGATGCCAAACCGACGGCTAGGTGAGTTCCTGCTCGCGATTATTCTGATCACAGCGCTGGCCGGCAGCCTGTACACACCACACGATCCGTTGGCGCTGGACTATGAGTCACGGCTATTGCCGCCATCGTCGGCGCATTTGATGGGCACGGACCAGTTCGGGCGCGACGTGCTGAGCCGAACCATGGCCGCGGCGGGTACCAGCGTCATTGTGAGCTTTTTCTCGGTACTCGTAGCGGTATCCTTCGGCCTGTTGCTTGGCTCGATCGCCGGCTATGCCGGCGGCTGGACGGACAGGCTGGTCGGCTTGTTCCTGGATGCATTCATGGCGTTCCCAGGTATCTTGCTCGCGCTCGGTATCATGACAATCATCGGGCCACACATGTACGGCATTGTGTTGGCACTCGGGTTTGCCTATATGCCAAATGTCGCGCGCATCGTGCGCAGCACCGTATTGTCTATTCGCGAGAAGGAGTACGTGGAGGCGTCGAAAGCGCTGGGCAACAGCGAAGCTTTCACAGTAGTTCGCCACGTAATTCCGCAATGCATTTCTCCGTTAACGGTCATTGCCACCGCGATTTTCGGCGGTGCCGTACTGTCTGAAAGCGCGTTGAGCTTTCTCGGTCTCGGCGTGCCACCACCGCACCCAACCTGGGGTGGCATGCTGGCCGATGCCCGGCAGTACATGAGCATTGCGCCGTGGCTGTCAATTTTTCCGGGCGTTGCCATTACCATCGCGTTGCTCGGCGTCAACCTGTTCGGAGACGCGTTACGTGATCGCTTCGACCCGAGACTTGCACGTTGAGCAACCAGGATAAGCCTCTGCTCGATGTGCGTGACCTCACGGTCGCCTTCGGCGCTGGGGAAAGCGAATCACAGCCGGTGCGCTCGGTCAGTCTGTCGCTTGGTCGAAGCGAAGTTCTCGGCGTGGTCGGTGAATCGGGATCGGGCAAGACAATGATCTCCAAGTCAATCATGCGATTGCTGCCCAGCGGCGGGCGCATTGCATCGGGCTCAGTGTGGCTGGATGGCACCGACCTGACAACTCTTGACGCCGAATCCATTCGCCGGGTTCGTGGCGCGCGCATCGGCATGATTTTCCAGGAACCGATGATGTCGCTCAATCCGGCCATGCGCATCGGCGAGCAGATGGTCGAAGCTTTCGTTGCGGACCGAAGACTTACGCCAGCGCAGCGACAAACAGCAATGCTTGAAATGCTGGAGCGAGTGCGGATGCCGGATCCGGATGCCTGCCTGCGCGCATACCCGCATGAATTTTCCGGCGGAATGCGACAGCGCATCATGCTGGCAACGGCCCTCTTGATGCGCCCTGAATTGCTCATTGCCGATGAACCCACAACCGCACTCGACGTTTTGATCCAGAAGGATGTACTCGACTTGATGATCGAACTGGTTCGCGACCTTGGAACATCCGTGATGCTGATCTCACATGATCTTGGACTGGTCGCGCGTTATGCGGATCGCGTCTGTGTGATGTGCGACGGTAAGGTTGTCGAGACCGGAGACGTCGCGACGATACTTTCGTCACCTTCCGAGCAATACACGAAGGAACTGCTTCAGTCCCTGCCTGCGCGAGATCGCGGCAGGCAATCCACCGATGAAATCGATACGAACAAGCCGGTGATGAAGGTCATCGATCTGCACGTTGAGTTCGGGCGCCGGCGACTACTGCCGTGGCTTAAAAGCCGTATCGTCCGTGCCGTCGACGGCGTGGACTTCTCTCTGCGACGCGGCGAAACCCTTGCCGTGGTTGGCGAATCCGGCTCAGGCAAAACCACATTGGGCCGTGCATTGCTGCGCCTGGTGGAGACAACAGCCGGATCGGTAGAATTCGATGGAGACGAGATTTCCTCACGCTCTGCGCGGCAACTGCGCAACCTTCGCTCGCGTATGCAGATTGTTTACCAGGACCCATTCTCGTCGCTCGACCCACGCATGCGTGTCGAGCAGATTGTCGCAGAAGGTTTGAGGCTGTCGTCATTGACCGGTGCTGATCGTGCAAACCGAGTTCGGGAAACGCTACACGACGTGGGACTAAGCCCTGAAATGGCGCGCCGTTACCCTCATGAGCTTTCAGGCGGCCAGCGCCAACGTGTGAGCATTGCCCGCGCAATTGCGATGCGGCCGGACGTCATTGTCACCGATGAAGCTGTTTCAGCACTTGACGTAACGGTACAGGCGCGCGTGCTGACGTTGTTGCAAACGCTCCAGGAGCGATACGGTTTCAGTTACCTGTTCATCACGCACGACATTGGGGTGGTCGACCAGGTCGCCGATCGCGTGCTAGTCATGTATCGCGGTCGGGTCGTTGAATCCGGCAATAAGGCCGAGGTTTTGGACACGCCGAGACACCCCTACACCTGTCGTCTGCTGGAAGCCGTCCCACGGCTGGAGAAAACAACGGATGGCGGATTCCGGCACAGCAACATGCGTTTCGACCCGCCACCGCCGCCCGATGGTTATTTGCACGACGAGAACTTTCTCGATATCAATGCAAATGCCGGTGTGCTTGTCCATGTTACTGAAACGCACCAAGTTGCATATACGGAGGCAGGTGAGCGAGCGGCATCGCTAGGTTAAGCCCACTGCGAAACCTGGAATCAACATTCGTTGTATGACCGTCGAAGACTCGGCGTTGCGTCGGGAAAAAACTCCTGCAATCGCGAACAAATATTAAAGGCGGAATCCCACCTTTCAGGGTCGTCCATTGGCGTTGGGGGCAGCTGCGAAAATGGGCTAGTAGTTGCCCCCAAATTTTTTTGCTACCCGACGTTTGCAGTTCGAAAGGCGCATGAACGGTGAATACATCGCCGAGTCGTCAATGGACTGTCTCGTAACTGGTTGCATGTCCCCGGACGAGTCGATGCCACGCCGACAACGGTATCAGGAACTTCGATGAACCCTTTCAATTCCGTATTCCACCACCCAAAAACCCCATTAACCATTTGATTAACGGGGTCTTTTTGAGATTGGTGGTGAAGGGTGGATTTGAACCACCGACCTACGGGTTATGAGTCCGTCGCTCTAACCAACTGAGCTACATCACCGATTTTGGGTCGCCGATTGTCCGGGTGCTGCTCTCGAGTGTCAAGGCGGCCGACCACCTGGCTACCATATCCGAACCCGGTCCTCCGGGGCCAGCCACATGCCATCACCTTCTTTGGTGTCAAAGGCCTCGTGGAAGGCGTCTATGTTGGGATAGGGCCCGTTAACGCGGAATTCGAGCGGCGAATGCGGATCGGACGCGAGCCGGTTGATCAGCGCGGCGTCCTGGTACTTACCCTTTCGCGACATGGCATAGCCCAAGAAGAATCGCTGCGGCCCTGTGAAGCCGTCAATGACCGGCGCTTCTTCGCCATTCAGGCTGCGAATATAGGCGCGGTACGCCATCGCGACGCCTGACAGGTCGCCAATGTTCTCGCCAAGGGTGAGTTCGCCGTTGACGTGCATACCTTCGACCGGTGAGAAGCGTTCGTACTGTGCGACCAAAGCCTTGGTCTTTTTCTCGAAGGCTTCTCGATCCTCGTCGGTCCACCAATTAAGCAGGTTGCCGTTGCCGTCAAACTGGCTGCCCGAATCGTCAAAACCGTGACTGATTTCGTGACCAATAACACCGCCGACCGCGCCGTAGTTAATCGCATCATCGGCGTTTAATTGGAAAAACGGTGGCTGCAGGCGTGCGGCCGGGAACACGATTTCATTTTTCGACGGATCGTAATAGGCGTTCACAGTCTGCGGCATCATGCCCCATTCTTTGTTATCAACCGGGGTACCGAGCTTCGCCAGGTCGCGCTGGAAGTCCCACTCCGCCGCGCGACTGATATTGCCGAAATTGTCACCCGCGACAATTGCCAATGTCGAATAGTCTCGCCACTCGTCAGGGTAGCCAATTTTCGGCGTAAACTTCGACAACTTCTCCTTCGACTTCACCCGAGTGTCCGGACTCATCCACTCAAGCTCGTCGATACTTTCATCGAGCGTCGCGATTACGTTCTGTACCAGCTCTTCCATCTTCGCTTTCGCTTCCGGTGGAAAATATTCCGCAACATACAACTTGCCAACCGCTTCACCGATCAGGTTATCGACAACACCAATGCCCTGTTTCCAGCGCGGCTCCGGTTGTTTTTGTCCATACAGGATTCGATTGCGGTAATCGAAGCGAATCGCGGCGGTCGTCTCATCAAGATACGGCGCCGCCGCATCCAGTACCCTGAACGTCAGGTACTGCTTCCATGTCTTTAATGAAATGTCTGCAAGCAGGCCATCAAGCGCTTCGAAATAGCTCGGCTGTTCGATGATGACCTGTTCTTCACCCTCGATTCCAAGCACCGTAAAACTATCGTCCCAGTTCAGGTTTATGCCCAACTCCAAAAGCGCATCCATTGCATAAGGATTGTTGATCTGCTGCGGATCGCGATTCCTGACGGAATCCCATTGCACGGTCGCAATTGCTGATTCCAGCGCGTAGACGCCTTTTGCTGCTTTTCGCGCCCCCTCCTCGTCCATGCCGCTGCGCGTGAGCATATTGGCGACATACGGGGCAAGCCCGTCGCGAGCTGCCGCAAAATTCTCATTGTCGACTTGCAGGTAGTAGTCCCGGTTTGGCATCGTAATACCGCTTTGATTCACGTAGACCGTGTATTGCGACGAGTCTTCGAGTGCCGGGTAAATTTGTATGCGAAACGGTACCGAGACTCCAGCACGTAGCAGCCACGCCATCGTTGTCGCCAGCGACTCGACCGAGTCGATTGCCGCGATCCTCTCAAGTCGTGCCTGCACCGGCTCAATGCCCTGCGCGTTGATGGCTTCGACGTCCATAAAACTGCTGTAGAGATCGCCCACCTGCTGCGCTTCGCTGCCCGGCTCATTCGGGCCATTGGCCGCATCTTCCACGATCTTGCGTAAACCCTCTTCAACCCGCTCACTAACTTCGTGATAGACGGTGTAGCCAGAGTAGATTTCAGGAATCTCGGTGTGGTCAAGCCAACCACCATTCGCGAACTGGTAGAAGTCGTCCTGCGGACGCGTCGTCGTATCCAATGCATCGAGGTGCACACCCGACACGGGTACCGGCCCATCGCTTCGGCCGCAGGCCACGACGACAAGTGCCGTAACTACCAACATGGAAAATTTGGAGAATTTCATTGATCGACTCCGCTTGAGCGATTGATTTGCGATGCAGAAGCCTATCAAATTCGACCGATTACAGACACAAAATCGGGTACAGTCGCAACATGACGCTGACCTTCGTTTATTTTCTCGAGATGCTCGGCACCGCTGCCTTTGCGATCAGCGGCGCACTCGCCGCATCCCGAAAGAATATGGATATCTTCGGCTTCAGCGTGTTGGCGCTGATTCCGTCAATTGGCGGCGGCACCATCCGCGACCTGGTCATCGGCCGAACGCCCGTGTTCTGGATAGAAGACAGTCGTTACGTAACCGTCGCAATAATTTCTGCCATAATTGTTTTCTTCGCGCCCTACAAAATCGGCTCACGGCGCCGTGTTCTAATCTGGATGGACGCGATGGGCCTTGCGCTGTTTGCCGCGCTGGGTACCAAGATCAGCCTGGCGCACGGCACCGGACCGGTTGTCGCGGTGATGCTGGGCGTTACAACTGCAGTCACCGGCGGCATGATCCGCGACATGGTCTGCACCGAAATTCCGCTGATACTGACGGGTGATATTTACGCGACGGCTGCATTCGTCGCCGGCGGCGCTTTAGTGATGGCGGAGACTTTCGGCGTGCCGCCCGGGCCGGCGATGGCAATCGCCGTGCTGGCCGGATTTTCCGTTCGCGCGCTCGGTATTATTTACAACTGGTCGCTGCCGACCACTCACCCTAAACGTTAAAGCGGAAATGCATCACATCGCCTTCCTGGACGATGTACTCCTTACCTTCGAGTCGCAGCCGCCCGGCTTCTTTCGCGCCATGCTCGCCCTTGCCTTTGACAAAATCGTCATACGCGATGACTTCTGCACGAATGAAGCCCTTTTCGAAGTCGGTGTGAATTTCGCCCGCCGCCTGTGGCGCGGTAGCGCCGACTTTCGCCGTCCAGGCACGAACTTCTTTCACGCCGGCTGTGAAAAAGGTTTGCAGACCGAGCAAGGAGTACCCATGGCGGATAACGCGATTCAGTCCCGGCTCGTCAAAACCGAGGTCGGATAGAAAGTCCGTTTTGTCCTCGTCATCAAGCAGAGCAATCTCCGACTCGATCGCCGCACAAATGGCAACCACTTCGGCGCCTTCGTTCGCCGCATAGTCACGTACCGCATCGAGATGAGGATTGTTTTCGAAACCGCCCTCATCGACGTTGGCAACATACATCACGGGTTTGGCCGTTATCAGATGAACGCCACGCAGAATTTCTTTTTGCAAGTCGCTCTTTTCCAGCGAGCGAACCGGCAAGCCCTCGTCCAGGTGCGCCTTGATGCCAGCCAGCGCATCCCGATGTGCAATCGCATCTTTTTGCCCGGTCTTCGCTGTGCGCGTTGCACGATCCAGTTGCCGTTCAACGGACTCGAGATCGGCCAGTGCCAGCTCGGTATTGATCGTCTCTATATCGTCGAGCGGGTCGATCTTGCCGGCAACGTGGGTTACGTCGTCGTTCTCGAAACAACGCACGACATGCGCGATGGCGTTGGTTTCGCGAATATTGGCGAGAAACTGGTTGCCCAGGCCCTCGCCTTTCGAAGCACCTGCAACGAGGCCAGCGATGTCGACGAACTCCATTGTCGTCGGCAATATTCTCTGCGGCTTAACGATATCGGCCAACACACTGAGGCGTGGGTCCGGCACCGGGACGATTCCGACATTCGGTTCGATGGTGCAGAACGGATAGTTCTCGGCCGCAATCTCGGCTGCCGTCAATGCATTAAACAGGGTCGATTTGCCAACGTTCGGCAGGCCGACAATGCCACAGGTAATTGCCATTATTTGTCTCTTGTGTGAAGTTTTTTGCTTGCTGCATTCAGGCCATCTTCAAGCAGCAGGGGCATGACGGCGACGGCATCGTCGATATTGTCTTCGATAGCGCGTTCGACGTCCGCCGGAGCGCGCTTTAGTACGTAGTTAGTCACCTGGCTTTTCTCACCGGGATGGCCAACCCCCAAACGCAGTCGCACAAATTCTGCACCGCAGTGCTGAATGATGTCACGAAGTCCGTTGTGACCGCCGTGACCACCACCTTTTTTCAGACGCGTTGTTCCGGGCGGAAAATCGATTTCATCGTGCGCGACCAGTAACTGGTCAACGCTGAGCCGGTAGTAGTCCATGACGCTTCGAATCGGCCCACCACTCAAATTCATGTAGCTCTGTGGCTTCACCAGCCAGACGTCATGGCCGTGCAGTTTGATGCGGCAAAAGTCTGCATCAAATTTCTTGTCGAAGCGAAAACTACCACCGTATTTACGCGCCAGCGCATCCGCAAACCAGAAACCGGCGTTGTGCAAAGTACGTTCGTACTTGTCCTCAGGGTTGCCGAGGCCGGCGATGATGTGAATTGATTGGGGCATGGGGTGGCAATCTTAAACAAAAAGACCGCCAGTTGGCGGTCTTTTCGGGTTCAATGGACGCAAAATCAGTCGTCTTTGGACTCGTCGTCGGATGCATCGGCGTCCGCAGCAGCGGGAACATCGTCGGCTGCTACCGCATCTTCGGCAGCGTCGTCTTCGACGGGTGCCGCCTTGATGACGTGGATTGAGACGATAGCCTGGTCGCGGTCTTCGCCCAACGCCAGCTCAGGAATCTCGACGCCTTCCGGCAATTTAATGTCGGACAGGTGCAACATTTCGTCCAGTTCCAGATGGGATATGTCGATTTCGAAGTATTCCGGCAGGTATTTCGGCAGACACAGTACTTCAACGTCGTTCATCAGGTGCGCCACTTTACCGCCGCCCGTCTTGACACCCGGAGCAACTTCGCCACCGACGAAGTGCAATGGAATGTTCATGCGGATCTCGACGTCATCAACAATGCGCTGGAAATCCATGTGCATGATGATTGGCTTGGCAGGATGGCGCTGCAGGTCCTTCAGGATCGCAGCCTGGCTCTTGTTGCCAACCTTGATGTTCAGGACACTCGAATAGAATGACTCATTCTCAAGCTCGAGTAATACCTTGTTTTGGTCAAACTGCAGTGACCGTGGCGGACGCCCGGCACCGTAGATGATTGCAGGAACTTTTCCCTCGTGACGCAGGCGGCGGCTCGCACCTTTCCCCTGATCTTCGCGGAGTTCTGCAATCAGATCGAATTTGTCACTCATGACACTTCTCCACTATCTGATTGATTTTTCTGGATTTATTCCAGATATTAAAAACGCGTGAATCGCGACCAATCCACGCAAGGGCGCGCATATTAACCGGCGGGCTGGCCCTTTACAAGGAAAAGGACTCAGTCAACGTAGAGCGAACTGACGGACTCGTCGTCAGAGATACGCCGCATCGTCTCAGCCAGCAATTCTGCGGTCGACAGTTGGCGAATCTTGGTGCAGGCCTGGCCTTCGGCACTCAGGGGAATGGTATCGGTTACGACCACTTCGTCGAGAGCCGATTCAGTAATGCGGCTGACGGCGGGGCCTGACAGGACCGGGTGAGTGATATACGCCACAACGCTTTTGGCACCATGCGCTTTCAACGCGCCGGCGGCATGGCACAGCGTGCCGGCAGTATCGACCATGTCGTCGATCATGACGCAATTCTTGCCCTTCACCTCACCGATGATATTCATGACCTCGGACTGGTTGGCCTTGTCGCGTCGTTTATCGATGATGACAAGATCAGCGTCACCGAGGCGCTTGGCCAGCGCGCGGGCACGAACCACACCGCCGACGTCCGGCGAGACCACGACCATGTTGTCGTATTTTTGTTTCCAGACATCGCCCAGCAGCAACGGCGAGGCGTAGACGTTGTCCACGGAGATATCGAAAAAGCCCTGAATTTGGTCCGCATGCAGGTCGACGGTCAGCAGCCGGTCGACACCGGCAACGGCGAACATCTTCGCAACCAGTTTCGCGGTGATCGGCACCCGCGACGAGCGTGGTCGCCGGTCTTGTCGGGCAAAGCCGAAGTACGGCACAACGGCGGTAATGGATTCTGCCGAGGCGCGACGAGCCGCGTCCACCATCACCAGCAATTCCATCAGATTTTCGGACGCGGGCGGACAGGTCGGCTGGATGATAAAGGTTTCGCGGCCGCGAATGTTCTCGAGAATCTCGACGTTGAATTCACCGTCAGAGAAACGACCAACCTGGGCTTTTGCTAGCGGAATATGCAGGCATCGGACGATATCCTGTGCCAGTTGCGGGTGCGCGTTCCCGGTAAATACCGCCATTGATGCCAGTTCCACGATTTCCCCTTTAACGTGAGATGGCTGGGGCGGCAGGATTCGAACCTGCGGTACACGGGATCAAAACCCGATGCCTTACCACTTGGCTACGCCCCAACAAGGATAGTTGTATTCAATTTGCGGGGCGTAGTGTGCTGTCCGGCCCCGTCACTGTCAACGCTCGAAGAAGTTCCAGCGGTCGATGACCATGCGCACGCGGGTGTCCGGGTTTGACGCCGTCAGTGACCGTGGCAATTGCTGACCGGCGGCTTCGCGATAGCGCGAAATTTCGACCTGCCATTGGCGTTGCTCGATGAGTAGCAGGCGTCCATCCTCATCAAATGCGGTTTCAGCCGGCAAGGATGGATCCGGAATGCCCAGCGCCCAATATCGCAAACTGGCCACTGGGATTGTCCAGCCGTAGCGATAGAAAAGCTCGGCCTCGGGGTCAATCAGCACCGTCTCCACACCGTCCTCGTCCGTCAGAACGATCGCATCGTCATCGCCTTCGATCCTGACCGTTCCGATGCCCAATGGCCCGCCGACCGTGGCGAAAAAATTATTGCCCGTCTGAGTCCAGTTGAATTTTCCGTTGAAGCCTTCATCGCCAGCCTTAACGGCGATGCGCCCTTTGAATTCCCAGTCGACAATCGAGCTCAGAACGGCTTGCCGCTGCTCCCAGCTCGAGATATCGGGCAAATCGACGCTGGGGCGCGACGCGGCACATGCCGATATCACAAGCAGTGCGAGCCCCAGCCCGACCGCGTTGCTGAACTGGCGCTTACGGGTTCTGGTCAAAGTAGCGTGCACGAACGTCTTTTAGCAGCTTGCTGTCGGGGGTTTCCTGTTCTGCGGACTCGAGCATTCCGAGTGCCTCATCGGTGCGTCCAAGCTCAGCAAGGACTTCAACGATATGAGCAGCCACTTCGTGGTCGTTAAATTGCTCATACGCAATATTCAGCTGTACCAGTCCGGCTTCAAGCTTGCCGAGTTTGTAGAGCACCCAACCGAGACTGTCGATGATGGCCGGATTTTCGGGGTCGATCTTTAGCGCTTTCTGAATCAGCTGTTCGGCTTCGACGTAGCGATCCGTCCTGTCCGCAAGCGTATAACCCAGAGCATTCAAGGTCAGTGCACTATCGGGCCAGCGTTTCAGCGCTTTGCGGTATTCGACAATCGCATCATCGACTCGTCCGATTCGAACCAGCAGGTCTGAGCGGCCGAGCACCATGCTTTCATCGTCAGGACGGTATTCAACCGCCTTCTCGTACAGCGCCAGCGCCTCCTCGTAACGTCCCAGTGACGCGAGGAGTTGCGCTCTGAGCGTCACCACATCGACCGCATTGTCCGGCGCGGCTTCCGCAAATTCATCCAGCATCGCGAATGCGCCATCGACGTCGTCAAGCTCGCGAGCCATTATCCAGCTGGCACGCCGCTGGGCGAATAGTGCATTTGAGCCGTATCGAACTTCGCGAAACAGGCGCACAGCACGTTCATACTGCTCGCGAAAATCGGCGATTCGGCCCAGGTAAAACAGGGCATCCATGCGGTACTGACCGGATGCCAACAAATCCTGAAAATCCTGCCAGGCGGCGTCCAGCCGCTCCAGCCGAAAATTGATAATTGCCATGAGTCGCAAACCGTCGAGTCGATTGGGTTGCTCCAGCAATACCTGGTTGACCTGGCTCAGTGCGTCGTCGTCGCGGCCCGATAGCATGTACATCAAGGCGAGTTCCATTCGCGCATCCGGATCCGGGTGTGGGCTGTCGCCAATCAGGTGCGCGAGATACTCGATCGCCCCATCGGCATCACCTTCGAACATCAAAGCACGTGCCAGCAATAGTTTTGACCGCGTGAAGTCCGGGTCGAGTTCGCTCGCCCGGGTTGCGCGTTGTTTCGCGTGCGTAGAATCTCCTGCCCGCAACGCCATCACGGCAACCGCATAGTGGGCCTTGGCTGAGTCTTTGTAGGGTTTCGCAAGCGAGCGTACCAACTCATCAGCGCGTTCTGGCTCACCCTCTTCAGACAGGTAGGACACCAATGACAGCAGACGTGTGCCGGGATCTTCGGGCCCCGCCTTGATTAGCCGTTCAAACTGGCGCCGCGAATTGCGCAGCTCGCCGATTCTGAAATAGAGTTGTCCAAGAAAAGCGCGCGCCTCGTCACTGTCCTTGTCAAGTTTCTGCCAGCGCCTGGCAGCCAGCAGCGCCTCCTCGTTAAAGCCGTAGGAAAAGCCCATGCGAGTTGCCTTGCGAGCCAGTTCGACGCTGTCGCTTTTTTCCGCCGCTTTACGATATTCCGTGGTTGCCGTGAGGTATTCATTGCGTTGCAGGGCTATTTCAGCCAGCAAGACGTGAGCGCTCGCATCCGATGTGCTGCTTTCGTCAGCCAGAACGGCCGCAAAGCTGAAGGTCATCGCCAGGGTGAGCAGCGTCATCAGCAAATTAACCGAGCGCCACCAAAGTGTGTCTTGCATAAATATTTCGTCCGTTTATTACAGAGACAAGGAACTGGCGGTTCAGTTCGCTTATGATACGAACTTCGTAATCCTAAGGTGCCTTCGCGGCGCCGCCACTAGACGTCATGCCTCTGCAAATACTCGGGCTGAACCATAACACGGCACCTGTCGAAATTCGCGAGCAAGTCGTCTTCTCGGGAGGTGACGTTGCGCGCGCGCTCCGCGGCCTGAACAAGCTGGATGGCGTCGACGAGGTGGTGCTGCTTTCGACCTGCAATCGCACCGAGTTTTATGTCATGGGCGACGACCACGGCAGTGCTCGGCTGCGGGACTGGCTCCACAGTGACCGTGCACTTGACGAGTCCTTCGGGGAATCCCTTTTTACGCTCGATGGTGATGCGGCGATCCGGCACCTGTTTCGCGTAGCCTGCGGGCTCGACTCAATGATTCTGGGTGAGCCGCAAATCCTGGGGCAATTGAAAGACGCTTTTCGTGAGGCGCAGAAGACGAAAACGGTGGGTCCGCGTCTTGGCCGGCTGTTGCAGCACAGCTTTTCGGTGGCGAAAAAAATTCGCACCGATACAGCGATCGGCGCGAGCCCGGTTTCGGTTGCATCGGCGGCGGTTAAGCTTGCAAACCAGTTCTTTGCCGGTTTTACAAAACATACTGCCGTGCTGGTCGGCGCGGGGGCAACGGTTGAACTCCTCGCTCGCCACCTCTCCAGCCACGGCATCGGTCGCCTGTTCGTCGCGAACCGTGATGTCGAGCGGGCACGAGAACTCGCGGGACGATTTGGAGGATTTGCACTGCCGCTGTCAGAAATCGCCGGCACGCTGCCTGAGGCCGACATTCTTATTTGCTCGACGGCAAGCCCGGAACCGGTGATTTTGCTGAAACACATGCAGGCCGCGATCAAGGCGCGCAAACGCAAGCCGATCTTCGCCGTGGACATTGCAGTGCCACGCGATATCGAAAGCGGCGTTGGCGACCTTGAAGATGTCTACCTGTACAGCGTTGACGATCTCGATCGCGTCATACAGGAAGGCCAGGGAAACCGGGAAGCTGCGGCTATCGAAGCCGATAAATTGCTGGATGAAGAAATTCAGCGTTACCTCACTATTGAGCGGTCAAAAAAGGCGGTACCTATAATCGCCGCGCTGCGAGAACAAAGTGAGAGTATTCGCGATGAAGTCAACAGACTTGCGCAGCGCCGTATTGCCAACGGAGAATCCGCCGGAGACGCGATTGAATTTGCGACGGCCTCCCTGATGAAGAAACTCCTGCACAATCCCAGCATTGTGCTGCGGAAGGCGGGTGAGGAATCCAATGACGGCCTGATCGACGCGGCGCGAACGTTATTTGACCTCGACAAGGACGAAAAGGCGTAAACCGTGAAAGAATCCATTCGCTTCAAGCTGGAGTCGGTCAGCGAACGCTTCGAGGAGATCGCGGGCCTGCTTGCGGACCCCGATGTGATTGCCGATCAAAATCAGTTTCGAAATTTATCGAAGGAATACGCACGCGTTGAACCCGTCGTCAAACTGTTTAGAGAATATCAGGCGCTCAACCAGGAGATCGCCTCGACCGAAGAGATGGTCAATGACGCGGACCCGGAAATTCGTGAGATGGGGCACGAAGAGCTTGGCCCCTTAAGCAAGCGCCGTGAATTATTGATACTGGAGCTGCAAAAGTCGTTAATTCCGCCCGACCCACACGATGATGCCAACGTATTTCTGGAAATCCGCGCTGGCACCGGCGGCGACGAAGCCGCAATCTTTTCCGGTGATCTGTTTCGCATGTATTCACGCTACGCGGAGACCGCCGGCTGGAAGATCGAAGTTATCGCGGCACGCGAAGGCGAGCACGGCGGTTACAAGGAAATCATCAGCCGCGTTACGGGCAACAGCATTTTTGCCAAATTGAAATTCGAATCCGGCGCGCACCGCGTACAGCGTGTGCCGGCTACCGAATCGCAGGGGCGCATTCACACCTCCGCCTGTACCGTCGCGGTGCTTCCGGAGCCGGACGAGGTGGAAGCCATCGAGATCAGCCCGGCGGACTTGCGGGTTGATACCTATCGCGCGTCGGGAGCGGGTGGCCAGCACGTAAACAAGACAGATTCTGCTGTGCGGCTGACGCATCTGCCGAGCGGCCTGGTCGTTGAGTGCCAGGACGAGCGATCACAACACAAGAATCGAGCGCGAGCGATGTCATTGCTGCAGGCACGTCTGCTCGACGCGCAGGTTGAAGCACAGGAAGCCGAACATGCCGAAAAGCGCCGCCTTTTGGTGGGCTCCGGCGATCGCAGTGAACGCATTCGGACTTACAACTACCCGCAAGGTCGCGTGACTGACCATCGCATCAACCTCACGCTCTACAAGCTCGACGAGATTATTGAGGGCGGCCTTGATCAGCTCATCGATCCGCTGATCAACGAATACCAGGCCGATCAATTAGCAGCGCTGAGCGCATGACCGACTGAAATCACAATTCTGAGTGGTAACCGGTACGTCAACGGGAAGCTCGAGAACATCCGGCGGTCCATCGCGTTGCCAGATTACAGCTCGCATCAACTGCGCGTTGCTATCGCGCGATTGATTGGTCGGATCCACCGTACTCCTGACTAGCCGAGCGCCCGATCGAGGTCCACGATGAGGTCGTCCAGTGCCTCAATGCCAACTGACAAACGAATCAGTTGATCACTGATTCCAAGCTTTGCGCGCACATCAGCAGGCACGCTTGCGTGCGTCATAATGGCCGGGTGATTCACCATGCTTTCCACACCGCCAAGACTTTCGGCCAATGCGAAAATCGCACAGCGCTCGAGGAAACGTCGCGCGCTTTCAAGATCGCCCTTGATGAAAAACGTCACGATACCGCCGAAGCCACTCATCTGCTTTTCGGCCACGACGTGCTGTGGATGAGACGGCAATCCGGGATACAAGACGCTGTCGATGCGATCGTCATCTTCCAGCCATTCGGCGATGGCCATCGCACTGCTGCAATGGCGCTGCATGCGAACATCCAGTGTTTTTAATCCACGCAAGGCAAGAAAGCTGTCAAAAGGCCCGGAGATTGCACCGACGGAGTTCTGCAAATAGCCAATGCGTTCGGCCAGCTTGTCGTCAGCCGTCACTGCGACACCGCCAACCATATCGGAATGCCCATTAATAAATTTTGTCGCCGAGTGCATGACGATGTCAGCGCCGAATTCAATCGGCCGCTGCAGTGCAGGTGTTGCAAACGTGTTGTCGACAACAATCAGCGCACCGTGCAACTTCGCGATCTCGACCACCGCTTCGAGATCGACAACCTTGAGCAATGGGTTGCTTGGTGTTTCGACCCAGACCATTTTAGTATTGGCCGTGAATGCCGCTTCGAAGGCATCGAGGTCGGTCATGTCAACATAGCCAAATGTCAGCCCCGCGCTACGCTCGCGCACCCCTGTAAACAGCCGGCGAGTGCCGCCATACAGGTCATCCATCGCAAGCACGTGGCTGCCGTTATCGATTAATTCAAGCAATGTTCCCGTCGCTGCCATACCGGACGCAAAGGCAAAACCCTGCGTGCCCGATTCAAGATCGGCGACGCAACGCTCGTATGCCATACGTGTGGGATTCTGCGTCCGCGAATACTCGTAGCCCTGATGCACGCCCGGGCTTGACTGTACATAGGTCGAGGTTGCGTAAATCGGCTGCATGATTGCGCCGGTGGACGGATCCGGCTCCTGTCCTGCATGAATACTTCGTGTTGCGAACGCGTATTGCTTGTCTTTGCCTGCCATGAAAAACCCTCAGATTTGACGACGCAAGTAGTTCAGTACGTCTGATCGGGTAATCAGCCCAAAAAATTCATCGCCGTCCATGATAGCCGCATACGGCTGCACCCGCAGCATTGCGACCAGGTTGTTAACACTCTCGGTGTAGGCCAGTTTGATAAATGCTGTTTCCATCGCGTCCGCAACTGCTGCGGTCATCAGCTCCGGCTTACCGTAGACGAACTGGATCAGTGTATCTTCCGTGACGACGCCCACGAGTACGCCTTCGTTCATTACCGGCAGCTGCGAAAAACCGGCGTTTCGAAGCCGATTATGTGCCGTCGTCAGGATATCGCTGGGGCCTACCGTAATTGTCGCGCGTTCACCGTGCGGCCGACCGACCAGGTCGCGCAGGTCGCCGAACTTTTCGCGCTCAATAAAGCCCTGATCTTCCATCCAGAAATCGTTAAACAATTTCGACAGGTATTTATTGCCGGTATCGCATGCGAACGTGACGACAGTCTTGGCCTCCGTCTGCTCGCGGCAATATTTCAACGCGGCGGACAACAAGGTGCCCGAAGACGAGCCCGCGAGAACACCCTCCTTCCGCAGCAAATCACGCGCCGCCGCGAATGACTCTGCGTCACTGATCGCGTAGGCCTTGCTCACCTGGTCGAAATTGGCGATGTCGGGAATGAAGTCTTCGCCAATGCCCTCTACGAGCCAGCTGCCACCCTCACCGAGCACACCTTCATTGATGTAGTCGGTCAGAACCGAACCAACCGGGTCAGCCAGTATCAGTTCCACATTCGGGGAGTGCTCAGCAAGGTACTTGCCGATGCCGCTGACTGTGCCACTCGAGCCCACACCGAGCACGATAGCGTCCAGATCACCTTTCATTTGCTTGACGATTTCCGGACCGGTTGTTGTCTCGTGTGCGAACGGGTTGTCGGGGTTGCCAAACTGATTTATGAAATAAGCGCCCCGCTCCTCAGCAATGTGTCGACCGAGATCCTGGTAATACTCTGGATGACCACGGCCCACATCCGAGCGTGTCAGCACCACCTCGGCACCCATCGCGCGCAGGTTAAAAATTTTCTCCTGGCTCATTTTGTCGGGCAGAACCAGGATCAGGCGGTAGCCTTTTTGCGCTGCGACCAGTGCCAGACCCAGGCCGGTATTACCCGCTGTCGCCTCGACCAGTGTGTCGCCCGGCTTGATGTCGCCGCGCTGCTCTGCCCGCTCGATCATTGAAATACCAATGCGGTCTTTGATCGAGCCACCGGGATTCATCAATTCGAGCTTGAGAAACAGCCGGCAGGGCCCGGTATCAATATGTTTGACTTCGAGCATTGGCGTTTCGCCAACCATCTCGAGAATGTTGGAATACACGTTCATCGGCGTATCAGTTACATTAGAAATTTTCGGCGAGTGTACACCGACATGAGACTGGATGCTGCGATTGCGGGTGCCACATTGCGACTGTCGCCTGTGAGCAATTCCGCACGCCTCGACGCCGAAATACTGCTCGGAAAGGCCATCGACATGCCGCGCAGTTATCTGTTCGCGCACCCTGAGGACGAGCTCGACCCGCTGACACTGGCGCGTTTCGAAACAATGCTGGCACGTCGGCTGGATGGCGAACCCATCGCTTATATCGCCGGTACCCGCGAATTCTGGTCCCACGAACTGTTGGTCAGTCCGGCAACACTGGTGCCTCGCCCGGAAACCGAACTGCTGGTCGATCTCGCTCTGCAAAAGATCCCACGCGACGCCGCATGGCAGATCCTGGACCTCGGCACTGGCAGTGGTGCCATTGCCATTGCGGTCGCCTCGGAACGCCCACTGTGCGAGGTCACGGCGACGGATCTGAGCGCTGACGCGCTAGCCATCGCTGCCGAAAATATACGGCAGACCGAGCTTGCGAACGTCAGCTGCGTCGTTGGTGACTGGATTGCGCCGGTTCAGGGACGCCGATTCAACATCATTGTCTCCAATCCACCCTATGTGAACGACGATGACGAGGCCTTGCTCAAGTTGCGTCACGAACCGCGTACTGCGCTCGCGGCGGGCGCGGACGGGCTCAACGCCCTGCGAGTGCTGGCGGTGGATTGCGCATCAATTCTGGCCCCCGGTGGCTGGTTGTTGCTGGAGCACGGCGCACTGCAGGCAGCGGCAGTTGCGGATCTGCTCCGCGACGCAGGATGGACGGACATCGCATGTCATAATGACCTCGCGGGCCGGCCGCGCGTGACAGTGGCCTGCCGGGATGATACATAGGCGCAGACTTAAACCTTAAGAGACATCATGATTACGATCAAAACCAATCACGGCGACATTAGCGTTGAACTGTTCGACGACAAAGCGCCAATAAGCTGTGAGAATTTCCGCCAGTACATCAATGACAAGCATTTTGACGGTACGATTTTTCACCGTGTCATCCCGAACTTTATGATTCAGGGAGGTGGTATGGACGAAAACATGAACGCCAAACCGAACCGTGACCCGATCAAGAATGAAGCCGATAATGGCGAGAAAAATGTCCGCGGCACATTGGCGATGGCACGCACCGGCGTTGTCGACAGTGCCACGTCGCAGTTCTTTATCAACCTCAACAACAATGACTTTCTTAATCACGGCGGACGTGATTTCGGATATGCCGTCTTTGGCAAGGTCAGTGATGGCATGGCTGTCGTTGACAAGATTGCCGCGGTTGTAACGGGTAACAAGGGTGGCCACCAGGACGTGCCGCTGGATACCGTGACAATCGTTGAAGTGACAATCGACGATTAAATGACTGTGTCTATTTGCGAATCATGCTCACGGCCGCAATTAAAGTGAGCATGATTGGACTGCTGCAAGTCGCCGCGGTCCTGACGATCATCTTTTCGCTGCTGACAGCAGTAAATATTTCTCACCAGTTTGTCGAATTGTTCGGCCACTTTCGGCTGCAGTATTTTGCTACAGGGCTGTTGCTGGCGATCGTATTCGCGATCACCAGGCAATGGCCTTATGCGATTGTGCTGTTGCTTGTCACTTGCATCAACGGCAGTTTTCTTTTGCCCTGGTATTTGGCCGACGACCACCAGGCACGCGGCGCGGAGCAACTGAAGCTGTTCCATGCCAATGTTTACTCCGGCAACAGGCAATTCACGCGACTGATCGAATCGGTGGCCAGCGAAGATCCGGATGTCATATTCCTGCAGGAGGTGACGGCGGACTGGGTCGCGGAGGCGAGACGCCTGCAGAATGACTACCCCTATGTTCATGCGGAGCCGCGCGGCGGAAATTTTGGGATAGCGGTGTACTCGAGATTTCCCTTCGATTCGATTACCCACATTGACAGCCCGCCACTGGGTTACCCCACCATCGTCGCCCACATGACGCGTGGCGGTAAGCCGCTAACGCTTATTAGCAGTCACCCGACCATTCCGCTCAGCAACGCGCTCTATGGCGCCAGAAATGAACAGCTGGACAGCCTCGCGGAACTGGTCTCTGCGCAAACTGGCGAAGTTGTACTTTCCGGAGATTTTAACGAGAGCATCTGGGGCCCGCGTTTGCGAAAGCTACTCGAATCGACGCGACTGCGAAATGCCCGAAAAGGATTTGGCGTCCTGCCGACCTGGCCAACAGCCCTGCCGATTGCAATGATTCCGATTGACCACGTGCTTGTTTCCGACGGTATTGCCGTGCTCGATATGAAGACCGGCCGAAGAACGGGTTCCGATCACTTGCCGCTGGTCGTCACCTTGTCCTTGTGACGACCAGCGCTCTTTCCCGGCATTATCAAAGGCGCTTTTGCTTCAACACAAAATGCCGGGTTTCCTGTTTGCTGGATATCGTGCATACGGTCGCGTATTCACGAATCAGTTCGGCGCCGTCTGCACCGAAAACCTGCGTTTCGATTTTGATCGTGTGACCGCCAGTTCGGCGCTCCTCTGAATCCACTGCGTGCCGTACACGCACAGCGTCCTGGTAGTCGGCCTGATCCGAAATCTGCGCGATACAGATCTCGACGCTGCTAAACGGGGCTTGTTGCGTGAACCCGGGCATGGCCAAAGCACTGCCGGAAACGATCAGGCCTGCGACGGCCACTGATACTGCGGATTTAATGATTTTCATCGTTTTGCTCCTGGTGGTGTTTTATCAGAATCCTCATTCTGATTTAGTCAAAAAAAGGCTCAACGCATGGCGTGTAAGGTGTTCTCTACGATGCCATCCAGCGCTTCGCGCGAGAATCCGGTTCGACCCAACACGGCTAACCCGAACATGGTACTGGTCAATAATTCTCCTGCGGCAGTCACATCCAGGCTTTCACGAACCTCGCCCTTCGCTTTCGCAGACTCGAGACCGACCGAAAACAGCTTGCTCATGCGACGCATGAATCGTTGCAGGACATCCCGCAAATCCTCATCCTTCGGTGCAAGCTCCATGGCGGTATGAATGAACAGGCAACCCTTGGTTTCTTCTTCGCAGCACATGTCTGTCACGCGCTCCTGGAAGATTTTTCGGATGTGGTCCAGCGACGCATCAGGCTCCAGCAGTCGCAGGAAGGCCTGCTTGCCCATGCTGTCCGCATAACGATCCAGCGCCTGCTCAAACAGCTCACGCTTGTTGCCAAACGTGCCGTACAGACCGTAGCGGCTCACTCCGGTTGCCTTGACGATGTCCTCCATCGAGGTTTCCGAATAACCCTTGGACGCAAACAGGTCGACCACCTGGGTCAGTGCCGTTGTCGGATCAAATGTGCGTGTTCTCACCATGCGAATCAGAATACCCATTCTGATTACGCCTGTCAAGCGATGCTCATCAAACAACGCCTCGACCTGAACAGGCCGTCACTTATTGCAGGGAAAGACTCAGTATCAATGGCCCCGACAGGCCGTCGGGCAATTCGTTTTCCGCGTTGAAGCGGTTCCAGTGGCTGTTCGCCACGAAATAAAACTCGTCGCCAACGAGCGCGCCAAGCGTCGGTTCGTCGAAGCCGTCGAGGTTCGATGCGAGAACTCGCGAACTGTTGATTGAAAGACCGTCGTCACCGAGCTTGAACGCCGCTACCCGATGCGGGCGTACGCCATTTTGAATAATCACCAACTCCGAACCATGACGATAGAGTCCGTCAATGCCGTAGTCCGTCAGGTCCGTTGATAGTTGCAACTTAATGAGCGAGCCGTCATTGAGCGACACGCGATACAGCCCACCAATGTAGTCAGCCACGTACAGGTAGGCACCGCTGTTATCGAGCACCAGTCCTTGCGGTGAACCGAGGCGACCGCGTTCGACGAGAATTTCAAACTCGTTTGAATCAATGTAATAACGATAGACCGCACCGGTCAGGCTGTCGCTCGTATACAGTGTATTGTCGTCGGCGATGATCAGGTCGCCGAGCACCTGAGCTGGCTCGTATTGCGGCAATTCAGCGGCCTTGGTGATCTGCCCCAGGATCGGGTCGAACCGGAACAGGCCGGTCCGCCCTTCGCGTTCGCCGACGCCTTTGAGTTGTGGCACTGCGGCACTCGCGAACCACAGGCTGCCATCGGGATGGAAGCGCATGCCGAAGACACTGAAGTGACCGTCGCCACTACTCAGAACCGCCGAACGTTCGCCAATGCTGATCAACTGCCCGGTGTGAATACCGCCGAGATAGAGCGTTCCGTTTTTGTCAATCGCGATGCCCTCGGGCACGAAATGCGCGTCACCATATTTCGCATGGACTCGGACATCGCCGACCGGGCGATACAGTGCCGCGAGTTGCTCTTTGTAATGTTCCCAGCCGTCAAGTTCGCGCACCGCGGCAAATTCGTCGAGCTCATCCGCACCGAAATCCACTCCCATGTCGAGCAGTTGCTGAAGCGTTTGCAGCGACGCCCCATGGTCGCCGTTCAAAGTTTGCGTCAACGCGAGATTGAACAATCCGCCGGGGAAATCTGGTCGCGCGGCGAGCGCCTTTTCCGCGGCAAGCAACATCTGCGGGTAGTCTTGCTGTTGGTAGGCAGCAATCAGTTCGGCACGCGCGTCACGATAAACGTCCGCCAGCGTGACGGTTGCCGGCAGCAGCGCACTCGCGAGGAGTGCGGCGATCAATTTAAGCTGCGTTTGCTTCGTCAGAATCGTATCCAAGATTCGATGCCAGCCATCTCTCCGCTTCGACAATGCTCAAGCCTTTTCGTTCAGCGTAGGACTCCAGCTGGTCACGGCCAATTTTGCCGACGGCAAAATAACGTGAATCAGGGTGCGAGAAATAGAAGCCACTGACTGCTGCGGTCGGATACATCGCATAGGATTCGGTCAGCTTGAGGCCAATATTCTTATCGACATCCAGCAGGCGCCACAACGTCGCTTTCTCGGTGTGATCAGGACAGGCCGGGTAGCCCGGTGCAGGTCGAATGCCGCGATATTGCTCTTTGATCAGGTCTTCGTTACTCAAGGCTTCATTCGGCTCGTAACCCCAGAATTCCTTCCGAACACGCGCGTGCATGTACTCGGCCGAGGCCTCGGCGAGCCGGTCTGCAAGCGCCTTGAGGATAATCGAACTGTAGTCGTCGTGATCTTTTTCAAAGCGTTCGACGTGTTCGTCAATACCGATTCCGGCGGTCACAGCGAATCCACCAATGTAGTCAGCGACACCGGTTTCGGCAGGCGCGATAAAATCGGCAAGGCAGCCTTGTGCGTAACCCTCGGACTTGGCGCGCTGTTGTCGCAATTGACAAAGACGGTGTGATGTCTCTTTCCTCGATTCATCCGCGTATAGCAGGATGTCATCGTGATCTGTCGAATTCGCCGGGAAGAAGCCGATGACGGCACGCGCCTGCAGCCATTTTTCGGCGATGATCCTGTCGAGCATTAATTTCGCATCGCTGAATAGAGCCGAGGCCACTTCGCCGACCTTGGCATCGCTCAGGATCTGCGGAAATTTTCCATGAAATTCCCAGGCGTTGAAAAATGGCATCCAGTCGATGTAGTTGCGCAACGTATTCAGATCGATGTCGTCGAATACACGCGTGCCGGTAAAGCTGGGTTTTGGTGCATCGTAGCCATTCCAGTCGCACGCGTGTTTTTGCGCGCGCGCCTCGTTCAGCGAAAGCTGTGGCGTCAATCTTTTTTTGTTGGCGTGCTGATCACGGCGACGCGCGTTGTCCTTACGTGTTTTTTCCACCAGCGCATCGCGTGTGTTCGATTGGACCAGTGCCTGCGCCACGCCGACCGATCGCGAGGCATCCTTGACGTAAATCACCGGGCCTTCGTACTTCGGCTCGATCTTGACGGCGGTATGTGCGGGTGACGTTGTTGCGCCACCGATCAGCAGTGGTAACACATAGTTGAGTCGCTGCATCTCACTCGCGACATGCACCATTTCGTCCAGCGACGGTGTGATGAGACCGGACAAGCCTATTATGTTGGCACCCTCGCGTTTCGCCGCTTCCAGGATCTTGTCACAGGAAACCATCACGCCGAGGTCGATCACCTCGAAGTTGTTGCACTGCAGAACGACACCGACGATATTCTTGCCGATATCGTGCACATCGCCCTTGACGGTTGCCATGATTATCTTGCCGTTCGAAGTCATCTTGCCGTCTTTTTGCTTTTCGATGAACGGTATGAGGTGTCCGACTGCCTTTTTCATCACACGAGCAGACTTCACGACTTGCGGCAGGAACATTTTGCCGTCGCCGAACAAGTCGCCGACAACATTCATTCCGGCCATGAGTGGCCCTTCGATAACGTCGAGCGGTCGGTCCGTCGCAAGTCGTGCTTCTTCCGTGTCCTCGATCACGTACTCGTCGATTCCGTTGACCAGCGCATGCTCCAGACGCTTGTCAACCGCAAGTTCGCGCCATGTCAGGTCCGCAACTTTGGTCGCCGCGCTGCTTTTCTGGTCTTTGTAGTTCTCGGCAACGGCAAGCAACTTGTCAGTGCCATCGGTATCTCGATTCAGAACCACATCTTCGACCGCATTTCTGAGGTCCTCCGGCAAGTCTGCGTAGATACCAAGCTGGCCCGCATTGACGATGCCCATGTCCATGCCCGCATGAATCGCGTGATACAGAAATACCGAGTGAATTGCCTCACGCACAACATTGTTGCCGCGAAACGAAAATGACACATTGCTCACACCACCACTGACCATCGCATGCGGCAGCGTGGCTTTGATTTCGCGAGTCGCCTCGATGAAATCCTTGCCATAAGTCGCATGCTCTTCAATGCCGGTCGCGATCGCAAATATGTTTGGGTCAAAAATAATATCGGCGGGATCGAATCCAAGCTGTTCGGTGAGTATTTTGTAGGAGCGCTGGCAAATGCCGACCTTGCGGGCGACGGTATCTGCCTGGCCGGACTCATCGAATGCCATGACGATCACCGCCGCGCCGTAGTCACGAACCAGCTCTGCCTGCTCGATGAAAGACTCTTCACCTTCTTTTAGGCTGATCGAATTGACGACGGCCTTGCCTTGTACACACTTCAGGCCGGCTTCGATAACACTCCACTTGGACGAATCGATCATGATCGGGACTCGCGAAATATCGGGCTCGGACGCGATCAGGTTCAGGAACGTCACCATCGCCTTCTTCGAGTCGAGCATGCCCTCATCCATATTGACGTCGATTATCTGCGCACCATTTTCCACCTGTTGACGCGCCACCGCGACAGCAGCCGCATAGTCGTCCGCCTCGATCAGTTTTCGAAAAACGGCGGAACCCGTAACGTTGCAGCGCTCGCCCACATTGACGAACAGATCGTCCGGACCAATATTGAAAGGCTCCAGCCCGGCGAGCCGCAAGCGCACCGGAATGTCGGGAACCGCACGCGGCGCGACGCCATCGATGGCTTTTCGAAGGGCTGCAATGTGATCCGGTCGTGTTCCGCAGCATCCACCAACCAGATTCACCAGGCCACTGCTTGCGAACTCACCGACGACGGCGGCCATTTCGGCAGGTGTTTCATCGTATTCGCCGAATTCATTCGGCAGCCCGGCGTTCGGGTGTGCACTGACACGCGTATTCGCGATTCTCGACAATTCGGCGACGTATTGGCGCAGCTCTTTGGCACCGAGCGCGCAGTTAAGTCCAATCATGAACGGCTCAATGTGCCGCACAGAGTTCCAGAAGGCCTCGGTAACCTGACCGGACAGGGTGCGCCCCGATGCGTCAGTAATCGTGCCTGAAATCATGACCGGCAGTTTCACACCGCTCACCCTGAAGGCGCGCTTCAGACCAACGATCGCGGCTTTCGCATTCAATGTGTCAAAAATCGTTTCGATCATCAGAAAGTCAACGCCACCATCGATCAGGGCGAGCCCGGCCACTTCGTAGGTTTCCACCAGCTGGTCAAACTGAATATTGCGAAAGCCCGGATCATTGACGTCGGGTGAAATTGATGCCGTTCGGTTGGTCGGCCCGAGTACTCCGGCAACAAACCGTGGCACGCCAGTCTTCGCCGCACAGCGATCGGCACATTCGCGCGCCAGTCGTGCTGCGGTTGTATTGAGCTCAACGACCAAATCCTCCATGCCATAGTCCGCCATCGACGGCGCGTTGGAGTTGAAGGTATTGGTTTCGATGATGTCGGCACCCGCATCAAGAAAACTCTCATGAATTTCCCGGATCACGTTCGGGCGAGTGATCGACAACAAATCGTTGTTGCCCTTGAGGTCGCGTCGCCAGTCGGCAAAACGTTCGCCGCGATAGTCATCTTCGTTCAGTCCGAAGCCCTGGATCATGGTGCCCATCGCGCCGTCGAGCAGCAGGACACGCTCGCCCAATGACTGCAACAGCGTTTCGATTCTTTGTTTACGTTCCATCGTTCAGCCTCATGTCGCCGCTTGGCCCGCACGCACACCCAATGCATGACAAATTGCGTAGGTAAGCTCCGAGCGGTTCAGCGTATAAAAGTGAAAATCCTCAATGCCTTCGGATTGCAGCCTCCGCACCTGTTCGATCGCAACGCTGGCCGCGATCATCTGGCGCGTCTCGGCATCGTCATCGAGACCGTCGAAACGCTCACGCAACCAATCCGGGACGCTGGCACCGCACATCGATGCAAATCGTTCGAGCTGCGGAAAACGCGTAATTGGCAAAATGCCCGGTACGATCGCCGACTCGATACCCGCCTGGCCGCAACGGTCGCGAAATTGAAGGAAGGTATCGGTATCGAAAAAGAATTGCGTAATTGCCCGGTTCGCGCCCGCGTCGAGCTTGCGTTTTAGATTGTCCAGATCGAAATCCGCACCGGGTGCGTCGGGGTGTACCTCTGGATAGGCGGCGACGGAGATATCAAAGTCACCAATCTTGCGCAGTCCTGCGACGAGGTCGCACGCGTACGCGTATCCGTCCGCGTTTGGCTTGTAGGGTCCCGAACCCTTCGGTGCGTCACCGCGCAATGCGACCAGGTGGCGAACGCCCATATCCCAGTATTCGCGCGCGATGTCGTCGATTTCGCCTCGCGAGGCATCGATACAAGTGAGATGTGGTGCCGGCGTCAGTTTGGTTTCGTCGATGATGCGCGCGACCGCCGCGTGTGTGCGTTCACGAGTCGAACCGTCGGCGCCGTAAGTCACCGATACGAAGCGTGGACCGAGATCCGCGAGTCGCTTGATGGATTGCCAAAGCGTTTCTTCCATCGCTTCCGTATTCGGTGGAAAGAATTCGAAAGAAACGGCGGGCGATTTTTTTGGCTTCATAGCTTGATCTTTTTTTTCAGGCGGCGGCAATGACACGGTCAGCGGTCGTTGCCACGGCGTACAGCCAGCTTGCTTGTTTACTGGGAACAGCTCGCGGCAGCGCCAATCGGAGTCCGGCACTGGCGGCCCAGTTGGAAAAGTTCTGTCGAATAACCGCCAGATCCCGGTCGCCGACAGATGTCAGCAGTATCAGTCGGCCGTCGGCATTCATTACGCGCTTCGCTTCAGCGACAGCTGCATTCGGGTCATCTGCTTTCAGCAACACATCGTCAAGAATGACCGTGTCGAATTCACCGTCATCAAAGGGCAAAGACACCATGTCACCCTGGCGCAATGTTGTATTGGACAGGCCAGCCAGCAGCAACTCGGCGCGGGCGAGTCGGCGCGCGTCGGAATCAATATCGACGCCGACCAGTCGATGCGCTCGCGATGCCAGGAGTTTCAGCACGCGACCCTGTCCGCAACCGATATCCAGCAAATCGCCGAGTGGCTGCGAGACTGTCAATTCGACCAGCGCACGGTACAGGGATCGATCCGCATCGCTCGTCTCCCGGGCCGTCGTTTCGGATCGCAGCAGGCGCAGCCTGGCGAGATCTTTTTCAAACAGTGGCTCGTCGTCGGGCAACAAGGCCAGCAGTTTCCGCTGGTCAGCGGACGCATTACCGTTGTTCTGTACGCGGTAGTAAACAAAATGACCGTCTTTGAATCGCTCGAGAAGACCCACGTCGCACAACTGCTTCAGGTGCTGCGAAATGCGCGGCTGGCTTTGGCCAGTGACCTCGGTGAGCTCTGAAACACTGCACTCGGTCGCCCGGCACAGCACCACCAGTCGAGCCCGGACCGGGTCGGCGAGCGTCTTGAACCGGGCCAGCAGGGATGCGGTGGTCGCTTTCATATAAGAATATAAGGATTCTTTTATATAAATGAGCGCACAGTATACCTCGAAGTCTCAAAAAACCCCAGAGATTGCTGCAGCCGCAGGCTTCGTCCGACCCCGGCTACTGAACCGAATCGGGTCCGATGACGGCGTTCTCAGCAAACAGGCGGGTCACATCGACCTTGTCAAAGCTGCGTCGCCGGCCACAGTACTCGCATAGCACCTCGATCTCGCCCTCTGCCTCGAGCGCCGCCTGCGCCTCTTTTTCACCGAGCATCTTCAGGACGTCTTCGACCTTTTGCTTCGAACAGCGGCAACGAAATGCGACCGGCCTTGCGTCTTGCACACGTACATCGTCTTCGGCGAACAGCTTGCGTAACAAATTGAGACCCGCCTCGCCGTCAAAATCAGCCAGCGACAGGGTCTTGGCAAGATAGTGCAACCGGTTCCAGTCATCCTCCGCAACGCGCTGCCCGGGCAATTGCTGTAGCAGGATGCCACCGGCGACCTGTTCGTTCGCCACCAGCGCCACATGGCTCGGGGTTTGCACCGAGCGATCGAAGTAGTGCTCCAGACTGGATGACAAAGAATCGCCATCAATCGAGACGATACCCTGGTAGGGACGCTCACCGGCGTCCACGGTAATCGCGCAACGCGCATCGCCGACCAGCTCGACAAAGTTAGTCGGCGATTGCCCATCAGCTACGACTGCCATGCCGCGCAGGTCAAGATCGTCGGTGCATTGCATCACCAGCATTTGCAGAATACTGCTGCCCTGCAGCTGCAAGGTAATTGCGCCATCGAACTTCAGGCTTTGCGCAATCAGGCCGGTTGCTGCTGCAGACTGTCCGAGCGTCTCAGCAACCAGTGTGTCGTAGTTGTGATCGCGCTGCATGCGCCGCCATGCGCGTGACAAATGAATGAGCGCACCGCGAACGGCCATCGACTCAAACGTAAACGGGGTAATGCGATCGGCAGACATGATCAGGCTTTGAGTTTGTCTTTCAGTATCTTGTTGACTTGCCCGGGATTCGCCTGGCCTTTCGTTTCCTGCATGACCTTGCCCACGAAGAATCCGATCAACTTGCCCTTGCCGGCCTGGTACTCGGCAACCTGTGAAGGATTCGCGGCAATGACTTTGTCCACAACCACTTCAATCGCCGAACTGTCCGTGATCTGCTTTAGGCCTTTTGCGTCGATGACCTGGTCCGCACTACCCTCGCCGTCCCACATGGCGTCGAATACCTGTTTGGCGATCTTGCCGGAAATGCTGTTGTCATGAATGCGATTGACAAGACCTGCGAGTTCGACGGCCGATATGTGGCTGTCCTCGATGTCTTTGCTATCGCGATTCAATGCGCCCATCAGATCGCCGATGACCCAGTTTGCGGCGAACTGCGCTTTGGCATCGGTCGCGCTCACGACCGCTTCAAAGTAGTCGGCCAGTGGTCGGCTCGCCGCTAAAATTACCGCGTCATCGACTTTCAGTTCGTAGTCATTCACAAAGCGCTGTTGTTTCGCGTCAGGAAGCTCTGGCATCGTTGCGCGTTGCGCCTCGATGTATTCGTCAGTGATTTCGACAGGTAACAGGTCCGGGTCCGGAAAATAGCGGTAATCATTCGCTTCTTCTTTCGAGCGCATCGAGCGTGTTTCGTCTTTAACAGAGTCGTACAGCCGGGTTTCCTGTACAACTTTTCCGCCGTCTTCGATCAGGTCTATTTGACGCTCGATTTCGAAGTTGATTGCTTTCTCGATGAAGCGAAATGAATTCAGATTCTTCAACTCGGCGCGTGTGCCGAGTTCTTTCTGACCGGCGGGTCGCACCGACACGTTGGCATCGCAGCGGAACGAACCTTCCTGCATGTTGCCATCGGATATTCCGAGGTAACGAACAATCGTATGAATTTTTCTGAGGTAGGCAACCGCTTCTTTTGCCGATCGAAGATCCGGCTCGGAAACAATTTCGAGCAGCGGTGTGCCGGCACGGTTCAAATCGATTCCCGACTTGTCTTCGAGACCCTCGTGAATGGATTTACCGGCGTCTTCCTCCAGGTGAGCACGCGTGATTCCGATACGCTTTTCATTGCCATCGGCATCAAAAATCATCATCTCGCCATGCTCGACAATGGGCAACTCCAGTTGGCTGATCTGGTAGCCCTTCGGGAGATCCGGGTAGAAGTAGTTTTTGCGTGCGAACACCGAGCGCCGCGCGACGGTCGCGTTGACCGCAAGCCCGAAAAGCGTGGCCATCCGCACGACCTCCTTGTTCAGAACCGGCAACACGCCTGGGTAGCCGAGGTCGACCAGGCAGGCCTGCGTATTCGGCTCCGCACCGTAAGCTGTTGATGCACCGGAGAAAATCTTGCTCGATGTCGCCAGTTGCGTGTGGACCTCAAGGCCAATGACAACTTCCCAGCCAGCCCTCATTGGAAGCCCTCCGGGCAGGCCCGATGAAAATCGGTTTGCTGCTGATACTGATGCGCAGCGCGGAGCAGACTCGCTTCTGCGAAATGCGCTCCGACCAGGTGCAGGCCCACGGGCAGTTCGTTGACGAATCCACACGGAATCGAGATCGCCGGCAGGCCCGCCAGGTTCGCGCCGATCGTATAAATATCGTTCAGGTACATCTGAATCGGATCGTCGACTTTGTCACCCAGCTTGAATGCCGGCGCCGGTACCGTGGGCCCGGCAATGACATCGACATCAGCAAATGCTTTTTTGAAATCGTCAGCGATCAGTGCACGTACCTGCTGAGCTTTCAGGTAATACGCGTCGTAATAACCGGCCGACAATACGTACGCACCCGTCATGATGCGACGCTTCACTTCGTCGCCGAAACCTTCACCGCGACTACGACAATAAAGATCCAGTAAATCCTCCGGATTTTCGGCGCGATAACCAAAGCGCACACCATCGAATCGAGACAGGTTTGACGAGCACTCCGCGGGCGCCACGACGTAGTAGGTTGGAACCGACAAATCGATGTTTGGCAAATTCACCTCAATCGCCGTTGCCCCCATCGATTCGAGAACGGCAATGGCCTCCTTGACCCGCACTCCGGTTTGTTCGTCCAGGCCAGCATCAAAATGCTGGCGAACGATACCGACACGCAGACCCTTTATGGACTTGCCAATTTCCGCAGTGTAATCGGGGACAGCCTGATCGATCGAGGTTGAATCGCGTTCGTCAAAACCGGCCATGACACCCAGCAGGCGCGCGGCGTCCTCTGCAGTGCGAGTGATGACACCGGCCTGATCCAGACTCGACGCGAAGGCAACCATGCCGTAGCGCGAAACGCGGCCATACGTCGGTTTGATACCAACAGTCCCGGTCAGTGCAGCGGGTTGGCGAATCGACCCGCCGGTATCAGTTCCCGTCGCTGCTGGTGTAAAACGAGCGGCAACCGCGGCCGATGAACCACCGGATGAGCCACCGGGCGAACAGGAAAGATCCCAGGGATTTTTTACCGCGCCGTAGAAACTCGTTTCGTTCGACGAGCCCATAGCAAACTCATCCATGTTCGCTTTGCCGAGGACAACTGCACCGGCAGCAGCGAGTTTCTCAACGACCGTCGCGTCGTAAGGAGAAATAAAATTATCGAGCATTCTTGACCCGCAGCTGGTCTTGATACCGCGCGTGCAGAAAATGTCCTTGTGAACAATTGGCAGGCCGTTAAGTATTCCAGCCCTACCCTTGGCACGAGCATCGTCTGCACGCTCTGCAGCGGCGAGAGCTTCGTCGCTTGTAATTGTCACGAATGCGTTGAGCTTCTCGTTGTGTGCAGCAATGCGCGCAAGCAACGCCTGGGTCAATTCGACTGAAGTGAAATCGCCGTGCTCGAGTCCAAGCGACAGCTCGTTTAAAGTTTGCGTATACAGTTCCATCATTCGATCACTTTCGGCACGAGGTACAGGCCATCAGCCACTGCGGCGGAATTTTGCTGGAAGCGATCACGCTCATTGCTGTCGGTCACGACGTCGGGACGCAGACGTTGCGCCGCATCCAGTGGATGCGCCATCGGCACGACGCCATCGGTGTCGGCGGCTGCAAGTTGGTCGACGAAGTCGACAATTCTGGACAGCTTTTCGACGCTCTGGACGAGCTCTGCATCGCTGAGTTTGAGCCTGGCGAGCATCGCGATATGTTGGACCTGATCTTTATCGAGTGACACGGGATAATTCCGTCGATTTGTGAGTTGACAATTGCACCGCGATGGCGACGCCGTCGCGGCGCAGTTTCGGCGGGGACGCAATAATACACGCCGCCTTGTGGAATGTCGTGGGCATTGCTAGATTACGCCGTTAAACCGGTTTCGAGACCCCACCCCGACATGTTCAAAAGTATAATGGGTTATTTTTCCAATGACCTTTCGATCGACCTTGGCACAGCAAATACCCTGATTTACTCCCGGGGACATGGAATTGTGCTCGACGAACCGTCAGTGGTAGCCATTCGAGAGGATTCTGGCCGGGGTGGCCGCACGGTAGAAGCCGTTGGCGCGGAGGCCAAGAACATGCTGGGCCGTACGCCAGGCAACATCACCGCTATCCGGCCGTTGAAAGACGGCGTTATTGCGGATTTCACGGTTACCGAGAAGATGTTGCAGCATTTCATCCGCAAGGCGCACCAGTCTCGCTACTTTCGACCGAGCCCGCGGGTCCTGATCTGCGTGCCCTACGGGTCAACCCAGGTCGAAAGACGCGCAATCCGCGAATCGGCCGAGGGTGCAGGCGCGCGCAAAGTACACCTTATCGATGAGCCGATGGCAGCTGCGATCGGCGCGGGCATGCCGGTCCACGAAGCCCGTGGGTCCATGGTACTCGATATCGGTGGTGGCACCTCCGAGGTCGCGGTCATCTCATTGAACGGAATCGTCTATGCCGCCTCGGTGCGCATCGGCGGCGATCGCTTTGACGAGGCCATCACCAATTACGTGCGACGCAATTACGGCATTTTGATCGGTGAGGCGACGGCCGAGCGGATCAAGCATGAAATCGGTTCTGCGTTTCCCGGCCAGGAAGTCCTGGAGATTTCCGTCAAGGGCCGCAACTTGTCCGAGGGCGTGCCGCGCAGCTTCACACTGAACAGCAATGAAATTCTTGAAGCGCTGCAAGAACCACTACAGGGAATCGTTGGTGCCGTAAAAGAAGCCCTCGAGCAAACGCCACCGGAACTGGGTTCCGACGTTGCCGAGCGCGGCATTGTTTTGACAGGTGGTGGCGCCTTGCTGCGCGATATTGACAAACTATTAATGGAGGAAACCGGCCTGCCGGTTGTAATTGCCGACGATCCGCTCACCTGTGTTGCTCGCGGTGGGGGTCGCGTCATCGAACTAATCGACGAACACGGTCCCGCGGTGTTCGGCCTGGAGTGATGCAGGTCCCGGTCGCCTGACGGCAGGCTCAAGATCCAGATGGTCGCTTCCCGGGAAAATCGTAATAACCCAGGCCGGATTCCGGCGCTCGGTCTTCGGCTCCTCGGATTAATTTTCATCAGTATCCTGCTGATGTATTTTGACAACCGCGATAGTCACCTTGACAGCGTTCGTAAAAGCATTGGCGCAGCGATGTATCCACTACGCGTTACTGTCGATGCACCGGTTCGATTCTGGAACTGGATTGGCGATTCGACGACGTCGCGCAACCGTCTTGAACAGGAACTCAGTCGCCTGAAGGCCGAACGGCTGCTTACCAATGCGCGCCTGCAAAAACTCAATGCGCTCGAAGCTGAAAATACGCGCCTGCGCGCCTTACTCGAAGCACGCAACAAGGTTCGTGACCAGGTTCGCGTTGCGGAAATCATGTCTGTTGATGCGAACCCATTCAATCACAGCCTTGTTATCGATGTCGGTACACAAGATGGTGTCTTTGACGGGCAGGTTCTGGTTGATGCCAATGGCGTCGTTGGCCAGGTGATCAAGGCCGGGCTCATGACCTCGCAGGCGATGTTGATCACCGACACCGATCACGCGCTGCCTGTTGAAGTTAACCGTAACGGTCTGCGCACAATAGTGGTCGGCACCGGAACGATCGACAGCCTCAGCTTGCCTTTCATTGTTAATAACGCGGATATTCGCGTTGGTGACCTCCTCGTAACCTCGGGCCTCGGCGGCACGTTTCCGTCCGGGTATCCGGTTGCAATCGTTGATTCAGTTACACGTATTCCGCAGGAACCGTATGCGAACGTGACGGCCAAACCGGCGGCATCTCTGGGCGAGGTTCGCGAGGTGATGCTGATATTTTCAGCCGCTGCCGCAACAGCGGAGGCCGACGACAATGAATAGGGACCGCACTTCGCGCCGCTTGCCAATTATCATTTCGCTGCTGATCGGCCTGATGCTGACCATGATGCCGTTGCCCAACGCTATCGCAGCATTTCGCCCCGACTGGCTCGCACTGCTGGTCATTTTCTGGGCGATGCAGTTGCCGCGGACCTGGAGCGTGGGGACAGCATGGATTATTGGTATCGTCCTGGACGTCTCGCAGGGCACTTTGCTGGGGCAGCACGCACTTGCGTTGTGTGTCATTGCCTTTATTACTGTGCGATTTCACCTGCTGATGCGAGTTTTTCCGCTGCCGCAACTGACGGCGACGGTGTTTCCAATGCTGGCGCTGTATCAGTTCCTGTTGTTCTGGATCAATGGCGTCGCCGGCGTCAACGCACCGGCAGTGACGTATTGGGGCCCGGTCATCAGCGGCGCCGTGCTTTGGCCGGTGGTCATGATGTTCCTGTCCGGTATGCGCTACCGGACACGGTCCGGACATTGAGGTGAAACTCCTCTCACCGATCAAAGATCACCATTCCGAACGACGATTGTTCATTACTCGGGTGGTACTCGCTTCGGTCGTTTCAACGATCCTGCTGGGCCTGGTCATCGCACGCCTCGTGCAGTTGCAGGTTTTCGATCATGAATTGTTCGCGGAGAAGTCGCAGGGTAACCGTGTACGCATTGAGGCTGTACCGCCAATTCGGGGTCTGATTTTTGATCGCAAAGGCCGCGTCCTTGCCGAGAATCTTCCCGCCTACCAGCTCGAACTGATTCCGGAGCAAGTCGACGATATCGACGGCACGCTGCAACGCCTGGCGGCAATCAATCTCATCGAGGCAGATGACATTCCGCGAATTATCGAATTGAGCCGTAGCGGTCAGCAGTTCAAGCCGGTCACGCTGAAATTTCGAATGACGGACGAAGAAATTGCAAACTTTGCGATTCAAAGGCCACGGTTTCCAGGCGTCGACTTTCGACCGAGGCTCGTGCGGCACTACCCGCACGGCAAACTGTTCGCCCATGCCGTCGGTTACGTCGGTGCATTAAACACCAATGATATGCAACGACTGGAGTCGGCACGCTATGCCGGCACGTCACACACCGGCAAGACCGGTGTTGAAAGCAGCTTTGAGAACGACCTGCATGGCTACGCGGGCTACCGGCACCTGATCACCAACGCTCGGGGTCGGCAGGTACCGGCCGATTCGAGTGAGCTCCTTGACTCATTGCCGATCGATGCGACGCCGGGGCCAGGCAACAATATTTACCTGAGCCTCGATCTCGATTTGCAACGTGTTGCCTACGAGGCAATGGCTGGCCGTCGTGGCGCAGTGGTTGCGATCGACCCGACTAATGGCGAGGTCCTGGCGCTGGTCAGTACACCCGCGTTCGACCCCAATCTGTTTGCAGTCGGCATGAGTACCGCGCAATTCAGCGAGCTGCAAAATAATCTTGACCGGCCGTTGTTCAATCGTGCCGTTCGCGGTTCGTATCCACCCGGCTCGACAATTAAACCGATGCTCGCCCTGGCCGCCCTGGAAACAGGCGCCACAAACCTGACTCGCAAGAGTGTCTGCATCGGCTATTTCCAGCTGGAGGGCGACGATCACCGCTATCGTGACTGGAAACCCCGGGGCCACGGGCCAGTCGACTTGCATGATGCAATTGCGCAATCCTGTGACGTTTACTTTTATCAGCTTAGCGGCGATCTCGGCATCGACAACATGCATGAATATCTCACCCGCTTCGGCCTTGGCAGCGCAACCGGCATCGATCTGCTCAACGAGCGCCCAGGCCTGGTGCCCTCGCGCGAGTGGAAGCGCAATAATTTCCGAGATCGCGACAACCAACGTTGGTACCACGGTGAAACCGTGATCGCATCCATTGGCCAGGGCTTCATGCTTGCAACTCCGCTGCAGCTTTCGTCGATTGTTGGGACGCTTGCAACACGCGGTACGCGCATGCGCCCGCATCTTGTCGCCGCAACTGAAGACCCGATCACGGGTGATCGCCGATTGATCGCTCCCCAGTCGCTTGGCAATGTGGGAATCAGCAACACATTCTATTGGGACGAAGTCCTGGAGGCGATGCACGACGTCATGCAGGGACCACGCGGCACCGCACGCGCGGTTGGTACCGGCGCGCCCTACCAAATGGCCGGCAAAAGTGGCACCGCGCAAGTTGTTTCAATTGCCCAGGATGAGGAATACGACGAAGAAGAACTCGAAGAACGGCAGCGTGACCACGCCTTGTTTATTGCCTTCGCACCGTTTGACGAGCCACGCATCGCAGTCGCCGTTATCGTTGAAAACGGCAGCAGCGGTAGCGGTGTTGCCGCACCGATTGCGAAGGCCGTGATGGATCAATACCTGGGGTACGGTGATGATACGGCTGAGTGAGACGAATCGCATACTGTCTCCGCGTTCAGCGCCGGCATCGAGTTTTGCCGAACTCGTGCGTCGCATGAATATTGACGGTCCGCTGCTCGGAGGCATTCTTCTTATATGTGTGTTCGGCCTGTTCGTCCTGTACAGCGCGTCGGGTGAAGATTCGCAGGTTTTGATCAACCAGTCGATACGTCTTGGCGTGGCACTGGTCGCCATGCTGATCGTCGCCCAGTTGCCGCCAGACTTTCTGCGGCGCTGGACGCCATGGGCTTATTTGCTTGGCCTGATCCTGCTGACACTCGTTTTGACCAAGGGTGCCGTTGGTCAGGGCGCGCGTCGATGGCTGGATCTCGGCATTCGATTTCAGCCGTCTGAAGCCATGAAGCTCGCGGTACCGATGATGACCGCCTGGTTTCTGCACGACCGGCAGATTCCGCCGAGGCTCGGCCACCTCGCGATCATCGCATTGATGATCGGGATCCCGACCTTCCTGATTGCTACACAACCGGATCTGGGCACTTCGCTGCTTATTGCGGCCTCCGGCGTTATCGTCATTATCCTGGCCGGCATGTCCTTCCGCCTGATGCTCGGACTGGGACTGCTGGCGGTTCCCGGTGCATACGGCCTTTGGCACTTTATGCAGGATTACCAGCGGCAGCGGGTCCTGACGCTGCTCGATCCGGACAGCGACCCGCTGGGCGCCGGCTACAACATCATCCAGTCAAAGATCGCGATCGGTTCTGGCGGGCTGTTCGGTAAAGGCTGGACCAACGGCTCACAGGCGCACCTGGAATTCCTGCCGGAGCGACACACGGACTTCATATTTGCTGTGCTGGGCGAGGAATTTGGCCTGCTCGGTGTCCTGGGTTTGCTGGTGCTGTATATGTTTGTCATCGGTCGCGGACTGTATATTGCCGTCAACGCCCATGACACCTATTCACGGCTCCTCGCCGGGTCGATCAGCCTGACTTTCCTCGTTTATGTGTTTGTGAACACGGCGATGGTCACCGGGCTGGTGCCGGTTGTCGGCGTGCCGTTGCCGCTAGTGAGTTTCGGCGGAACGTCCATGGTGACGCTGATGGCGGGATTCGGTATTCTGATGTCTATTCACTCGCACCGGAAATTGCTGCCTCACTAATGCAAACTCAATGACAAACAGTCCATTATTCCGAATTCTTGCCGCGTTACTCATTCTCGTCAATCCTGTGCTCGCGGCCGACAAAGTCGCTGTCGACCTGACACAAAAAAATGTCGTTGAGTTCATCGACGAAATGGTCCGGGTGCATGATTTTGAGCGGGAAGCACTGGCCGCCGTTCTCGCCAAAGCGGAAATCAAAGCCAACATCATTAAGAAAATTTCTACGCCCGCGGAGCGCACCTTGGACTGGGGCGAATATCGCAAGATCTTTATGACACCCGAGCGCGTTAATGCTGGCGCCGTATTTTGGCAGGAAAACCGCGCAATGCTCGATCGCATCGCGCTGGAAACCGGTGTGCCCATAGAAATTCTTGTCGGCATCATTGGTGTCGAGACGTATTTTGGTCGTATCACTGGCAACGATCGCGTTATCGATGCACTTGCGACCCTGGCTTTTGACTACCCACCGCGATCCAGGTTCTTTCGAAACGAATTGATGCAGTTTTTGATACTGGCGCGCGAAGAAGAGCTGGATCCGACCGTGCCGACGGGGTCCTACGCCGGTGCGATGGGAAGACCGCAATTTATGCCATCAAGTTTCCGGGCCTATGCCGTTGATTCGACCGGCGATGGCAAGCGCGACATCTGGGGAAATTGGGCCGATGTGTCCGGCAGCATCGCCAACTACTTCCTCAAGCACGGTTGGCGAAGCAATGAAGAGGTTGCGACTCAGGCAAGCCTTGGTAGCACCTGGAGCGGTGATGTGCCGTCACCGGCCAACACACTCAAGGCTACAGACACGGTCGAATCGCTCAGCAAAAAAGGTGTGCTGTTTGCGACCGACCTGTGTGCGGACAGCACCGGCGAATTGCTGACGTATCAAGGCGACAGCGGTATCGAGCACTGGGTTGGTTTTCACAATTTTTTCGTCATAACGAAATACAACCACAGCGCGATGTATGCGCTGGCAGTACACCAGCTGGGCCAGCAAATAGCCGCGAAGGTTGTCGCTGATGCGTCGTAGTGCCGAAGCGCTGCTTGTCCTGACCGTTACCGCCACCCTGGTCAGTTGTGGTGGTAACCGCAGCCGGGACGACGGGCCAGGTGCTGCACGCATGCCGCATTTGCCCAGCGATGCCGTTCCGAAACTTGAACCTCGAAGTCGTTACGGCAACGGACCAACTTACCAAGTCTTTAACAAGTGGTATCGGGTCATGGACAGCGGTTCCGGATACCAGGAGCGAGGTGTCGCATCGTGGTACGGCAAGAAATTTCACGGCAACCTGACCTCGAACCGCGAAGTCTATGACATGTACGAAATGACCGCGGCACACAAGACATTGCCGTTGCCAACTTACGTGCATGTCCGCAACTTGAGAAACAACAAGAGTATTGTTGTTCGAGTGAACGATCGCGGGCCATTCGTTAGCAATCGCATCATCGACCTTTCGTATGCCGCCGCTCTCAAACTCGACATGATCCGGGACGGTACCAGCCTCGTTGAGGTCACTGCATACAATTTCGACGAGTCAACACCGGCAGCAGCGCCCGCTGTTCCGCCACCAAGGCAGGGGCCGCCAACGGCCGCACCGTCGTCATTGCAATCGCAGCCATCGGTAACACCATCAGAAACCGTGGTAGTAGCCGAGCTTGCCGAGCCGGTCGGCGAGTTGCAGGTATTTGCCCAGGTCGGTGCCTTTGGTGATCGATCCAATGCCGAGCGCCGCAAGAATGCATTGACGCAATCCGGCATCCCCGATGTGGCCGTTCACGAAGACCTGGCGGCCAGCGCGCCCCTTTACAGGGTCCGTATCGGCCCAATTGCTGACGTCGAGCAATATGATTTACTGGTCGTCCAGTTAGAAAAACTCGGCATAACAGACCCTTATCTTATTTCCGAGTAGCCGCGTACAATACGCGCCGACTCAAACTCCAGCGACCCCCGACGAGAGACTATGATCCAGGCCTCAAAAAACGCCCTACTCATTCTATTTTTTCTTTTTAACTCAATCACTTATGCTGCAGGTATGCCGACTCCGGCTGCACCGGTCATTGGCGCCAAGAGTTACCTGGTGATCGACAGCAAGACCGGGCACGAGATCGCATCCCTGGATCCTGATGCCCCGCTTGCCCCGGCGAGCCTGACAAAAATCATGACGACCTACGTGGTCTTCAGCGCGCTCAAACAGGGCCAGATTACGCTCGACGAGGAAGTGACTGTCAGCGAGAAAGCCTGGCGGACGCCGGGTTCCCGCATGTTTATCGAGGTAGGAAAGCGCATTAGCGTGAAGGATCTGCTGTTCGGAATGATCGTGCAATCCGGCAACGACGCCAGCGTCGCGCTGGCCGAGCACATCGGTGGCACTGAGAGTGTGTTTGCCGAAATGATGAACCAGCACGCAGCAGCACTGGGGATGCATTCGAGTCATTTTTTGAATGCGACCGGCCTGCCCGCCGAGAATCATGTGACGACCGCGCGCGACCTCGCGATCCTGGCACGTGCATTGATCCAGGAGTTTCCGGATTATTATCCCTGGCACGCGGTTAAGGAATTTACCTTTAACGACATCACGCAAAGTAACCGCAATACGCTGTTGTGGCGCGACGATTCAGTCGATGGCCTGAAAACCGGCCACACCGAGGATGCCGGATACTGCCTGGTCGCGTCCGCGAGCCGCGACAACATGCGCGTCATCTCTGTGGTGCTCGGAACGTCAAGCACAAAGGCGCGTGCGGACGGCAGCCAGGCTTTGATCAATTACGCGTTCCGATTTTTTGAAACGCGCCTGTTATTCAAGGCCGGTGAACAAATCTCGACGGCACGTATCTGGAAGTCGGCAAACGAATACTCAGCACTCGGCGTCCTGGAAGATTTGTATATCACCGTTCGTCGAGGTTCGTACGACCAGCTCGAATCACAAGTCGACATTCCAGGCATCGTCATGGCCCCGATTGCCGCCGGTCAGCCGCTTGCGAATCTGCGTATAAGCCTCGACGGCGAGCAATTACTGACGACGCCCTTGCGGGCGCTGGACGACAACCCTGCCGGATCGTTTTGGCAACGAACAAAAGACAACATCAGCCTTATGTTCGAATAGCAGGAGCCGCAGCGCATGAGTGAAGAGTCAGTCATCGAATTCCCCTGTGAGTTTCCGATCAAGATGATGGGGAGAGATACTCCGGAATTCCGGCTTATCGCAAGAGCTCTGATTGAGCATCATGTCGGGCCGATTGCAGAGGAAGCAATCCAGGTCAATGTGAGCGGAAAAGGCAATTTTGTCTCAGTTACGGTGACTGTCACCGCATCTAGTCAACAGCTGCTCGACGATATTTACCGCGACGTATCCGCTCACGACGACGTTTTGATGGCGCTATGAAAACGCGCTTTCGTGGCCGCCAGGACTACGTCCCGCTGTGGCGTGAGATGCAGGACTTTACTGACGCGCGCGGCGAATCGACACCCGACGAAATCTGGTTCGTCGAACATCCACCGGTTTTCACGATGGGTCTGAATGCCAGCAAGGAACATCTGCTCGCGCCAGGCGATATTCCCGTCGTGCAAATTGACCGGGGTGGACAGGTCACCTTCCACGGGCCAGGGCAACTCATGGTCTACCCGCTCATCGACATCCGGCGCGCGAACATCGGTGTGCGCTGCCTTGTTAGTGCGCTGGAACAAAGTGTGGTGGACCTCGCGACCGAACATGGGGTCGCCGCTTATGCTCGAAAAGACGCGCCCGGCGTATACGTCGACGGCGACAAGCTCGCGAGCGTTGGACTGCGGATTCGTCGTGGCAGCAGTTTTCATGGCATGGCACTAAATGTGAGCATCGACCTCGAGCCTTTTTCGCGCATCAATCCCTGTGGCTATGCAGGACTTGAAATGACGGACTTGCATCGACTGGGTATCAAACTTGAACTCGAGGAAGCAGCCGGGACACTCCTGCCGCATTTCATGCGACACTTGGGACTCAAGGCCGACGGCTGTCACTAGTCTGTAAGCGGAGAGCGAAATGCATCGAAGTCAACTCGCCGGATTCATCATTGATTGCCAGCGCGGCAGCATGCATGAGGCGGCCGATTTCTGGAGCCAGGCGCTGGGTTTTCCGCGACAGCACACCAAAGACCCGTCAGAAGCGAACTACGAACTCCTGCAAACCGGCCCAAACAACCTGCACGTCGAATTGCAGAACGTTGACCACGAAAGCCGTGTTCATATCGATATTGAAACCGATGACATTGATGCCGAGGTCGACCGACTGGAAAAACTCGGCGCGAAACGCATCGAAGCGATTAAGGGCTGGGTCGTCATGCAAGCACCAACCGGACACCGCTTCTGCGTCGTCCGCCCACAGCGCGCTAATTTTGAGGATGAAGCAAACCAGTGGCCGGATTGAGGTCGGGCAATGTGATCCTCGCCTGCCTGTGCCTGGCGATTGGCGCAGCGATCATGTTGGTCGCGGCCGGCATCATCAATGTTGCCGACGAAAATGTCCATGCACCGCGATGGGTACTTGGCTTGTGTGGCCTGGTATTCCTGCTCGGCGGCTTGATGATTTTTGCGGGCGCAAAATCGCGATTTAATGCATTGGGTGCGACATTAATATGCGGCAGTTTTGGCCTCGTCGGCGCCTGGATATGGATTTTTTCGCCGGATGATTCCATCATCGGTGGTCTGCCGTTTCTATCCCGATCGACAAATGCAGCAATGGGTCGTTGGATGTTTGGCGCAGGCGCCCTGATTTCTTTTGCTATCGCCTGGGTCGCACTGCACCAGTTTCTGCGCTGGAAGAAGCCCGCTGACGAATCAGCGAGCGACTAGAACGACACGGTGGTTTTTCACGGATGACGGCTGTTGCGCACCCTGCCATCCACGAGGTCAAAGTCTCCCTGACTACGATAGTCTGGCGTTTTGACAAGAACAAGATGTCCGGCAAAATCGTCGGTCAATGCAACGGCCGATCCCAGGATGTTGTCTCCCTCATTGCTGTTGCGAACTCGCAGTCCGTAGGCGTCACCTTCGCCAATTCGATCCTGAATTTGTGCACCGAGCCAGCCGAGGTTGATTACGACCTCGCGAATGCCGGCCTGACAGGTAGCCCTCAGGTGGCGTTTTATCAGGCTCTGGCCGCGCACCTCAACCAGAGGTTTCGGGAGGGTGTCGGTCAGGGGCCGCAGTCATTCGCCGCGCCCCGCAGCGAGAATTATTGCGATTACCGGTTCGCGTCCCAGTGCGGCAGTATCCGCTCGCCGATCAGGTGCGTCAGAAATCCGAGCTCGGGATACCGAGGACCCACTTCGATAATATATTCGAGCGCTCGTGGCACATCGGCAAGATAGCCAGCCTTGCCATCACGATGACAGAGGCGGCAAAAAATACCCGCCGCCTTCAGGTGGCGCTGAACACCCATTAATTCGAAGTACCGGAGAAAGCGCTTCTCGTCAATCAACTCGCGTGTTTGCTCGCTAAGCTGTGCATAAAAATTGAGCGCCCACTCTCGTACCTTGTCCGCGGGCCAACTCACGTAACAATCCTTCAACAGCGACACCAGATCGTAGGTGAACGGACCCTCAACCGCATCCTGAAAATCCAGGATGCCGGGATTATCCTGCTTCAACACCATCAAATTGCGCGAGTGAAAATCACGATGAACAAAAACCTGTGGCTGCTCTGTTGCGTTAGCCACCAACAGCTCGCAACAGGATTGCCACTGAGCTTCATCTGCCGCGCTGAACATGAATTCGAGGTGAGTGCCACACAACCAGTCTCGAAATAGTGACAATTCAAAAGCCAGCAGCTTCTCGTCGTATGGCGGCAATGAACCCTGATACTCGACACCTCTTTTTTGCATCCCCAATAATGCATCGGTTGCATCGCGATACATGGACTCGGCCAAGGCCGGACGACGTTGCAGTCGCTCAAGGTATTGTTCGATGCCGAGATCTGACAGCAACAGGAAGCCATTTTCGATATCCGCTTCAATGACCCTCGGCGCCGTCAGTTGCATCGCCTGCAAATACTCTGCAATGGTCACAAAGGGCAAACAGTCCTCTGATCCCGGCGGCGCATCCATTGCGATGAAACTTTTGCCCGCTTTACGCAATCGAAAGTAGCGCCGAAAGCTGGCATCCGCGAATGCCAGCACGGGAACGGCGCCACACACCACATCAATGCCATTGATCCAGTCTTTGAGAGCAGCCAGGCGCTTGTCGGTGGCGGGGTCGGATTGATTGATCTTGGATCTCCGTAACGCGTTGAAGCACTTAGAAAACTATGCGAAGGTAACAAATAAGAATGCCTGATAATATCCGGTCCCTAATGGCTTCGGCCGACAATTGATCCGAACAGCGATTTGTCTTCCAAACCTCTGATTTCCGCGTGCCTGCTGCTGGCTGCCGTGAACGCTGGCGCCGACGAGCCGTTATCCTGCCATACATCATTGCTCGAGTCGGCAGGCGCCGACCCCTTCCTCGCCGCCAACACGCTGCGCAATCCTGCCACAATCGAGCTAGAGGCCGGCCACGTGGAAGCGCAACTCGGTGAATATCCGACCGCCAGCATGTCCGGCGGCGTGCTGTTGCGCCGCGATGACAAGCTGGCCGGTGCAAACTCTGCGCGCTATGTTCCTGAGACCCAGGCATTGCTTCTGGAGGGCGATGTTCGCTACGAGGACCCAGGCACACAAATATTGAGTAACTCCGCCGAGTTTGCGTACCTGACTGGACGTATTCGTTTCGAGGGTGCCGAATTTTCATTGGGGGGCAGCAACTCACGCGGTGCCGCCGAGGCGGCAGAGATTAACCAGAATGGCACACTCATGCTCGACAAAGTTGAGTACACAACCTGCCCGCCCGGGTCCGAAGACTGGTTGATGCAGGGTCGTTCGATCAAGCTCGATACGCGCAACGGCGTTGGCACAGCCAAAGGAATGAAGCTCAAATTCAAGGGCGTGCCGATTTTGTACGCACCGTACTTGTCGTTTCCAATCGGCGACGCGCGCAAGTCCGGCATGTTGACGCCGGAGATTGGCAGCTCAGGCCGAAGCGGCAACGAATTGCGTGCTCCATGGTACTGGAATATTGCGCCCAATTACGACGCCACCATTACGCCTCGTTTGCTGACGAGTCGGGGACTGCAAATCGCAACCGAGTTTCGATACCTGACGTATCGCAACAGTGGCGCTGTGATCGCGGATTACTTGCCGGACGATGACATCATCAACGAGTCACGCCATCAGCTCCGCTTTGATCATCGAACCTTGTTTGGCAATGGCTGGCGCAACCAGATCAGTTTCAGTGAAGTCTCGGACAGCCAGTATTACGAAGACCTCGGTGGCAGCCTCAGCCTCTCAAGCATTACTCACCTGAATCGCAGCGTACGGTTCGACTATTACTCTCGAAACCTCACGATGCTCGCGCAGGTACAAGACTACCAGACGATCGACGACGCTATCCTTCCTGATATGGAACCCTACCAGCGACTGCCACAAATCGCGGTAAGCGGGCTTTGGGGTCTACCGATCGGGCTACGGTTCGGCGTTGACGGCGAGGTCGTCAATTTCGATCGCGATGTGGGCGTCACAGGCTGGCGCTATAACCTAACGCCGCGAGTCGAGTTGGGTCTGGAAGGGCCTGGTTGGTTCATCAAACCGGCAATCGAGTATGACTACACAGAATACGATCTGTTGGATACGCTGCCCGGTGCGCCGACGACGCATTCGCGCCACGTGCCAATTTCGAGTTTGGACATGGGACTGATCCTGGAGCGCGGACTGACCAATTCCAATCGCGTGCAAACGATCGAGCCACGACTGCTGTACGTAAGTATTCCGTTTCGCGATCAGGACGATTTTCCGGTATTCGATACGATCCTGCCGGACATCAACCTCGTGCAGCTGTATCGCAAGAACCGCTACCTCGGAATTGATCGCATCGGCGATACCGAGCAACTCAGCGCGGGTATCACGACACGAGTACTCGACCTTGAAACAGGACGCGAAGTCCTGAGCGCGACGATTGGCCAAACCCGCTATTACGATAGTCGCATGGTCACGTTGCCGGGCCTTGCCACCGCGACGGAAGGGACATCCGATTACATCGCCCAACTTCGATTGTCGGTGCTCAAGAACATCAACTTGGCCTTTGGACACCAATGGGGATCGGATACAACGAAATCCGAAGCCCGACTGCAATACCGCCCTGCTGACAACAAGGTTCTCAACCTTGCGTATCGTTTTCGCAGAGGTTCATTGGAACAGGGCGACCTGTCGTGGTCATGGCCGATTGCTTCACAATGGAATTTTGTCGGGCGCTACAATTACTCGCTGCGAGACGAGGCCGTGCTCGAACAGTTTTTCGGCATTGAATATGAGAGCTGCTGCTGGGGATTAAGACTCGTTTCACGGCGACATATTTCCACACGTGATGGAACTCGTGATTCCTCCTTCGGTCTGCAATTGGTATTGAAAGGAATGACGAGCGTCGGCACAGCTGCTGACAAACTCCTCGAACGTGGTATTCTTGGCTATTCTGCGGATCTTCGGTAACAAATAGTGTTGAAAATTAATTACTTATGCGCAATCGTCGCATTGGTCGCTGCGCCTGTGGCAGTCGCCGACGAACTCTCTGAAACGGGTGAATTTCTCGATGGCGTCGCTGCTGTGGTTAACGAAGGCGTTGTCTTGAAGAGCCAGTTTGAGAAGCAGCTGGAATCGATCCGCGTGAACGCCGAGCGCCAGAACATGCAGTTGCCGCCTGAAAATATTTTGCGCGAGCAGGTTCTCGAGCGACTGATTGTCAACGAAATTCAAATGCAACGCGCCAATCGCATCGGCCTGGCCGCACAGATTTCGGATCAGGTCGTCAATGGCGCCATCCAGCGACTGGCCGATCAGAATCAGGTTCGCTTCGAAGACATCCCTGCGATGCTGGCTGAGGACGGCGTCGACTATGCCGAATTTCGCGAAGGACTGCGTGAAGAGCTCACGCTAAACGAACTGAAAGGCATTGAGGTGCTGCGCAACATCCGCGTCTCGGATCGTGAAATCGCGCAGTGTATTACTGACCTCGAAACGAACGTTGTCGTCAATTCGGACTGGCAGCTATCGCACATATTGATGCCGATCAGCGAAGGTGCCAGCGCGGAAGTCGTTGCCGCTATTGAAGCCGAGGCAAATGAAATTTATCAACGTCTTCAGGACGGTGCCGATTTCCGGCAGTTGGCCGCGCGTCATTCCGAAGGCCCAAGCGCACTGGAAGGTGGCTCACTCGGCTGGCTAAACGGCCAGCAAGTACCGTCAATTTTTACGAACGTTCTGCAAGACATGAAGGCTGGCGATATTTCCCAGCCGTTTCGAACCTCGAACAGTCTGCACATTGTCAAAGTTGACGACTTGCGCAGCGCGGTTGAGCGCAGTGAGATTAACCAGTCGAAGATTCGTCATATCCTTATTTCGCCTAACGAGATCATCGACGATGCTACGGCGAAGCAGCGACTCGAAGACGCGGTCGAGGCAATTGAAGCCGGTGCAGAGTTTGGCGAACAAGCAAAACTGTTGTCGGATGATCCGGGCTCAGCGAACCTGGGCGGTGATCTTGGCTGGTCAGAAACCTCAGCATATGCGCCTGAGTTCAGGGCAGCTGCTGAAGCGGCGGAGCTCAACACGATCACAGCACCGTTTCGTACCCAGTTTGGTTGGCATGTCCTGGAAGTCCTGGATCGCCGTGTTTTCGACAACACGGACGAGATCAAGAAACGCAATTGTGTCGTCCGCATCCGCAACGGCAAGCAGGAAGAAGAGACGCTGCTCTGGTTGCAGCGCATGCGTGACGAGGCTTTCGTCGACTCGCGCATCTAAACTCGCGTAAACGATGTGGCGCTTGATAAACCCCTTGTAGTCACAGCCGGCGAGCCAGCCGGTATCGGGCCGGAGCTTTGCAATGCACTGGCCGATTCGGCGTTCGCGTCTGACATTGTCGTTATTGGTGATGCATCCCTGCTCGACGATCGCCTGCAGATTATCGATATACCCTTCCCGGTGCGGGTTGCACCAGGGCAGCCCAATTCAGCGAACGCGCCCGCCCTGCTCAATGGCCTGACAATGGCTGTCGAGGGCTGCGTCGACGGTCGTTTCTCGGCGTTGGTAACGGCACCACTTGCCAAGAACATCATCGCTGCCTCCGGAGTTGCATTCACCGGGCACACGGAGTTTCTTGCGGAACTCACCGACACGGACCTGCCCGTCATGTTATTGGTGGCAGGTGACCTGCGAGTTGCGCTGGCGAGCACCCACCTGCCACTCCGGGACGTTCCCGAGTACATAACGACGGACCGCTTGATCCACGTCATCGGCGTTCTGCACGCCGGTCTGAAATCTCGCTTCGGCATTGCTGAGCCTGAAATCATTGTTTGTGGCCTGAACCCGCATGCCGGTGAAAGCGGTCACCTCGGCAGCGAAGATGAAGCCGTCATCGCCCCGGCCATTAAAGCCATGCAGCGACGCGGAATCAATTTGCGCGGTCCGCTACCCGCCGACACTGCATTCACACCGGCTGCAGGACATTGCGATGCGGTACTCGCGATGTACCACGATCAGGGCTTGCCGGTCATCAAGTACGCCGGCTTCGGGCACGCCGTCAATGTCACGCTGGGTCTACCCATCATTCGCACCTCGGTCGATCACGGCACAGCGTTCGACATTGCCGGCAAGGGCAAAGCCGATCCCGGGAGCCTTATCGCTGCGGTTGAACTGGCGATCGAAATGGCGTCGCGATAATGCCAGGCCATCGCGCCAAAAAGCGTTTCGGTCAGCACTTCCTGACGGACCCCGGTGTCACTGACGCCATTTTGCGCGCGATACACGCGACCAAGGACGACGTCGTCGTTGAAATTGGTCCCGGGCGCGGTGCGATTACGAATTCACTTGCCGCCAGTTCGGGTCATTTGCATGCGGTCGAACTCGATCGCAACCTGGTTGCCGTATTACGCCACCAGTATGCCGATAACCCCAACGTTACGATTCATCAGGCCGATGCATTGTCATTCGATTTCGCGTCGCTCGGTGACCGCCTGCGCATCGTCGGCAATCTGCCGTACAACATTTCGACGCCGCTGCTTTTTCATCTGCTGAATTTCCGTGACAGCATTGTCGACATGCATTTTATGCTGCAAAAGGAAGTGGTCGACCGAATGGCCGCCGGTCCGGGTAGCAAGACCTATGGCCGACTTGGCATCATGCTCGGCTGCCATCTCAACATCGAATCGCTCTTTGACGTTGATAAGTCTGCCTTTGATCCGCCGCCCGATGTCATGTCGGCCGTTGTGCGACTCGACCCGCTGCCGTCGAACGCTTTTGACATTCAGGATTCGACATTACTGGCATCCATCGTGTCAGCCGCATTCATGAAACGCCGCAAGACAATCCGTAACGCATTGCGCGAGCAGGCGGAATTAGTCGATTTTGAAGCCGTTGGTATCGACCCCGGCTTGCGACCTGAGCAGATCAGCATCGACAAATACGTCGAACTCAGCAATCATCTGTCCACTTCCTTACTTTAGGATATCGCGATGGATCACAAGCACTGCAATATCAACATTCACGTCGCGACGAGTTACATCGATGAACAGTCGGAACCCGATTCCGATCGCTACGTTTTCGCCTATACCATCACGATAACCAACAGCGGCGATGTCGCCGCACAGTTGATAAGCCGTCACTGGGTAATCACGGACGCGAACGGAAAGGTTCAGGAGGTCAGCGGCGACGGCGTCGTCGGCGAACAACCGCACCTCAACCCCGGCGAAATGTTTCGCTACTCCAGCGGTGCGATTCTGGAAACACCGGTTGGTGCGATGCAGGGTCTTTACCGAATGGAAGCCGACGACGGTATTGCATTTGATGCGCCGATCGCACCGTTCACACTCGCGGTTCCCGGACTGTTGAACTAGTTGCACGGTGGGCATCTACGCGATCGGTGACTTGCAGGGTTGTTATGACCCGTTCCGCCACTTGCTGGATGAAATCAACTTTGAGCCGTCGAAGGACCGCCTTTGGCTGGTCGGCGACCTGGTCAACCGCGGCCCCAAGTCTCTGAAAACACTACGCTTCGTCAAAAGCCTGGGCGACGCCGCTATAACGGTTTTGGGCAACCATGACCTGCACTTGCTGGCATTGTGGGCCGGCGTGATCCCCACGACCAGGCGCTTTGATTCAATGGCCAAAGTTTTGCGTGCCTCCGACGTTGATGAGCTCTGTGACTGGCTCAGGCAGCGGCCCCTGGCGCACTTCGATGAGGGCCTCAAGACGCTGCTCGTGCACGCTGGAACGCACCCGGCATGGAACGTCAAGAAGACCCTCGCACGAGCGGCCGAGGTTGAGCTGGCATTGCGTGGTGATGATTATCGGACGTTGCTCGAGCAAATGTACGGCAATTCGCCCGCCGCCTGGTCGGGGAAACTGAGCGGCTACAAGCGCCTGCGCTTCATTATCAATTGCCTCACGCGCATGCGCATGCTGACGCCACGGCAAAAATTAAATTTCTCGCATAGCGGCGGAGCATGGCCGGTGCGTAAGAACCTGCAGCCATGGTTCGACGGTGAGCACGCGACCCTGACCGAAGCACGAATCGTTTTCGGTCACTGGTCGCAACTCGGCCTGATCGTCTTACCCAATCTCATCAGTCTGGATACCGGTTGTGTCTGGGGCCGTCAGTTAACGGCTGCGCGACTGGACAAACGGCTGCCGAGAATCATTCAGGTTGCAGGGCAGGTGTAACACGGTCCCTGGCCGTTCCGGAACGTTGATTTCGTTCGTAATTCCTGAATTCAAAATCAAACTCGTTAGCGTCACCTGCCGCGTGTGATTCCAGGCTTTTGAGCTCCCAGCTTTCAGAATCGACATCGGGAAACCACGCATCTCCGTCAATCTCGGTGTGCACGCGCGTCAGATACAGGCGCCCGGCTTTCGGCAAGAACAAATCGTAGATCTGGCCGCCACCAATGATCATGATTTCGTCAACGTCACCTGCGGCACGTAGTGCCTCTGCCGGCGATGCAACCACAGCGCATCCCTCTGCATCAAAGTCCTTGTTGCGTGTAATGACGATGTTCCTGCGGCCAGGTAACGGCCGTCCGATCGACTCCCAGGTAAGACGACCCATGATGATGGGCTTGCCCATCGTCAGCGCCTTGAAACGCTTCAGATCCGCTGGCAGTCGCCACGGCAAATCGCCCTGCGCACCGATGACGTTGTTGGTTGACACCGCGACAATGAGACTGATGGTTCTGGGCTGAGACTGCGCCTGTGGCCTGGATAGGTGGCTGCGATTCACTGTCGGCGGATACCCGTCATGTTTTCGAGGCGCGTCAAATACGTCTGTAAGTCAAGACCTTCAGCGTCGATCCAGTTTTTGTCGTAGTAGCTCGTAAGGTATCGATCGCCTGCATCGCAAATCAGCGTTGCGACACTGCCTTCGCAAGCGTTCTCCCGCATCTCTGCCATTAGTTGCAACGCGCCGTAGACGTTTGTCCCGGTCGATCCGCCGCACTTGCGACCCAGTACAGCCTCAAGCCAGTGAATTGTTGCGATTGATGCCGAGTCCGGCACCTTCAGCATTCGATCAATGACTGTCGGCAGGAATGAAGCCTCAACCCTTGGCCGGCCAATACCTTCAATCCTGGAACGAGACTGTATTCTCAAATCTGAATTCCCGGTCTCAAAGCTTTCGAAGAAAACGGAGTTTTCCGGATCGACGACACAGATTCTCGTACGTTCCAACAGCTCCGGCCGGTATCGAATGTAACGACCCAGTGTTGCCGATGTTCCACCCGTACCTGCGCTCATCACCACCCAGTCCGGGACAGGATGGGACTCATGTGCCAGTTGAGAAAAGAGGCTTTCAGCTATGTTGTTATTGCCACGCCAGTCTGTTGCGCGTTCGGCATAGGTGAATTGATCCATGTAGTGCCCGTTGAGCTGTGCCGCCAGTGCTTCCGCCCGGCCATAGACATCGGCGAACGCCGCTTCTTCGATTTCCCCATCGAAAAAACGAATCTGTTTCAATTTCTCCTGCGCCGTTCCAACGGGAACAACGGCGACAAATCGCAGGCCGAGAAGCTTGGCGAAGTAGGCTTCCGAAACAGCGGTCGACCCCGACGATGACTCAACAATCGCCGTATCCGGGCCAATGTTGCCGTTGCACAAACTGTACAGATACAGTGAGCGTGCGAGACGATGCTTGAGGCTGCCAGACGGGTGAGTGGACTCATCCTTCAAGTACAAGGGAATACCCGGCAGTTTCGGCAGCTCAACTTTAATCAGGTGAGTATCGGCGGACCGATTAATGTCCGCCAGTATCTGGTCCATCGCCCAACGTACCCAGCCGCGATCAATGCTGTGCCCGCTCACAGCGGTAACATGAGAGTCAACATTCTGCCGTTCGTCCACGCGAGTCACCAGGCGATGAGTGTACGACAAAACCCAACAAGGCCGAAACCCGGTCGCCTGCGTAGAGTGCCGCGTTCGAGCATTTAAGACTGATTCGGAGCCACCGATTAATCAGCGGGTTCGCGGTGCCCTCAAAGTCTAGTGCCGATACACAATTTCCCCGTTTACGATTGTCATCACCGGCTGAATTGAACGAATCTGAGCGGCCGGAACGTTGAAAATATCGTCGGATAAAATGACCATATCCGCAAACTTGCCAACTTCAATCGTGCCCCACTTATCTTCGGTGAAGATTCCATAGGTACCATTTGCGGTATACATGCGCAGCACGTCCTCCCTGGCCAATATCTGATCAGGCCGGCCGATGCGTCCATCAACATCTTCTCTGACGACGAAAGACCAAAACCCTATGAAGGGGTCGATCGGCCGATTGTCCGATCCTGCCTTCACGTATGGGTGACCCAATGCGTCAAGCCAGCTCCGGTTCGGCGCAAAAGTCGAACCTCTCTCTTCGCCCCAGGTTTCCTTGAACGTCTTGCCGATGCTCCAGCCCATGGCTTGCTGCGTGGACACCAGCAGTTCAAGTTCTTTGACCTGACGCAAATTATCTTCTGTGGGTTCGGTGCTTGCATGCTCCAGCGTCCATCGACGACCTGCCAACTTGTATTTGTCATTGACTGCACCCATCGTTTCCAATACATCGTCAAGCGCCCGATCCCCGGCTACGTGCACAAATACCTGAATATCATTTGCCGCACAGACCTCCATGACTGCCTGCATACTTTCCTTGTCCCAGAAGGCTACACCTTTCCACCCTTCGCCGAAGCGGTCTTCAAGATATTCATCGTTCATGTATGCCGCTTCTGCGAATCCGTCATAGATGATCTTCACACCATTGACAGTCACCCAGTTCGAATCCGACTCGTCAGGCAGCCCGTATTCTTTAAACAGGTCCTCAATTTCTGAAGCAGACCTGCCCTTGAATACTTCGGGTGCCAACCGGTAAACCATCGACCATCGAACGGTGAGTTCATTCAAGCCTTCGAGGTGCTGCAGCACCGCCAGATTTTCCGGTTCCGCCCAAAGGTTTACGACGGTCGTGATGCCAAGCCGACTAAATACCTTGTCGGCCTCCCTGGCTGCATTTACCCGGACATCAAAACTATAAGGCGGCAGGTGGCGCAAGAAAGGAGTAAACGCTGGAAACTCATACATTGTGCCTTCGAGCTCACCGGTTTCGGGATCATGCACGTAGATTCCGTTTTCAGGATCGGGAGTGTCTTTCGTGACGCCACTAAGATCTATTGCCGCGCTGTTTACGACACCGACATGACCTTGCATGTTGATAAATACGGGATTTAGCGGCGCGACAACATCGAGTTCCTTCCTGTTCGGCAGTCGCCTTTCATCGACAAAATCGAGGCTGTACGGGCCGCGAACATAGATCCATTGTCCTGCCTCAACTTGTTTTGCTCTCGCCTCGATGCCATCCAACATGTCCTGAACGGTCAGCTGCTCGCCGGTTGAAAACATCACATGTTGAGAGATGTGCAACCCATACCCGAGAGCGTGGATGTGAGAATCCACTATGCCCGGGATGACGACCTTGCCATCCAGATCGATGATTTTGGTTTCGGGACCGGCACGTTCGCTAACTTGCTCATCATTGCCAACCGCCTGGATCCTGCCATTGACGATCGCGACCGCCGTGACGGTGTCCAACGTGTTGTTCACCGTTGCGATGCTACCGTTTCGCAAAATATAATCTGCTGCTTGCGCTTGAATGGCATCGGTGCCGTCCGGCGCCTTGTCACAAGCGACCATCGTCGCAAGAACTGCAAAGGTCAGAATCGGAAGCGTTCGCTGAATCATGGATTTTTCCCTTTTCACACTCAAAAACAATCAGGCAAAAGGCGTTCTACCGCCTTTTGCCTGTCGATCAGATTGTCAGATGACGCGGTCTATTCAAATGAATAGCGTGCCCTCAGATACCACAGTCCATTGTCGAGGCCATTTGGTTGAGTTGTCGGAAACTTGGAGCCGACGATAAAGTCCCAGGGATTTCGATCTGGCTCTTCACCCAGCAAATTATCCGCACCAACCGCAACTTCAAGCTCATCCGTAACATTGAACGCGAACTCAGCGTCTACGGTTAGCGTTGAAGATGCATTGATCGGCAAATTACCGTTGACATGCATTTCGGTAAAGCTGCCGTAATGGTTCACTCGTACATGTGAGCGCCAACGATCTCGTGTGTGGCGAAGTGTTACGTTTCCACGAGTTTCAGGGTAGTTCTCCTCGATTTGCGTAATTCTTACTGTGTCGAGTAACTCGCTCGGATCGGTCGGGTCAAATGACGTGACCTCCGTCTTGGTGTAGTTAAACGCGAGCGCTAATTCTGTTTCACCGCCCGAGAAGAGATCCAGCGGCATGGTCGCAATCAGATCAACACCTTTTGTTTCAGTAGCAAAGTCATTGGTAAAAAATCGGAACGAGCCGATACCTGCCGCAGCTTGAAAGCCTTGATCAATGAGCTCCTGCCGTTGCTGGTCTGTCAGGCTCTGGCTCGCTGACAGCGTTACACGGTCGTCAACCTCGATATAGTAAGTATCGAGCGTCAGTGTGATTCGGTCAGTTTCATATACGATACCAGCCGTTATGCTGTCTGACGTCTCAGGACGAAGTGGCAGTGCCCCAACCGCCAATGCCGTAGGGCTCGTTGGAGGAATCTGGCCCGATTCAAGCAGGTTACCGTTGGCGTCAAACTCTGTTGTGGTCGTGGAAAATCGAGATTGACCGATGGTTGGTGCGTGGAAGCCCGTTGAGTATGTGGAACGAAACGCAAGCTCGTCCGTGAATCTGAACATTCCGGATACCTTGTAGGTCGTTTCGCTTCCGGTATCGTCAGAAAAGTCCTCAGTCCGAACCGCTGCACCCAAAGTCAGCGCACTCGTAATGTCTGCCTCAAGGTCTATATATGCGGCTACATTGTGCCGCCCGAAATCCCCGGAAATAAGCGGCGAGAAACCTGGGATAGCCTCTTCACCAATCAGGAAGCCCTGATTTGCGAGGACGCCAGCCTGAAATGAGGCTTGCTCACCAGTGAGAATCTCGAAATCTTCATCCTGCCACGCCAGTCCGAATGCCACATTCAACGGCGATTCGAATCCTTCGATAGTGACGGGATACGCGAAATCAGCATTGACGAATTTTTCAGCCATAATTCTGTCGCCCACTCGCGGAAATACCGTCGGTGATAGCGACCCCATGCTTGGATTCGGGACATTGCTGGCAAAAAAGCCAATTCGACTGCTTCCGGCCGTTGCGCTGAAATCATAGGTCAGACCGGAACTGAGTTCCCCGCGAATGCCGGCCGAACCGTAGAGATCCTCAACGTCTGCACCGAATCGCGGCGTGTATCCGCCCGGGAAAAACTCGAGGAAAGAGAAACAATTCGGATCGGCGAACACAGCTTGCATGCGCGTTACGACATCAGCATCGTTGACACCGATCGGATTATTGACCACGCCAGTACCGCCAAAGTCGATACCGCCGTCGCAAGTCAATCCGTCATCCGGGGCCATGTCACCGACCAGGAAGTTGCCACCATCGTCATCGTCAGTGAATACGCCGAACCGACCTGTCGGGTTGCGGTAGAAGAAATCACCTTCGACTGAGCGTTTTGCCAGTGTCCCGAAAGCGTAGAATTCACTATTGGCATTGATCTCTGCGCCAACGTTGATCGCAAGCTTCAGCTCGTCATTGATTTCCGGAACACCGTAGTTGGTTACTGGAACTTTGATCGAGTTGCCGGGAATCAGCGGGTGTGATCCATTCTGCAATGCCAGGGCATCGGGCCTCTGGATTGACCGTATTGATTCATCCTGTTCGCTGAATTCAGCACTGAGTCTGACAAACCCGGAATTGCCAAGCGGCATGCCGTAGGTACCGCCAACCAGGTAGCGGGTTCCGTCCCCTTCGTAGGTGTCGGCATACTTCGCTTCGACTCTGCCACCCTCTGAAGAATCATCGAGGATAAAGTTGATTACACCGGCGATAGCGTCAGATCCATACTGCGCGGCCGCGCCATCGCGCAAGACCTGGATTTGCTTGAGCGCTATTGCGGGAATTGCCGAAATATCCGGCCCCTGAGCACCATCCGTATTACCACCGGAGAACGTCGCAATATTGGCTCCGCGGTGGCGTCGTTTTCCATTCATTAGTACCAGCACATGATCCGGTGAGAGTCCGCGTAGCGAAACAGGCCGCATATATGTTGGCGTCCCGCTCAATGGATTAGCGTCGGAATTGAACGATGGTACCGTCGCTCGAATCAGGTTGATCGTATCGATGTCACCCTGATTTTGAAGTTGTTCAGCTCCAATAATGTCAACGGGTGACGAGACGTCGGTCGGCGAACGACCCTGCCGCCGTGAACCCGTAACTATCACCTCTTCAAGACCAGCATCAGCGCCGTCCTGCGCTTGAACAACGGACGCCGGTGAAATCGAAAATAGCAATACCGCGGTAATACTCAAAACTGAGCTTGCAAGTAGTTGCCCTTGTTTCGTCACCGAAACCGTTGAGCAAACATCATTCTCTTTGTCTAACACTTTTCTCTCTCCTTATTTGCCGGCGCGCGAAAGGTCTCCCCCAACCTCCAGAGAAATCTGGTGAGTTAGCACACGTCTGGAACTGGACCAACGGATCGGTAACCGACTTCATTGGTTCGACTGAATTGAGCGTAGTGGGTATGGAAAGCGCCGTGTGGCGCTGGGCGAGTCTGACCATGATCAGACTCGCCATCCGGGTTGAAGCGTTCGGAAGACAGGGGACAATATCGGACTAAGCGCAGCGTGTTGAGACAGCCGGCGTATCGCATAAATCTTGCAGTTCGCAATTATTTTTAGATCCCCCGTTTACCAACAACCCGTCCTGTGCGTTCCCCGTGTCCGGAATGCAGGACACTCGCTTCTACTGACAATGTCTACTGTCTACGATCTACAATATTTGTCAAGTACCCAATTCCAGCGCCGTGTGGATTAATTCTTAGAAATACGGTAACTTATTGTTTTAACAGGGCATTGTTTACTATCCATCACGACATTGTGAGGTAAGGTAATCATGTCAATCTCGTATATTGTGTGCAATATGGACTGTGGCGCACATTTGCTCGACTCAGTCGATACAAGGGACACCGCGCAATGGATGAATTTCAGGTTTTGGCCACGGGACCACTGGCCCTGGCGCTGCTTACGGTCCTGGTTGCGTCGGTGGTGCAGACCAGCAGCGGTATCGGGTTCGGCATGGTCGCAGCACCAATTCTTATCCTGATCGACACCAAGCTGGTGCCGGGTCCCATCCTGCTACTGTCCTTGATTGTGTCTTCCATGGCAGCTTTTCGTGAACGACACGACATCGACTACCGCGGCCTGATGGTTGCACTCGGCGGTCGAATTCCCGGGACAATTCTCGCAGGCCTCACGATTACATTAATTCCGGCGGCAACATTCGGTCTTGTTTTCGGAGTTCTGGTCCTTCTGGCGGTCATCCTGAGCGTCCTGGCTGGGAAGATCGCCCCGACGCCCAGGGTGTTACTGCCCGCCGGCTTCGTTTCCGGCTACATGGGGACACTGACTTCAATCGGTGCGCCGCCGATGGCACTCGCTTATCAACACGGTTCGCCCGCGACCATTCGATCAACGATGGCAATTTACTTCGTGATTGGTGCCGGGTTTTCGATCGCAACGCTGGCATGGTACGGGCGCTTTGGAAAAGACGAGATCGTGGCAAGCATCATTTTTCTTCCGCCGTTGTTTCTTGGATTCTGGTTATCGAATTTTGTCGTACGTCGTTTACGAAGGGAGCGGGTCCGACAAATTATTCTCGCCCTGTGTGCCTCAGCATCGTCAGTACTGATTGTAAAGTCCTGCCTGTCACTCGATGCAGTCAACTCTGCTCTTGCTACTGCACCGCCGTAGACAGCCACGTGGCCATTCCCGGAAACGCCACCAGTAAAACAATCATTAAGGCCATAATCAGGAACATCGGGAATGCAGCTCGAGAGATGTAACTTATCTGATGCCCGGTCATCCCTTGCATTACAAAGAGGTTGAACCCTACCGGCGGTGTGATTTGCGCCATTTCGACAACCACAACAATAAAAATTCCAAACCAGATAATGTCGATACCCGCCGTTCTTACCAACGGCTCAACAACGGCCATGGTCAGAACTATCGACGAAATACCATCGAGAAACATGCCGATTAAGACGTACAGGAGTGCCAAAGCACCGAGGAGCATCACGGGTGAGAGTCCAAGGCTACCAATGTACTCAGCCAGCGCTCGGGGCAGACCGGTAAATCCCATCACAACGGAAAGGTAGGACGCGCCCATGAGTATCAGCGCAATAAGGGACGAAGTACGAACTGCGCCAAGCAGGCTTTCCTTAAATGCAGAGAAGGTCAACTCGCGCTGAAACGCGGACAAGGCCAATGCGCCGGTTACGCCAATTGCCGCTGCCTCAGTAGCTGTTGCAAGACCTGAATACATTGAGCCGATAACGATGCTGATTAGAAACAGCAGTGGCAACAGCAGGCCAAGATTTTGCAGGGTCGTTGTTTCAAGTGCTTGTTCATCGACATTTTCCGTGCCCGAGTCCGGCACTTTGACAGAGAAGGCAACGTACGCCATAAACATGCCTGCAAGCACCAATCCAGGGATAATTCCAGCCATGAACAGCTTGGTAATCGATTCATTTACCGTCACGCCGTAGACGATGAGAGTCAGCGACGGTGGAATCATCAGGCCAAGCGTCGCCGCTCCAGCCAGTGTCCCGATAATTTTCTTCTCCGGGTAATTTCGTCGGCGCAATTCCGGGATAGACATTTTGCCAACTGTTGTAAGCGTCGCAGCCGATGAACCCGACACGGCGGCAAACAACGTACTGCCAACGATATTCGTATGTAACAGCCCGCCAGGAAGTCTTCGCATGACAGGCGCAAGCGCCCGGAATAGATCCTCCGAAAGCCTTGTACGATAAAGTATTTCTCCCATCAAAATGAATAATGGTAGTGCAGTCAGAGTCCAGCTCGTCGAGCTCGACCAGACGGCGGTAATCAAAATATCGCCGGCAGGCCTGTCGGAAAACAGCGAGAGTATTACACCGCCGACACCCATCAGGGCCAGGCCAACCCAAACGCCGGAACCGAGCAGCAGAATCAGGGCAAACAGGAAAACAGCGAGCAAATAAGCGAGTTCCATAGCTAGCTCCTCACCACGTCGCTCGGCAGGTCCTTGTAGTCATACCCAGGTGATTTGATACATGCATGGAGCCGGTCCAAAAGCGTTATCAACAGAACTAGCGTTCCGATGCTCATCGCGACCTGAGGAATCCAGATAAATATCTCATCCTGACCCTGGCTTTTCTCGCCGAGCACAAATGAAATGTAATTGGCCTTGATGGCAAACCATGCGAATGCTGCAGCAATAATCGCAGAGACTCCGGTGCAAATAATTTCTGCTATGCGTCGATCGGACGTCATTCCGGACAGTACTAGCTCGACCCTGATATGCGAATTCCTGCTCATCGCATAACCGAGACCAAAGAAAGAGGTTGCGGCCATGCAATAGCCAGCGATGTCTGTCAGGCCCGCAACAACGACGCCGGACCAGCGTGCCACCATCTGTATTACGATCATGAGTAGAATGCAAAACAGGAAAATTGCGGCAACGGCACCTGATACTTGATACAGCCTATCCAGCATTTTCCTCATTGCTGCGAGTCCTTTAGTTCGTTGTATGTTTTCAGAATCTGTTTGCCCTCAGCGCCCGTCTGATCTGCCCATTCATCGGCGAGTATCGCGCCAATTTCAGATAGCTGCCGCGCGAAACCCTCTTCGGGAAGTATGACGTTCATTCCGTTTTCCCGGAGTTGTTCGATATACCAGTCCGTCATGTAGATGGCCCTTTCTGTGCCACTCTTGGCGGCAACTATCGCTGACTCTCGTATACATCGCTGTGCCCTGTCTGAAAGCTCCGACAACTCTTTACTATTCGCTATGACAGAGTTTCGTGGCAGCCATGCCTTTACGTCATAGTAATAATTGACGTGTTCCCAGGCCTTTGAGTCATAACCGGACGAGCCAGAAGCCATGAACGAGCGAACGACACCAGTCGCCAATGCCTGGTTCATCTCCGCCGCTTCAATTTGTACCGGAATCATGCCCGCCAATTCCGCGATCCTCGCGGTCGTTGCGTTGTAGGATCGAAACTTCATACCGCGAATTTCGGCTGTGTCCTCAACCGCATCAACAAAATAGATTCCCTGCGGCGGCCAAATAACGCTGTAGAGAAGCGTTAGTCCTTGCTGGTTCAGGACTCGCTCAAGAGCCGGACCGGATATTTGCCAAAGCGCCTCGGCTGACTCGAAGCTACTGGCAACGAATGGAATCGAATCCACAGCAAACATTTGATTGTCATTGGAGTGAACCGACAGCAGTCGTTCGCCGATTGGAACCTGCCCCGTCTCCACCGCGCGCTTGATTTCATCACCCTTGAACAACGAGCCGCCCGCATGGACCACTATCCTGATCTCGCCGTCCACACACTCGTTCACCTTGTCCGCAAACAATTGCGCGGTTTGGGATTGGTAGTTATCTGCTGGATATGCAGTAGGCATGTCCCATGTTTGGGTAGCAGATTTTGGACCCGAACTCAGTCCCAGTACTGCGACGCTCAGGCCGAGAATAAACATGATCGATAGCCAGCTTACGAGTCTCAAATGCGTTCTCCTTAGGTCAGATTCTGAATCGTTGCGGCGAAAATGCCTGGGAGATCGCACAAGGTGACTGCCCCTCAATTGCATCTGCCAGAATATCGGCCGAGCCCGTCGATGTACTCATCCCGATGTGCTGATGGCCAAAATTGAACCAGAGTCCGCTGTGCCGAGGCGCTGCCCCAATCGCCGGTAAGCCATCGGGTAAGGTTGGCCTGGATCCGAGCCATGGTATTTCATCAGTCATTTTACCGATCGGCGCCGCCGACTCTGCGTCTCGGTACGCTCGATATATTTGTGAATAATTCGCAGGAGCATCGCGGTGCGCAAATTCCACGCCGGATGTTATTCGTGTTGTTTCTCCTTGTGGCGCCATGACAAAGCCACGCTGTACATCGCAGACCGGTCGACTAAGCCGCGTTGATGGAGACTCCACATTCACGTGATAGCCTCTTTCCCATGCCATGGGAATCTTGTAGCCGAGCATACTACAGACGTCGGCGGACCAAGGCCCACAGGCGATTACAACATTGCTCGACCGTAAATCCGTTTGTCCATCACGCGAGCTAATGCTGTAAGCACCGGTTTTTTCTTCGACCGACACAACATCGAACAGCTCAAATTTTCCACCACGCTTTCTAAACAGCTCAAGATACGCTTTGCATAGCAGATACGGGTCCGATACCGAACAGGTGGCGCTGAGAAGAAGCCCTGAGTGATAGATCGGATGCAAGCCTGGCTCGACCTTAGCCAATTCATCAGCCGAGAGCGACTGATACGGAATATCAAGTTCCTCCAGCAGGCGCCTTTCCAGCGCACCTGCGTCGAATCCACGTTCATCCTGGAATACCTTGAGCCAACCCCGCGCATTGTATAGGGAGTCGGCATTGGCCTCCGATACCAGTTGCTGGTGACGCGCCAGCGACACGGTCTGCAGTGCGTGCAGGCTGTTGGCGGTTGCCCGTGTGTATCGCTTTGCCCCACGATGAAAAAACTTCAGAAGCCAGGGCAATCGCGACACAGCGTAGATCAGGTCGTAGCGAAAGTAAGGCGCCGTACCGAGAATCAAGCCCGGAAGCGCCCGCCACAATCCCGGGTTATTGACATTGAGTACTGTGGACGCAGAAAGAACCCCTGCATTACCGAACGAGGCCTGCCGCCCGAAATCACATCTGTCGACAAGCACGACATCGGCACCACGAGCCTGTAATTCGAGCGCAGATGTAATACCAACTACACCTGCACCAATGACACAGACATCAGTTTTCAACACGACATGCTCCGGACAATAGCTGCAATATCATTACTTTTCGGCTTTGGCAGCCGCTGCACAACTCGTATAACCTAAGACCATTCAGAAACTTCAATGCAGAGAATACATTCATGAGCGAATTAGCAATTCTTGTTACAGGTGCGTCAAGTGGTATCGGTGCTGCAGTATGTCGACGACTGGCGAAGCCGGGAAATCGATTGCTGATACATGCGAGAGGCGGTGCAGATGGCACTGACACTGCGCCGCTGGAAGCGATCGCGGCCGACATACGCGGTCGCGGGGCGAAAGCGGAAACCGTCTTTTCTGACCTCGCGATTGCTGGAGCTGGAGAAAGGCTGGTCGCTGAAGCAATGCAAAAATTCGGCGCACTCGACCAGGTCGTCAGTAACGCTGGATTTGCCGACAAACGACTACTTGGGGACGTTGATCGCGCAACGCTGGACAGGTCTTTAAGTGCGATGACAGGCACCTTCTTCGAAATTGCAACAAGCGCGCAGACAGCGCTCAAAGCATCCGAATGCGGACGCGTTGTTGCGGTTAGCTCTTTTGTCGCACATCACTATACATCCGATACACTATTTCCAGTTACCGCCGCTGCAAAAGCGGCGGTTGAAGCTTTGGCCAAATCTCTCGCCGTTCAACTGGGCCCCGATGGGGTCACTGTAAATTGTGTAGCGCCTGGCTACACGCAAAAAGATGAAGGCACACATCGCGCTATTTCACCCGATGCCCTCAAGGCTGCCGCCAACAGGGCCTTGACGCGGCGCATCGCACAAACTGACGACATTGCCGCTGCCGTCGAGTTTCTGCTGTCCAGTGACGCAAGGCAAATCACAGGGCAAGTGTTGCGCGTTGATGGCGGGCTGGGCGTTAGCTAACGACGGAGGCACGCTCGACTGCACGCAACTACATCAGGTAAATTGCCAGGAATGTAATAACGATCAGCCCGGTAACAACCGGCACAAAGTTTCGTCGAACCAGGTCGGACGGGTTAACGCCAGAAATTCCGGCATCAGCACAGGCACCAAATGCCCACGCAACGAGCGTGCCACCGCCGGTAAATATTGCAGCCACCTGGCCCAACGCGGCCAGGACCGCGATATTTACGCCAGTTCCGGTACCAATCGCACCCGCCAGGGAACCTGCAAGTGGCAAGCCGGAGAAACCGGAACCATCCATTCCGGTCAGCATTCCAATAATGGTCATACCGAAACCGATTGCAAAATTATTGCCATCGAGGTGTTTACCAATGTAATTACCAACATCAAACAAATAGCCGGGCGCTCCGTCCCCAATTACCGCTGCTGCATGATCGGGGTTCCCCAAAAAGAAAAAACCCGCTATCGGGATAATCGGTGCAAATATCTTGATGGAAAAGTAAAACCCGCTGCGCAGATAGTCGGTAATACCTTCCAGGGCATGGGTGCCATGTTTGGCAAATGTTGCGAGCACCAGCAAGACAGTCGCCGCTCCACCGAGCAACGCAGTGGCATCGCCACCACGAATGGCCTTGGCCGGGTTAAAAATACCTCGGTAAATCATCAGTCCCGCAATACAACCGAGTGTAATCGGCACACCGATCGCGAGCATCCTTGCATACTTCCCGGCTACGAGTTCGCCGTTTGCCGAATACTCGTCACCGTGATGCGGATCAGCATCGGACATCGCCGCAATTTCTTCCTCGGTTGCTGCCTTGAGAACGCCAGACTTCATATCACGCCTGATCGTGTACACGGCAATGCTGAGCGCGGTCACACCGGTGACAATAGAGAACAAGACCGTGTATGGAAGAAGCTCCTGACTATCAATACCAGCGGCACCTGCTGTGAGGCGGGTTGCGCCCTGAATAATGGGATCCGCTGACAAAGCCATTCCGTGGCCGGCAAGATTAATTGCAACCGCAGCCGCCAGCGCCGGCAATCCGACGCGAACCGCCACCGGCACCAGTACGGTACCGACCAAGGCGACAGCCGGTGTCGGCCAGAAAAAAGCGGCAGCCGTATACATCGTCGCGGCGAGCACAAAAAACGCAGTCATCGGACTGCGCATCAACTTTTTCATTGGAGCGACCATAATCTGGTCAGCGCCTTGCGCCCGTAGCGCGTGCAACATCGCCACCATCAACGCGATGACCGCCATGATGCCAAACAACTCGCCACCCGCATTGAGCAGCGCATTGAAAAGAACCTGAACGCCAAATACGACCTGGTCAAGCAGGGGATGATCCTGATTTGCAGACAGAACACCAATTAAGAAGGTGCCTACAAGTGAGGGAATGATCACACCACGACGAAAGCCGATGGCGATAAATATCGCGAGGACCGTAAGAAGAAAGACGTAATGTGGAACCGTCAGTAGATTCGTATCCATGCGCGTCCTTTCCTTTTCTTATTGAACGTCAATGTATTACCCGAAAGATAATACGTCAGCGGATACGTTGCACCTAATGGCGGTCTCCGATTTATTGAACCTGCACCGTTAATCAAGCTCGAAAGACACTCCCTGTGCCAGTGGCAACTCAGTTGAGTAATTGATCGTATTGGTAGCACGACGCATATACGCTTTCCATGAGTCGGACCCGGATTCACGGCCACCGCCGGTTTCCTTTTCGCCGCCAAACGCACCTCCGATCTCCGCGCCAGACGTACCGATATTGACATTCGCAATGCCACAGTCGGAGCCCGCGGCACCCAGGAACATTTCCGATTCACGAATGTTCAATGTGAAGATCGACGACGACAGGCCTGCACCAACGGCATTGTGCGTCAGCAGCGCTTCCTGCAAGCTTGTATAGCGCACCGTATAGAGTATTGGTGCAAATGTTTCCTCCAGCATCGGTCCTGCCTGTTCTTTCATTTCGACGAGCGCCGGTCGAACATAGTAGGCATCCGGGTATTTATCTTCCAGCACTCGTTCACCGCCGGTGACCGTCGCTCCCAGGTCGCGCGAGTCCTGTAGCGCTTTTTTCATCTGCACATAGGCTGATTTGTCGATCAACGGGCCGACCAGAGAATTATCCGTGAGTGGGTTGCCAACAGTAACTGTCCCATAAGCTTTCTTCACGCTCGATACGAATTCATCATAGATGGCATCGTGAACCAGGAGCCGGCGCATCGATGTGCACCGCTGGCCCGTCGTTCCAACAGCACTGAAAACAATTGCTCGCAGCGCAATGTCGAGGTCTGCCTGATCGCTGACAATACCGGCATTGTTACCGCCCAGTTCAAGAATCGTCCGCCCAAAACGTTCTGCAACACGTGGGCCAACCTGGCGGCCCATCGCGGTCGATCCGGTCGCCGATATAAGCGGTACTTTCGGGCTATCAACCAAAGCAGCGCCAGCATGTCGGTCGACAAGGGCGAGTTCGTGCAAACCGTTCGGCGCATCGCCAAATCGTTCCAGGGCGCGATCCAGAATTGCTGCACAAGCCAAAGCACTTAGCGGCGTCTTGTCAGACGGCTTCCAGATAACACTGTTGCCACAGACGAACGCAAGCGCTGTATTCCACGACCATACGGCCACCGGAAAGTTGAACGCGCTGATCACGCCTGTTACGCCGAGCGGGTGCCAAACCTCAGTCATCTTGTGGCCGGGCCTCTCGCTGGCAATCGTCAGTCCGTAGAGTTGCCGCGACAGGCCGACGGCGAAGTCACAAATATCAATCATCTCCTGTACTTCGCCAAGACCTTCCGACGCCACCTTACCGACTTCAATGCTCACCAGGCGACCAAGGTCTTCTTTCGACTTGCGAAGCTCATCGCCCAAAAGACGCACCAGCTCACCTCGTCTCGGTGCAGGCACAACTCTCCACTTGAGGAAAGCATCGTGAGCTTTTTCAATTTGCACGTTGACGCTGTCCAAAGTGCCTTTTTCAACCGATCCGATCTCTTCACCCGTCAATGGCGTGAACACCTTCAAGGAGCCCGTACCACTTAAGGACGACGGAACGCCTAACTTGCCGAGCAACTCTTGAACTTCAATTTTCATTGTCATTTTCTTATCCGCCGTTAACTTTCAGTTTTCTGAATCCTGCAAGGGCTACCTCGCAAAGCCGGTCAATTTCCGCCTGACCCATTGCCGTCGATAGCATGCCGGTCCCGGTTCCGATCAAGAGCACGCCATTGTCAGCTGTGTAGTCGAGAAAGTGCCGCAGCTGCTCGGCCTCCTCGTCACTGGAATACCCGGACCGATAATCCGTTGGCGGTTCCGGTTTCATCAAAATCCGGAACATGGATCCACTGCCAGTAACACAGGCGGCAACATCGGCGACAGCCATTGCTTCCGTCAGCTGACGTCGCACAGCATTGCCGAGCTGATTTAGCCGGTCAACCGCATCACTGTCGAATAGCTGCATCGCTATTCTCCCCGCCGTCATGGTGACCGGGTTTGCTGAGAAGGTACCGGAATGCGGAAACAGTACCGGTTTCTTTAACGGGTCCATGACGCTCATGACATCGCGCGAGCCAGCGATTGCCCCAACAGGGAAACCACCGCCGATCATCTTTCCCATGGCCGTCAGGTCCGGCTTTATGCCCAAGCCTTCCTGAGCGCCTTGATAACCGCAACGAAAAGTAATCACCTCGTCGCAAACCAGCAGTATCCCGTTTCGTTTGGTCCACTGCCTCAGAGCCTTTACGTACTCTTGTTGCGCAGGAATCAGGCCAATTCGATGCGGAACCAGGTCCAGCAATACGCAAGCGAGGCTGTCGATATCTCGTTCAAGGATTTCGATTGCTTGTGCAGCATTGTTGAACGGTATGACCACCACATCGTCCAAAGTGGATTTCGGTGTTCCGTGCGAAACTGGAACTCTCGCCGGACTATCTACACGACCCCAATTACTCGGATTGGATGTCTGGCTGACCTCGGCAAAATCGTAAAGCCCATGATAGGCACCTTCAACCTTCGCGATTTTTGGCCGACCCGTATACGCACGAGCGGCTTTCAGGCAACTCATCACGGCTTCTGTGCCGGAGTTTACAAATCGAATATTCTCGAAAGCATCAACGCGTTCGACCATGTCTTCCGCATATAAAATCTCTTGTTCCGTCGCCAGAGTAAACGCCGTACCCCGGCGTAGCTGTTCGCTTACCGCCGAGACTATCTCCGGATGGGCATGCCCGTGGATCAACGATGCCATGTTATTGGCAAAGTCTATGCGCTCATTGCCTTCAATATCGGTCACATAGCAACCGCTGCCATGATCAACGTAGAACGGGTGCGGTTTCCTGAGTACGGTGTTTCGACTGCATCCGCCAGGCATGACCTGCAAAGCACGCTCATAGAGTTTCTCGCTACGCGACGGTGCCCGTTCGCCGTCAGCAGCTGATTGTGGAATTGTCGTACTCATAGAGACGCTGCTTTGCCGGTTTCGGCATGGACCGGAACGATAATTGTCGCACCGGTATTATCCTGCAAGGTCTGCAAATCAACGTCAGGCGCGAGTTCGACAAGTTCGAATGCACCGTTGCGAATATCAAGAATTGCCATATTGGTATAGACGCGCGAAACAACAGCAAGGCCGGTTGCCGGCAGAGTGATGGATTCGACCAGCTTGGGTTTGCCGGATTTCGTGCAGTGCTGCGTCGCAACAAAAATTTGTTTTGCACCCGCAACCAGGTCCATGGCACCGCCGACCGCTGGCGCGGCATCGGCTTCGCCCATCGACCAATTGGCGAGGTCCCCTGTTTGCGAAACCTGCATGGCTCCGAGCACACATATGTCGATGTGCCCGCCCCGGATCATCGCAAAACTATCGGCATGGTGAAAAAAAGAAGCGCCGGTAATGGCGGTCACGTGCCTTTTTCCGGCATTAATCAGCTCCGGGTCTTCCTCACCCGCCGGTGGAGCCGGGCCCATTCCGAGCAGTCCGTTTTCGGTATGAAAAATCACCTCCCTGCCCTGTGGAATGTGATTCACCACGCTCTCGGGCATTCCGATGCCCAGATTAACAAACGCACCGTCGGGTATGTCAGCCGCGATTTTTCGGGCGATATCCTGGCGGCTCCAACCTGTCGCCATATTCGTTACTGTTGTCATGGATATTGTACTCCCGCGGCAACCAGTTCGGACTCTTGGAGCGGAGTCGAGACCGCGACAATTCTGTCGACATATATCGCTGGTGTGACGATTGCCTCAGGCTCCAGCTTACCCTCAGGTACATACTCATCCGCCTGCACGATGGTCGTTTGTGCTGCGGTCGCCATGACCGGTGAAAAGTTTCTCGCCGTCTTATTGTAAATCACATTACCCAAGCGATCGGCACTTCGGCACTTAATCAATGCGAAGTCTGCAGTCAACCCATGTTCGAGCACATACTCGCGCCCGTTGAACTGTCTGTGCTCCTTCCCTTCGGCAAGTTGGGTACCGACCGAAGTCGCTGTATAGAATGCAGGAATGCCGGCACCGCCAGCCCGAATTCTTTCGGCGAGCGTACCTTGAGGAACCAACTCGAGTTCAATTTTATTTTTTGAATATAGGTCCGGGAACACCGTTGAGTTTGCCGTCCTTGGAAATGAGCAGATCATTTTCGCAACCCGGCGGTTCTCGATCAGAGCTGCCAGCCCGACATGGCCGCTTCCGGTATTGTTGTTGACCACCGTCAATTCGCGTGCGCCCTGATCGATCAATGCGTGAATCAACTCGATCGGACTGCCAGCCTCACCGAACCCACCAATCAGCACCGTAGCGCCGTCAAATATGTCAGCGACCGCTGATGCTGCCGAATCATAGAGTTTATGAATCATATAAGTGCGTCACTAAAACGTGATCTAGCGCTCCAGAAATTTAAGTTTACCTTTGACACCACTCCACTTAGCAGCATCCGGCAGGGGGTCTTTTTTCTCGGTGATGTTCGGCCATATTTCAGCAAGTTCTGCGTTCAGTTGCAGAAAGGCCTTTTGTTCATCGGGAAGATCGTCTTCTGAGTAAATGGCGTCTTCTGGACATACCGGCACACAGTCCTCACAGTCAATACACTCATCCGGATTGATCACAAGAAAGTTTGGCCCTTCGTAGAAACAATCGACCGGGCACACCTCAACGCAGGCTGTGTCTTTGCATTGAATGCAGTTTTCACCAACAACGAATGTCATTTCTTCACACCTTGAATCGATCAGGCTTGTTGCAGCAATGGCTTGGAATCCTGCTTCTCGCCGACATGGGTAAATAATCCTGCCTCGTCGAAGATCACACGGTCGTCGTAGCCACTGAACCAGATCGCGTCCGGATTGCGACCGACAATGGTTACCTTGCCTCGGTCGGGAGCATCTGCAGCGCCGCGCAGAAGTTTGAGCACGACAAAGCCATTCTCCGTGCCCGGAATACCCGCCAGCGGCTCATTCGTGACTGCTGCCACCTCTGTCTTGCCCCGGTAATGCGTAATGGACAGCCGCGCGTGACTTTCAACGCCGGAGAGACCTTTTTGCGACTCGTTGAGTATGCGCCAGACCTCTTCAATCGGAAGATTGAACGCCTTGTGGCCAATAATATCGCGCCCACAGAAGAAATAATGATTCTCCACTCTGTTTCGGCGAAGTTCTCGCTGCATGATGCGCAACGCGTCCGGGTCACCATTAATTCCCTTGATAATCGGGGCCTGGTTGTCGATGCTTATCCACTCTCGCTTGCCAAGCTCTTTGATACTGCGCTTGGTGTTCGGCACCCACTCAAGGCCACCGTCCGGGTCATCGATATAATTCCCTTCGGCATCTTTGGCGAGAAACTCGTCGGGATGATTGAAGTGGACCATCAGACGTATTTGCGTTGACGGGTATGCCTCGTGGAACTTATCCACCATATCGAAGAAAGTTTCGTCGAAGCGATCGGGGTAGAAGGCAAGTTCCTTAGTCCCCAGTCTGATGGACTCGATTCCGGCATCAGCCAGGGCAGACCACCACTCGGCAATATTGTTGTTTCCAAGCACCATCGGGTCGCCGCCGGACATCAGAATTTCGCGGAGCTTCTCACGTCCTGTTTCAGGATGGCGCCCACCGTTGGCGGCAACCTCTTTGTTGTGCTTAATAATGTAGTTAACGATCTCCGGAATTTGCGCCAGACCTTTTGGCGCGATTGTTCCGTCCGGCCGTGAGACGTCTTTCTTGGCAATCAGTTCTTCGCGATAACAAAAGCGGCAATGCGCTGAACACGTTGATGCGACGTAGATCAATCCAAGTTCGTACTTGTGAATCAGGCCCTCTACCGGACTGTAGTCCATTTGATTACCTGGATCCGGTGCACCTTCAAGATCGTAGGTCTCTTTCGGGCTGGCCTTTACCAGCGTTTGTATAGCTGCACTGGTCTTCGCCAACTCGAAATAGTGGCGCGTTATTTTGACCGGCATGCGTGACTCAACATCCTGATTCGTACCGCGCAGGTCGACAAGCGTCTGCAGCTCCGATTTGGAATAAAAGTCTTGCATTTCTTCGGGCACATTGTTGGCGAGAAACTTGCCGAGACCCGTGATGATTTCTCGCTTGTATTTACCCTTTTGGACTGACGCCAGAAAGGCCTGTGCTTTTTCCGATGCTTGGTATTTCTCTTGATTTGCCATGACTGCCGCCAATTTGGTTTCCGTGATTAGACGGTTCCATATTGCGGCCAAATCAAGCGGTCGACAATCGAGAATTGGTCACTTCTCTGTGAGTTTTTGTAATGAAAAATTGATATCGGTCAATCCTGCGCACAAAGCGCTTATGCGGTGACATTCTCACGAATTCCAAACACGTTTCCATCCGGGTCGCGAAAAAATGCAAGCTTGACCCAATCGCCGAGATCAGCAATATCGTCAACATCGACACCATTTGCGAGGAGATTTTCACGAACCGATTTGATATCGGTGACGACGAAGGTCACCTTTTTACCGCCAAGGCCGGCACCGTCGGGGTTCAGGTACAAACCCAGCGCCGTATGGGGCAAGGCGTCCAGAGTCAGTTGTCGCCATGATCCCGCACTGTGTTTGTCGTCGAGCTTGAAACCCAGCTTTTCCTGATACCAGGCCAAACTGCGGTCCAGGTCGGTCACATCGACCTTGACGACAAATCCGTAATCACTCAGAAAACCCGCCAGACTCACATCTCTCTCCTCGCTTGTCAGGATTTTGCGATCCGGAACATTGATCGTCCGCATTTGTCCAGTCGATTCAATCAGTGGCTCGACAGGACGTAAGCGATATTTACGCTTCGGCAGGCGCTCTGGACTAATCGTAATGGGTCGGTAAATCTCCACCCGGTCACCATCGTTGAGAACGGTATCCGTGCTCGCGATCTTGCCAAATATGCCGACCTTGTTTGTGGCGAGGTCGATTGCAGGAAACTCGGCAAGAACGCCCGACTCGTTGATGGCGTCAATTGCTGTCGCGCCGACCGGACAATCGAGATATCGCCAGAAATTCTTATTGGCCATTGCGTATGCAACGCTGACCCTCAGCATCTGTCGATCATTACCTGATGTCATGCAACACCACTCACTATTTAGACTTCGCCGTTGACAGGTCGCCGACGAAAACCTTGGCTGCCGAACGCGTCTGCAGCCATTTGTCGAGCATTCGCTTGCCCGCCAGAATAAAGCCCAGCGCAATGAAGCCGCCGGACGGCAGGGCGAATAGCAAGAATCCACGATAATCTTTGATCAACGTCGTTTCGAGAAACGAGAAGCCATTGCCCAGTAGAAGTGATGCATTGGCGAACAGCGTGCCATTGCTCAGCACCTCTCGGCTCGCACCCAAAACCACCAGTACAAACGTGAAGCCCAAACCCATCATCAAGCCATCAAATATGGACGGCGCGATCGCGTTCTTCGAAGCAAAGGCTTCTGCGCGGCCAAGAATTGCACAGTTGGTGACGATGAGCGGAATAAACAAGCCAAGCACTTTGTACAGCTCGTGCATCCAGGCGTTCATTACCATATCAACCATTGTCACAACAGTGGCGATAATCAGAACAAAATCCGGGATGCGAACCTCTGGCGTGATGACGTTTCTGAACAGGGATACTGTCGCGTTCGACAACACAAGCACGACAATCGTCGCGATACCCATTCCGAGGCCATTGGTCGCAGTACCTGTAACCGCGAGCAGCGGGCATAGCGCCAGCAATTGCGCGAATACAATATTATTGGTCCAAAGGCCCTCTCGTGCATTTTCTTTGTAGTTCATATTCATCGTTGACTTTCCGTTTCTACATGCAACAGTACTTGCTTCTTCTGTTCAAAAAACTCGAGGCCCGAGCGAATCGACTTCACGACGGCGCGTGGCGTGATCGTCGCTCCGGTGAACTGGTCGAACTGGCCGCCGTCCTTTCGCACAGCCCAACCGCTCTGACCAGGGTTATTTATCGACAAGCCGTCGAAACCAAGAATCCAGTCATCCTTTTCAACCTCTATTTTGTCACCCAATCCGGGTGTTTCGCTGTGCGAGAGTATACGCACGCCCAGTATGCGTCCATCGGGGGCAATCCCGATAATTGAACGAATCTTACCGCTGTAGCCGTTTTCGGTGACTTCAAAAATAACAGCGGTCACCACGTTGTTCAGCGTCGCCTGGTATACCAATACTGATTCACCTTTCGAATTTTCCTCAGAAATGGTGCTTGCGAGTAGCTCGTTGTCGTACAAGTCTTCCGGCACAACCTGAGTTAGAGATGCTTTCAGGTCCTCCTCAATCCGCAGCGCGATCTCGTCTTTGGTTGCGAGATTGCCGAAACTCAAAAGCGTCGTTGCGACGAGTGTGCTGGCGCCGAGCAATATCGCCTGGTACGCGACAGTCTCACGAAACTTGCTCTTTTTCTCAGCTTTTTCTCGCATCTACTGGCGCGACAGACCCAATGGGTCGCCCTTGTTTGTTCGGCCAAAAATTCTTGGTCGCATGTAACGATTGATAAGAGGAGTTACCGCATTCATCAACAAAATGGCGAAAGACATTCCTTCCGGGTATTGGGCCCAGGTTCTAATCACATAGATAAGCGCGCCAAGCGACGCACCGAAAAACAGTTGGCCTTTAGGGGATGTTGGCGACGTAACCGGATCTGTGGCTATGAAAAAAGCACCTAACACAGCTGACCCGGTAAACAAATGAATGCTAGCGTCAGGATAAGTGGCCGGATCGACCCAGTTGAAGACTGTCGCCACAGCCGCCAGCGACAAGAGTGTACTAACCGGTATGAACCAGCGAATGACGCGCGTGAAGATAAGCAATATCCCACCGAGCAGCAGCAGGACGTCCGCACCTTCAGCCATGCTTCCGGCGTTGTTGCCGGCAAGCCACGAACCGAGATTGCGCTGTCCGGCGATACCGTCCTGTACCACACCGCCGTGACCGACGGCTACTTTGACAGAGTCAAGAACCGTTGCCCCTGTATAGGCATCGATACTCATGCCGCCAAAAACTATCTGTACGCCCTGCAGAAAAGTCGGAGCGTCGGCACTAAAGAGTGGTATCGGATTGACAAAAGCAGTCATTTCAAGTGGAAAAGACAGCAGCAGTACGACGCGACCGACCATAGCGGGATTGAATACGTTTTGCCCCAGGCCACCGAACACATGCTTGCCGATGACAATCGCAATCGCAGACCCAAGTACGGCAACCCACCATGGCGCCCATGGCGGCAGACTAATGGCTAACAACCACGCGGTCAGCATGGCAGAACCGTCACTGGCGAATCTGACGACAGGTTTTTTGGCTATCAGCAAGGACAAAATTTCAAAAAGTAATGCTGAAGTGATCGCGATAGTGAACAGGATAATCGCTGGCCAACCGTAGAGATAAAGTCCATAGGCTGTTGCCGGTACCAGCGCCAGCATGACGAGTGTCATCGTTCGCGTAACGCTTTTTTCCTTGCGCACATACGGCCCGCTCATCTCTGGAATGGCATTGATCATGGCGCTCGCTTTTCGAGCCGTTTCTCACGAGCTTCTGTAAGAACCTTGATCTTGACATGCCTGGCTTTGTCCGTGTCCTGCTCTTTGAGTCGCCCTTTTCCATAGTTAAAAAACTGCACAAGCGGAATGTGAGATGGGCAAACATAGTTGCAAGATCCGCAACTGATACAGTCACGAAGCCCGATCTCGTCCGCGCCATCCACATCCTCGTGATCAAGTCGGTTCATCATCTCCATGGGCAGAAGGCCGGCAGGACAAACCGTAACGCAACTTCCGCAGCCAATGCAGGGCATGATGTTTTGCTCGGGAATTTCGGTACCGCGCAGCGCCAGTATTCCTGACGTTCCCTTTACGATTGGTATATCAAGATTCGGTAGTGGCTGTCCCATCATGGGCCCACCCATAAGTAGTTGTTTCGGCTCCTCAATCAGACCGCCGCTTTGTTTCATCAAATCCGAAGCTGGCGTGCCGACCAATACTTCGTAATTTGCAGGTCGCTTCACTGCCTCACCGCTCAAAGTGACAATACGCGATATCAACGGACGCCCTAACTTACAGGCCTCATACACAGCGAATGCCGTTGCAACATTATTAACAATAACGCCGAGATCCGCCGTTCTGCCGCTGGCCGGCGTTTCTCGTCCGGTAATGGCCTGCACAAGATGCGCGGACGAACCCATGGGATATCGAGCAGGAACGTAAACAACTTCGATACCGGAATTTTCGCCGGCCGCAACTTGCATCGATTTGAATGACGCAGGCTTATTGTCCTCAATAGCGATATACGCCTTTGATACACCCAGTGCCTTCATCATGTAACGAGTCCCGATAATCGTCTCGTCGGCACGCTCCCGCATTAGCCGATCGTCACAGGTCAGATAGGGTTCGCATTCAGCGCCGTTAAGAATCAGGCTGTCGAGGTCGTATTTGTCGCCCATTGACAGCTTGACGGCGGATGGAAAAGCAGCCCCACCCATACCGACGACACCCGCCTCGGAGACGCGCTCTGCGATTTCTTTCGGACTGGCCGTCTCAAGCTCCAGAGGTTCTGGAAGCTTGCACCACTCGTCGCGCCCGTCCGGTTCCATCGACAACGTAAGGACCGGCAATCCGGATGGATGTGGTGCAAGATGATTGCCAATTCTCGTAACAAAACCGGACGTCGGCGCATGCACCGGCGCTGACACAGCGCCCTTGCTTTCGGCAATAAGTTGCCCTTTTTTCACTCGACTGCCAACCGACACGATGGGCACCGCAGGCGAGCCAACATGTTGCTGCAACGGAACATGTAACAGCCGCGGCATTGGTAGCTTCTCCACGGGCGTTTCGGCCGTGAGCTCTTTTCGACCACTGACTTTCGCCCCGCCACGGATACCAAATATATTCATCGTGTGCGAGCCTGATGCCCTGGAGAATCCGGCTTGTGCCAGTGCCAGGTCTGAACTGTGGTTTCAATCGGCACCATGCTAAGGGCCCCGGTCGGGCACATCGGAATACACTCTTCGCATGACGTGCAAACTTCCGGAATAACCGTATGAACCTGCTGCGGCGCCCCCAACAGGGAATCCGTCGGACAAACCTGGAAGCATCGGGTGCAACCAATACAGATGGATTCATCGACGAAGGCGATCGTCTTTTCTTTTTCTTCCATCGACGATAAATCAAGATCCACACCCATTTTCTCTGCCAGCAATGCGGCGGTGGACATTCCACCTGGCGGGCAATTCGTGACCACCTCACCATCGTTCACGATTGCCTCGGCATATGGCCTGCAACCCGGATAGCCGCACTGAGCACATTGAATCCCGGGCAGGATCGCTTCAACTTCATCAATCAGTGGATTGCCCTCGACCTTGAAAAAGCGCGCAGCCAAACCAAGCACGACGCCCAGGACAACACCGAGCGCCGTCAATGTGAGTACTGCCTCAATCATTGTCGTTCCCCATTAACTTGCCAGCCCGGCAAAACCGAGAAAAGCCAGTGCCAATAATCCTGCCGTCACGAATCCGATCGGTGCCCCCTCAAAACTTTCCGGTACGTCAGCTGAAGCCAGTCGTTCCCGCAAGCCGGCGAAAATAACCATCACCAATGTGAAACCCAGCGCCGACGCGAGGCCGTACACGAGGCTTTGCATGAACGTATGCGACTCCTGCGTATTCAATAATGCGACACCCAGTACGGCACAGTTTGTGGTAATCAGCGGCAAGAATATGCCCAGCACCTGGTAGAGCATCGGCGACACTTTTTTGATAAAGACTTCTGTGAATTGCACGACGGCCGCGATGACCAGAATAAACGTGAGGATCCGCAAAAACTCGACATTCAAAGGCTCAAGAACAAAGGTGTTCAATGCCCAGCTAGCGACCGCGGACAGTGTCAGAACGAAGGTTGTCGCAAAACCCATCCCGATTGCCGTATCAATTTTGTTGGAGACACCCATGAATGGGCACAGTCCGAGGAACTTCACCAGGACAACATTGTTGACCAGTGCCGTAGCAATAATGAGCAAAGCATATTCTTTCATTTGCGTCTCCAGTGATCCTTAGCTTAGCGTCTTTAAATCGACGTACTGCTCATCGCCGGAAGAAACCACTCGCATGCAAACGGGGAGAATCTCACGCTCCCACCGCTCCGAACTATAGAGGTGACGACTGTACGCAAAGCCGATACCAAGACCCATCAGCCCCAAGCCGAATGCGATGACATCACTTGTCTTCGCGACAGAACTCAGGGCGCCTCCACCCAGCAGGCCGATGATCGGCAACAGGTAAGATAGCGCAGAAATTTTCAGGATCTTGCTGTGCTCGATACCAATTTCGATCTGGTCGCCAACCCTGGCACCGAGATTGTTGTCCAAAACCAGTGGGATCGATTTATTGCCGAAGAACGCTAGCAAGGACTTGGTTCCGCAACCGCCGGAGCTCGCACACTGACCGCAGGCAGCGGTTCCGGATGACTCAACGTGGACTCTTTCGCCTTCAACTGAAACCACAGTCACGACCGCCCGTGCCAGGTCTACTTCGCCAGAATCCTCTCGCTCAATGTCGGTACATTCAACTGTTTTCATCTGATCTCGGATACCTCCTGGCCTAGCTATACCACACTGCATCAGCCTTATTCGACAACGGGTCTTCGCCGCGCTTTTTCAACCACGAATAAACCGGCGGCACTCGTTCTGCCAACGATTCAACAACAATATCGATCAGGCATGGACCATCATAGGCAAAGGCTTCGTCCATGGCAGCCTCCAATTCATCCATGTCCGTAACGTGCCAGGCCTTCATACCAAACGCTTCAGCGACAGCACTCGCCTTCGTAGCGTCAAAGTCTACCGAGTAGCAATTGTCATTATCATAGCCGTCGAGTCTTTGCAGACCTTTGATCCAGCCGAAGCAAGCGTTATTAAAATGAACGAGTAGGGCAGGACACTTCAAGCGAACCAGTGTCTCCAGTTCACCTGCCGTCATGCCGAGCGATCCATCACCGAACAGGCCGATTGGTCGTTTATCAGGGTCCGCCATCCACGCGCCAACAACAGCTGGTATCGCATAACCCAGGCCCCCGAACGCTCGTGGAATTATAAAGCGTGACCCTGGGTCAGCGAGTCGAAGAAAGCGGGTCATGTAGGGCGTTGGCGTGCCGGCATCCGACAGAATATTCACTGCACCCTTGATGCGGTCGTTGAATGCCTTTACGACCGGTTCGGGTCGTACCGGCTTTGTCCTTTCGTTGAAAAGAGGCTCGGCATTTATCCAGAAATTACGTCTCCAGCCATTCACCTCGGCAATCCACTTCGAGTAGTCACCCACCTTGATGTCGTCAATTTTCAGGACTTCCGCCAGCACGGCTTTGATATCGCCGAAAATGGAAAGCGTATTCCGCGTATTGTTTGACAGTACGTCCGCGTCTATATCGACTTGAATTATTTTTCTGTCGGCACGTTCACTCGGGAACGTCCAGCCGATTGTCACAACCGAGCCAACTTTTGATCCGAGGTATATCGTCAGATCCGACTCGTCAAGCGCCTTGTTCGCGTGTGGATGGAAACCGTTGTCGCCAATAACACCGATCTCCAGCGGATGGTTCGGCTCAATAGCACCCTGGCCAGTAATCGTGCTGACGACCGGGACCTGGAATCGATTGATGAATTTCAGCAGTTCGGGCTGCGCCATGGAACGATTGACGCCTCCACCGGCAACAAGCAAAGGTCGTTCTGCCTGCGACAGTAGCGTCAGGATTTCCCGCATTTTTTCGGATGGTCCGACCGACCGAATCGACGGAAATGTCTTGCACTCTTCTTCGACATGCAACGAGATCTTGCTTGGATCAACTTCCGCTTTCAGCATGTCTTCAGGCACGACCACGTGAACTGCACCAGGCTTTCCTGTCGTTGCGGTACGGAATGCGCGACGTACAATTTCTGGAATTTTCTCTGCTGACTTTACCTGTATGGAAGCTTTGGAGACGGGTTCAAAAAGCGCCTTGCAGTCCAATTCTGTGATGACTCCCCTGCCTTCACAAATTAGCGGAACATCGATGGTAAAGAGAATCACTGCAACGGACGATGCGTTCGACTCGGCAAGCGGGGGCAAGGAATACATTGCGCCAGCGCCGGACGGGGCTTCGAATACGCCGACCTTGTTCGAAACGCGTGCATAGGCATCTGCCATGAACCCGGCACCGCGCTCATCTCGCGCCATGACATGCCGAATCTCTCCTTTGGCGGCATCCAGTGCCGTGTAAAGCGGAACGTTAGTGTCGCCGGGAACGCCAAAAATGGTGTCTACCCCGTACCCCGTTAACATCTTTACCAGTACTTCAGAACCTAACATTCTCTAACTTCTCCATGATCTATACGTATTCCACCCGAACCGTGAGTTCCGAGCAGACTCATTTCTAATCCGACAATACTTTTCCGCCGACCGAATCACCGTTCTTGAATATCACTGGCCTTACGCCCTTGACGATCATTGTCGCGGCTCGCGCGAGATAGGTTTCTCGTTCCGGGATACAGGCATTGACAGGGCAAGCCCATTTGCAACGCGCTTCTTCAAAATAGCCTTCGCAGTCAACGCAGACGTTCGGGTCGATGACGTACTGGTCGGCGGCGGCAGAAATTGCCTGTACGGGGCACTCCTGTTCACAGGCACTACAGTTGACGCACTCGGCAGTGATCATGTATGACACGACTAAGCGACCTTTTGCTCGAGTACTCCGGTCAACCCAGCTTTCGCCACACGCTTCTTTATCGCTTCAACATCTGTAATGTAGAGATTCTTGTCCTTCATTCGATTGAAGTAGACAGAACCGGAAAACGTGTATTTCTTACCCATACCACCTTCCTGGTCCATTTCTTCACGCACATTCTTGATCGCGTCACCGACGGTCAGTTTCGTGGAGATTTTCAGGAGTTCCTTACCTGCCATCGCTCGAACAGCGTTATGGGCTCCGATTGCGCCGGTCACCATTGCTTCCGTGTGACCTACGAGTAGTCCCGCCTTCTCGCCGCCACAAAACAGGTTATCGATGTCTCCAATGACCTGAAGCGCGTCGTCACGAGGCGATATATTTGCAAAGCGCATGGAATTGCCGACGGTTCCGGCGTAAGGATCAACGTATTTGACCTCTTCCATACCCGGCAATTGCCGCAGTTCATGCAGCGGTGTGAACGGTGTCATCAGTTTGACGTGACCGGTATCGAGCAGAATGACGTTTTCGGCGTATTCTTTCAGAGCGTACTGAGCACAGGCCTTTGATCCGAGCTTACTTTCATTGACCATTTCCTTCGGCAGCGGAATCATCGCCAGGCCGGTACGTTCGAGCTCTTCAATTATTTTTGGATCAATTGTTTCCTTGCTGAGTTTGCAGGATCCACTCATCGCACCGTATGAGCCATCGGGTTTCCTGCCATCGCGTTCCTCGATTCCGCATAAACCGGCGAGGCTGACTCGGGGTCCGTACGTCGGGCATCGGATGACACACATGACGCAGCCATTGCCATTGTCTGTGCACAGGGTCTGTGCACCGCAGGTTCCGGTTGTGTCCATGAAAACATCACCTTCAACCCGGGTTCCGCCCTCGAGAAAAACGGCCGTTATGGAACCATTGCTTATTTCGACGTCTGTGGTTCGACTGAATGTCCAGATTTCCACGCCATTTTCGACGAGGCAGCGTTTTACGGCCGCTTCGATCTTATTGACGTCGTAAATTGACGCATGTTTGTGACCCGGAAACTCCATATTGACGTGACGCGAGTTGTCGTCACATACCTTGAACAGGTCACCACCGCCAAGCTGAAACATCTCCTCGGTCGCCGTGAAACGACCATTATTTCTCATGATGCCACCGACCAGCCCGGTGCCCAGCAGGCTGTCTGTCCGCTCAAGAAGTATCACTTCATCGGCGCCCGCCTTGCGAGCGCTCACGGCTGCAGCTGACCCGGCCCATCCACCACCCACGATAACGACGCGATTGCCCATCAGGATTCCCCTAAATATCATGTCCCACGGCTGTGGGCCTACAAAACAAACTGTCCATTGTATACAATATTGCAGTAGGGCTCGGGGTTTTGCAACCAGGCCGGGGCACCCAACGACCCATTTATCGTATACAATGTTCACTATGATCAAGTCGGGGCCAGATTAACAGGCTAAACTGCTGAATTTTGGTCAGTACGGGGACGACCTCCATTACCAACCATCACGAAAAGAATCCGGGCGGCATTTGTGTCGATGCTAGCCGATGAACCATCGAGCAAATTCAATGACTGACGAACAAGCAGAAAACGATCAAGACAAGCCGGACTTTGCCGCCGCCTGGGCGGACATCGGCAGTTCGCACAAATCGATCAATATGGCGATCACCGAAACCTTGCGCGCGGCCATCCTGAGCGGCAAGTTCAAAACCGGCGAGCGGCTAACGGAAGTGGGCCTCGCCAAGGCCTTTGACGTGTCCCGTAACCCGGTCCGGGAGGCACTGCGCGTATTGGAGGTCGAGGGCCTGGTAGAAATCAACCCGAGAAAAGGCGCACGTGTTGCGTTGCTCACGGTCGATGAAGTGCAGGAAATTATAGAGCTTAGAGCGGAGCTAGAAGGGATGAGCGCGAAATACGCGGCTCGGCGGTGTAGTGACGAAGTCCGCGTCAATCTCCAACATTTGCTAAACGAAGGCAACCGGGCGGACGCGACAAACGACGTTGCCGTGCTGGCCGAGCTCAACAACACTTTCCACAACCAGATAGCCGTGGCAGGTAAAAATCGTTTCCTTGTCGGATTTATGAAGGCCCTGAACGAAAAAACGCAATGGATCTTTGCGAATCGTCCTGAGCCCAACATGGCTGGCAATTGGAAGGAGCACGCGGCGATCCTGGAGGCTGTGATAGCTGCCGATGACGAACTGGCATCGGTGCTCGCAAAAAGACATGTAGAAGATATCGGCAAGGAGATTGCGAGAGCCACCGAGGAGCAGGAGCGCTAGACACTTTGAGCCTCGCCTGAAACGCATCATGTCCTATCAACGACGACTTCTACCCAGTATCAGTATGCTTATGTCATACGATGCCGCCGCAAGAGCGGGAAGTTTTACCGCAGCTGCACATGAGTTGAATGTGACCCAGGGGGCTGTCAGTCGCCAGATTGGCGCGCTTGAGAATCAACTCGGCATCGAACTTTTCAAGCGAGACCACAAACCGTTACAACTGACCAGCGTCGGTAAAACGTACGCACAGGAAATTAACTCTGCGCTGCAGCTGATTCGGAACGCATCACTCACGGCAATAACCAAACCACGTACCGGCATGCTGAATCTGGCCATACTGCCAACCTTCGGTACCCGCTGGCTAATGCCGAAGTTCCCGTCATTCCTCGAGCAAAACCCGGATATCACGGTGAATTTTGTGACGAAGTTGTCACCCTTCGATTTCTCCAATGAGAACATTCACGTCGCCATTCATTACGGTTTGCCGGACTGGCCGGGCACCCGGAGTACGTTTTTGATGGGTGAAATGTCAGTACCTGTTTGTTCGCCCAAGATGCTTGAGAATCACCCGATCGAGAAAGTCAGTGACATTGCGAAGCTGCCGCTGCTGCATTTGGCAAGTCGCCCGGACGCCTGGGAGTCGTGGTTCCGCGCAATAGACTCCACCGTCACCGTCGAGCACGGCCTGGTCTTTGAGCAGTTTTCGATCATCTCTCAAGCTGCGGTCGCCGGACTCGGCGCGGGGCTACTACCCAAATTCCTGATCGGTACAGAACTCGCAAATAACGAACTTGAGATTATTGTCGACGAGCCGTCGCAAAGTGACTATGGCTATTATTTGATCTCTCCGAACAATCAATACGATTACGAACCCGTAGTCGCATTTCGCAACTGGATACTTTCGCTAACCGAGTCCTATCAAGTGCAAGCCTCATCCTGAGCGCCGAGCTTGGCAACGAACTCACCTATCGCAAGTGAGGAAAATGTCAGACCGACGCCGCGCCTAAATTGACTGTTGGTAATGATTATGTTCGAAATGGGATTTGGTCCCGGATAACATCCTGTGCCAAATTGTTCGTTCTGCAAAACACTGTTGATCGATCATGGCCACTGAAACCTCGGGTACATTCGACTGGTCCGACCCTTTGTCGATTGAGGGCCAACTCGGTGAGGACGAGCGCCTCATCAGGGACGCTGCAAATGCCTACGCCCAGGGCGAGTTGCTGCCGCGAATCGTTGATGCATATGCACGAGAAATTACGGACCCGGCAATTTTTCAAGAGATGGGTGAACTGGGTTTGCTCGGGCCAACATTGCCTGAGGAATTGGGTGGTTCCGGTGCAAGCCATGTCGCATACGGCCTTATTGCGCGCGAGATAGAACGTGTTGACTCCGGTTGTCGGTCGCTGATGTTTTCATCATTTGGGCAAAATTGGAGCACCACGATGGCAAGATTCGCGGGTTTATCCTGGAAAAAGGCTTGCCGGGTCTGGAAGCTCCCCAAATTGACGGCAAGCTGTCGCTACGCGCTTCTGTAACCGGAATGATAATGATGGACAATGTTGAAGTGCCCGACTCCGCATTGTTGCCAAACGTCGAAAGGCTGAGGGGCCCGTTCGGCCGACCTCTCGCGGCAACTCAGCTCTATCAGAAAAAGCTTGCGGATATGGAAACAGAGATTGCGCTTGGTTTGCAGGCGAGTTTGCGGGTCGGCCGCCTGATGGATGAGGGGCGTAGTGCACCGGAAATGATATCGTTGATAAAACGGAACAACGTTGGCAAAGCACTGGATGTCGCTCGATTGTCACGCGACATGCATGGCGGCAATGGCATTTCGGACGAATACCACGTGATGCGGCATATGATAAATCTGGAAACCGTGAATACCTATGAAGGTACGCACGACATACATGCTCTGATCCTGGGGCGGGCGATAACCGGAATACCGAGCTATTGAGTCGCGCAAGGCGATGTTTTCATGTTTTTCCTGAACACTAGATCGACTTGGTTGGCGTTTCGAACGATTTAGACAAGTGTCTTTACTCAAACTATGAGGACGAAAAGCATGGCGAATAAGAAAGTGGAAGGGTCATTCGTTGCATTGATTACGCCGATGAATTCGGATGGCTCTGTGGATTTTGAAGGCTTCAATACACTCCTCAACTTTCAGGCTACGAACGGCTCGTCTGCAGTTCTGATAATGGGCTCGACCGGTGAAGTCTCTATGTTGACGCCCGAGGAACGGGCACAGGTTATCGAGCGAACGATGCCGATGAAGCAAGCGGGACTTGAGATGTGGTTCGGGTGCACAGGTCCAAACACCGATCAAACGATACAGTACTGCAAGATTGCGGCCTCGCACGGAGCGGATGGAGCAATCGTCGCCGCACCGCCTTACATCTCCGCGCCCGAGGCTGATATTACCGAGTACTTTCTCGAGATAGCCGATGCAAGCGAAATACCGATAGGCATTTACAATAACCCTCCCCGTGTCAACACAGACCTGACGCACACGTCATTACTTCGACTAGCCAGGCATGAAAATATTGTTGTTAACAAGGAGTCGACGTCACGCGTTGGACAAGTTGCTCAGACTGCCGCTGGCAACCCCGATATTTCCTTGATGTGTTGCGATAGCCCGAATCTTGGACTCGTTGTTCCGCTCATGGCGCTTGGTGGGCACGGAACGGCAAATATGTCGGGGAACATCATTCCCCAGGAAATGGCAGTTATTTCAACGCCATGGACCTCCTGGGAGGACGCAACAGCCTGCAAGCTTGAATGGCTGAAAAACCTTCAACTATTGCACTTTGTTTACTCGGCTATAAACCCGGTTGCTCTAAAGTCCTTAATGCGCGCAGTGGGCTTACCCGCCGGACCTTTACGCAAACCCTTGAACTCACTGTCAGAAAAACGAGTAATGGTCGGGCTGGAAATATGCCGCGAACTGGGTCTGGACAAAAAATATGGATACCTTACGAATGGCTGATAAATATTTTGTCTTTTGCCATGACCAACCCGACTCTGAGCATCCTCGTACTCAAGCGCTCGCTGACCATCTGAATCACCTCGAAGCAGTGATGGATCGCGTCTCTTTGGCGGCAGGCCTGAGTGACGAGGACGGACGTCCATCCGGCTCAATTATGATCGTCGAGGCAGACAGTCCGCTCGATGCGGAGCAGTTTGTAAAAGGAGATCCTTTCTTTGCCGCCGGCGTTTGGCAAAGTTTACAAGTACATCGTTTGGGGCGCGCAATCGGAAACTGGATCGGCGAGAGCTAGCGATAGTACCGGCCTTATACGGCGACAGCGGCCTTGATGTGCGGATGCGATTCGTAGTTGACGATCTCGAAGTCCTCGTAGCGATAGTCAAAAATACTTTCAGGACGGCGCTTGATGGTCAGTCGTGGCAACGGCTGCGGTGTCCGGCTGAGTTGCTCGTCAGCTTGTTGCAGATGATTGGAATACAAATGGCAGTCCCCACCTGTCCAGACGAAATCACCGACAGCAAGGTCTGCTTGTTGCGCCAGCATGTGCGTTAGCAACGCGTAGGACGCGATGTTGAATGGCACACCGAGAAATATATCGCAGCTGCGCTGATATAGCTGGCAGGACAGCTTGCCGTCCGCGACGTAGAACTGAAACAGGCAATGACACGGTGGCAACGCCATGTTGTCGATCTCGGCGACGTTCCAGGCGCTTAGCAGAATACGCCGCGAGTCCGGCGTCTCGCGTAACTGCTGCATGATCTGTGCGATTTGGTCGATGTTTTTTCCATCCGGTGTTGGCCAACTGCGCCATTGCACGCCGTAGACCGGTCCAAGCTCACCGTTTTCATCCGCCCAGTCGTCCCAGATGGAAACACCGTTTTCCTTCAGGTAGGCGATATTGCTGTCGCCGCTCAGAAACCACAGGAGCTCATGAATGATTGAGCGCAGGTGCAATTTTTTCGTCGTAACCAGCGGAAAACCTTCGCTCAGGTCGAATCGCATCTGGTGGCCAAAGACACTCAGCGTGCCGGTGCCGGTGCGGTCGCTTTTTACGTTGCCATTTTCACGCACGTGACGCATTAAATCGAGATAGGCACGCATGTCAGGCCTTCGCTTCGCTTGCGCTGGCATTGCGATATGCAACGATGACCATAATCAGGCCAGCAACAATCATGGGCGCACTTAGCACCTGCCCCATCGTGACCCAGCCGAGCGCCAGGTAGTCCAGGTGTGCGTCCGGTATGCGATAGAACTCGACGACAAAACGGAAGATGCCGTAGAACAGCAGGAACATACCCGACACCGCGAGATAGGGCCGTGGTTTGGCCGAATACACCCACAGGATAATGAACAACACCAGGCCTTCGAGAACGGCCTCGTAAAGTTGCGAGGCATGCACGCCGACGCCGTCGACGATGAAGCCCCACGGCACGTCAGTGGGCTTGCCCCACAGCTCGCCATTGATGAAGTTGCCGATGCGCCCGAATCCGAGGCCTAAGGGTACGATCGGTGCGACAAAGTCTGTCATGCGCCACAGCGAATGACCGAGCTTGCGCCCGTACAGCCACATCGCCGTCATCACGCCGACGAGTCCGCCGTGAAATGACATGCCGCCCTGTGTGATTTTGAAAAGATACAGCGGATCACTGGTGAGCTGGTCCCAGCCATAGACCAGAGCGTAGCCAACACGGCCGCCAACGATGACGCCGAGCATGCCGTAAAACATCAGGTCATCGACCTGCTCCGAGGTCACGGGCGAGTCATTGCGATTGCATCGCCTTTTCGCCAGCCACCAGGCCAGCAGGAACGCAATCACGTACATCAGGCCGTACCAGCGTATCTTTAAAATCCAGATCGAAAAGATAATCGGGTCGATCTCGGGGTATGTCAGCATCAAATCCTGCCAGCGGGCTCAGTAAGATGCGTATCATAGTCAAGTTGAAGAGCCGGTCATAGTGGCGGGCGCCAGCGGAAGATTGAGAATGCCGAATCACCTGTCGAATGAGTCGAGCCCCTACCTGCAACAGCACGCGGATAACCCGGTGGACTGGTATCCGTGGGGACCCGAAGCCTTTCAGGCAGCGATTGAAAGCGACAAGCCCGTGCTGCTGTCAGTCGGCTATTCCGCCTGTCACTGGTGCCACGTCATGGCACACGAATCCTTCGAGGACGACGACATCGCGGCTGTTATGAATCGGCTGTTCGTGAATATCAAGGTCGATCGTGAAGAGCGGCCGGATGTCGACAAGATCTACCAGACGGCGCACCAGTTGCTGACACAACGTGGCGGTGGCTGGCCACTGACAATGTTCCTCGATGGCGAAACGCAAAAACCATTTTTCGGCGGCACTTACTTTCCCAATGAGCCACGTCATGGCATGCCGGCATTCGACGATCTGCTTGAAAAGGTGGCGGCTTTCTACCGCGACCAGCGTACCGAGGTCCGCGCGCAAAGCAATAAACTGGTCAGTGTTTTCAAACAACTGGAACCTGCCGCAAAGAACGACGCTTCGGACCTCACAGCGGTCCCATTGCAACTGGCACGTGACACGCTCGACAAGTCATTCGACCGCGAGTTTGGTGGATTCGGATCGGCACCAAAATTTCCGCACGCGACAAATATCGACCGATTGCTACGCCACTGGCGTGCCGGCGCCGTTGGCGACGAACCTGATCTTGACGCCTTGTTTATGGCAACACTGACGCTAACGCGGATGGCCGACGGCGGAATTTTTGATCACGTTGGTGGCGGTTTCAGTCGCTACACTGTTGATCGCTACTGGCAAATTCCGCATTTCGAAAAAATGTTGTACGACAACGGTCCGTTGCTGGCCATTTACGCTCAGGCAGCGTCTGCGACCGGCGATCCGCTGTTCGCCTACACCGCCAATGCGACGGCGGACTGGATGCTCGCGGACATGCTGGCGCCCAATGGTGGATTCTACTCGACACGCGATGCGGACTCCGAGGGCGAAGAGGGCCTGTATTACCTTTGGACTCCGGATCAGGTCGCGGGGCTGCTGGGCGACGACTATCCGGACTTCGCAGCACGCTTCGGGCTGGATCGCGAACCGAATTTTGAAGGCAAGTATCACCTGACGGTTCACGAAGCCATTGCTGACGATGAGGTACGTGCGTCCATCGAACGTTCCAAAACCATCCTGCTAGCCGAACGTTCGAAGCGCGTTGCACCCGGACGCGATGAAAAACAACTGACGTCATGGAATGCGCTTGCCATTCGCGGTCTGGCGATCGCCGGGCGTGCGATCGACCGCCCGGAACTGGTTGACGCGGCAGCGAATGCGACGGACTTCATTCGCAGGCACTTGTTGAAAAAGGGGCGTCTGCTGGCGAGTTACAAGGACGGCAAAGCACGATTCCCGGCGTATCTTGATGATCACGCGTTCCTGCTCGACGCGGTACTTGAGCTGTTGCAATCGCGTTGGAACAGCAGCCACCTCGATTTTGCGATTCAGCTCGCGGACCTGATGCTCGAGCACTTTGAAGACACGAAACGCGGTGCGTTTTATTTCACGGCCAACGACCACGAAGAATTGATCCACCGGCCGAAGTCGCTGGCCGATGAGGCTGTTCCATCTGGCAACGGTGTTGCGGCGTTCGCCTTGCAACGACTGGGGTTCCTGCTCGGCGAAAGCCGCTACCTTGATGCAGCAGAACGCACGCTGCGCGGCGCCTGGCAATCCATCGAAGAATACCCGCACGGACATGTCAGCCTCGTGACCGCGCTGGAGGAATACCTGCACCACCCGGAGGTGATTGTCATCCGCGGCGAGGCTGAAGAGATTGCGCGCTGGCGCGACTCGGCAGCAAAATTGTATGCACCAAGGCGAATGGTCTTCGCCATCGATGCCGCTGAAAACGATCTGCCGGGTGCCCTCGCCGATCGGAAATCCGTTAATGGGGAGACTGTCGCGTATCGCTGCGTGGGCACACAATGCGATCTGCCGGTTACAAGCTGGGAAGCCCTCGCATCGGAACTGAGCGCAACGAAGCCTAAGTCGTAGCGAGAGCCTCCCGCATTTGGGCGGCCTCATGGATGCGCTGAAATGCGTCCTTCCAGTAACGCCGCTCAAGACTCTCGAGCGGCAATTCCATAACTTGTTCGATGCGCGACCGCAGCTGCCGGTAGGCACGATCAAAAGCTGCATCGGAATCTTCAGCACTTTCGTTGGCAGGATCCGCAATGCCCCAGCGCACGGTGACCGGGCTGTTGTTCCAAAGCGGACACGACTCGCCCGCTGCGCTGTCACAAACAGTAATAACGATATCGATTGCCGGAGCGTCCGCCCCACTGAATGCGTCCCAGGATTTGGAGCTGAGGCCATCGGTGCGGTGACCTTCATCGGCAAGTTTCTTGATTGCACCGGGGTTCACTTTACCAGCAGGATGGCTGCCCGCGCTGTGTGCGACGAATCGTCCTGCACCGATTTCATTCAGCAATACTTCAGCCAGAATGCTTCGACAAGAATTCCCGGTGCACAACACTAGCACCGATATAGGGCGGTGACTCACATTCACAATCTGGGCTCCGTCGATTACACCGGATTAGTCGAGTGCACTTGCAGCGGACCGAGGCGCGCTTTCAGCTGGCTTATTGCACCGATTGGCACCGACAAGCTCGTTACAGGTGGCGCAATGTGAACTCAAAAACAGGATTGCCGAAACAGAATTACTATTCACAGAACAACTTGGGTGTTTTCGATTCACTGCCGGTCCTGATTTACGACTGAATCGCTGATTCTAGCATCTGGCTGTGCGGCTTTTGGCCGATCTGAGATGTTCGCCTGGTGATCCATTGCTGCCATCATGATCATCATTTTCCTGCTCGGAAAGATATAACTTGCCAAGGTGGAAAGTGATGATGTAGTATTCACTTTCCACCTTGGAAAGAGACAACCTATGACAGACCGAAACCGCAAGTCCCACGAGGCTCAAGATGCGCTGGATTCGATAGAATCGATGAATCGAGCAGGCTTCCGCCGAGCCGTACCGCCTCGCTGGTATGGCATTGGACTATCCCTGATCATTGCCATTGGATTTGCGTTGTATGCGCTGGAAGATCCGGGCAACACGCCTGCTTTGTTCATTGTACTTGGCATGGTTCTTTTCATTGGCGCGAGTCGTGAACGTATCGGTGCGTTTGGACGGGATCTACCGGAAACAAAGACCGGCATGTGGGCGTTTGTCGGTGTTTGCGTGTTTCTCCTTGCACTCTTTTTTGGCGGCATAATAGTAAGGCGCGCTTACGATATTGCCTGGGTGCCGTTGCTGACTGGGTTTGTTGCTGGCACCACAGTTTTCCTCCTAAGTGAAAGTGAAAGGCGCTATTACCTTATGAGAGCAGGCAACGGTCCTCACTGATGACTAATTTGCAATTCGACACGGTTATCCATGCACCGAACCGGCTGCAGATTTGCGCGCTTCTGGCTCCGTTACAGGAAGCCGAGTTTCAGGTATTGCGTGACGAGCTGGAAGTCAGCGACTCGGTACTTTCCAAGCACCTGAAGCAACTTGAAGAAGCTGGTTACGTAAATTTCCGCAAAGGGGCCGTGAACGGGCGGCAACGAGTGTGGGCCGGATTAACAGCATCAGGTCGCAGGGCATTTGCCAGTCACGTCAGGGAATTGCAGCGCCTTGCCGGTCTAATCAACAACGAATTGTAATGTTGCGGCCGTGCGCAGGCGGATATGAAATTGGAATTGTCTCTTGAACCAAATTCTGAACAATAGCGATACAGACGAATATGCGATGTCAATGACCGCGTGGGCTGGAATTCAACTACAGAGGAAGAGGGCACCGGCGCATGGCGCGTCGCAGGATTTCGCGCTGAGACCATCCGTCCGGTGACCTTCATCGGCAAGTTTCCTGACCGCGCCGGGATTCACTTGTCCGGTGGGATGGCTACCGGCGCTGTGTGCGTCGAATCGCCCCGCACCGAGTTCGTTGAACAATACTTCAGCAGTAAAGCTGCGACAGGAATTCCCCGTGCACAGCACTGGCACCGATATAGGGCGCTCACTCACATTTACAATCTGGGCTCCGTCGATGACCCCGGCTTAGGCACTTTTACTTGCAGTGGACCAAAGCGCGCTTTCAGGTAGCTTATCGCACCTATTGGCGCCGTAAACCAGACGAGCGCCGCCCATTGTCCCATCTTGAAATAGACAAGCAGGGTCGTGAAAACGGTGACAAGAAAAACAAGCAATGAGAATACAGCGGTCACGAATCGATCAACACCAACAAGCTCGCCGCATTGACGGCAATAACCAGTTGAAAACAGGATCTCCGAAACCGGAATACTGCGCGCAGAACAACTTGGGCATTTTCGATGCACTGCCAGTCCTGATTTATAACTGTCGCGCTGATCTTAACACCTGGCGGTGCGGCTGGTGACCCGTGGCGGGCATCCCGGATTTGGCGAAACATAAAGCACCGTTATTCCTCACGCAATCATCACCGATTGATCAGGAATTCGCACTCGCAGTTCATTGAGAATAGCGATCAGTACTCCCTGGCGGTTCCGGCACAAGACAAGATGGAGAGAACTGATGAACACAATTGGTAGATCGACACTAATTTTCTGGCTCGTAATCCCTGTGGCAAGTGGCTGCACCACACTGCAGCCGGTCGAAAAGTCGCCCGAGCAACTGCATGAAAGAATTTTCGCAGACAACATCATCGATGTCGGTGATTCTGTAAAGATAGTTACTTCGGATGGCGCAAATTATAAATTCAAAGTAGCCGCTGTTACAGCCGACCATATTGCTGGCAAGGATATCGAAGTGCCTATTGAGGATATTATCGCCGTTGAAACGCGAGAGTTTAGCGGCGGCAAAACGACGGCTCTCGCAGCAGGAGGCCTCGCCCTGGTTTATGTGATTGCGGGGGCAGTTGCTGCAGCATCGCTCCTGGCGTATTGATTCATCGCGTTAATCCACAATTATGCATGCAGTGATCTGAAACTTTCGGATATCGTCGAGAAACAGACAAAGCCATTGAATGGCTGGATCAGGCGGTCCCGGTCGCCTGAATTGCGTTAGAATCGCGACCGGTGCCGTTGATTCGATCAGGCACCTGCACATTGACGCAATCCAGCCCACCGGCGGTTCCGAGCGCTTGTGGCCTTCATAATACGAGAACTTTGAACAATGTCAGATGATGCCCTCAAGTGGCGAAGGATTGCGAGTGAACCTGGGCCGGAACTGCCACTTTTTCAAGTCCGCTTTGACCGAATGCGACACCCTCGTTCAGAGGCCGATTTCACGCGAGTGGTTCTCGAGGCACCCGATTGGGTGACCATTGTTGCGATAACCAAAGATGGTGACATCGTCATGGTTGAGCAATATCGATTTGGCGTAGAGGACCTCACCCTTGAGCCTGTCGGCGGCATCGTCGATGAAGGTGAAGAGTCCATCGAGGCTGCAAAACGAGAATTGCTGGAGGAAACCGGATTTGGCGAGGGTCAATGGCGGTCGCTGGGTGTTGTGCAGGCCAATCCTGCAATTCACAACAACCTCTGCCACCTCTGGTGTGCCACCGGCGTTCGGCGGATTCAGGACCAACAGCTTGATTCCGGAGAGGCAATCAAGGTTCACTTGATGTCGATTGATGAGGTCAGGAATGCCATCGCCGACGGTCGATTCCTGCACCCATTGGGCCAGGCGGCAATGTCACGTGTCTATAAACTTTGGGAAAGCGACCAACAATGGGGCCATCGATAGGAACGTTCAAACGACGATAATTGGACCCAGGGAGAGGCACATGAATGCATTGGCACGTCGGCAGTTTTTGAAGTTTCTCGCGGCGAGTCCGCTACTCGCTTACACAACAGCAGGACGTCTTTTTGCCGAAGAATCACTCGATGGGATGCAATTGCCAGAGCACCTGATCAAGTCGCCTGCCGCAGCACTGGATGTCTTCGATTTTCACACTGTCGCAATACGGATGCTGCCACCCTCACACAACGGCTACCTTGCGACCGATGCGGATGGTGGACACGTCAAACGTCAGTGTTAATACAGTCTTGCTTGATCAGACGTGCTCCGATTATTGTCGATAGCGGTTTTCGTCGCGGCACCGACATTTTCAAGGCCCTGGCGATGGGGGCGAACCCCGTTTCTATTGGCCGCGCTTACATTTGGGGCCTGGCCGCTTTCGGTCAACCTGGCGTGGAAAAAGTCCTGGATATGCTGGATGCCGAACTCTCGATGATCATGGGCCAGGTGGGTGCACGCACGATTGCCGATATTGGGCCGCAACATATCGGCGTTGCACGCTAGCGGCGGATTGGCTCTACCCGTCGGTGGTCCGCCTGGATTTACAGCGGGTCTTCGAGCGCAAACCGTTCGCTGCGACGCTGCAGCGCATTGCCCAGTTCACGGGACACCATGAAATTGATCGGCTCCTTGCCGCGGAGTTGAAAGTATTGCTTGTCTTGCTTGTCCTGTCGAAAGCGGACGCAATCCCATGGAATCAACAGGCATGCGCGCACTTTGCCCGCTTGTTTTCCATTTATCACAATCCAGAAGCCTTCATCGTCGAGCGCAGCATCGATTTCCGTCAAGCCAAGAAGGCCAAGCTCGACATGCTCCCCGGGAAACGCAATGGATGTGGGTCGACGCTCGGTCGCGTAGCGCTTGGCAAGCTCACGCCACTCCCCCGTCAAGCCTGACGGCTCAAACATGAATGCAGCTGTAGCAACTGCGCCGAGGAGTAGGAAAACAAAGAGTGGAGAGCTAATAAAGTTCATGCCGCCAATCTTGGGCTGTTACTGAAAGCCGGTCAACATCTCACCCGAAATGGGCGCCACGCGGCTGTTGTTCGGCGCACGAAAGGCCGCCGGCAAGGACTCAACCCGAAGCCCGGCGTTGCGAAGCACGGCGAAATGCAAGTGCGGCCCACTTGATAATCCGGTATTGCCGGAATCGGCGATGTACTGCCCGGTTACAACACGGTCACCGGGCTTCACGCGGATCGAATTCCAATTGAGATGTGCATACACGGCGTACGTGCCATCGTCGTGCAATATCCGAACGACGTTCGCCGCTTCTCCATTCTGCACCGCTTGTAATCCACCACGAAAATTCTGCGAGGCAACGTCAAATACAACACCACCGCGCGCTGCGACGATATCAAGGACCTTTGCAGCTCGCGGATCTCGACATTACTTGCTTCCTGGGGCTTGCGGTCCGTGTAAATCCATTCTCCGCTGGCGCCGCGGTACTTGTACATCGTATCGGCATTGGAAGCGGTAAGCGTCGCAAGCAGCAGCACGCCACAAGCGACCAGTTGTGGAGCAGCTCTACGACCCGAGACCAACGCGCTTCCAACCGGAGTCGTCGCGACGAATCTCGTAGGCCGGCCAGTACTGGTTGTCAATTTTCAGCGTGATGACTTCTTCCGTTCCGTTCCAGCTTACCGTTTTCACACGCACGGACTCCCGGTGCTGAATATTCTTGACCGCCTTAATGAATGCTTCCAAATCCGGCGTCGCCGTTTCGTTAACTTCGGTGATGCGCCGCCCGGCCCAGAGTCCGTAGCGTGTCGACGGAGAACCATAACTAAACGAGGCAATGTAAACGCCGTCCGTCGAAATACCCCGTTGTGCCGCCATTGCGCGGTGTGGATTCTGCATTAGTGCGCCAGCCCAGGACACGGCTTGATCGATGCCACGGCCATCCAATGCCGCCGTCTGGACCGTTAGTTCAAGCGCCGCATCATTGCGCCACACCGTTATCACGACTTCAGGCTTTTGAACTGAACTTTCGAGTTCGCGATAGGACGTCACCAGGCGGCCATCGACAGCCAGAAGGATATCGCCATTCTTCAGAAGTTCTGCAGCCGGCGTATCCGCCACAAGTCGCATAATGCTCAATACGCGGCGGTGTGTTGGATTGTTTTTCTCAAGTCGGGCCAACCATTCTTCGCCAACACCGAGTTTTCGTGCGGCAAAAAGCGGCGCATAGACAAATTCGGCCTCGAGCGAATAGAACGGTTTTTTGTTGCGTACTGTTTCAAGAAACTGCTTGATCACATCACTACCGACACCACGATTGACCTGTGATGTGTCGCCACCGGACTGCACAACAAAACTTGACCAGCTAGCCGACACGCGGCCCTTATGATCAACCAGTACGCCATCGAAATCTGTCGGCGCGGTGACGAGGTCGATACCTTCAATATTGGAATCGCGGAATCGCAAGGTTCGGGACAACGGCAACAGCAGCGGATCCACCGACGATACTGTGCTGTGCTGATGCACCAACTGGTGATCACCCTTGATGCCAACAACCCATACGTCGTCACCGGGTTGCAGTGGTGTCGTATTGAATTTCGCCTCTTTAACAGGCGTGTTACCGATGCTCTTCGGATCGTAAGAAACCATCGCAAAATTGTGTAGCGGATGCAGCTGTTCGATTTTTCCGTCAACTTCCAGCGATCCGGCAAACGTAATTTTCACATCACCAATCGCGATCGGCACGGTATTGCGATCGACAACGACGTAGCCGCGCTCCTTGTTAACGATCAGGCCCGTACCGTAGTAGTGACGATCGCCGACACCCGAAAGGATGTATGGCAGATCAAACGTGACGACCACCAGCGACGGCGCGATGGCGTCGATTCGTGGATCCTTGTACTTGCTTATTTTGGTTTCGCCAACTGCTGCAGCCTTCGACGGTGGCCCGCTGGCCAGATCGCGACAGCGCCAGCCCTCTGGGCCGTCGTTGCGCGAACAGCGCCGCGTCGGAAACCAGACTCGATCCATTTCAAGCACGCGTACCGTTGTGCTTTGCGGATTATCCATGTCGACGTAGCGAACGGTGGCGCGTTCGCCATCGGCAAGCTTGCTCAGCGCTTCCTCGAAGTCATCGAGATCCGCAAGCGGTGTGCCGTCCATTTCAAGAATGACGGCGCCGCGAGGAATAGCGGACCTGGAAAGTAAGTAGCCAGCATTTGCAACGTACACGCCCTCAGCCTTGCGATTGTAATGGCGCGCCTGCTGGTAGGACAGTCGATTGACAATTGCGTCGCCAAATTCGATGTACTCGTCCGGGGTAATTGAATGCAGGTCGTCGATACGAATCGTCTGTACGATCGGTTTGCCACCGCGCTCCAGTTCGATCTCAATGTTCTCGCCGACATTACTGTCGAGGACAGACTCAAGCGGTACGAACTCTGTGACCAATTCTCCATTTACGCGAATCAGGATGTCGCCGGATTTAAGCTTGCCGTAGGCGGGCGAATCGGGAATCACGTGACCAACGGTGAGCATGCTGGTTTGCTTTGGGTTCCTGGAGCGTGCCAGGCTTTCCGACTCGGCTGTCAAGCCCAGGCGGCGCAGTTCATCGTAGGTATTGCTTTGAAAAGTGGTTTGCAGCGTGCCGCGGGTAACAGCTTTGCCTTGCCGGATCTCTTTCAGCGCCCTGTCAATGCGATCGAGCGGCAGAAAAAAACTGCTGGCAGCGGAACTGGCGGCGCCGGCATTCAGTGCCACCACTCGGCCGTCGATGTCGACAACCGGCGAACCGGATGAACCACCCGACGTCCCGGATGCTGCCTGGAAATAGAAGGTGTTGAAATCGTTATATTTGCCGCGTCCGTATACCGGAGCACGTCGGTCAAGCCTGGCAATCGTGCCGGTGAGAATGGACAGCTGTTCGCCAGCATCATTGCCGATGACTCGAATTTCCTTGCCGATTCCGGCGCCATCGGGGACCAGCGGCAACTCTGCTGGCTCGATGTACTTGAGCTCTTTCGGATCGTAGCGATAAAAGCCGAAGTCATGGACCGGGTCTCGATAGATAGGCGTTAGCTGCACTTCCTCGTTGTTCTGAAAGATCGCCTCAGCAATGACCGGACCCGGCGTGACAACGTGTCGATTCGTCAGGATGATGCCGCGTTTCGCGTCAACGACAAAACCGGTCGCTTGCGATGAGGTATTCCATTCGGTATCGAACGCGCGGGTGCTGTCGACGCGAATCGAAACAACGCCTGAGGAGATGCGCTCCAGCGTTGCGTTCCAGGCCGAGTCCTCGGCGGCAAGCGTTACACTATTAGCAAGCAGCACCAGGGCTGTCGCCAGAATCCTGACCTTTGTCATAGTCTTCCTGATCGGTGATCGGGCCGAATGCCCAACAGTACTATTCTCGACTCTCTGCGTGAGCAGCGGTTCACTATTTCATCAAATTGAAGTAGTGGCTGCGACTACCGAGGTCACGTTTCTTCGGGACGATAGGCGAGATCCAGCTGGCGCGCTGCCTTAACATCATCCAGACGCCTTACGGGCATTGAGTACGGCGCATCCTTAAACTGAGCGCCCTCCTTCGCAGCCGTGGCGATTTCGATCATCGCGGTCACGAAGTTATCCAGGGTTTCCTTGCTCTCGGTTTCCGTCGGCTCAATCAACAGGCACTCCGGTACCAGCAGCGGAAAGTAGGTTGTCGGCGCATGGTAGTTCTTGTCCAGCAAAGCCTTTGCAAGATCCATTGCCGTCAGGTTGAAGACCTTCGCTTCCTGCTTCAAGGTCACGATGAATTCGTGACTCGCCCGGCGTGTCGGGAATGCCAGCTCGAATCCGGCGTCGCGCAATCGCGCCGCCAGGTAGTTTGCATTCAGTGTCGCATACTCGGAAACCCGCAGCATGCCGGCGCGCCCGAGCATGCGCATGTAGACGTAGGCACGCAGCAACACGCCCGAGTTACCCATAAATCCGGATAAGCGACCGATACTCTGTGGAATATCGTCCTCAGCCAGCCAGTAGTAGTAATCCTCTCCATTCTTCTCGCGTTTGCCAACAACCGGTATAGGCATGAAAGGCAACAGGCGATTATTGACACCGACGGCACCCGAACCCGGTCCGCCGCCACCGTGTGGCGTCGAAAACGTCTTGTGCAGATTCATGTGGATGACATCGAAATCCATGTCGCCCGGGCGCACCTTGCCGAGAATGGCGTTCAGGTTTGCGCCATCGTAATACAGCAGCCCGCCGGCACCGTGTACGATGTCCGCCACGTCCTTGATGCGACGCTCGAAGACCCCGAGTGTCGACGGATTCGTCAACATGATGCCCGCCGTCTTGGGCCCGACGGCGTTTTTCAAGGCATCGAAGTCGATATCACCTTCCGGACCGGTCGGGACTTCGACAACTGTGCAGCCACACATGGTCGCCGTCGCCGGATTCGTGCCGTGTGCGGCATCCGGGCAAATAATTTCAGTCCGATCATGGTCGCCGCGAGAATCATGGTATGCCTTGATCATGGCAACACCCGCGAATTCGCCCTGCGCGCCCGCCATTGGTGTCAGTGAAACGCCTTTCATACCGGTGACGTCTTTGAGCATCTCTTGCAGCTCATACATACAGCTTAGAAAGCCCTGGCCATGACTGACCGGGCCCAATGGATGGCGTCCCGCAAACTCCGGCAACAAGGCCAGCGCATTGCAGGCGCGCGGATTGTACTTCATCGTGCAGGAACCGAGCGGATAGAACTGTGTATCGATCGAGAAATTCATCTGCGACAAGCGCGTAAAATGTCGCACCGTTTGCAGCTCGGAGGCTTCCGGCAGGCGCGGCCGGTCACTGCGCAACAATGACGCTGGAATAGCTGTCGCCTCGCCACCAAACGGCGCCTGTGCAAATGCGCGCCGACCCGATCGGGACTTGTCAAATATCAGGTTCTTATCCATCTGACTATTCATCGATATTGATTCCAAGTGCACGAAACGCTGCGCGGTAGTCGGGTTCCTGATTAATGTCTTCGATGTGTTCCTGGTAAACAACCGTGTTATTTTCATCGACGACCACAACGGCTCGCGCGAACATGCCCGCGAGCGGGCCCTCGAGAATCATCACACCGTAGTTTTCGCCGAAGCCAGCGTGACGAATTGCGGACAAGCCCACCACGTTCGTCAATTGGTTGGTATCCAGAAAACGCTTGTGCGCGAACGGCAGGTCGTACGACACCATCAGAAGAACGAGGTCCTCGATATCGTTCGCATAGCGGTTGAATTCGACCACGGACTTTGCACAGGTCTCGGTGTCGACGCTGACAAAGATATTTAAGATTTTTCGCTTGCCCATCCAGTTCGCGAAAGAAACATTCTGCAGCTCGGTATTGACCAGCGATACGTCGGGCGCGTGACTGCCGGTTGCCGGCAAATCGCCATGCGTTCGGTAGCTCGTGTTGTTAAATATAATTTTAGGCAAAGGAATTCCTGTCAGGCATGTTTGCGTTGGTCGGAGGCCATAACATCACTAAATGCGGCTACGAAAGCCGCGAGGTCTGCGGCCGTTTTTGTTTCTGTCGCACAGACCAGCAATGCATGCGTACCGGCGAACTGGCTGAGGTCGAATCCACCGAGAATATCGCGTTCGGCCAATGCGTCCAGAAGCGGTGCGACCGGTCGGTCGAGCTTCAGCGCGACTTCATGGAAATAAGGCCCGCCGTACAGGCGCTCCACTCCGTCGATATCGCACAGTCCGTCCACCAGCGTTGTCGTATTGGCGTGTGACGCCTTTGCGACGCTGGCGAGGCCATCGAAACCGAGCAGTGACATGTGAATGGTTGCTGCGGTCACCATCAAGCCCTGATTCGTGCAGATGTTGGAGGTCGCTTTTGAGCGGCGAATATGTTGTTCCCTGGCCTGTAGCGTCAGTGCAAAACCCGGGTTGCCGTCAAGGTCCGTGGTACGACCGACGATACGGCCGGGCATCTGCCGGACATGGCCTTGCTTACAGGTCATGAAACCGAAATACGGTCCGCCCGATGACATTGGCACACCAAGTGGCTGGCCCTCACCACAAGCGATATCCGCCCCACCTTCACCCCATTGACCCGGAGGCTTCAGCAACGCCAGCGACGTGGGATTGACGATGCCGATGACCAACGCGCCTTGTGCATGCGCCCAGTCGGCAAGCCGGTCGACGTCATCGAGAGTGCCGGCAAACGAGGGTTGCTGCAACACCACGGCAACCGGCTCGCGGTCGTCCGGGAGCGCATTGAAGTCGATGTTGCCGGTGCCAGCGTCGGCCGGCAGACGCTCAAAGCTAAGCCCCTGCGCGCCGGCGATGGCAACCGCAACCTGCTCATAGACCGGGTTCACACCTGGCGCCAACAGGATACGCCCGGATTTCACGCGACGATTGGTACGCACGGCCATCAGCGACGCCTCCGCCAGTGCAGACGCGCCGTCGTACAGCGACGCATTGCTGACATCCAGCCCGGTCAGCTCGGTAATCATCGTCTGGTATTCGTAGATCGTCTGAAGCGTGCCCTGGCTTGCTTCCGCCTGGTACGGCGTATAGGCACTGTAGAACTCGCCACGCGTCGCAATGTCCCACACAGCCGTCGGGATGTGATGCTCGTAAGCGCCGGCACCGATGAAGCACATCGGTGATCCGTCCATCCTGGCGCGTTGCCGCATCAGGCGTGAGATCTCCATCTCAGTCACAGCATCGGGCACATGTTGCAGCGAATCAATCTTGAGTTCTTCAGGAATCTCATCGAACAGGTCGTCAATAGACTTGGCGCCGATCGCTTCAAGCATCTCGCGCGTATCTTTCTCGGTATGCGGTATGAAAGGCATCGGGTCTCTCAGTCGTCCAGGCCGTCGATAAATTCCTGATAGTCATCCGGTGACAACATCGCATCTTCATCAATACTGTCGCTCGGGTTCATACGCACTATCCAACCATCACCGTAGGGGTCGGAATTGATCTTCTCCGGATCGTCGGCAAGCTCTTCGTTGACTGCAAGGATTTCGCCGCTGATCGGTGCATACACGTCCGATGCGGCCTTCACGGATTCGACGACGGCCATCTCGCCCGCCTCACTCACTTCCTGCCCTACGTCCGGCAGTTCGACATACACCAGATCGCCGAGTGCGCTTTGCGCGTGGTCTGTGATGCCGACCGTGACAGAACCATCATCTTCGCGCCGTAACCATTCATGGTCGCGGGTGTACAAAAGCTCGCCTGGTAATTCACTCATTGTATCTCTCCCACAGGTTCAATTTGAATTTCACCGTTGCGAACGAACGGTGTTTTGACGACACGCACGTTCAATAACTTTCCTCGGACCTCGACCTTCGCGCGGTCGTAGTCACCAGCCGGTAGCCGCGCCAGGCCGATCGATCGATCGATGGTCGGTGAGAAGCCACCGCTGGTGATCTCACCCTCACCAATGCCCTCAACCACCACTTTCTGGTGGTTTCGGAGAACGCCGCGGTCTTCAAGCAGCAATCCAACGAAGCGTTGATTATCAGCGGCATTCCTCTGCGCTTCGATGGCCCCGCGACCGATAAATTTACGACTCGAAGGCTCCCACGCAATAGTCCAGCTCAGCCCCGCCTCAAGCGGCGAAACCGTCTCGTCCATATCGGTGCCGTACAGGTTCATTGCCGCTTCAAGACGCAGCGTATCGCGAGCACCGAGCCCGCAAGGGACAACACCGACTGCCAGTAAGCAGTCCCAGACCTTTGGCGCATCCTCGGCCGGCATACAGATTTCCCAGCCATCCTCGCCTGTGTAGCCGGTTCGGGCGATAAACAATGTCCCCGCCTGCATTCCGTTGAAAGGCTTCAGGGCCAACGCAGCGTCGCGGTATTCAGCGCCGATGCAGCCTGCCGCCAGCTCGCGAGCTTTCGGTCCCTGCACCGCGACCATGCCCAGCTCGGCGCGCTCGTTTACCGCAACATCGTACGGTGCTGCCTGTTTACGAATCCAGGCGAGATCTTTGTCACGCGTTGCGGCATTGACGATGAGCCGATAGTCGGTCTCCGACAGGTAATAGATAATCAGGTCATCGATAACACCACCGTCAGCATTCAACATGCAGGTGTACAGCGCTTTGCCATAGTCTTTGAGTTTGGCGACATCGTTCGCGACAAGGGTTTGCAGGAAATCACGAACGCGTTCGCCCGACAGGTCAACGATCGTCATGTGCGACACATCGAATACACCAGCTCGTGCTCGAACCGCATGATGCTCTTCTTTTTGTGAGCCGTAATGCAGCGGCATATCCCAACCGCCGAAATCGACGATTCGGGCATTGGACTCAATATGCTGGTCGAACAGTGGCGTCCTGGATCCCATTAGCTCTCTTCTTTTTTGGCGGCAAATAAAAAAGGCGGCAGATCGCATCGACCTGCCGCCCCTCTGTCCTTTGGTACCTGAGAGATCAATGCCTCATTCGAGCCACATACCCCTTCGGTGGGCCTTGCCGACCTCTCTCCAGAGCTAATCAGCGTACTCAGTCCTTCTGCCTGAGCGTTTCCGGGCGTGTTGCGCCTTCGGCGCCTCGATTGATTGAGGTCTCTTCTGGGCACGCTATCGATTAGTGCGCGCAATGATAGCCAAGTGTGTGACCAGTTGCCAGCAGCACTCGACAGGGTAACAATGCGGCCATTCGAATCGGGGACTTAAGTCATGAAAACGAACGGATTAATGCTCGCCGTGCTGCTCACCGCGGTCTCCGGGGCAGCTTTCGCGGATGCCAGCTCGGACTTCTCCGAGCTGCTGGATGAGCACTGGGAATGGCGTTTATCGACTTCGCCGGTCCTCGCATCGAGGCTCGGCGATCGTCGCTTCAATGATCAGTGGACCGATGAGAGTCTTGAAGCCATCGAGCGACGTCACACTCAAACCCGTGATTTTCTGCGCCGTGCTTATGCGATCGATCGCAGCGCACTTACAAGCGACGAACAACTCAACCATGAGTTGTTTCGGCGCCAGCTGCAGGATGATGTCGACGAGCATCAGTTCAATGCCTTCCTGATGCCATTTTCTTCCCGCGGCGGCATCCAGACACTTGAAAACCTGACCAGCCAGTTACGTCTCGTGACCGTCAGGGATTACCAGGACTGGCTCAGTCGTATCGAAAAAATTCCTGACCTTATTGATTCTGAGATCAAACTTGCCGAAGAAGGTCGCAAGCGCGGCATCATGCCGCCAAAGGTCCTGATGCAACGCATTCCGGATCAACTTGCGACACAGCTTGTTGACTATGCGACCGAAAGTCCGTTGTTCCGGGTTTTTGACGACCTGCCGGAGAAATTTAGTGCCGCTGATCGAGAACGGCTGCGGGCGCGGGCCGCTGCATCGATCGAAGACCGGGTACTTCCTGCCTACCGGAAACTCGATCGTTATTTCAGTCAGAAATATCTGCCCGCAACGCGCGACAGTATCGGATTGTCTGAATTGCCAAACGGCAACGCCTGGTATGAACACCTGGCGCGCTCATTTACAACCACCCGCATGGCGCCGGATGACATTCACCGTCTTGGACTCGAAGAGGTCAAGCGCATTCGCAGTGAAATGAATAACATTATTGAAGCTGTCGAATTTGACGGCAGTTTCCAGGAGTTCCTGACGTTTCTGCGAACAGACTCGCAGTTCTACTACGAGACTCCCGAGGCGCTCTACGAAGCCTATCTCGCAACCTGCAAGCGCATCGATCCGGAACTCGTCAAGCTGTTCGGTAAACTGCCGCGTATCCCCTACGGCGTCAAACCGATTCCCGATTCCATCGCGCCGGACACGACCACCGCCTATTACACTCGACCTGCAGCCGACGGCACCCGCGCCGGCACCTACTGGGTCAACCTGTACCGGCCGGAAGTGCGTCCCAAGTACGAAATCGAAGTCTTAAGCGTGCACGAAGCGATGCCGGGACACCATTTGCAGCTTGCCTTGCAACAGGAACTCAGCAACATGCCGAGTTTTCGTCGCTTTCTCGGTTTCACCGCTTTTGTCGAAGGCTGGGGCCTGTACAGCGAACGACTCGGCTACGACCTTGGACTCTACACCGACCCCTACTCACGCTTCGGGCAACTTACCTATGACATGTGGCGTGCCGTTCGCCTTGTTGTCGATACCGGCATGCACTACAAGGGCTGGACGCGGCAACAGGCCATCGACTTCTTCAAGGACAACGCGGCCAAGGCCGAGCACGACATTATCAACGAGATTGATCGCTACATTGGCAATCCGGGTCAGGCTCTCGCGTACAAGATCGGCCAGTTGAAAATGCTGTCGCTGCGCGAACGCGCCGAACGACAATTGGGTGACCAGTTCGATATTCGCGCTTTCCATGACGAGCTCCTCGGCGCGGGTGCGCTGCCACTCGACTTGCTGGAGCTCAGAATCGACAAATGGCTCGCGGAGCAGCAGCCTGCAGCGGATTTACCTTGAGCCGTCTGAGAATGTGAATACCGTCGCTCGACAGCGTGTCGCCTGAAACAGGCGCACTCGATCAGGCGTGAAATTCGCGCCGTGCGACCGCGGCCCGTTCAGCCGGAGTGTCATTCGGGTCGTGGATTTCATCAATGCGTGACGTGCGTCGTGCGAGCCCGGTGCTGTTTGCGATCTGAATATTCAAACCCGGTCGGGCATTCATCTCGAGAATCAGGGGACCCAAATGATTGTCGATCACCATATCGACACCGAGGTAACCGAGGCCGGTGACCTCGTATCCCCGCGCCGAGGATTCCAGAATGAAATCCCACTGCGGAATCTCGATGTTGGAGACCAGCGCACCCGTGTCCGGATGGTCATCAACGATTTCGTTATTGTGCACCCCGGTGAGGGTGGTCCCCGTCGCGAGATTAACACCCGCACCAACCGCACCCTGGTGCAAATTGGCTTTGCCATCCGACGCTCGCGTCGGCAGTCGTACCATCGCCATCACTGGATATCCGCGGTAAACCACGACCCGAATATCCGGAACGCCCTGGAAGCTCACCGCAGCGAATGTCGGGTCAAACTGTACGCAGTATTCGATCAGGGCTTTATCACGCGCCCCACTAAGGCTGTATTGTCCACCAACAATGTTGGAAATATGGTGTTGAATCTCGCCGTCTGAAATCAGCATACCGCTGCTGAGGCGAAAATTGCCGCGTTTGCGCTCACTGCGACCCGTGATGACCAGGATGCCGTCGCCACCACTACCCTGCGCCGGCTTCACAACAAAGCTGGTTTGATTCGCTACGATTTTTGGAAAGTCTTTGACCTCGGCCTGGTGTGCGATAACACCGTACAAGTTGGGTACTGCCATACCCGCTGCAATCGCTAACTCTTTCGTCAACACCTTGTCATCGACGCGCGGGTAAAAGTGTCGTGGATTGAGTCGCATGATGAAGTTGGCATTGCGCTCATTCAGTCCGAGCACGCCCTTGTCCCGCAGTCTTCGCGCTGTCGAAAACATCAGCTTCTGGCAAGCTCTTTAAAGCGGCGCAGCTCTGTCAGCCGGTAGCCGGTGTAACGACCAGCGACCAATACGATGGCAAGCACTACCAGCAGCAATTCCGGGAACGTGAAGATCAGATGTTCCAGCCACTTCAATCCCATGAAGGTGTAAGCTGCGACCGCAACAAACAGACTGCCCAGTCCGGCGCGCACGGCGTCCATCGGCCCGCGCTCCTCCCAAACCACGGACATACGCTCAATCGTCATCGCAATGATCACCATCGGGAACAGGGCGACCGACAGTCCGGAGTTGAGACCCAGCCGGTGCGAAGTCAGGCTGATGATCAACATCAACAACACGACAACAATCAGGACAGCGCTGAGCCTGGGAACGAGTAACAGCCGCAGGCGGTCCAGCAGAAATCGAATCGTCAGTCCGAGCGTCACGAGTAAGGTAAAAAGAATGACGCCCCACAACAGCTTTGTTTCACGAAATGCGAGTGCAATCAGGACAGGCATGAAGGTGCCGAACGCATCGATGCCCACCATGTTGCGCATCACGACCATGACCAGCGCACCAATTGGGATCATCAACAGCACTGCGTACACGGCCTGTGTCCGGATAGGCAGACTGTACAGGGAAAAGTCGAATGCGCTCGCACCCTGCTGTGCCGCTTGGGTTTCGGCAATCGCGATCGCATCGAGATAGTTCTGCTGAATTGAAAAATCCACCTGCACCTTGCTGCCGCCTTCGACACTGACGAGTGGCTCGTTGCCACGCCACCAGACAAAAAATCGGTCAGGAAGGCTTTCCACACCCGTCGCCGGGTTGAAATACAACCAGCGATCGCCATCGTGCACTTCAAGCCAGGACACCAGCGTCGCATTGCGTTGCCGGCCCGACAGCGGGAAGCCGTGCACCGTGCGCGCGGGAATACGTGCTGCCGCGAGAATCATGGTGGCACGATCCACATAATCCGCGTTGCTCGAGACGCCGTAGCGCAGCAACTCCACATTGGTGTCCGGTGTGGGATCGTTTAGCCGCCGCAACAATTCAGACGTGAAAGACGCCGTATCGGCCGAATGCTCGCGCACGTCTTTGACGAGCACCTCCACTGCGGTGTTCATCGGTTCGTCAATTACCGGCCTTGGTGGAAAGGGTGGCGTCGTATCGGTGACATTAACACTATCGTCTTCGTAGACGGAAAGACGATAATAAATCGTTTGCTCGCCATCGGCTCGTCGAATCGCCCACTGGGCCTCTCTACCACCGCTGCCGTAATTCAGGCTAAAGCCGTAACCACGGGAGACGGAATTTTCGTTGAGCATGCGAAACCCGGGCGTCAGGGTCGGCACATGCAATTGGGCTTTGATCGATCCGGGGCCACTTTCGAAATTGACTGCAGCTTCGATTGTCCAGACTGGTGCCTCCTGATTTTCCGTCACCGGAAAACTGAGTACCTGCCATTTGTAGTAGAAGACTGACAGACCGATAGCCGCCAGCAAGCCCGCCAATACGTATACGTAACGCTGCTTCATTGTCCCCCTCGACGGCGTCAGTTGACGCCTAGCGCGACCTTTACGGCGCGTTCTTTTATTGGCCCGCTACGATTAAAAACTCGCATGCCGGCCGATCTTATTTCCCGCAGGAGGCCAGAGTCTGTCGCAAACACGCGATTGAGGCCAGTCATGAAGTGCAACATGGTCAGGTTTTCGCCCTTGCGGGCACGTTCATAGCCACGTAATACCGGCCGGTCGCCGGGATGCAGACCGTCGTCGAGTGCCGCTGCCACAACGCTTGCGAGTTCAGCGGCATCCCGCAAGCCGAGGTTAGCACCCTGCCCGGCCAGGGGGTGAATCGCATGCGCCGCATCACCGACTAAGGCAATGCCAGCACGTACGTATTCCTGTGCGTGTTGTGCAGACAATGGGAATGCACCTTTCGGCCCGGCGACACGCAATTTGCCGAGCACGCCGTCGGACGCGTCGGTCAACAGTCGGCCAAGCTCCTCATCGGACGCGGCCAGCGCCTGTTTCGCCGTCTGTGGCGTCGTTGACCAGACAACAGAAATTCGACCGTCGGCCAACGGCAACATACCCAGTGGCCCATCGCGAAGAAATCGCTGCCAGGCAGTCGCTGCATGCATTTTTTCGGGTTCGAGGTGAGTGACCAGCGCGGTCTGCTCGTACGGCCACAGCGATGTCTTGATACCCACCTGTTGCCGGACAAAAGACCGCGCACCATCTGCGCCAACGACGAGGTCGGCTACAGGCAAGCCAGCAAGCTTTGATTCAAATTGCAGTTTGACCCTGGTCTTGTCAAGCACCGTCAACAGTGTGTCGCGCAACAACACATTCTCGACAATAAACCCCAGCTGCGGTACCGCGAACTCCGCGGCATTGAACGTCAACGTTGATCCGCTGTCGGGTGAATCACTTTCATCCCAGACGCGCATGTGCTCATAGGGTGAGACACGTGCGCCGAGTACGGCATCCCAGGCGCCTGTATTACGGAGTATTTCCACCGAACCATTCGCGATCGCAGAAACACGCAACGAGATGTCGTCGTCGAGCGCAAACCCTGGCCGCCTGGCGGCATCCATAAGTGTGATATTCAGTTTGTCCGCATGACGGCCGGTCGCAAGTTGCGCGGCCAGACTCAGGCCGGTGATCCCGGCACCGACGATGACAATATCGAAACTTGTCTTCACCGAATCGGTACGCCGCGCGACAAGCGAGGCAATTCACCCGCCAGTCCCATCGTATGTTTTGCGAACAGACCCCGTACACCCGGTATGAGATCGAATCCAATCATTCCGATGTTGCGCAGTGTGCGCACGCCTGGGCGTGTACTGCCGAAGAGGTGCACGAGACCATCCGTAAAGCGCAGCAGTTTTTTCTGGTCGGCACGGCGCCACTGTGCGTAACGTCGCAACACGGCTTCCGTGCCCGGGTCGAATTCGTCCGCATTTGAATCCGCCTTTCGCTGGTCCAGAATGCAGTCGCACAACGCGGCAACATCGCGCATGCCGAGATTCAATCCCTGCGCCGAAACCGGGTGTAGCCCGTGTGCCGCGTTACCGATCAACACGCTTCGTGTTGCGCTGAGTCGAACAGCCTTGCTCAGGACCAGCGGATACCCAGCACGCCTGCCGACACGCGAAAACTTGCCGAGGCGAAGACCGAACTCGGCCTGAATCTCGGCAATAAAGTCGTCGTCGTTCAGGCCGAGCACACGCTCGGCATCTCGCGCAGCAACGGTCCAGATGAATCCCGCACGCTCGCCGGCGATTGGCAGTATCGCGAGTGGCCCCTGCGGCGTGAATCGCTCGTACGCGCGATGATCCAGTGGCCTTTCAGTACGCAGATTGCCAACAACCGCGCGCTGATTGTAGCTTCGTTTCTGCACAGAAATTCCCATCATGTCACGCACGCTGGAGTTGGCGCCGTCCGCTGCAACCAGCAACTTGCACTTAAGTCGGCGTTCACGGCCATCGATTGCCATCGTCGCGACCGCCTGATCCGGTCCGAGCGACAGCGCATTGATTCGCGCCGGGCAAAACTGATCAACGGTGTCCGTTCGATCGAGGTGCGATTGCAGCACTTCGCCGAGAACACGATTGATAACAACGTAGCCGAGCGCCGCAACGCCCTGCTCGGCGGCATCGAGGTGTGAGAATCCGAAACGACCTTTGTCAGACACATGAATATGCTTGATTGGCGCCGACGCTGCCTTGACTTCATCCCAGAGTCCCATCGCCTCAAACATGCGTTGCGTACTGCGCGATAAAGCGGTCGATCGATCATCGAAACTTGGCTGCTGCGAATCCCGTCGAGCGACTGCCTCAACCACTGCAATTCGCAATCCGAGCGGAGCCAGCGCGAGCGCGAGACTGCTGCCGATCATGCCGCCGCCAGCGATCACGATGTCGTAAACTGGTTCGGCGTCATGCATACGCTACGCCGATCCGCTCATAAGGGCTTCAATATCATCGGGATCCGAAACGAGTCCCTTGCTGAGGACATCCGGACCATTCCTGGTCACGGCAACATCGTCTTCTATGCGAATACCGATATTGCGGAAGCGCTTCGGCACTTTGCGACTATTGTTGATGTAGAGACCAGGCTCGACCGTTGTGACCATGCCGGGCTCCAGCATGCGCCATTCTTCACCAACCTTGTAATCGCCGACATCATGGACGTCCATACCAATCCAGTGCCCGGTACGGTGCATGTAGAATTGCTGATACGCCTCGTCTTTTATCAGTCGCGACACGGAACCATCAAGCAGACCAAGTTTCTTCAGGCCTTTGGTAATTGCCCTGACCGCAGCATCGTGCGGGTCGTTCCAGTGATTGCCGACCACGGTCTTGTCAATGGCGGCACGCTGCGCATCAAGCACGACCTCGTACAAGGCCCGCTGTTCCGATGTGAAGCGGCCACTGACCGGGAAGGTTCGCGTTATGTCGGACGCGTAATAATCGAGCTCGCAACCAGCGTCGATCAACAACAGCTCACCGTCCTTAAGTAGCGCGGTGTTCTCAACATAGTGCAGGATACAGGCATTGGCGCCGCCACCAACGATTGGACTGTAAGATACCCAGCCCCCATTGCGCCGAAATTCGTATCTGAACTCTGCTTCAATTTCATACTCGTACAATCCGGGTCGCACAAGGCGCATCGCTCGCTTGTGCGCCTCGACGGCAACTTTTGCCGATTTGCGCATTGCCGCAATTTCCCCCTTGCTTTTGAAAAGGCGCATGTCATGCAACAAATGATCGAGTGCTACAAACTCGTGCGGCGATTGCACACCGTGTGACAGCTTCGAGCGCAGTGTGTTGACCCACTCCGCCATGCGCGTATCGAATTCCGCGTACATGCCCATCGTGTAGTAGACACGGTCGCAGGACTCCATGACGCCGGGCAGGATGTCATCGAGATCATCGATTGGAAAAGCATCGTCCGCACCAAAGTCCTCGATCGCACCGGCCTGACCCGCCCGCAGACCATCCCATTGCTCCCGCGCCGGATCCTTCTCACGACAGAACATCAGGTATTCGCCACTCTCGCGGCCGGGAACCAGTACGGCGACGGCGTCTGGCTCTGCGAAACCGGTTAAATAGTAAAAGTCGCTGTCCTGTCGAAATCGATATTCGACATCTCGGCTGCGCGTTCTCACGGGTGCTGACGGCAGGATGACGATGCCTCCCGAACCCACCATGCGCATCAACTGCCTGCGTCGCTTGTCAAATTCCTTGTCGTTCATTGTTTCTCACTACCCGCATGTCGGATATCGGCCAACTCCTCATAGGATAACTGGGCGGCAACTCGCAGGTACTCAACCAGCTCGACATAGGCGGCTTCATTTTCCTCAAGATCCAATTCCTCATCCAGCCCGGCGCGCGTCATCTGCAACATGTCCTTGATGATGTCCGACAGGGGTTCCGCCCCGAGTCGTTTCTTCAGCGCGTCGCCGTGCTGCGCAGAAACGAGGCCATGCAAGAATCCTTCACACCAGTGTCCCAGGGCTTCTGTCCGCACACTTACGTCGTCGCCGTCACCAGGAAGAAGTGCGTCAAATTCGGACAATCGTTCGCTAAGCTGCCAAAACGTTGCCTGGTAAAGCCCGTCCAGGTGCTTGCGACATTCGCTGCATGCGGCATTATTCGGGTCGGTCGTGTCAAGAACCTGCAACAACCAGTCTGCTCCGGCAGCAACCCCTCCGATCGCGAGGCGCCCGGTCAACAGACCATGAGTTTGCGCAGCGTTCCAATTGGACCCACAGCGTTTGAGCACATCGTCTAGCGTATCGAAGTCGATCTTTTCATCCATCCGGATGCCAACCTTGTCAATTCCAACAGTCTCTTATGATCCCACGGACAGGCGCTTCAGGCCACGTCCGTATGTGTCGCCGCAAGCTGACGATTGCTTCTGGACTGAGGCCTGACTATATTCACCCTATGGCCGACAACATCAATTCAACTTTTGAACATGAACTGAAGCGACTGGAGAAGCGTGTCGATGCGCTGGTCCGGGTTTGCGACCAATTACAGGACGAGAACCGATCGCTGAAGCAGCGCCAGGACGTGCTCACCTCGGAACGTGCTAACTTGCTGCAAAAGAACGAGCAGGTACGAGCAAGAGTCGAGGCGATGGTCGGTCGACTAAAAGCGATGGAGCAAGGCTCTTGAAATCACCGCGTGGAGTATGCCGAGAATGACCGAACAAAATGCTCAGGTAAGCGTCCGAATTCTAGACAAAGAATACCAGGTCGCATGCCCCGCCAGCGAGCGAACCAACCTGCTCGACTCGGCAGAAATACTGAATGCAAAAATGCGAGAGATTCGAGACACCGGCAGAATCGTCGGTCTGGATCGCATCGCTGTTATGGCCGCTCTGAACATGGCGAATGACCTGATTCATGCCAATGTGCGCGACCAGGAACTCGAAGGCGGTATTAGCAATCGCCTCAAAATTATTTCCGACCGCGTTGACCACGTCCTGAGCGCTTCGCAGCAACTCGACCTCTGATCAGATCGCGATCACGTAGTAACGAAAACTTAAGATTGGCGTCTCCTGCGGTGTTCGATACCGACCTGGATCCTCCCGACCCTAAATTTCCACCTCGGGGTCGTTGCCTGTCGGTTGCATGTGTGCAAAACCGTTTCGACGGTGAGCCTGTTGCAACCACGGTTGACCCCACCTTTAGCTCCGGTTCGAGAGCGAAGGTTTGTAACGGCACAGGCGGGAGGCGCCTCCTTTTTACAATCAATTTTGACGCGAGTTGATGCAAGGCTTTCATCGCAATGTATCGCGCGCGAGATGCTCCATAAATGTCGAACATCGTGCCGTCGCGTTGATAATTGTCTTCAGAAAAGTCGTTCCTTCAGGCAGTTTTTCTGGCCGCCAGTTTGATCGCTTGCTTCCACCCGATGTCGGACGAAGTGGACACCCGAAGCATCACCGAACGTGCGTGATGCGCAAATAAGCGCATTTTTGTCCCGATTGTGCGCGCCAAAGAAAAAATGTTGTTTTGCAAAATTCACCCTGATACGACCCTCGTTAGAAACTCGATGTCGATTGGCGAGCCGGTCTCAGGCGAAATAATCGCCCCTTACTCAGTGCAGTTGGTCGTGACACCACGGCTCGCGTTTGTGCATTTTAATCAAGCTATAGGTATCGGTAGCGGCTACTACGATCGCTCATTTTGCTTCTTTCGTCGCCACAAACACCGGTTCAAACCGACACTTTTGGGCGTTGCATTTTAATGCCGGATAGTCGAGGAAATAACGGCAAATCCTTGGGATATACGGCTTTACGGGACTTTTCGTGAATTAATCTGATGCATCTGTGTGCTATCCAAGAGCCATTGCGAGCGAACGCCTTTCGCAAGGCCTGATTGAGTGCTTGTTTTTTGAACTGCGACTAAACGTCGCGGAGAAGTGTCGACCATTCTTCGCGTTAGCCTGGCATTCAAAAGCAAGCAAGCGTCAACGTGTTTGAAAATGACACTGGCACACATGCCGATGGCAACATGAAATTGCGTTTGTCGCCAATGGTTTAAACGTGTGGCACTTGCTGGATTTTCCATACGCGTTGTATATACTCAGCCCCGGGTACCCGACACGGAGATAAGCATGGCTACCAAAAAGAAGTCTCGTAAAAAAGCTTCGAAGCGCAAAGTCGCCAAGAAGCGGAAAGTAACAGCAAAGAAAAAAGCAGCGCCTAAGAAACGCCGCGCAGCAAAGAAAAAAGTCGCCAAGAAAAAGGCGAAGAAAAAAGTAGCAAAGAGAAAGGTTAAGAAGAAGGCCAAGAAAAAGGCCAAGAAAAAAGTCGCTAAGCGCAAGACCAAGAAAAAGGCGACTAAGAAAAAAGCCAAACGTAAGGTAAAGAAAAAGGCTAAGAAGAAAATAGCCAAGCGCAAGACCAAGAAGAAAGCCAAGAAAAAGGCTAAAAAGAAAGTTGCAAAACGTAAGACTAAGAAGAAGGCCAAGCGTAAAGCTAAAAAGAAAGTAGCTAAGCGCAAAACCAAGAAAAAGGCGACAAAACGCAAGGCTAAGAAGAAACCAGCCAAGCGTAAGACGAAGAAAAAGGCTTCCAAGCGTAAGAGCAAGAAAAAGGCTACGCGACGGAAATCTAAGCGATAAGGCGGACCTGACACTGAGTATTCAGTGAAGTCCGTTTGGAAGAGCCTTCTTCCATAGCAAAGCAGAAGAGCCCGCACATGCGGGCTCTTTTCATTTACGGCGAAATCTCTATAGTACGCAGCTATGAATGCATCGGATAAGAAACGCAACGTGGCGAAGGCGGCACTGGAGTTCATTGAGCCTGGTACTGCGCTCGGCGTCGGGACCGGCTCGACCGTCAATTTTCTCATCGATATGTTGCCCGAGGTCCGCGACAAAATTGACAGCGTCGTATCGAGCTCAAAGGCATCAACAAGCCTGCTGGAACAATTGGGCTTCACAGTATCGACGTTGAATGAGATCGGTGACATCGACTTGTACATTGACGGTGCCGATGAAAGTAACAAGAGACTCCAGCTGATTAAGGGTGGCGGCGGTGCACTAACTCGCGAGAAAGTGCTGGCCGCGGCCGCACGCCGATTTATCTGTATCGCTGATGACTCCAAGCTGGTTGGTATGCTTGGCGCTTTTCCACTACCGATTGAAGTACTGCCAATGGCGCAGGAACTGGTGTCCAGGCGCATGCTGAAAATGCGTGGCAACCCGGTCTGGCGCGAAGGCTTTGTCACGGACAATGGCAACCACATCCTTGATGTCAGTGGCTTGCAAATCTCCAACCCAATCGAAATGGAGGCCCGAATTAATCGAATTCCGGGTGTCGTGACGGTCGGAATTTTCGCCGACCGACCTGCCGACATCCTGCTGTTAGGCGGTGAAAACGGCGTGCGCGAGATGCGCGTATAGGGTATCGCCAGATTGTTATCGTCACGAGGAGGTGCCGTGCGCATCGTGATACTGATCTCAACTATCGCATTCCTTTGTGTACCGTCTTTAGATGCCGCCCTCGCGGACAGCGACGTACAGACCGCTACCCTGATTGTTCATGTCGAGGGACTCAAACCGGAGGACGGAAGCCTGCGCTTCGTTCTGTTCGACTCGAAGAAAACGTTTCTCAAGAATCCGCTGCGAGCTGAAGCTATAGATCTGCAGAGCTGGCAGGGTCAGTGGCGCGTCGACGAGTTGCCTTTCGGTACTGGGGCCGCCTGAATACAATGCGGCGAAATTTGAAATCGGCACGGCGATGAAGACTTTGTCGATTAGCCTGATTCAGCCTTAGCATCGCCGCTCCAATCCGGTGGCCGTGGTCCGATCTCCCGATTACGTCGACGGTAGCGCCGGGATAATGTACTCGGCAATCATCCGGAAGGTTTGATTGACTTCGTCGTCGTTCGATTCAAACGCGTGCGAGAAAATCGCCACTACCAACCCGAGCTCCGGCATGACCAGCAGGTTCTGCTCACCATGACCGCGCGCGGCGTAAGCCTCAATTCGATTTCCGTCGATGTCGAAGAATCCTGTCCACCATTGATATCCGTAGCCGCTGAGCTGCCAGTCGTATCGTTCCGGTTCCGGCCAGGTAAATTCGGTATGGGACTCGGTCGACGCGTCAATCCAGGCCTCACTGACGATGCGCTGGTTGTTCCATACTCCGCCATTGGCGTACAGCTGTCCGAACTTCAGGAAATCACGCGCCGTCAGAAACAAGCCCCGACCGAGATCCGGCAAGCCCGTCGGTGTCTGGAAGACTTCCACATTCGAGATGTTCAGCGGCAGCAGCGCATTGGCAATGCCGAAATCGATAAGTGTCAGTGGACTGCGATTTTCGATTGCCTGCCCCAGCGACACGCTTGCGGGCGTGTTGTACGCGAAAGTGGCCCCCGGCTGATCAACCAGGGGACGGTCCAGCAGTGATTTGCTGTAATCCGTCTCACTCGCGTAGAAACGCAGCATTTCATTGTCGGGTGAGCTGTACGGCGGATTCCACTCATTCCATTCGAGCCCCAATCGCATCGTCAGAACGTCTTCCAGCAATATCTCGTTCTTGCGTTCATCCCAGTTCTCATAGGATTCATAATCGAACAAGCTGAGGTACGGCACGTCGACCCCCGGGAATATTCCCTGGTCGATCGCGATCCCAATCGCCAGTGAGGCGAGACTCTTTGAGGCCGAAAACATCACGTGCATGCGCAGGTCTGTATTGTCCACCCAGCTGTCGAACTCGTTCAGGCGATTGCGCACTGTCTCGTCGAAAATCAGTTGGCCCTGGTAGGCGATCGCAATTGCGTCAACGATGTCGAAATCGCGCGGCAGTGCATGCATCATCGCTTCAAGACTTGTCACGTCGACACCAAGGTCGGCCGCATCGGCAGTTGCCCAGCCATCGCCGAGGTCGGCCGGTTTGCTGTAGCTGAATGCCGGCGGTGGCGGAATAGCGACAGGATCTTCCCCTCCGCCGCCACCGCAGGCTGTTATTCCGAGCAGCAGGATTGATAATTCCGCGGCCTTCAATATCGGCCGGAGGCTTCGCTTTTGCATTCTCATAATGGTCTCCAATCAAGTACTATTTTGTCAGTCGAGGGGTGTTCCACTCGTCGCGATTGGTTGCAAGCTAGGGCGTTCCAGCTGTTATTTCCGAACCGCTGGGACGAATGGCAGTCAGACGGTACGAATGACTTATGGAGTGGGATCAAAGTGCAGGCGGGCGATCGGGCAGGCAGTAAGGTGCGCAGGCGCACCCTGATTGAAGCACTGGCATGGGCGGCGCTCATCACCTTTCTGTGGAGCGTCGATACGATCAGCAAGATCTACTACCGAAATACCTGGGGAATCGGCAAGGATAATTTCCGACTGATCAACGACCAGGTCACCAGCGCTGTCGCCGTGCTGATCCTGGTGCTATTTGTCGTCCACTGGTTGCGACTATTCCCGATAAGGCGCGACAAGTGGCTGTCTGCGCTCATCGGCCATATCGCGGGCAGCGCGCTGTTCGCGTTTTTTCACATGACGCTGATGATCATGTTTCGTTCCGCCGTGTATTTTTTCGTCGACGCCATTTACTTCTGGAAGGACGGATTTGCCAGCAATCTGCTGATTGAATATCAGAAAGACATCAAGATTTATCTGGGCATCGTCGCCATTGTCTTCGGCTATCAATATTTCCGCAGTACACGGATCGTGGAACCTCGACCGCAAAATAGGGCGAACCGGCTTCTCGTCCAAACCGGAGCAGGCGAAGCCGTGTTGCGTTACGAGCAAATCGAATACCTCGAAGCATCACGAAATTATGTCGCAGTGCATTCTGGCGGCAAGGAATACCTGATTCGCGACAGCATCGGAAACATTGAGAAGGGACTGGCCGATGGGCCTTTTGCTCGCAATCACCGCAGCTATGTGGTGAATCTGGACAAAGTTGCGGAGGTTCGTTCGGTAGATGGTGCGCAGAAAGTTCGACTGACAACAGGCGTGGTGTTGCCGCTGAGTCGGGGGTATCGAGATAGTTTTCGCGAGGCGATGAAAGGGGTTTGAGTGGAGGGTTGAGACTCGGGAAAGGGATTCTCGTGCTGCGCACGAGCAAGCGGCTTCGGGATTGGCGCTTCGCGCCGACCCCGGGATTGATTCGTCGCTTCGCTCCTCACCCTGCGGGCGCACTGCGTGCGTCATCCCTCTCCCCCAGCCAAAAAAAAGCCCCGCGTCGGCGGGGCTTTGTTTTGGCTGGGGGAGAGGGATTCGAACCCCCGTTGGCGGAGTCAGAGTCCGCAGTCCTACCACTAGACGATCCCCCAAAAAGGATCGTGGTGTCGCGCTTAGCGCTTCGAGAACTGGGTAGCGCGACGGGCTTTGCGCAGGCCGACCTTCTTCCGTTCAACTTCACGTGCGTCACGAGTGACGAAACCGGCTTTACGCAGCGGCGGACGCAATGACTCGTCGTACTTCATCAGCGCACGTGTAAGGCCGTGGCGAATCGCGCCTGCCTGGCCTGTCGTGCCGCCACCTTTCACCGTCACATCAACGCTGAAGCTGTCACTGAGCTGCGTCAGTTCAAGCGGTTGGCGAACAATCATCTGCGCCGTCTTGCGACCAAAGAAAACGTCGAGCGGACGATCGTTAACCGTGATGTTACCGGCTCCGCCAGATTTCAAAAATACGCGGGCTGTTGATGTCTTGCGACGTCCGGTTCCGTAGAAAATAGATTCACTCATAATTTTGTCTCAATGCGAAAGGCCAGGACCTCAGGCGTTAATTTCCAAAGGAATTGGCTGTTGTGCCGTGTGACTGTGCTCGGGGCCGGCAAAGACTTTTAACTTGCTGTACATCTGGCGTCCGAGCGGGCCGCGCGGCAGCATGCCTTTCACTGCCTTCTCGATGACACGCTCAGGCGCCTTGTCGAGGAGCTTTTCCAGTGAGATGGATTTCAAGTTGCCGATAAAGCCCGTGTGGTGGTAGTAGATTTTGTCTTTCATCTTGTTACCGGTCACACGCACCTTGTCCGCATTGACTACGACGATGTAATCGCCGGTATCCACATGCGGTGTATATTCAGGCTTGTGCTTGCCACGCAAACGGCGCGCAATTTCGGTCGACAGGCGACCCAGGGTCTTGCCTGTTGCATCAACCACGAACCAATCGCGGCTAACCTCTGCTGGCTTTGCAGAAAACGTGTTCATAATTCTGGTTTCCGTTGGGAAAAGTCTTGTTATCCGGGGCTGGTTTGCTAAAACCTTTACCCCGCTTACCATCCGGGCGCACAAATGCTTCGCTGGATTGGCGAAAGGCGCGAAATTCTACTTGACGCCCAGCCCCATTGCAAACAATCGAACGCTTTATTTTTCTATATAAATATTAATCAGTTACACGGGCAAAATTGCGCCTGACCGGATCAGAAAGAATACTCCAGCGACAAAGCCGTGTAACGGTCGGATTTTTCGGTCAGCGGCGGAACGTCCGAGTTGTGCTTGATCGTATACGACGCCACCAGGGCCAGGTCGCCGAGCAACTTCGCCGAAATGGCACTAACCGACTCTGAATAGCGGTTCTCGCCACCCGACTCAACCGACAGATCCTGACGAAAATGGGCCGTTTCGCTGAATTGCCATTTGTAATACAGGCCGCCGGTCAAAATGGTCTCGTTTTCCGTCCTTGTGTCCTGCAGCTCGGATTGACGCGCACCGACACCCACTTCAGCGTTCAGCCTGTGTGCATCGCCGTCGATCAGACGGCGCCCGTAACCGAGGGTCTGCGAAAATTGCGTTGCATAGCCGCCAAATAGATCCTTGCGCCATTGTACGCGACCGAACAGGAAGTCGTGATCCGTCAACTTGCGCTCACTTTTCCAGCCGAGCTCATAGGCCTCGGCCGTCGTCAGTTTGTTTTCAGAGGCATTCAGAGCGAACGCCCTGGCTGAATGAACCCATGCGCCCGTGGTGTAACTTGCCTCAAGCGCCGTATTCAGCGTTGAATTTTCGGTATTGCCCGAAGTCGCCAGAAAGCCGAGCGAGGCCTTGGCGGCCCACGGATGTGCCTCTGCTGTCTCCTGGGCGGGCCATGCCAGTGGCGCCAGCAACAGGGCTGACAACAGTATTAGACGCAATTTCATTCCTAAACTCCTCGTCCCGGACCCGGGTCCGGTGAAAATCGGCCGCGGAGTATACCGTCAGGCGACAACGGAGCGCTATACTTAGGCCCATGCTTGAACGCCAACTGAGTCCAATCGACAAATTGCTCGTCAGCGCAAACAATGCATTGCGTACAGTGGCAGCTCCCGCAGGCAGGACGATACGCCACAACCCGGCCGCCGACATCGACGGTACTGATCTCGACAGCAAACAACGTGCGCATGCTGCCGGCCTCATGCGTGTCAATCACGCCGGTGAGGTGGCGGCACAGGCGCTCTACCAGGGCCATGCGGCCGTGGCTCGCGATAAGACGCTGCAAGCGCAAATGAAACAGGCCGCGAACGAGGAGTTCGACCACCTGTCCTGGTGCGAGCAACGGATTCAGGAACTGGGTTCGGCGCCGAGCCGATTGAGCCCGCTTTGGTACGCAGGTGCCTATGCAATCGGTGCCGCCAGTGGCGTCGTCGGCGACAAATGGAGCCTCGGGTTCATCGCAGAAACCGAAAAGCAAGTGTGTGCGCATCTCGAAGCTCATCTCGAGCAATTGCCCAAAGCTGATGCGAAAAGTCGCGCCATTGTCGAACAGATGCGAAATGAAGAGGCCAAGCATGGCGAAAATGCGATTGAAGCGGGTGCAGCCCGCCTGCCGCGCCCGATTGTTCAGCTGATGCGCGCAACCGCCAAAATCATGACGAAAACGGCGTATTGGTTTTAGAAACACGGACTTAGCTTGCCCTCACGGGCGATCTGTATTAAAAGTGGTGCGCAATTGGGGAGAGGATTAAGTAATGCAGACAACAGCAAAAAACCTGAGCGATGTACCGGCGATAAATCGATTTTTGAGTTATTGCCGCGTACGGACTGTTCCTTCGAAGACTGTCATGATTCATGCGGGCGATTTGCCGGATGTCCTTTACTACATTGTCGACGGATCCGTCGAGGTCATGATCGAGGATGAAGACGGTAATGAAATGGTACTGGCGTACCTCAACAAGGGTCAGTTCTTTGGCGAAATGGGCCTGTTCTACGAACAACCCACGCGTAGCGCCTGGGTACGAACGCGTACCGAGTGTGAAATTGCCGAGATGACCTATCCTCGCTTCCGGCAGATCGCCAGCGAAAGTCCGGGGCTTGTTTTCGAACTCGCCACACAGTTAGCGACTCGTCTTGATCGTACCAATCGCAAGCTTGGGGATCTTGCTTTCGTTGATGTTACCGGTCGGGTGGCGCATGCCATTATGGATTTGTGTAATGAGCCTGATGCTATGACGCATCCGGACGGGATGCAGATTAAGGTTTCTCGGCAGGAGCTCAGTCGGTTGGTTGGGTGTTCGCGGGAGATGGCTGGACGGGTATTAAAGGTACTTGAAGAGCAAGGGCTTGTATCTGCCAGCGGCAAAACCATTGTCGTATACGGCGCAAGGCCGAATCGAAACCTCCCGTAGGAGCGGCCAATGGCCGCGAAGCGAAGCGGCAGCCGACAGGCTGCCAAAAAGGTGCCCCACCGATGCGCTACGGCGAAATTCAACACCGGAGGTTCGCGGCCATTGGCCGCTCCTACGGGAGATTTTTTTCGATTTCGGAGCGCATTTTTGTGATCGTTTCGACGTAGCTTTTGCTGCCGAATATTGCTGAGCCGGCTACGAAGGTGTCTGCTCCCGCTGCCGCGATTTCTCCGATATTGTCTACCTTTACGCCGCCGTCGATTTCCAGGCGGATGTCGTGGCCGCAGGCGTCGATGATCTGGCGGGCCTGGCGGAGTTTGGTGAGGGCGGATGGGATGAATTTCTGGCCGCCGAAACCAGGGTTGACGGACATCAGCAGGATCATGTCGACTTTATCGATGACGTGGGTTAGCCAGTCGAGCGGTGTGGCGGGATTGAACACCAACCCTGCCTTACAGCCCTGCTCACGGATCAGGCCCAGTGAACGGTCTACGTGGCGACTCGCTTCCGGGTGAAACGTGATGTAGCTCGCGCCGGCTTTCGCGAAGTCCGGGATGATGCGGTCTACCGGTTCGACCATCAGGTGTACATCGATGGGCGCCGTGATGCCGTAGTTGCGCAGTGCCTCGCAGATCATCGGGCCGATAGTCAGGTTCGGCACGAAGTGATTGTCCATCACATCGAAATGCACGATGTCAGCACCGGCATCAAGCACAGCTTCGACGTCGTCGCCCAGGCGGGCGAAATCAGCAGACAGAATGGACGGTGCGATTAATGGTTCCACTTCGTTTCCCCGGTTTTTTTCTGCACTGTACACATCAACGAATCGAACGGCGAGCCTTCAACATTTCATAGGCCGATCGAACCTCCCGCGTGCGGCGCTGTGCCTCGGCCATCACGTCAGCACCCGGATTGCTGCCCGATATTTTATCCGGGTGATTCCGGTTCATCAGGCGCCGATACGCCGTTTTGACTTCATCGTTACTCGCATTCGGCGACACACCGAGCGCTGCATAGGCTTTTTTTACGCGCGTCGCGTCCACATTACCCGCAGCAGAGCGTTTGAAACCTTTTTGCGCCCGAATCATGGCTTCAAGTTGTGCGAGTTCGACCCGACCAATCTCGAGTTCCGTACAGATCTTCCAGATCAGCGCGCGTTCGTCATTCTTGAGGCTGTCTTTCGCCAATACGACCTCCAGCAACAGCCGTACGAAAGTCAGGCGCTCTGATGGTCCGCGTGCATTCACTCGGCGCAGCTCACGCATTTTTTTCTGCAGTTGAAATCCGGGTGCCTTGCCTTCGTCAAACCAGGCAATCGCACGCCGCACCCTGGCGGGGTTCAGGCTTAGGCGGTGCATGACCATGCGCGCCGAGCGAATCTCGTCTTCACTGACGCGGCCGTCAACTTTGGCGAGATGGCCCATGGTCTGGAACAAGGCCTTGACGAAGTCTTCAGACACGCGAGGCATTTCATTGCCCTGCTTTTCGAACACACGAAATCGCGCCTGAAAACCGCGATCGAATTGGTGACCCAAAATAAAGCCGGCCACGGCGGCCCATGGATTGCGAACAGCCAATCCAATCAAGGTGCCAATGATCTTGCCCCAATACAAGCCAGAGCCCGCCCTTTCACGATTCGAAGGAAGCAATCCTAACCGGAGTCAGCCAGCTTTCCCATTGCCCGCGCTTGCCAGCCCCGGCCGGAACGGCGATCATTCCGGAGATGAGCAATGGCGACGTATTGTTTGAAACCTCAATTCCCGACCTCGCACTGATCGGGCGAGGAAAAGTTCGCGACATCTACAGTGTCGACAACAATCACCTGTTGATTGTCACAACCGACCGATTATCCGCCTACGACGTTGTTCTGCCCGATCCTATTCCCGGCAAGGGGACAGTCCTGACGCAAATTTCACTTTTCTGGTTTCGTATGATGCACGACATTATCGACAACCAGCTCACTGAGTTGAGCATCGATGATGTTGTCAAAGATAAGGCGTTGTGCGCCCGGCTTCGCGACCAGTCACTGGTCGTGAAGCGTCTGAAACCACTGCCAATCGAAGCGGTAGTACGCGGCTATTTAATCGGCTCAGGCTGGCGTGATTACGTCGACACTGGCAAGGTCTGCGGCATCGAAATGCCGAAGGGAATGCAACAAGCCGAGAAACTTCCGCATCCCATGTTCACACCGGCAAGTAAAGCCGAAGCCGGCGACCATGACGAAAATATCAGTTACGAACAGGTCGTTGAACTGGTCGGCGAAAAGCTCGCGGCACGCGTGCGTGATGTTACGATTCAAATTTACGAACGTGCGTCGGAACATGCGCTGGCACGTGGCGTCATCATCGCCGATACAAAATTTGAATTCGGCCTCGACGACGAAGGTCGCCTGCACCTGATTGATGAAGTTTTGACACCGGATTCATCCCGCTTTTGGCCGGTGGATCAGTACCAGGTCGGCAGTAGTCCACCCAGTTTCGATAAACAGTTTATTCGTGATTACCTCGACACTCTGGACTGGGACAAGACCGCACCCGGGCCCGAATTGCCAACTGAAATTCTCGAACACACCGCTGCAAAGTATCGCGAAGCGCTGACCCGGATGACCCACTGAGCGGATGATTGCGTTCGCGAAAAGATGGATCGACCTGGTCATCTGGAGCGATCTGCTGCGCAAATACGGTTTGCCCGGCCGGGTCGTCATGAGTGTGTTGCGTAACGCCTATGCGGTATTGCGCGATATCGTTTCGGGTCAATTGACACTGCGCGCGATGAGCCTGGTGTACACGACACTGCTTTCCATCGTGCCGCTTATTGCATTCAGCTTCTCCGTCCTGAAGGGGCTCGGCGTCCACAAGCGGCTTGAAGAAAAACTGTACACGATCCTCGAGCCACTCGGCACAAAAGGCATCGAGATCACAGATCAAGTGATGCAGCTGGTGCACAGCGTTAACGGCAGCGTTCTCGGTGGTATCGGCCTCACATTTTTTATCTACACCGCCATCACCATGGTGCAGAAAATTGAAGAGGCGTTTAACTACGTCTGGTATGTCTCGAAACCACGCAACTTTGCGAAGCGTATGACGGAATACATGCTGGTACTTTTAATCGGTCCGCTGGTCATTGCTCTCGCACTCGGCGCAATCGCTGCGATCGGCAACGAAGGCGTCGTCCTGTGGTTTACCGAGGGTGCCGTGCTCGGTCCGCTATTCGCAGCGACCAGCAATTTAACGCCCTATATTCTCATCACCGGCATGTTCACATTTCTGTACTGGTACATGCCGAATACCAAAGTCAATCTGCGCTCTGCGCTGGTGGGTGGACTCGCCGGTGGCATCATGTGGGCAACGCTCAGTATCGTCGTCGCGGCATTCCTGGCCAACTCGGCTCGCACACAAGCCGTCTACGCGAGCTTCGCCATTGCGATTACAACGCTGATCTGGCTGTACCTCAACTGGCTGATTCTTTTGATCGGTGCGCAGATCGCCTTCTATTTTCAGAACCCGGCGTACCTGCGAATCGGTCGCCGCGAACCACGCCTGTCAAATGCGATGCGTGAACGAATCGCATTGAACATCATGTTCCTGGTCGGCAAGGAATTTCGCACACCGGTACTGGGCATCAATCTCGAAGGCCTCAGTCGCGCGCTCAGAATTCCGTCAATCACACTTGCACCAATCACGGCCGGACTCGAAGCCGCCGGAATTATTACGAGTAACGAACGCGAAGAGTTACTGCCGGCACGCGAGATGGCGCGCATCACGCTCGACGAAATCCTGGATGTCGTTCGACAGGAAGGTGAAACCGGGTCGCATCGCAGTCCGCGATGGGACAGCCCGATTGAATCAATAGGCAAGCGCCTCGACGATGCAGTCGCGGACTCGGTCGGGAAGAAAACGCTGTCGGAGTTGCTGGACGAAACTGACAATTAGGCGCGCGGCGTTCAGGCGCCGGCGATCGTCATTTCTTCAACGAGCAAGGACCCGACAAGCATGCTGCTGCGTAAATCCTGATCGTTGCCGATCGCTGCAATACGCGGGTACAGTTCTTTCAGGTTTCCGGCGATAGTGACCTCATGCACGGCGTACTGGATTTCACCGTTCTCAACCCAGTGACCGACCGCACCACGTGAGTAGTCGCCGGTGACTGCGTTCACGCCCTGCCCGATCAATTCCTCAACGAGGAAACCGGTTCCCATTTCTCTGATCAGGCCGGCAAGGTCAGTTTCCCGACCCGGTACGATCAGGTTCTGCGCGCCGCCTGCATTGGCCGTCGATTCGAGGCCGAGCCGTCGGGCTGAGTAGCTGCTGAGCAAATAGCCCTGCAAGATGCCATCTTTGAAAATATCCCGATCGTAAGTGGCAACACCTTCGCCGTCAAAAGCCCGACTGGCCATTCCCTGCGGGATATGTGGACGCTCCTGAACGTCGATAAAATCGGGAAACACTTGTTGACCAGCGGCATCAAGCAGGAACGATGAACGCCGATACTGGGCGCCACCGGATATTGCACCAATAGCGTGGCCAATAAAGCTTCGCGCCAACTCGGGAATGAACAGTACCGGTGCTGTCGTTGTCTTGATTTTTCGGGCATTCAGTCGCGCGACTGTTTTTTCGGCAGCTCGAACGCCCACCGAAACCGCGTCTTCGAGCTGCGTGGGCACGCGGGACGACGTGTAATGATAATCGCGCTCCATCGCACCATTGGCTTCTGCGAGCACCACACACGTCATGCTGTGGCTGGTCCGGGTATGGCTGCCAATAAAGCCGTGCGTGTTGCCGTACGCACGGGATCCACGATTCGTGGAAACAGAACCGCCTTCGGAATTGCTGATGCGCTTGTCGTGTGACATCGCCGCCTGCTCGGTTTCGATCGCCAGGGCAATCGCATCATTCACGTCAAGTTCCCAGGGGTGATCCAGGTCGAGATCAAAGAGTGTGGTCGCCATGCGGTCGGCATCGGCCAGACCCGAGTAAGTATCTTTCGCGGTCAACGTCGCGAATGAACAGGCCTTCGCGACGGCTTCGCGAATTGCCGCTGGCGTAATATCCGAGGTACTCGCGTTGCCTTTGCAGGAATCCTTATAGACCGTGATTCCAATGCCACGGTCGTTGGTAAATTCCAGGTTCTCGATGTCGCCCAAACGAGCAGTAGCGGACAGCCCGATATCCTGGCTTGCCGCGACTTCCGCCTGGTCAACACCAAGACGTTTCGCCTCGTCGAGCGCCAGCCCGACAAGGCCCTCGAGCTCAGCTCTGCCAAGCGTTTCACGTTTTGCAATATCCGCCATTGTTGGAACAATCCTTGTGCGTGTTAGACTCGCGCCGCTGATCGTTTGAGTGACCGCGTGGAGTACTGTAACCAGTGACAGAATTAAAGCCCAGCAAAAGCGCGAAAAAACGCGAGTACCTGGCACTGCAAAAGCTCGGTGAGGAACTGATTACGCTCAAGCAAAGCGAACTCGAGGGCTTGCCACTGGAGGACAGTCTTCTCGAAGCGATCATCGAAGCGCGCGGCATTAAAGCGCACGGCGCACTGCGGCGCCAGAAGCAATACATCGGCAAACTGATGCGCCATATCGATCCCGAACCTCTGTTATCGGAACTGGCAAAGCTCCGCCGCTAAAGCATTTGAAGTGGTAGACTTTGCCGATGAATATTGATGTCGGCATTATCATGGGCTCGCGCTCCGACTGGGAGACGATGCAACACGCTTCTGACACGCTCGAAAGTCTCGGCGTGAGCTTCGAAGTTAAAGTTGTGTCTGCGCATCGCACACCGGACCTGCTGTTCGATTATGCAGGCAGTGCCGTCGAACGCGGCTTGAAGGTCATTATTGCTGGCGCCGGCGGTGCGGCACACCTGCCCGGAATGGCGGCATCCAAAACGCGGCTGCCGGTCCTCGGCGTTCCAGTGCGGTCCAGGGCGCTTCGCGGCATGGATTCATTGTTGTCAATTGCACAAATGCCTGCTGGAGTCCCGGTCGGCTGCATGGCAATTGGTCGTGCCGGCGCCGTCAACGCGGCGCTGCTCGCCGCATCCATCCTCGCCAACTCTGACAAAGCGGTCGCCAAGGCACTCGACGCCTATCGTAAGAACCAGACTGACAGGGTTCTGGCCGACAGCGACCCTGCAAGATAAAACGATGCGCGTCGGTATTATCGGGGCCGGACAATTGGGTCAGATGCTTGGCTTTGCCGCCCGCAAGCTGGGCATCGAGATGCGCTATGTTGATCCCTCATCGAAGCCGCCCGCCGCGGTTTGCGGCAAGGTAATCCAGAGTGCTTTTGACGACCCTGTCGCCCTGATAGCACTCGCAGAAACCTGCGACGTTATTAGCTACGAGTTTGAAAACGTACCGGTTGACGCGCTGCAGCACATTGATGGCCTCGCGCCAGTTTATCCGCCCGCATCAGCACTGTGGTTTTCGCAGGACCGGCTGCACGAGAAACAACTGTTCGATTCGCTGGACATTCCGCTCGCACCTTACCTTGCCGTCAATTCACGTATCGACCTGGATACAGCCGTTGAAAAACTGGGTCTGCCCGTGGTGATCAAGACCCGGCGGCTGGGTTATGACGGCAAGGGGCAGTTTGTTCTCAGGCATGCGGATGATCTCGACGCCGCATGGGACGCCCTGGGCGACCGGCCTTTAGTCGCCGAGCAGTGGATTGCCTTTGACTACGAGGTTTCCTGTATCGGCGTACGCAGCATTCGCGGCGAAATTGCCATCTACCCGATCAGCCGAAATGTTCATATTGACGGTATTCTCCGCACCTCCCGATCGCCGCTGGATGCACCGTCGTTATCTGCAACGGCGTCGGACTATGTGCATCGCCTGCTCGGCGAACTCAACTACGTCGGCGTGCTGGCACTGGAATTATTTGTCGTCGGTGATCGCGTGCTGGCCAATGAATTTGCGCCGCGCGTGCACAACTCCGGCCACTGGACGATCGAAGGCTCGGCGACCAGTCAGTTTGAAAACCACCTGCGCGCAATTCTGGACATGCCGCTGGGATCGACCGCCAGCCTCGGTCACGCCGGCATGGTGAACCTGATCGGCGAAATCCCCGACTCGCTGCGCGGTGCAAACCATGGAAAATTGCACGATTATGGCAAGCTGGCGCGGCCGGGACGCAAGCTCGGCCACATCACAGTACTTGCCGACAACGCGGCTGAATGCGACGCGCTTGTCGAGAAAATTGACAAAAATGTGACACAGTCGACCTCAGGCCCTGAGAACGTGGCATAGCCGGAGCATTGAAAAAGCAGGTAAACTCAGTGCCTGCAATGTCGTATCTCAAACACTTCAACTTAACTGAACAGCCCTTTCGGCTGACGCCAGATCCGGACTTCCTGTATTGGAGCAAGCAGCACGCGCGCGCCAAGGCTTATATGGAGTCCACCATTTGGCTTGCGGACGGTTTCGTCGTCATTACCGGTGAAATCGGCTCGGGGAAAACCACGCTGTTACAATCTTTCCTCAGCGAGCTCGAAGACGATGTGGTCTCCGCCGTGGTCTCACAAACACAATTGACGCCAACCGAGTTCCTGCAGGCGGTACTAACGGAATTTGGCTTCAAGCCGTTTAACAAACGCAAAGTCGAATTGCTCGACATGCTCAACATGTTTCTGATCGAGCAATACTCGAACGGCAAGAAAGTCGTATTGATTATCGATGAGGCGCAGAACTTGTCGAAGAAAGTTCTCGAAGAAGTGCGCATGATTTCCGGCATCGAAACCCATAAGGAAAAAGTGCTGCGAATCATTCTGGCTGGTCAGCCGGAACTCAAGGACACACTGGAGTCAGCAAGCCTCAAACAACTGGTGCAGCGAGTTCGCCTGCGCTTTCATATTGGCCCGCTTGACCGCCGCGAAATGCGTGACTACATCGAGCGACGCCTTGCCGTCGCTGGGCGAACTAATGCGGACCTTTTCGCTGACGACAGTTTCGATGTTGTGTACCGTTTTTCAGGTGGCGTGCCGCGTTTGATCAATACACTCTGCGACACCGCATTGCTGTGTGCATTTGCGGACGAAAAAATGCTTGTCGAAGGTATCGATATCCTTTCTGCAGCGGAAGAACTGAACTGGAAAGAACACGAAAGCAATACTGGTGTGTACGACCAGTTGCGACAACTGGAAATGGACCGCAACCCGAAAGCGGAGAATCATGTCACACGCATCGAGGTTCGCACTGACGATGAGACGGTCGCTGAGCTGACATTCCCGCTGGGCCGAGTCATTGTCGGACGCTCACCGGATAACGAGATATACATTCAGAGCAAGTTTGTCAGCCGCCACCACGCACAGCTCGTCAGCGACGAGTCGGGTTGCGTGATCGAAGACCTGAACAGCACCAATGGAGTCTTTCTGGGCGAGAAACAGGTAAAAAAGTATCGTCTTCGCGACGGTGACAAAGTTTCACTCGGCGTACACGAACTTATTTATACCGACCTGCGCGAGGCATCGATTCAGAACTTGCACAAGGCTGAAGATGATGGGGATTCGGGGAATTCGGCCGATGCAGCAGATTCGGCGGCCAACGGAACCCAGGCTTGAAACCAGTCTCAGGATCTCATCGAGACTTAGTAGTCCTGGCGCTGGCCCGTGCGTCGATCGTTAACGCGGTAATCGCGCCGCTTCAGAAACACCACCATCCCGGCCACCAGGCAAATAAGACCCACGGCAAAGCAGATCGTTGGCCAGTGCCAGTGATTGACATACATTGAGGCGCCCAGACTGAGCGCTCCTACCAGCAGGTAAAAGTAGGGCAGACATTCGTAGATTGGCTTTGAAACCCACATAACAACGCAATACGTTTCCCCGAGGCCAATTCATTCTCCATAGCGGGGAGCACTTGTAAAGAGGGTCGTGCGTTTTTCTTAGCCCTTGGTGCCGCCAAACAGCCCCATAATGCGGGAAAGTATTGACTCTGAAAGGCCGTCAACCGAAAGATCTGGCTCCATATCGCCATGGTCTGCGCGCAGCCCCTGCACGAATTGCTGCGACTTAGCGTCCATGTCCTGCTCAGTTATTGTATTTTCGAATGCCATGCGTATCTGCCTCCTTGAGATAAACAGAAGGTAGCGCAGCACTATGTCGAATGAAGTGAGCTGTCTCACATTGTGCGCTGTGAATCGCGTGGTTTTGGGCTTATGTAAAAGCCTTTTGCCTAGCCGGTGCCACCGACAGTGATCTCATCAATCTTCAATGTTGGCTGCCCAACACCAACCGGAACCGATTGACCTTCTTTGCCGCAGGTGCCAACGCCGGAGTCGAGTTGCAGATCATTACCAACCATCGAAATCCTGTTAAGTGCTTCCGGACCGTCACCAATCAACATCGCACCCTTGACCGGCGCGGTGATCTTGCCCTTTTCAATCAGGTAGGCCTCACTGGCTGAAAATACAAATTTTCCGGACGTGATATCCACCTGCCCGCCACCGAAATTTGGTGCGTAAATGCCCTTGTCGACCGAGGCAATGATTTCTTCCGGATCGTGTGGACCCGCAAGCATGTAGGTATTGGTCATGCGTGGCATCGGTACGTGTGCGAAAGATTCCCGACGACCATTGCCGGTCGCCGCAACGCCCATCAGGCGCGCGTTGAGTTTGTCCTGCATATAGCCTTTCAGGATGCCGTTTTCAAGCAGCACTGTATTCTGGCCCGGCGTGCCTTCATCATCGACCGCCAGCGAGCCACGCCGATTGGCGAGCGTGCCGTCGTCAACAATCGTGCAGAGCGACGACGCAACTTTTTGCCCCACTTTGCCACTGAACGCGGACGTGCCTTTGCGATTGAAATCGCCTTCCAGGCCGTGCCCGACCGCTTCATGCAACAGGATGCCCGGCCAGCCGGGTCCGAGCACAATCGGCATTGTTCCGGCAGGCGCTGCGATCGCCTCCAGCTGCACAATTGCCTGCCGCACCGCTTCCTGGGCGAACTCCATCGGGCTGTCGCCGTCGAGAAAATAATTCAAGCCGGCACGCGCGCCACCGCCCGCATAGCCCTGCTCACGCCGTCCATCCTGCTCAAGAATGACGCTGACGTTCAGGCGTATCAACGGCCGTATGTCTGCCGCCATTGTGCCGTCCGACGCGGCCACCAGAATCAGGTCCTGACTGCTGGCAAGACTAATAATCACCTGCTCGACACGCTTGTCCATGGCACGCGTTGCGGCATCGATTTCGCTGAGCATGCTTGTTTTCTGCTGATCATCGATGCTCGTGGTCGGATCGTCACTGGGATACAGCGCCACCACATCGCGACGCTTCCAGGCCTGTACCTTCAGGTCCTGCCCCTGACGCGCAATGGCCCTTGCTGCGCCCGCTGCCTGTTCGAGCGCCGGCATAATGAGTTCGTCGGAATACGCGAAGCCTGTCTTTTCGCCGCTGGTCGCGCGAACACCAACACCCTGGTCGAGGCTGAAACTGCCTTCCCGAATAATGCCGTCTTCCAACGTCCAGCTTTCCTGGCGACTCACCTGGAAATAGAGATCGGCGTAGTCCACGCCGCCTTTCATCATGCTGCCCAAAGTCGCATTGAGATGCCGTTCGTCGAGGCCTGCAGGTTCGAGCATGCGTGACATCAGAGTATCAATAGAATTTTCGTTCATAGTCGTCGGTTCGCGAGCACCGGAAACTCGCGGCGCAATTTGTTTATCCGGGCCGGGTCGATGTCCGCAGCGATATGGCAATTGCCCGCGCTCGCTTCGGCAAGAATCTGACCCCAGGGATCAACGATGAGTGAGTGGCCGTAAGTGGAGCGACCGTCTGGATGGTCTCCAGTTTGCCCGGGTGCGATCACATACGCCAGATTTTCGATCGCACGTGCGCGCAATAGTGTGTGCCAGTGTGCCTTGCCGGTCGTCACCGTGAATGCAGCGGGAACCGTGAATACGGTCGCGCCCGCGTCAACCAGTTGGCGAAACAATTCGGGAAAGCGTAAGTCGTAGCAAATCGTCAGCCCGATTCGGCCGCAGGGAGTGTCGACGCTAACGACCTCGTCACCCGGGAACATTGAGTGCGACTCGCGATAAGATTCCTGATTATCGCTAAGGTCGACATCGAACAGGTGGATTTTTCGATAAATCGCCTGGGCCTTGCCCTTCGCGTCGTAAACCGGGCAGGCTCCGAAAACACGACCCTCTGCAATTGCCGGTGACACGAACGGCACACTGCCGGCCACAATCCACAGACCATGACGACTTGCAGCCCCGGACAAGAAGTCCTGTATCGGGCCCTCACCGGGCTGCTCTGCGACGTTTACCTTGTCTCGGCCCCGCTTACCCATCAGCGCGAAATTTTCGGGTAGAACGGCCAGCACACAGCCGTCAGCGGCCGCGTCTGCCAACAATTGATCGGCAAGCTGCAGATTCTTGTCGACGACCATCCCGCTGTTCATTTGTATTGCTGCTGCGCGCATAAGCTTGCTCATTGTCCTTCCGGCAGGCAGCCTGCAAGCTCACCGCTGGCAACAAAGGCATCCGAATCAGCAGACTCGACGTCGGGCTCTTCCCATGACCCCGTGATGCCATAGTAGATCTGACCCACTTCCTGCAACGGCTTTTTGAAAATTTGTGAAAATATCAGCAACGCCGCCGCAACCTGTGGCCCTGCGACGACAGCACCGACAATCGGCAATGAATTGCCGACGTTGGCTGACACAACGGCAGTCTGATCGTAAGTTCTGGTTGCCAGATCGGCGACCCCGACGATACCAATGTCCGCCGCTGGCCCTTCGAGGCGCAGGTCGCAGGTCGTGGTTCTACCCTTGTCAATCTTGAAGGTACCGGCAATCGAATCGAAACCAAATCCCTTGTTGAATACGTCGCTGAAATCGAACGACAATCGGCGCGGCAATGCGGTGATACTCATCAGCCCGAAAACTCGCCCGGCGCCTGGCTTCACTTCCTCCAATTGGCCATCGACAACGCGCACCTGAACTTCGCCGTCCAGCACATCAAAAAATTCAGCGCGTGGGCTGCCTGACCAGTCCACGTCAAAGACCATTCTCAGCTCATCACTGACGATGCCGAGCTGGTAATTCATTCGCTCCATGGTTTGTTTGACGTTGCTGCTTGTCAAAACCGCAGAGACATAGCTGTGGCTGCCCAGTGGATCGCTCTCGTCAGCTTCCCAGCGTCCGGTTCCGGTAATTTCGGAGCTCGAATCCTTGCTTGTAATGCTGACGGCATTCAGTCCGTAAGGCGTCTTTTCCAGATTCGCCACGACCTTGCCCAAATGGCGATCGCCAAACGCAAATTCGTTGGCGCTAAGTTGAATGGGTGGCAATTTTCGCGGGTCCAATGCACCGACCGAGTCCGTGCTGGTTTCATCGCCGGGCAATCGCAGCTTTTCCATCTCCAGCACCATGGCGCGGTCACCGCTGAATTCATACGGAACAAAAACCGAACCGGAAATATCATCGCCTTCGAATTGCACCAGCCAGTCCAGCGCGCTTCGATCAACCTGGACACGATGGTTTTGCAAATGCTGGCCGATCAGGTAGAGGTGATCGATTTGTACGTCGATCGATCGAATCCGGTCGGCAGCGCCAACGTTTTTAGCACCACTTCGGGACAGATCCAGCCAGTCCTGAAATCGTACGACATCCGTCTGACCGCGAACATGCAGTCCGCGTGTTTCTTCGGAGTCTTCAGTTTCAGTCACCTCGCCACCCAGTGTCACGACGCCGCGATCAAAATCCCATTCACCCTCGGGCTTGTTGAACGCGACCTGCCACGCGATGCGCTCATCGGCGACGCCCGACGACTCGATGACTTCGCCACCCGGCATAAACCGAAGCTCGCCACTAAACGGCATGATCGACTCGGCGGCTTTGGCAACCGGCTCGGGCAGCTCGAAGGCAAGTCCCTGCAGTTCAGTGTCGATACGAATTGTCAGCGGCGATGGCTGCGATGCTTTGCCATCCGGGAACAGAATTTCTGCCTGGTAATGGGCGCTGCCAGAGACCAGGCCTTCGAGCGGCACCCCGAGTCCATTGATGATGCCATCCGACGTGATGACGCCGTCTGTCGCTGCGACAATCGAGAACGCCGGGTCCTCCGAGCGACTCAAGCTAATGCTGATCTCCTCGCCAAGAAACCGTCCACCCAGCCCTTCGCTCGAAATCTGTTCGCGACCGATGGTGACCTCACCAATTAAATCCGTGATTGGCGGGTTGAATCCTTCGATAGAGAGCGTGCCATTGTTGCTACGCACTTTCGTCAGGAACTCAAACTCGTGAAGTCGCTCTTTCTTCAGCGGCACGTTCAGTTGTAAGGAGAAAGATGACTCCCCGGAAATCCTGATACGGTCGAGTTGACCCCCAAACACATCTGCGATCGGGCTCTGCTTCGAGAAATTCCGAAGCGTTTCAAGTGTGCCGGTGGAAAATGAATCGATTAGTAAAACCGGGTTACGCAGGTCCGGAATTTCTACGTCCGCATCGACGACCAGGTTGCCAGAACTAATTGAGCGGTTTTTAAGGCTGTAGAGCCTGGCGTTATCGACCACAACCTCGACGTCAGCCTGCTCCGCGGCGGGCCAGGCCTCGTGATATTTGAATTCCATGTCGCGAACCGAGGCTTCGATCAACAGGCGCCCCTCATCGTTATCGAACGGAAACTTGTCGATGGGACCGTCGAGTGTCGTCGTGCCGCGTGAAATCGAACCACTCACCAATGCCATCTGGAACCAGTCGTAAAGTTTCGGCGTCAGGCCTTTCGTCGGAATATAGCGCCGCGCCGCCGCAAGGTCCGAGATGCTCCAGGTACTGGCCATATCGATGACAGGTGAGCTGCCATCCTTGTGCAACACGACGTGCACATTGCTTTGACTGTCAAAAAATTCGTTTTGTATGGCGATGCTATCCGACAGCACGGTCGTCTGATTCGCGCTATTCCGCCAGATTACCGCGCCATCTGCCGACTCAATTTCAATAATCCGTGGAACGTATTCCGGTGCATCGATTTCGAAATTTCGCGAGCTGATTTCGAGCATTCCGCCAGCGCGATTCGCACGAACAAGGCCTGAAAAACCGCGGATGCCCGGGCGCCCCGGCGAACTCTGAAAGCCAACCCGATCAAGTTCCGCCGATACGTTAAAGTGCAGTTCATCGCTTCCGATATCCGCAAGCGTCGCACGCAGGTTACGTACGTCGCCAGTCGGTGCATAGCTTTCGAATGTCAGTCGTTGTTCGTCACTAAGCCAGGGTCCGGCCAGGCGAATATCGTCGAGCGATAAATAGGACGCACGCATGTCGAGCATAAGGATTTTGCCGTCGTCGTCGACACTGGTTTCGACGATCAAGGTTGACGCTGGCCATTCATGATCGTCAAACGCGATGACGAATTCATTCGCCGCAATTAACCAATCACTGGACGATTTATCCAGTTCAAGCCGCCCGCGTACGCCAAACTTCGTTTCGCCATCCACCGCAACGTCCTCGAAATCCAGTTCAGCCATTGCGCTGTTGACGCCGTGGCGGCCAAAACCGATCGCGAATTCGATATCACCGGTGCCCGACTGAAAGCGGTATTTTTGCCGCGCCAGCCGTGACCAGCCGGCGAGGTTGATTTTGTCGCCGTCGATGATTAGATCCCATTGGCGCTCATCAACGGGTGGGCCGAGGATTTGCGTTGCCGATACCTTAAGCTGCCGCCCGAGGTCGTCGGGCAAGCGAATATTTGCGTCGGCCGCGATACGCTTGTCATCGATACTGACGTTGAAACTCGGGATGTCGAAAAAATGCGGGCGCTCGTCACCCGGTTGCATGAAACTCAGTTCGACGTCTTGCCCGATGATCTCGATATCGACATCCTGGGTGGAACGACTGCTGTTATTGCCAAGCAATTCATTGATCAGAATGCCCTGCACACGAAAACTGCTGTCGTCAAGTTGTTGCACATTGATGCGAGTGTCACGAATCACCAGTCGGTCAACGATCAGCGTTCGATCGGACAACAGTCGCATGAAGCTGACGCCTATGCGGACTTCATCCGCCGCAACGATTCGCACGCCATTGTCTGGCTGGATCAACTCGGCCGCATAAAACTCGATTTCAGGGCCACTCAGCCCCCACCGCGCATCCATGCCGGAAAATTCGACCTGCATACCAATCGCCGTACTGGCCCAGCTTTTGATGTCGTCCTGATACGCCGGCAAGCGCGGCAGAAACAGGCGAAACAGACCGACGGCGATCGCCAGCAGGATGACAACCGTCGCAGCAGTGTAGGCCGCAAATTTGATCAGTCGGCGAATCCACAGCTTCACATCAGCACCACATCAAATTGATCCTGGAGATACAAGGCTTCGGTCTGAAGGCGTATCGACTTGCCGGTCTGTTCGGCGAGATCGGCGAGACCACGTGCCTGCTCGTCGAGCAGCATTTCAATAACATCCTGATGCGCCAGCACCAGCACCTCGTCGAATTCAAACTGTCGCGACTGACGTATGATTTCTCGAAATATTTCAAAACAAACAGTCTCCGCCGTCAGTACGAAGCCACGACCGGCGCAACTCGGACAGTCTTCGCCCAGGATGTGCTGCAGGCTCTCGCGCGTTCGCTTGCGAGTCATCTCGACCAGGCCCAGCGGAGACACCGGGCTTATCTGGTGCCGGGCGTGGTCCCGGGACAGTGATTTTTCGAGCAGTTGCAGCACGTTGTCACGATGGTCCGGCTCGTCCATATCGATGAAGTCGATAATGATGATGCCGCCGAGGTTTCTAAGCCGCAGCTGTCGCGCGATTGCGACCGCTGCTTCCAGATTGGTGCGGTATATGGTCTCCTCGAGATTCCGGTGGCCGACATAGCCGCCGGTATTGACGTCCACGGTTGTCATCGCTTCGGTCTGGTCGAAAATTATGTAACCACCCGATTTTAAAGGAATTGAACGATCCAGTGACTTGCGTATTTCGTCTTCGATACCGTGCAGGTCGAAGATAGGGCGACGGCGCGTGTACAACTCCAACATCGGTTCAACATCCGGCAGGTAAGTCCTGGTGAAGTCACCCATCGTTTTAAAATCAGCTTCGGAATCCACCAGGATTCGCTCGACATCCGTCGTCGCCAGGTCGCGCAGCACGCGCAGCGGCAACGACAGATCCTCATGTACCAGTGTTTTTACATTAGCCAAACTGCACCGCTCCTGAACGACGCCCCATAACTTTTGTGTATAACGCAGGTCGGCGGCGATCGCCTCCGCTGCACAGCCCTCCGCAACGGTTCTGACAATGGCGCCGCAAGACAGCCCCTGGTCACTCAACAACGCCTCGACCAGCGCGCGCAGCCGATCGCGTTCGGCTTCGTCTTCGATTCGGGCAGAAACGCCAACCGTGTCGCTGTGCGGTAGCAGGACCAGCAACCTCGATGGCAAGGTCACATAGGTCGTCAGACGCGCGCCTTTGCTGCCGAGCGGATCTTTGACAACCTGCACCATGATGCCATCGCCCTCTCGTACCAGGTCCTTGATGTTGGGCAGCTCGTCACCAAACGGCTTATCGGTGGGCGGTGCGATATCCGAGGCATGCAGGAACGCGGTCCGGTCCATGCCAATATCGATGAACGCCGCCTGCATGCCCGGCAGCACACGCGATACCCGGCCCTTATAGATATTACTGATGATGCCGCGTCGGGTCGTTCGCTCTATGTAAACTTCCTGCAGCACGCCATTCTCCAGCAGTGCCGCACGAACTTCGCTCGGTGTGACATTTACCAGGATCTCTTCTTTTGGCGATTCGTCCGTCATACACCGTTCACAATAGGTCGATTCCAGCAAGCTTTAGCAAACCGGCCGTCTCAAAAACCGGCAACCCAACGACGCCTGAATAACTGCCGTGGATGGCCTCGACGAACAGGCCCCCCAAGCCCTGGATGCCATAGGCACCGGCTTTGTCGACCGGCTCCCCACTTTGCCAGTATCGATACGCCTCGTCCCGACCAATTTCGCGAAACTGCACCTCGCTTGACGAGTGCGTCATATGCGTCGCATCCATGGTCTTCAACGCGACGCCGGTCAACACCGTGTGGCTCCGCCCGGACAGCCGCATCAGCATGTCGAGCGCCTGCGCCTCGTGCTGCGGCTTGCCGAGCACCTCCCCGTTGAGGACAACGACGGTGTCGGCAGCAAGAACACAGACCGCCTCAGAGCAGTCGATCGCAGCCGCTTTCAGAGCGGCCAGCCGCAACACGAGTTCGAGTGCTGACTCACCGGTGATTGGCGATTCATCGATCTCGACACTTTGCACGGCAAAGTCGAGACCGAGGCTCTCGAGAATTTCCCGTCGTCGGGGCGATGTCGATGCAAGGTACAGTTTGGGTGAATTCATCATATTTGCTCGTCAATCGCGATGATAAGGATGCCCGGTCTGCAAGGACCACGCTCGGTACAACTGCTCGGCGAGCAATGCGCGAGCCAGCCCGTGTGGCAAGGTCAGATCCGAAAGCGACCAGGTGATATCGGCGCGCGTCAAAACGGTATCTGCAACACCGTCCGGCCCGCCAATGACGAGACACAAGTCCCGGCCATCCGATTGCCAGTCCGAAAGTCGCGTCGCGAGTGTCCGGCTGCTGAACTGCTTGCCGCGCTCGTCCAGCAATACGACCTGCTCAGTGTCTTTGAGATTTTCAATGATGAGATCGCCTTCCGCCTGCATCGCCCGCTGCGACTTGTCATTCCTGGCTCGTCGCACGGTCGGAATGACATCAAGGCGAAATTTCCATTCCCGCGGGAAGCGCTGTGTATAGATACCGAAAGCGTCGTCCACCCAGGCAGGCTGCCGATCACCAACCGCTAACAGGCGAATATGCATGCGTTAGCCGTCAGTCGCCGCTGCGTCTCCGGACGGTGCGATAGACCAAAGTTTCTCGAGATTATAAAACTCCCGAACTTTGGGCAGCATAACGTGCACCAGCGCGTCCTGTAGATCGAGCAATACCCACTCACCACCGCCCTCGCCTTCGATTCCCACCGGGCGATGACCGGCCGCTTTGGCCACGTCGGACACATTGTCGATGAGTGCTTTGACATGCCGACTCGAAGTGCCGCTCGCGACGATCATCCAGTCCGTGACGGTCGTCATTCCGCGGACGTCGAGCTTGACAATGTCGACGGCTTTAATGGCCTCAAGTGCTTCGACTACGAGCTCGCTTAGTGCTTCGCTATTCATTCAGTTCTCTCATGTATATGCCTGTCTCCTCGATGACATCTCTAACAGCATCCGGCATCAGGAAGCGCGGATCTCGCCCGGCCGCCACCAATTCCCGGATTTCGGTTGATGCGATTTCCAGCTGCGTGACCGCATGAATATGAATGCGGCCGTGCGTCGCATCGTGCAGATCCTCTACTCGATGCGTTCCGTGTTCGCTAATTAAAACGCCCAAAGGACCCATATCCGGCGCCTTCCAGCCGGGGCGGTGGGCAACAACAACGTGGGCAACCCCGAGAATTTCATCCCAGCGGTGCCAATTGGGCAGTCCGAGAAACGCATCCATACCCAGGATAAGACCCAATGAACGCGTCGGAAATTCCGCACGCAGGTCAACGAGTGTATCGATTGAATACGACGGGCCGTCACGACGCAACTCTCGCTCATCGCTGACGAAGCCCTCCTGGCCGGCGATGGCAGCGTCAACCATGCGAAACCGCAAGGCGGCGTCGGCAAAGGTCGTGCCCCGATGCGGCGGGTCACCACAGGGAATGAATCGAATCTCGTCGAAACAGAGCGCCTGCAGCATTTCAAATGCCGTGCGAAGATGGCCATAGTGAATCGGATCGAATGTGCCACCAAAAACGCCGATCGGACTCACAGTGCCAGGCTCACGACGACATCGGTCGCCAGGTGCCAGGGGTTACCGGCACCTTGACCTTTCGCGGCAGCATCGGCGCGTCCGGTCGCTTTCAACATTTTGTGAAAATCACCGTGCTGGTGACGACTGATACAGCTTCGCACCAGGCCCTGTCGATTGCGCCAAACCCCGGATTTTTGCATGGCGCCGCCAAGATCGCCGCCCTGACGAATGACATCGTCAAGCGTCGCCAGCGTGCGCAGCTCCCGAGTCAATGCCCACATGACAATCACGGGTTCGACTCCCTCAGCCCTGAGCCCGCCGAGAATTTTCACTGAACGGCGTGCATCGCCCGCCAGCGCGGCATCGGTCAACTTATAAACGTCGTAACGGCTGCTGTTAGCGACCGCATTGTTCACGGCTTCGGCAGTGACTTTTCCTGCGCCGAGAATCAACCGCAATTTTTCGATTTCCTGTTTCGCCGCCAGCAAATTACCTTCGACCCGATCCGCGATCATCGTTACTGCGTCGCGATCCGGTTGCAGGCCAGCCGCGCGCATGCGGTTGGCGATCCAGCCCGGTAATTCGCGAACACCAATGGGCCAGAGCGGTAGCGAAACGCCTTTTTGGTCGATGGCCTTGGCCCATTTTGCGGCACTACTGCTGCGGTCGAGTTTCGGGCCGGTCACAATGAACAGAATTTCCGGCCCGGATCGTTCGACGAGATCGATAATCGCCGCGCCGCCCGCCTTGCCGGGCTTGCCGGTCGGCAGCCTCAGTTCGATAATTCTTTGCTCGGCAAACAGCGACAGGTTACCGGTCGACGCCATCAGCGCATCCCAGTCAAATCCGCTGGTCGCTACATGCAATTCGCGCGACGAGAATCCTTTGTTGCGCGCCGCATCGCGAACCACATCCAGTGCTTCGTCCACCAACAAGGGCTCGTCACCGGTAACCAGGTAGCAGGGGGCAAGCGATTTCAGGAGATGCGATGAAAGCTGATTGGCCTGAATCTTCAACCAAGCTGCTCCATGCTGATTGATTCGTCTTCCAGCAACACCGGAATGCCGTCATCGACCGGGTAGACGCGCTTGCCGTCGTCGGTGATCAGGGCCTCATTCAGCGCATTTGCGACCACAGAGCCTTCTGCATTATGAAGTTCTCCGGCGGCAATGGCGGCGTTTAGCCGTTCCAGTGTGTCTTTCTTTGCGACGGCCAGGCCCTTGTGCGTGACCGGGCAGCGTAAAATTGTTAACAGGCGCTTATCCATGCGCCCATTGTAGCGCTTCAATAGCGCTTCAGCACGGTTGCGAGCTCATTATTGCCATGAGTCTCTGCCAGCCGGATAACGGCCGGCAAATCCTCAGTCAGTGGCTTGAATGTGTTATCGATCAGCCGGCAGCGCATGACGAGCTTTAAAGCCGGAATATTCTCGCCGTACTTGAGCATGTCGTGGATATAGTGCTGCGCGAAGAACAGCGCGGGTTGCTGGTTTTCCCATTCCAGCATGCGTCCGAAATACCAGGCCCAGGCCGCTGCAATTTCCGGATCGGTATCAATGCAGTCGAACAGGTGCCTGAAGCCGCCGTCACGGTTGCCGCGATTGATCAGCCCGTAGGCATACGTGAGCACATTGGCACGCGCTTTCTCAATATCGCTCGATACTTGCGTATCGGTGCGCTCAACCGGATCGGGAATGGAGATATCGTCGAAAATGGCATGCGGTTTGATAAGGCAGCCGATCACTGTATGCAGCGAACAAACCAATAGCAACTCAAGCAGTAACTCCACCATGAACGGCAATGGCGGCATGAGCGTGCTCAGAAAGACAATCAATGCAAGATACACGGGCGCAATGCCATACGCTGGTCCGATGCTGCGCAACATGTTGACGAGCGTAACCGGACTGACCGCCTGCAACGGTGAATGCGTTACTGACAGCACCGCGACCATTGCCGGGTACAAGCTTCCCATGACGACAATAAACACCGTCATCGCGGTATCGCCTGCTGACGAATGAATTTCGTAACTGGCCCAGGCAATCGCAATGACGACAATCGCCGGGAACAGGCTCCACCAGTCGCTAATCCAGCGAAAAAATTCCGTGTCGAGCGGTTCAAGCTTGAGGCCGCGCCCGACAGTTTCGACAAGCTTGATCTGGTATCGAAACAGTGCCGGCACAATTACAATCCCAAGCCAGATACCCAGCATGCCAGCCGCTGCCGCGAGGGAGACCAACAACCAGAACATGAGTAGCGCGAACATTACACCGATGTTGGTCACCGGCAGCAGAGCGGCTCGCAGCAATTCAGCGGGCTTGGGTGTCATCACTTTTCACATCCGGAACGGGATCGTACCCGGACCCACCCCAGGGATGGCATCGGCTAATGCGGCGCACCGCGAGCCCACTGCCTTTCAAAACACCGTGAATTTGCAAGGCCTCAATGGTGTAGGACGAACAACTTGGATCGAATCGGCAATTGGCGCCGAGCCAGGGCGAAATTGCCAGTCGGTAAAACCGCACCAATTGAATAAGCGGCCACGCCAGTGCCTTGCTCACGGGCGTTGGCATCAGGTAGCCTGCAAAGCCTCCGATGCGAAACGTCGGATTGCTTCGAGCATCGAATAAAGACCATTGCTTCGAGTCGGACTCAGATGGCTTTCGAGTTGCAGCGCAGCGATAAAGTCCGGTGGTGTGTCGAGAATGTCCTGCGGTGTTCTGCCACTGTAGAGCCGTAACAACAGCGCAATCAGACCCGACACGATAGCGGCATCGCTGATCGCCAGGAACTGCAGGCGGCCGTTTTTCTCTTGTGGCACAAACCAGACCTGAGACTGGCAACCGCGGATGCGGTTTTCTTCCGTTTTAAATTCGTCCGGAAAATCGGGCAGGCGCCGACCGAGATCGATCAGATACTGGTAACGATCCATCCAGTCGTCAAACATTTCGAAGTCGGCGACGAGCGCTTCCTGCGCGATTTGTACTTCATTTGTCATCAGGAGCTCCGCCGCCAGCTGGTGCCGTCACGGCCGTCCTGAATCCTTACGCCGGCTTCGCTGAGCCGCTCGCGAATCGCGTCCGCTGCCGCAAAATCCCTTGCGGCTTTGGCTGCATTGCGCTTCTCGATCAGCGCCTCGATATCGGCTGGCGTCAGCTCGCCCTCCACATGACCCGCGAACCAGTCTTCCGGATCACTGCCCAACAGGCCCATCAGTTCGCCACTCGCATACATTTGTGCAGCCAGTGCCGAGCGTGTCGGGCCATCGCTTGTTTTATTGAGTTCGCGTGCAAGACCGAATAACTCCGCGAGTGCTTTCGGCGTATTCAGGTCGTCTTCAAGGGCCGCTATCAGGTCCTCAGAAACGTCGGCCGTCGCACGATCCGCAGCGGACACGTCGACGCCCTGCAAGGCGCCGTATAGGCGATCAAGCATTTTTCGAGCTGACTCGATGGTTTCTTCCGACCAATCCAGCGGTTGGCGGTAGTGCGCACTCAACAATGCAAGGCGGATAACTTCACCGGGAGTGGTTTTGATCAGGTCATGTACCAGCAATACGTTACCCAGCGATTTGGACATCTTGGTGTGGTCCATGCTGAGGAAGCCATTGTGCAACCAATAGCGTGCGAATGGCGCACCGTCATGTGCACAGCGGCTCTGCGCCAGCTCATTCTCATGATGTGGGAACACCAGGTCCTGGCCACCTGCGTGGATATCGATGGTTTCGCCGAGGTGCTTCTCAGCCATTGCCGAGCATTCGATGTGCCAGCCCGGTCGCCCGCGACCCCACGGTGAGTCCCAGCCCGGCAATTCCGGCGTGGACGGTTTCCACAAAACAAAGTCGTGCGCTGCTTTCTTGTAAGGCGCCACTTCGACGCGGGAGCCCGCAATCATTTCGCGAAGATCACGTTTCGAAAGCTTGCCGTAGTCCGGATTGGACGACACATCAAACAACACATGGTTTTCCGCTTCGTAGGCATGACCTTTTTCGATCAATGTCTCGATCATCGCGATCATCTCGGCGATATGTTGCGTTGCGCGGGGTTCGATATCAGGTGGATGCACACCGAGCGCGCCCATATCCTTGTTGTAGGCCGTGATGAATTTAGCGGTGATGTCGTCGATCGGCTTGCCGGTTTCAATCGACGCTGCATTGATTTTGTCATCAACGTCGGTGATGTTGCGAGCGAAAGTGAGCTTGTAGCTCCTGCGCAGAAGCCTCGCCAACAGGTCGAATACGACCGCCGGACGGGCATTACCGATGTGCGCGTAGTTGTAGACGGTCGGACCGCACAGGTACAGGGTCACCTCGCCTTTCTTCAATGGTTCAAAGGGGACTTTCCTGCCCTGAAGTGTGTCGTGTAGCTGTAAGCTCATGAATTTGGGTTTCGGCCGCTCAAAAGACGCAATCATATCAATATTGCCGCTGACCGCTATGCCCGGTATTCTTCTCGCCCTGAATTTCCCCGCCCAGGACACCAAAATGTCGCTCGAGCACGTCAGATTTCAAGCCCGAAAATCCATCGAACAGGTTGAAGAAGGCAACGACCTCGCGCCCAAATTTGACGCGCGCGGTTTGATTACCGTCGTAACAACCGACGCCGACAGCGGCGAGCTATTGATGCAGGGCTACATGAATGCCGAAGCATTGCAGCTATCGATAACAACGGGCGAAGCACATTATTACAGCCGCAGCCGCGAGGTACTGTGGCATAAAGGTGCCACCAGCGGCCTGAAGCAAACCATCCGCGAACTCCTGGTCGATGACGATCAGGACTGTATCTGGCTCAGGGTGGACGTCGCTGGCGGCGCCAGCTGCCACGTCGGTTACCGCAGCTGCTTCTACAGAAGAATTCCGGTTGCGGCCGACTACGAGAACAAACAAACAAAAGGTCGCATCGCCCTGGAGTGGACTGACACAACGAAAGTCTTCGACCCCAAAGACGTTTACGGCGACGCCCCAAATCCCACAATCCTGTAGAGCAAGAGTTTCGCCGTGAGTTGACGATTTTCACAGGATCACCGGGCGAGAAACTGTTTATCGGAATGGCTCCCTGCGGTCCGCTTTATTTCCTCTAAACAGTTTCTCGCCCGGCGCTCTCCTGTCTTGGTACCAGGTTTTAAAACCGTCCTTTAGCATCCTGCCGCCGTTTCTCCCGACGCCGACGCGCCGCGGGCTGCGGCTCCGCCATCGCAATGGCCCGCGCCTGAAACGCGTACTCAATCGTGCCAATCATCCAGAAGAAGTAGCCAATCAGCTCAATGAACTCTTCTATCGCCAGTTTGGCGACACGCCGGTAATCCTCGCCGAGGATCGACATCCACAAGGATTCGTGCCCAACGAGCCGTACAAACGCGAACAGGATAACCGCGCCGGAAAACAATAGTGTCAATCCCGGCGACGGCCAGATTCGGGCCAGTGCGTATTGCAGCCGCCGGCGACTGCGGTAAGTGTAGGCAATCAACAAGGAGCCGGCGATAACGATGAGTACCTGCCAGAAGTTGTCGACGACAAAACGATCGAAAAAATAATCAAGTTCGCGAATCAGGAATATGAGCGCCATACCGCCGAACAGAATGCCGATTGGTCGCTGCGATTCGCAGTGTTTGGCAACCCAGCCCATGATGACACTGCAAACGCCAAGTATGATCGCCTGAATAATCTCGACGGGTGAAAACTCGCTGGTCCCGTAGTGATCGGTTTCGTCAAGCAGGATGTAAAACTTGAGACTGCCTGGTGATGCGAGCTCCAGTTGCGTTAGGGCCCACGTCACGAACGCGATCGAAATGAAGTACAACAGGTAGCGTAGCCAGGGCATGCCGCACTATACACCGCAGCTAGTCGCTAACGTAGCTTGAAGCTCGGCTGCCCTGCTGCTGTCATAAGTCCATGATTTTTAAGAAACGCCTTGGCATCTTCAGCGTCCTGCTCGAACCAGTCACGAGTATTTCCAAGCCGGAAACTGTAGCCCCAACTGTCCATATCACGCATCAGACGTGTCCGCCCGACGCCCTTGAGTTGATCAGCGAGAATGATTTGCAAGTAACAGACTGCGGCCTCTTCGAGATCATCACCACCCGCGTCGCGCTCGAGACCTGAGCGGCGGTCAGCCGTCATGCAGATTACGTGTCCCGTTTCGTGTAGCAGCGAATGCACCGGTGTGTCGCGACGCACATACACCTTGTCGCCGACGATACCCGCTTCGGAATCGCCCCAGAAACTTCCGGTGATGGCCGCACCGTCGTCTTCGATTACGAGGTCGAGGCGAAAACGACCGAGCAAATTTTCGATCGCAGCTTGCTCAATGTCAGCGATCAGCAACACCGTTGCAATCAGAGCGTAGAAATTTGTTTCATGACGATTCGAACGAGGTCATCCACTATCGCCTTTCGCAGCAATTCTTCTTCGCGCGCCTTGCCAAGAACCAAGGTCGAATCATAGGTGTAGTCACGCGTTAGTGTCAGTGTTTGCTGCGGCAGCAAGTTGTTTGTGCCGCTATCCAGACTGTAGGCAATCGTATAGTAAACCTCGTACTCCGTCGGCACGTTGCGGGCCGATACGGACAGAACGCGTTGCGCTGTGGTATCAAAACCTATCGAAAAAGTCGCCGTTGCATCCACGGCTGACTCGGTGAGCTCCACACCGGACGCCAGCATGCGTTTCTCAAAGGCGCGGTAAAACTGGCTGTAGCGATCTTCTGTCGCAATGTAAGTACGTTCCATGCCGGCCGGTGGCGTGAACCCTCCCTGCAGTTGAAACCCACAGGCTGAAACTGCCACAACGGTGACGATCAATAGTGCTGTGCAGAGTAACCTAGACAACGATGTTCACCAGTCGGCCAGGTACGACGATCACTTTTCGGATCGCCTTGCCGTCGATAAATCGTTGCACGTTGTCGTCGGCAAGTGCTTCTGCCTGCAATATTTCTTTACTCGCATCCACCGCTACTGTGACGCGTCCGCGCAGCTTTCCATTGACCTGTACGACAACCTCAACCTGCTCGAGTTGCAACGCGCTGTCGTCGACCTCGGGCCAGGTTTCGTCAATCAGTGCACTTTCGTTGCCCAGCACCTGCCACAGTTCGTGGCAAATATGCGGCACTATCGGCGACAACATGACAACGACGGCCTGCAGCGCCTCGCGCGCTACAGCACGTCCAGCTGCAGATTCGTCGGCAAGCTTGTTGATCGCGTTGAGAAGTTCCATCGCCGCTGCAACTGCTGTATTGAAGCTGTGCCGGCGCCCGAAATCGTCACTGATTTTGGCTATCGTCTGGTGCGTCTTGCGACGTAGTTCTTTTAGCTGGCCAGTCAATGAGTCAGCATCCAATTTGGCTGCAGGTCCGCCTGCCGTATGCTCCTGCACCGCTGTCCAGAAGCGCTTCAGGAATCGGTAGCTGCCTTGGACACCTTCGTCGGACCATTCCAGTGATTGCTCCGGCGGTGCCGCAAACATCATGAACAAGCGAACGGTGTCCGCACCGTATTTTTCGATCAGTTCCTGCGGATCGACGACATTGCCTTTGGCCTTCGACATTTTGGCGCCATCTTTCAGCACCATACCCTGCGTCAGCAAATTGGTGAACGGTTCCGAAACGTCGGTCAGACCCTCATCGCGCATGACACGCTGGAAGAATCGCGAATACAGCAAGTGTAGAATGGCGTGCTCGATACCACCCGTGTACTGGTCAACCGGCGCCCAGTATTTCGCGCGCTCGTCAAGCATCGCGTCGTCACTGTCCGGACAGGTATAGCGCGCGAAATACCAGGACGATTCGACGAAGGTGTCGAACGTGTCAGTTTCGCGTTTCGCATCCTTGCCACATTGCGGGCACGGCACGTTGACGAACTCCGGCATGTCCTTGAGTGGTGATCCCGTGCCTTTGAGTTCGACGTCTTCCGGCAGCACCACCGGTAGCTGGTCTTCGGGAACGGCGACTGCATTGCAGTCGTCGCAGTAAATGATTGGAATCGGCGTGCCCCAGTACCGCTGCCGGGAAACACCCCAGTCACGGAGTCGGAAATTCACTTTGCGCTGCCCTTGTCCGGTCGCTTCGAAGTGCTTGGCGATTGCATTGAACGCACTGTCGAAATCGAGGCCGTCGTATTTGCCGGAATTCACCAGCACGCCGCGCTCGAGGTAGACCGCTTCATCGATATCGATTCTGCTACCATCCGTCGGCGCGATCACCTGTTTGATCGGCAAGCCGTGTTTCTTCGCGAATTCCCAGTCACGTGCATCATGACCCGGCACCGCCATGATCGCGCCGGTGCCGTAACTCATGAGAACGAAATTCGCGACCCACACGGGAACCTCGTCACCCGTGAGCGGATGAATGGCCGAGATGCCAAGCGGCATGCCCTTTTTCTCCATCGTCTCGAGTGTCGCTTCCTGGGCATCCGTTTTCTTGCACGCCTCGACAAAAGCGGCAACGTCCGGGTTCGACTGAGCGGCCTTGCTTGCCAGCGGATGCTCGGCGGCAACTGCCATGTAGGTCACACCCATCAGCGTGTCCGGGCGCGTCGTATAGACCGTTAGCGGCTCGCCCTCGCCAGCGACATCGAACGACAGTTCAACGCCTTCAGATCGTCCGATCCAGTTGCGTTGCATGATTTTGACCGGCTCCGGCCAGCCCGGCAGATTGTCGAGCTCCTCGAGCAATTCATCCGCGTAGTCCGTGATTTTCATGAACCACTGTGGAATCTCGCGGCGTTCAACCAGCGCGTCCGACCGCCAGCCGCGACCATCGATCACCTGTTCGTTCGCGAGCACCGTCTGATCAACCGGGTCCCAGTTGACGATTGAATTCTTGCGATAAACGAGGCCCTTTTTGAACATGCGGGTAAACAGCCACTGCTCCCAGCGGTAGTACTCGGGCCGACAGGTCGTCAGCTCACGACTCCAGTCGTAGCCGTAGCCCAGTCGCTTGAACTGCCCGCGCATGTCGTCGATGTTGCTGTAGGTCCATTTTGCCGGCGGTATGCCGCGCTGAATGGCAGCGTTCTCAGCCGGCATGCCAAATGCGTCCCAGCCCATTGGCTGCAGGACATGCTTTCCCTGCAGTCGGTGATAGCGCGCGATAACGTCGTTGATCGTGAAAACGCGCACGTGTCCCATGTGCAATTTTCCGCTCGGATACGGAAACATCGTCAGACAGTAGTATTTATCCTTGTCAGCGTCCTCGCCGACTTCGAAACTGCGGGCGTCGTCCCAGAATTTCTGGGCGGCCAATTCGACCGTTTCGGGATTGTAGGGATTGCTCATGCTTCGCGTGCGTCTTCTTAAGGCCGGAAAAGCCGCAAGCCTACATGAACAGGCTGCGATTCGCAGCTGTAGAGAGCGCCTGACTAAAGGCCAGTGCGGGATCGGAACCAGAACAAGCCGATGATCAGGAAACACAGCCCTATCGCCGGCCAGTTGCCGTAATCGGCATACACCGTCGTTCCCCGCCGCAAGCGGATATCCGCCGTCATCACTTCCGGCACGAATTGCTTGCCCACTTTCAGCCGCTCACCGTCAGGTCCGATAAAAGCGCTGATGCCGGTATTGGTCGCGCGTACGGCGTATCGACCAACCTCGAGCGCTCGCATCTGCGCGATCTGCAGGTGTTGATGCGGTGCAATCGAGTCACCAAACCATGCGTCGTTGCTGACATTAATCAGTACATCTGCGTCTGGAAAGGCGTACAACTGTTCAGCGCCGTAGGCATCCTCGTAGCAAATGGCAACAGCAAGCTTCGCGCCGTTGGCGGCGTTCAACAACGGCTGCACCTCGTCGCCTGCCGCCAGATCTGAGTACGGCAGGTTACGCATGCGCATCCATTCACGCACGCTTTCCGGCACCGGGAAATACTCGCCGAAAGGCACCAGGTGGCGCTTTCTGTATATCTGTCTTTCCGCAGTCCCGAGCATGAACACGCTGTTGTAAATCAGCGGCTCGACACTGCGCTCCTGGTTATATTCCAGAATGCCGAGCAAGACAGTCTGCTGTCTGCGTTTTGCATCGCGATCGATAGCCGTCAAATAATTTTCAACAAGGTCGTGTCGCGCCGGAATGGCAACTTCCGGCCAGACGACAAGGCCACTGTCGGGCACGCTCGCCGTCGAGCTCTGATAAAAGTCCATGATCGCGCCACGTTGTTCCGGCAGCCATTTTTGGTCCTGCGGGACACCGCCCTGAATAATCGTCGTTCGTATCGGATCACCGTAGTCTTCGGTCCAGTCGACCAGGCTGAGCAGGCCACCGACGATCGACGGCAAGAAAATGAGCGATACGGCGAACAGACGTTCGCGGCCATTGGTCATGATTGCCACCAGTATCGCTGCAGTACTGAACATCAGCATGAACGACACGCCGTACACGCCCAGCACCGGTGCCCAGCCCGATAGCGGCGAATCGAGTTGACCGTAGCCATGCGCCAGCCAAGGGAAGCCGGTCAGGATAAAGCCCCGCAGCCATTCAATCAGCACCCAGGCAGCGGGACCGACAAACAGCAGCTGCCACGGCTCGCCCTGGCCCAATCGACCGCTCAGCCATCCTGCGAGCCAAAGAAACATCGCCATGATCAGCGACAGTCCTACCATCAACAGTATGGCAATCCACAGGCCTGCATTGCCGAACACGTGGACCGAAATGTAGATCCAGTAGGTGCCTGTTAAAAACAGGCCAAAACCGAACCAGAAATAGTGTGCAGCGGCGTCTTTTGGCGACGATGTCAGGCTGATAAACAACAGCGGCAACATGAGAAGCGGCGCCAGAAACGATAACTCTGCCGGCGCGAATACCAACGTCGTCAGCGCACCTAAAAGAAACGCGATGAGCCGGCTGCTCTTCGGCTGATCAGCCGCGAGGATGTACAGGAAATGCTGGTTCTTTCTATTTGCCAAGTTTACTCGTCCACTTCCCGTTGCACTTGTAAAGTATCAATTCGCCGTTCATCGGCTTTGGTGACAGCAAACTCAAACCCACCGAATGCAACGCGCTCGCCGCGCCGCGGCAATCGTCCCAATGCACCCATTACCAGACCGCCAATCGTGTCGTATTCTTCGTCGTCCAGCTCACAATCGAAGTAGGTATTGAAATCCTCGATGCGAGTCAAAGCGCGTACCGCAAAACAGGGGCGGCCGTCACGATCACCATCGGCACGAATAAAAGCCGCTTCTTCCTGATCGTGTTCGTCATCAATCTCGCCGACGATTTCTTCCAGTACGTCTTCAATAGTGAGCAAGCCGGCAACACCGCCGTATTCATCGACAACGATTGCCATATGATTGTGACTGGCCCGAAATTCTTTCAGCAATGCATTCAGGCGTTTCGATTCCGGTACGACCGCAACCTCACGCAGCAGCTCTTTGACTGTCAGGTCCTTCGCCTCATGGCTGCCGTAGTAGCGAAGCAGGTCTTTCGCCAGCAGAATGCCCAGAACTTCATCGCGGTCCTCTCCAATCACGGGAAATCGCGAATGTCCGGATTCGACGATTAGCGTCAGCATCTCGTCAAAATCTTTTTCGATATCAATTACGACCATCTGCGACCGCGGCACCATGACGTCTCGTGCCTGCGTCTCGGACACCTCAAGCACACCGGAGAGCATGCTTTTCTCTTCGGCGTCGAGTTCACCGTCCGTCTGGATAAAGGTCTGTATTTCGTCCCGGCTCCAGGGTTCACCCTTGATCGCTCGCAGCACGCGTGCGACCAGTCCGGGCGTACCTGGGCCGCTGGTACTTGGGGGTTTGTCGGTCATAGTAGCCAAATTGTATCAGGTCTCCTGGGGAGACTCTCCGTAGGGGTTCGCGACACCGTGTGTGCGCAATATTTCAATTTCTCTGCCTTCCATGTCGGCAGCCTCATCGTCATTTTCATGGTCAAATCCCAGCAAATGCAGGGTGCCGTGGACGATCATGTGCGCCCAGTGGTCATCAAGTCTTTTGCCCTGCGCCTTGGCTTCGTCAGCAACGACACTCGCGCAGATCACCAGATCACCGAGCGGGGCCACCGTATCAACGGGCAGCCCCGCGATGTCGCCGGCAGGGAACGACAATACGTTGGTGGGCATGTCCTTAGCTCGAAACTCGTTGTTCAGCTGCTGCATTTCCGCTGCGTTGACGATGCGAACCGACAGTTCCGCGCCCGCATTGCGACCGGTCGCCTCGAGCACTCGCGCAACCCAGCGGCTAATGTCGGTGGAGGAAAGGGCTGAAGTTTCGTCGGCTGCCTGCTGAACGTCAACCTGAACGTTCACTTTTCTCATAAGCCTCAACGATGCGCTGCACGAGCTCGTGGCGCACAACATCCTTCGGTGTGAAATAAGTGAACGAGACGCCGGCGACACCTTCGAGCACCTCAGCCGCATTTCTGAGGCCGGATTTTTGTCCCGACGGCAGGTCGATTTGCGTAATGTCGCCGGTTACGACAGCACGCGACCCAAAACCGATACGCGTCAGGAACATTTTCATCTGTTCAATGCTGGTGTTTTGCGCCTCATCGAGAATCACAACGGACTCATTTAAAGAACGACCGCGCATGAATGCTAACGGCGCGACTTCTATGACGTTGCGCTCGATAAGTTGGGTTACACGCTCCGCACCGATCATGTCGTACAAGGCGTCGTACATCGGTCGTAGATAGGGATCGACTTTTTGCGATAAGTCACCTGGCAGAAAACCCAGTCGCTCACCCGCCTCGACGGCGGGTCGTACCAGCACGATACGCCGAACCTGCTCGGTTTCGAGCGCATCGACCGCGCTGGCAACTGCGAGATAGGTTTTGCCAGTCCCCGCAGGTCCAATGCCAAACGCGAGATCGTGATCGCGAATTCGTCGCATGTATGCCGTCTGGTTGGCGCCGCGTGGTCGAATGAGTTTGCGTCGCGTCTGGATGGTCACGACATCATCGTTCGCGACTTCTGATGCGTCAGCGCCCGAGACAATTTCTGCATCGTCCATAAATGACTCCTGCAACAACATATGAACGCGTTCCGGGTCGAGTCGCTCCTGATGCGTCATTTCGAACAGCGACAACAACAGGTCACCGCCCACCTCTGCGGCACCCGGTCGACCGGTCACACGAAAGCGATTACCTCTGCTCGCGATCTCCACGCCAAGACGACGCTCAATCTGTCGCAGGTGTTCGTCAAACTGGCCGCAAAGGTTGGCCAGGCGTTTGTTGTCGGCGGGCTTGAGAACGACGTCTCGAGAAATTTGAACAGCATTCAAAATCGGTATTTAAAACCTCGGCGCAGGAAGCCGCCTGCCGGAAAGACAGCGGCTGCGTTACGTCTCAGGAAGACCGCAACGAGAAATCTATCAGGGCAATAGATCATTGCCTTCAGAGATTACGCCGCGGCTTGATTGCGCGCAAGTCGTCCTCGCAGCGAGTTCGGCATCGCCTCAGTAATGACCACGTCGACGAAGCGGCCGATCAGGGTGGTATCGCCATCGAAGTTGACCCAGCGGTTATTCTCCGTGCGGCCCGATACCTGCGCATCACTCTTCCTGGAGGTTTTCTCAACCAGTACTCGCTGGGTTGATCCGACCATAGCGCGACTGATGTCCATAGCCTGCTGGTTAATCCGTGCCTGCAGCAATGCCAGCCGCTGTTTCTTGACTTCCATTGGCGTGTCGTCCGCCAGGCTCGCCGCCGGTGTACCCGGGCGGGCGCTGTAAACAAAACTGAAAGACTGATCGAAGCCGATCTCGGCGATCAGGTTCATCAGTGCTTCAAAATCGCGATCGGTTTCACCGGGGAAGCCAATGATAAAATCAGACGACAACGAAAGACCCGGACGCGCCGCGCGAAGCTTGCGAATCTTCTGCTTGTACTCGATAACGGTATGGCCGCGTTTCATCGCGGCCAGGATTCGATCCGAACCATGTTGCACTGGCAGATGCAGGTAGCTCGCAAGCTTCGGTACTTCGGCGTAGGCCTGAATCAGACTGTCAGTAAACTCAACCGGATGCGAGGTCGTGAATCGGATGCGCTCGATGTCCTCGATCGCCGCGACGTAATAGATGAGTGTCGCAAGATCGGCTATCTGTCCATCGTGCATCGGGCCACGATACGCGTTGACGTTCTGGCCCAACAAGTTGACTTCGCGCACGCCTTGCTCGGCAAGACTCGCGACTTCTGCGATGACGTCGTCAAACGGTCGGCTGATTTCTTCGCCGCGCGTATAGGGCACAACGCAAAAACTGCAGTACTTGCTGCAGCCTTCCATGACCGACACAAACGCTGTCGGCCCTTCGGCACGCGGTTCCGGCAGTCGATCAAACTTTTCGATTTCCGGGAATGAAATATCGACGACAGAGCCGCCCGTTTTTTCGGAATTATCGAGCAGCTGTGGCAGGCGATGCAGCGTCTGCGGGCCGAAAACCACATCCACAAACGGTGCCCGCCGCGTAATGCCCTCGCCTTCCTGGCTCGCGACACAGCCACCAACACCGATTTTTATGTTGGGATTTTTATCCTTGAGCTTGCGCCAGCGGCCGAGCTGGGAGAACACCTTTTCCTGCGCTTTTTCACGAATCGAACAGGTATTGACGAGTAACAGGTCCGCACTTTCGGGCGAATCCGTTAACTCATAGCCGTGTGATTCACGCAGCACATCCGCCATCTTGTCCGAGTCGTACTCGTTCATCTGGCAGCCCATGGTTTTGATGTAAAGCTTCAAGCGCAGACCTCTAGAACGGGATGTCGTCGTCGAAGTCGTCGGGACCGGGTTGCGGTGGTGCATTGCCGCCGCCCTGACTGGGCGCACGTCCACCGCCCTGGTTGCCAGCACCCTGGCTGCCGCCCTGACTACCGCCGCCAAAATCGCCGCTGCCACCCCGGCCGCCGAGCATCTGCATCTCGTCGGCAATGATTTCCGTTGTATAGCGGTCCTGGCCGTCCTTGTCCTGCCACTTGCGCGTTCTGAGCTTGCCTTCGATATAGACCTGCGAGCCCTTCCTGAGGTACTCGGCGGCAATCTCGGCGAGGCGATTAAACATCGCCACGCGATGCCATTCGGTGCGCTCTTTTTTCTCGCCGGTCTGCTTGTCTTTCCAGGATTCGTTGGTCGCAACCGTCAGGTTGGTCACTGCCGAACCACTTGGCATGTAACGTGTTTCCGGGTCGCCACCGACATTTCCAACGATGATGACTTTATTGATTCCGCGGGCCATTCGGGTCCCCTGTTTTAGGCGTTCTGTACGGTTATTGTGGCTCGCCATGCTGCAGCGAGGGGGGACTATTGTAGGGCCTATGGGGGCAATTGCTAGCCCGATTTCTGCTCCGGCTGGCTGGATTTGCGGGAATTCCCGAATCCGTGCATGGCCAGCCAGATAGCCGCCAGCAAGGCGCAGACGAAAAAGACGTTACCGGGCTCGCCCTGACCCAGGAATCGACCGCCGATCAGCCCACCGGTGAAGGCGCCCAGGAACTGGGCGCTGGAGAAGACGCCCAGCGAGGCGCCACGGACCTCATCGTCGGCCAGCAAAGACAATCGTGCCGGCAGGCTGGCTTCAAGGAAGTTGAATCCCGCGAAGTAGAGGACCATCGCGAGGAAAACGGATATCACGGAAAATGCTGCAAAGGTCAGGCTCAACAATCCGGTACCGAGCAGACCGACGGCTATCGCGATTAGTTGACCGCTGCCGCGACGGTGATCCTTCATGATCATTGGTAGGGTAATGAGCAATGACACCAGCAGGGACCCGATGTACATCTTCCAGTGCTGGGTCAGCGCCAAATCAAGATCACGCGTCAGGAGAAACGGCAACGCAACGAATGTGGCGGTCATTATCGTGTGCAGCAGGAATACGTAAAAGTCGATCTTCAGTAAATCGCTGCGTAACGCCGGTCGCAAATTCCAGTTGGCGCGTTTGCGGATTTGGGGAATGTCCGGCAGCAGCTTCAACATCAGAGCGGCAACGACCGTTAAGCCCGCGGCCACCCAGAACAGAGCCGGGACACCGAAACTGGCAGCAAGCAAGGGTCCCGCCACCATCGCCAGCATGAACGACGCGCCAATTCCGATGCCGAAAACAGCCATCGAGCGCGTTCGCACCTCGTCGCGTGTGGCATCGGCAATCAACGCCGTCAGTGTCGCCGAAATCGCGCCGGCCCCCTGCAGCAGCCGCCCGGCAATGATGCCGTAAATCGAGTCGCTCAGGGCGGCCACCACGCAGCCCAGCGCAAATATTGCGAGTCCGCCGAGGATGACAGGAATGCGACCGATCCGATCGGACAATGCACCCAGCGGCACCTGGAAGCCGGCCTGCGTCAGGCCATAGGCACCGACAGCCAGCCCGATCAGCAGCGGCGTCGCATTTTCGAGGTCGCGGGCGTACAGGGCCAGAACAGGCAAAAGTGAGAACAGGCCGAACATGCGAATCACCGCGATGAGCGCAATCACGCCGACTGCACGACGCTCCGGTGCGTCCATCGAGACGGTCACGACGGGGCTTTCTGAACTCATTCGCCTGGTTCCTTTGCGCCGCAGATGTGCGGCGGCGTATATTAGCAGGTTGGCCGTTAATGACTGCACCCCCCTTGATGAAAACTATTGATATCCGTGGCGCGAGAACGCACAACCTGCAAAACATCGATCTCGAGCTACCGCGCGACAAACTGATCGTTTTTACCGGCCTGTCGGGGTCCGGTAAGTCTTCGCTCGCATTCGACACGATTTACGCCGAGGGCCAGCGCCGCTACGTCGAATCATTGTCGTCGTACGCGCGGCAGTTCCTGTCGATGATGGAAAAACCCGACATTGATCATATCGACGGTTTGAGCCCGGCCATATCAATCGAACAGAAGTCGACCTCACATAATCCGCGCTCCACGGTCGGCACCGTCACCGAAATTTACGATTATCTGCGTCTGTTGTATGCCCGCGCCGGCACGCCGACCTGCCCGGATCACGATCTGCCGCTGGAAGCGCAAACGGTTGCGCAGATGGTTGACCAGATCATGACCTTGCCGGAGGGAAGCAAGCTGATGCTGCTGGCACCGGTCGTCACTGATCGAAAAGGCGAGCATGTGCAGCTGATGGCAGACCTGCAGGCGCAGGGATTCATCCGCGCGCGAATTGACGGTGAAATCTATGAGCTCGATCAGCCGCCGGCTCTCGATCTTCGAAAAAAGCACACTATCGAAGCAATCATCGACCGCTTCAAAGTCAAAGATGATTTGCGCCTGCGTTTGGCGGAATCGTTTGAGACCGCGCTGCGGCTTGCAGACGGCTCGGCGAAAGTTGCCTGGATGGATGATCCGGGTGCCGACGAAATCGCGTTCTCCGACCGCTTCGCCTGCAATCTTTGTGGCTACAGTCTGACGGAACTCGAACCGCGACTGTTTTCATTCAACAACCCGAGCGGCGCTTGCGCAACCTGCGATGGGTTGGGCGTCAAACAATTTTTCGATCCGGCGCGCGTCGTCGTCAATCCGGAACTGTCCCTTGCCGGTGGTGCCATCCGCGGCTGGGATCGCAAGACAACCTATTACTACCAGATGATCCAGAGCCTCGCGACGCACTACGATTTCGACATCGAAACGCCGTTCAAAGAATTAAGCGAGAAGCTGCAGAAAGTTGTTCTGTACGGCAGTGGCAAACAGAAGGTTGAGTTCTTCTACGAGAATACGCGCGGCATGCAAATCAAGAAGCTGCATCGCTTCGAAGGTGTACTACCCAACCTCGAACGCCGCTATCACGAAACCGAGTCCAATGCCGTGCGCGAGGAACTGAGCAAGTTTCTCAACAGCCAGGACTGCCCCGACTGCTCTGGCACGCGCCTGAACCGCGCGGCAAGACACGTGTTCATTTGCAAACGCTCGCTGCCTGAAATCACTGGCTTGTCCGTGGGGCACGCGCGCGAGTTCTTCGACACCATGGAGGTCGACGGCTGGCGAGCCACGATCGCCGACAAGATTGTCAAGGAGATTGGTGCCCGACTGGGATTCCTGTCCGACGTTGGGCTCGATTACCTGTCGCTGGATCGATCTGCCGACACCTTGTCCGGTGGCGAGGCGCAGCGCATACGACTGGCGAGTCAGATCGGCTCCGGCCTGGTCGGTGTCATGTACATACTGGACGAGCCTTCCATTGGCCTGCACCAGCGAGATAATCAGCGCTTGCTGAGTACGCTCATTCACCTGCGCGATATCGGCAACACGGTCATCGTCGTCGAACACGATGAAGAGGCCATTCTTGCCGCCGATCATGTCGTTGACCTTGGCCCCGGCGCCGGCGTACACGGCGGCAAAGTCGTTGCAGCAGGAACACCGCAGCAAGTGAAGGACAACCCCGAGTCTCTCACCGGCCAGTATCTTTCCGGCGCACGATCTATCGCTTTGCCGGACACGCGCTCGCCGAACGACCGGAAACGACAGATTAAAATAATGGGTGCCAGCGGCAACAATTTGCAAAACATCGACGCCTCGATTCCGATCGGCCTGATGACCTGCATTACCGGTGTCTCGGGCTCCGGTAAGTCGACGCTGATCAATGACACCTTGTACAAGGCCACAGCCGACCTGTTAAATCGCTCCAATCGAAATCCGGCGCCGCATGAGAAAATCCTGGGCCTCGAAAACATCGATCGTGTCATCGATATCAGCCAGAGTCCGATCGGGCGCACGCCACGTTCGAACCCGGCAACCTATAGCGGCCTGTTCACGCCGATCCGCGAACTCTTTGCCGGCACCCAGGAAGCACGCTCGCGCGGCTACATGCCTGGGCGTTTCAGCTTCAATGTCAAAGGTGGTCGCTGCGAGCCCTGCCAGGGCGATGGCGTGATCAAAGTTGAAATGCACTTCCTGCCGGATGTCTATGTGCCGTGTGATACCTGCCGCGGCAAGCGCTACAACCGCGAGACGCTTGAGATTCGCTACAAGGGCAAAAACATTCATGAATGTCTGGATATGACGGTTGAAGATGCCGCCGAGTTTTTCCAGAACGTCCCGGTCGTCGCGAAAAAACTGACCACGCTGAAAGATGTTGGCCTGAGTTACGTACGCCTCGGACAAAACGCGACGACGCTGTCTGGCGGCGAAGCACAACGCGTGAAGCTCGCAAAGGAATTATCGAAGCGCGATACCGGCAGCACCTTGTATATCCTCGACGAGCCGACAACCGGCCTGCACTTTTTCGACATTGAACATTTGCTGCACGTATTGCATCGACTGCGCGACCGCGGCAACACGGTGGTCGTCATCGAGCACAACCTCGACGTTATCAAGACCGCTGACTGGGTGATCGATCTCGGACCGGAAGGCGGCGATGGGGGCGGCCAGATTGTTGCAGTCGGCACACCAGAACAGGTTGCCGCGACCAAAGGCTCATTTACCGGTGAGTTCCTCAAACCGCTGGTTGAACGCAGCAGCAAATCTCGACGCGGCGTCGCGGTCGGTGCGTAGGTAAAGCGACGGCTCGATCAGCTCAAGTTCCATTAGCAGGAATCGGCCATCATCACCGCGCACCCAGTCTCCGCGGCCGTAGACTGGCATGGGCTCAATGTGTGAAAACACCCGCTCCGCGACCGGCAGCAGGCCGTCCGGCGGTGTCGTCGGTGCAATGTCCGCGCCGTGTTCCTCCTGTACCCGAAAGTCACCGGCCTTCGGCGTCTTTTGAATCGCGTGACTGTATACGCCGTTGAAAAAGAACAGCGAATACTCACCTTCCGTGTGGATATTCTCGATAAACGGCTGCACGAAGAAGCGTCGATGGGTGAATGTATCCTGCAAGGTCGCGAGTAATTTTTTATCGACGGGATTTGTTAGCACGAACGTATCTTTCGCATTTGCGCCGACGATGGGCTTAATTACAACTTTGTCGCAGGCATGTTCGGTGAAGAAGTCCGGCACCTGTGCCGTATCGAAGTCGTCGTACCAGCGGCTCGGCACAATGTCATCACCACGAGCTTCGATATCCCGCAGGTAGGTTTTTTCGAGGTTCCAGTCGACGATGGCAAGATCGTTGAAGAGTATTGCTGTCGACGCATCGATTGCTCGCAAGACCGCCCTGAATTCATCGACGTGGTCCGGGTAATCCCAGGGCGAGCAAATATATACAGCATGAAAGCCGTTCCAGTCGGGGCGAGAACGCCAGTCGACCGGTTGCACTTGCCAGCCGAGCGTCTGCATCGCTTCGAAACTGACGTGATAATCGGTAACGTAGTCGCCAGCGTCTGCCATCGTCAAATAGGCGACGGTCTTTCGAGGTGCGCTCATCTCACTCCGGTCGCGCACTGAAACTTCCGCTGCCGAGAAAAGCCAGCGTCAGGTCGATCGTGGTACGCATACGCATCATGAAGGCGTGTGAGTGATGGACAATGACAAAGTCATCCATCCCCTCCACCTTGGTGTCTGCAACCGAAACCCGTCCGTCGTCAGGATCGTCGAGTATTGCTGAGACTATCGGGTCAATACTGCGATCGCCGGCGATAACGCCCAACTCAAAATCTACCGGACCCAATGCCAGCGGCACACTTTCTACGCCCTTACCCAGCTGGCGCCCGGCCGGTCCGTTGATCCAGTCGAAGCCCGGCAGCCTATCCAGCTCATCCGCCGCCTGGCTACCTTGATTGGGCGGCCCCAGCATGACGACGCGGCCGAGTTCGTCGATCGCCTGATCGTGGAGATACTGACGCACGAGGATACCGCCGAGGGAATGGGCAACGAAGTGAATGCGTGTGACACCCTGCATCGCGCGACAACTCGCCAGGCCCTGACCGACGGCAATCTTCGCCAATTCAGCGATCTCGTAATCGCGTGACGGATAGTCGATGTTCGCCGTGACGTAGCCGGCGTCTTCAAGCGCATCCTGCATGACGTTCATCGACATCGACGATCGTGCAAGACCGTGCATCAGAACCACACACTCACTTGCGAGCCCACCGCTACTCGCCGTGATGAGCAGCAGCGCAACTGCCAGCTTAGGCACGCAGTGACTTCAATTGCCGGTCATGCAATTTTGCCAGCGTCAGCAACGCAAGAATGGCCCCAATCAATGCCATCCCCATGTCCGACTGCGTATCCCAGATGAATCCCTGTGTGCCGAGAAACGAGTCAGCAGCTTCTTCTGACAACAGCGCGACCCACCATTCGATGAGCTCATAAAAGGCGCTGAAGCCCAGGCAAAAACTGATGATGAAAAAATTTCGCCAGGCATCTGAATTGAAAACCTTCAGTCGAATGACCAGTTCACGCGCAATCATTGCCGGCACAAATCCCTGCACGAAATGACCAAGCTTGTCGTAATTATTGCGGCTTCCATCCATTGCATCGCGTAACCAGTCACCGATCGGCACTTCGGCGTAGGTGTAGTGGCCACCCACTATCAGGATAATGCAATGAATCAGAATCAGCACATACACCAATGTCGTCAGTGGAAATTTTTCGCGAGTCACCCACAGCACGACTGCACCGGCAACGGCCGGAAACACTTCGAGCGCCCAGGTCATGCCGTCTTTCGGCTCGATACCTGACCAAATGAGAACGGCGAGAAATATCGTTACCCAGATTAGTCTCATGCGGCACCCTCATCGCTACTGGCTTCCAACCGTGCCGTGGAACGCCGACGCCAGAATCCGTCAGCGCTAAAGCATTGCCATACCCACGGCAACCAGCGCAGCATCGCGAAGCTCAACCACAGCGCCCAAGTCAGGATCAGGGCTTTGTAAATCCACATCGGCACCGATATTGCCGAGGCTGTCGGTAAAACCGAATCGCTTCTATCGGCAAACCAATGCAGCGTGTTGCCATAGGAATTTTGTCCAACGACATGCATGTCCGGCGCTCCCAACAATCCAGCGGGCAATGACAACACAATACTTGCCAATGCTACGAGTGTCACAACCGCAATGACGATTTGAACGAGGTTAAACTTCCACCATGGCAGTTCGGCACTGACTTTTTCACGTACGCCGCAGAGCATCAGCCATGTTACGACCAGCAACATCACGGGCCAATTGAAGGTACTGAAGCCGAGCCCCAGCAATATCCAGTGCCGAGTTGACAAGGGCGTCAAATTGATGCGTCCGAGAATAACGGCGAAAACAATCAGCACCACCAGTTCAGACCAGTATAGAACCGCTGGCCCGAGTTTCGGACCGCCGGTCGCTAGCAACCACCGATCCTGCGATTTCGTTACCTGCAATGCGATATTACTGGCAGGCGCACCGATATCGATCTCAGGAGTGCTCGTGCGCAGTCCTGGACTGCCGTTTTCCCGCCAATCGATCGCGATCGTGTGATTCCCTGGGAGGATTTCAAGGTTCAGGCGGCCCTCATCTGCGCGCACGATCTGAGCCCGTTGATCGATCAGGACGGCGCTTATTTCAGCGTCGGCCGGCAGTTGAATCTGGTGCTGGGATCCGCGCGTACTGCGGTAACTCATATGCAGGCTGACGTCACGTGAGCGGCTGCCCTCGACGACGCTGAGATTGACCGAATCAAATGCCAGCGTCGAACCGGCACTTGCCGCTGGCCGGTCGGTGACGAGCTGCAGTTCTTCGCCCGCTCTCGGGTGGAATACGGCGACACGAACCCCGTCCGCTGTGTTGCTCATGTTGCTCTCGGGAATACCCTCGAATTTTGCATTCCAGGTATTGCCGATTGCGAAATGCCAAATCTCCTGCCATGACGCGCCATCGGCCGCCGTCAGCGTCAACGGGGATTCCAGCGGCAAATTCGACGTCCACGACACCGCCTGCTGCTGCGGATTCATTGAAACCAGTACCTGATTATCGCTAACGCTAAACTCACCACTGACAATGGCCTCACCCTTCAGCAGCGGAATTTCGAGTGTCAGCGCACCCTGCGTCGGCGCGACACGGTATACCGTGGTTCTTACACGCCAGTCCAGATCCAGCTCCACAACGCGTTCAACTCGTACGAACACCGGAAAACGACTGCTTTCCCAACGCACCGTTCCGTCCCCGCCGGTGGCCGTCTGCAGCCTCGTGAGCTGCAGAGATCCGGATGTCAGCCGCCGGTCTTTAATGCCAGCGACAAGCCAGGCGTCGCTTTTTACCGTAACGACACGTGGTGGCGTCAGAAAGGGAATCTCGAGGCTATCCACAGCCGGCACTGAACCCCGCAGTGTCAGTCGGTGGCGGCCCGGTTCGACGTGCAGCCAGAGTGAATTGTTCGCTGCTCGAAAAACATGCACGCTCGAGCCACCATCAACAGCGATCGCTTCAGGCCGCCAGCCGTCCGCGGAACCGGGTAGCGGAATCGCGACGTTCTCCAATGCGTGCACGGACAAGGTCATGCTGATTTCCTCTGCACTAATGTCGACGTCGGCCGATACGATTTCGGCGCAACGCGGCACACAGGCTGGCGGTTCCAGCAGCCGCTGCTGAAGTTGCTGCAATAACCCGGCATCGGGAAAATCGGCTTTGGCCTCTGGACTGGCGGCCAGCAGCCCGGCGAGCAAGCTGACGGCAATAAAGCTGCTCGCCTGCTTGCCGCCCAGTATCAGGCCTGCTGGCAAACGCCAGCGACGATCGACTATTTCAGCGGCAAGCACACCTGCGAACAACAACAGCAGCCCGACGGCAAGGACGCGCATCAGGCTCACCAGCCAGCGCGGCATGACGACCAGTCGCATCGACTGCTCCGCATCAACCGGGCCACTCCAGGCCAGCGAGTAACTGTTCCAGCGCCACGACGGAATGCCCGGGCCTGCCTGGACAATTGCATTCGCTGCGTATCGGGAAAATTCCCGGTCGCGTTTCCCTGTCACGACAATTTCGTCGGCTTCCCCGGCGGCCTCCTCAATGGCCATAACGGACGAGCGAAGCGCCGACAAATTCTTGCTTTCAGGCGCGTTTTGTCGCGCCGGTTCAGTTGCCGGCGATTCGAACTGATCACTGAATCCGAGTGCGCCGTACGACATCGCCTGCGACTCAAGTTGCGGATAAATTGCAATACGCAATTGGCCGGCAATAAATGGCACCAGTACAACGATCAATGCGATTACGCTGAGTACCTGATAGCTCGAGACAAGCTGTTTCAAACGACCGGCCGGTGTCACGCGCATGAGTGCAATAACGATCAGCAGATTCAACCACAACCAGGATGGCGCATTGAATTCATGAAAGCTTAACGCCAGCGCGCCCAGCGCAATCACACCCGCCTTGACGCCAAACAGGCGCCAGACGGCAATTGTCATTATCAGTACGAGGAAAAAGTCCAGCAATTGCCATTGGCTCATCCAGCTTCCGGCCGCACTGTCGACGCCGGGCGCCAACAGCAACTTGTGGCCCGGCGGCAAATTCAATGTTGTCTGTACCCTGGCAAATCGTGTGTCCCATCCAGTGACCGGCATGCCCGCACGTGTATCGGCCCTGCCAATCGCCGCAACATCGACCTGCGACTGGCGCACTTCAACGCCCGTTTGACCGTCCTCCTGACCAGCCGTAATCAACAGGCTCTGCTCACGTTCCTTCGCGCTCAGCAATTCGTAAGGCGCACCCATGTCGAGACGCCAATCGGTCCGCATCGTGCCACCAATGCGGTCTTCAACGATGTAGCCTTTGCCATCAAAGCCCAGCCACATGGTCCTGTTAAGACCCAGTTCGTTGGCCGCCGATGCAAGACCACGGCTGCGCTCAGTAATCGCGAATACCGCATCGGCATGCATGCGAAATGCCGGAAGAGATTGCCATTCTCCGGGTGTCTCCACCTGGGCGGGGTCGACCGGCGGTAATTCTTCAACGGCGGTGACGCGCAATTGATCATTCGACCGATAACTCCAAATCTCGTCGTCGGCCAGATTCACGCCCTTTGGTGGCCGAGCAATCGAATCCGAGACGCCGGCACCACGCGCTGCAAGCGATAGGGTCCAGCGCCCCGGGCGAACCTGCACGCGCAGCTTGCCGTCAGCCTCCAGTTTCGCCGGCAATGGACTGTGAATACTCACGGGAACGAAGCCATCCGGAAGTATTGGGCCGAAAACTTCCTCCCGGACGCTACCGGAAACATCAATTTGCAGTCGCGTGATCAGTTGAGTCGGAATGTCGTCGATCACAAGCCGATGCACGACAGTGCGTATGGCATCACGCGCACGCGTTTCGCGTTGTCGCTCACCCAAATACACAAGGTTTTGATTGAATTCCGGGCGCGCAACGGGCTTGCCATCCACGCTGAGTGCAAGCACCGCACTACGCGGTGGAATTTGCAACACAGCCGGCCGTTCGTCCCACCGGAATCGCCCAGAAATTCGCCAGCTGCCGGATGCCAGTTCAATGCCTGGCATACCGTTGCGCGCGACGACTTCAATCTGTCGATCATTGACGGTCACCTGGTCCGGCCAATGCTCCGGGCTACCCGGCAGTGTTATCCACTGTTCGGTCGCAAATACCGTCCAGGACTGTACGAATCGTGCGCCGGAGGCGTCCACATCAAGCTGCAATGTGCCGGGCCATGAACAGACGAACGCATCGGCTTGATCGGCTGACTGGTCAAAAATGAAGGGGCAGCGACGGTATTCTTTGTCCTTGAGTACCCAATCCTGCCACGGCCGCAGCTCGTCTGGCACATACGTCTCGGCATTCGCATTGATTGCGGGCAGGTTGAGCGACGCGATCAGCAGCAGCGTGTAAATCAATTTTGCATTCAATGACATAAGGTCTCTCCGGCAATTCACTGACGACACTATGAGTCAACGTAATGACAAGTCGATTTGGGTTTTTCCTTCGCGCTGGTGGCTAATAGTGTGGCGGTCGCTCATCGACCGCCTCGTCTGCCGGTACGCCGTCGCCGACGGACCGAACACGCTGGATCAGGGACTTGCACAAGGCCTCAAGCTGCATGATTTTTGCCTGTTGTTCGGTGACGACGTCGTTCAGCTCATTCAGTAGTTGGTCCTGGTGCGCCAGTCGTGTCTCCAGATCAATAAATCGCTCTTCGCTCATTCGGGTCCCCTGCAAGCGGCTTGCGTTTCTTCTCACATCTCATGAATCATTTCGCCAAGTGCCCTGTCCCGTAAGTTCGTACAATTTCAGCGTATGATATAAGGCGTGTGTATAGCCGCGTACCGCGGGCAATGGCACCGCCCTTGCCAAGGGACGCAACGCAGCCACACGCCTTATACCACACGCCCCTTGGGAGGCTAACAAATTCGCCGTGACGGCGTTGCATCCCTTGCCAGGGTCCAGACACTGGCGGCGGACTGCGCCTTGTCCCGACGAATTTGTTAGCTTCTGAAATCGTACGAACTTACGGGACAGGGCACAGGATACACCGCTTACCCTCGGGAACGCTTCATGTCACTGCTTCGCTTCGAAAATTTAAGGCTCGATTTTGGTGAGCAGGTCATCCTTCGCGAGGCCGAATTTTCGATCGAGTCCGGCGAACGGGTTTGCCTGATCGGGCGCAACGGCGCCGGTAAGTCAACAACGCTCAAGTTAATTATGGGCGAAATCGACGCTGACCAGGGAGCGATCGTTCAAAAGGATGGGCTTGTCGTTAGCCAGCTGCGCCAGAATCTTCCGGATGCCATGGACCTGCCGGTACGCGACGTCATTCGCTCCGGGCTCGCAACCATTGACGGCCTGTTACAACGCTACCAGCAACTGTCGCAACAAAAACTCGACAAACACGGGCTTACGAAGCTCGAAAAACTGCATGCCGAGATTGATGCGCTTGATGGCTGGCAAATCGATCAACGCGTCGAGGCCACAATGACAGACCTCAATTTGCCAGCCGACAAGAAGATGAACGAGCTGTCCGGTGGCTGGCGACGTCGAGTCGCACTGGCCCGTGCGCTGGTGCAGAATCCTGACCTGTTGCTGCTCGACGAACCGACCAATCATCTCGACATTGCAACCATCAAGTGGCTTGAGGATCGAATTTACGGCTACCCGGGAGCGGTCATGTTCATCACCCATGACCGCGCCTTCCTGCAACGCATCGCAACTCGCATCATCGAAATCGACCGCGGCAAATTGACCAGCTGGCCAGGCGACTACGATAACTTCCTGCGTCGCAAGGAAAAAGCACTCGAAGATGAGGAAACCGCAAACGCGCGCTTCGACAAAAAACTGGGTCAGGAAGAGGTCTGGGTTCGTCAGGGCATCAAGGCTCGCCGCACGCGTAACGAAGGCCGTGTGCGTTCGCTGCAGAAAATGCGCCTGGAAGTCGCGGCTCGCCTCAAGAAAGAAAACAAGGCGCGCATGCACATCGAAGAAGCCGAGCAATCAGGCCGTAAGGTAATTCGCGCCAAGAATATTTCTTACGGCTACGAAAACGAGAAGGTGATCGACGATTTTTCGATCAAGATCATGCGCGGCGACCGCATAGGACTGATTGGCAACAACGGGGTCGGCAAGACCACGTTGCTACGTCTGCTGCTCGGCGAGCTGGAACCACAGGCCGGTACTGTCAAGCACGGCACCAATCTCGAAGTGGGTTACTTCGATCAATTGCGGCAGACACTCGACCTGAAAAAATCCGTTGCCTACAACGTCGGTGAAGGCCGGACCTACATCAACATGAACGGCAAGGATCGCCACATCGTCGGCTATCTGAAGGGCTTCCTGTTCAGCCCGAAGCGCTCGATGATGCCGGTCGAATCCCTATCCGGTGGCGAACGTAACCGGGTCATCCTGGCCAAGCTTTTTACTCGACCAGCCAACTTGCTGGTGCTCGACGAACCAACCAATGATCTCGATATCGAAACTCTGGAGGTGCTCGAACAAAAATTGTGCGATTACACCGGAACGCTGCTCGTCGTCAGTCACGACCGGGAGTTCCTCGACAACGTCGTTACCAGCACAGTCGTATTTGAAGAGAACGGCCGCGTTCAGGAATACGTGGGGGGTTACTCGGACTGGCAGAAACAGGGTCATCAACTCGCCGAAACGGATTCGCCGGAAATCGCCGAGGCGAAACGCCGCGAAGCGAACAGTCGTCGCAAGAACAAAGCCAGCAAGAAGCTGAGCTATAACGATCAGCGCGAACTTGACCGCCTGCCATTGGAAATCGAATCGGCTGAGTCCAGCATCACGGCGTTGCAGGCTGAAATCACCGAGCCGGACTTTTACGCGCAGGACGACGAACTCGTGCAACAGCGCCTGCAGCAGTTAAAGGATTTAGAAACATCGCTCGAAGCACTAGTCCAGCGCTGGGGCGAACTCGAAACACAACGGGATTCTTTACAGTCGCTCCAGGGAGACCTCTGATTAATCAGAGTTTCCCTAGTCTTTCAATGACATTCGCAATGCCGCGTAGCCGACAATTCCGGACAATAATGAACCGAGAATTATGCCGAGTCTTTCGTCAAACACCCTGCGCGTATCGAGTGCGACATTTTCAAATGCTAGCGAACCCACGAACAGGCTCATCGTAAATCCGACACCGCAAAGCACGGATACACCGTACAAAGAGCCCCAATTTGCACCTTCCGGCATCCGGGCAAGACCGAAACGAATCGACAGCGCACAGATCAGGAATATTCCCAGCTGCTTGCCGATGAACAGGCCCGCGGCGATACCCAATGGCACTGGATGCAATACATCAGCAAAGCTCACGCCACCAAGATCAATGCCGGCATTGACGAATGCAAACAATGGCAGTACGCCGAACGCGACGACGGAATGCAGATCGTGTTCAAGTTCTTGCAGTGGCGAGGCGTCCGGATCATCCTTGTCTCGCATCGGTATAAATGCAGCTAATGCCACGCCCGCCAGAGTCGCGTGCACACCGGATTTCAAAACGGCGATCCACATGACAATGCCGACAAGAATGTATGTCGATACCGAGGCCACTCCGCGCCAGTTGAGGACGGCAAGTATAGCGATACAGAATGTCGCGACAATAAGAGCCAGCGTCGACAGGTCGCTGGAATAGAAAACCGCGATGATGACGATTGCACCGAGATCGTCGAAGATCGCCAGCGAAACGAGAAAGACTTTCAACGACACCGGCACGCGATTTCCGAGGAGCATCAAAATGCCGAGAGCGAACGCGATGTCGGTTGCTGCCGGAATCGCCCAGCCCTGCATCGCAGCCGTGTCACCTGCATTGATCCAGGCGAAAATCGCAACCGGCACGACGATGCCGCCGATGGCACCGAGCGCTGGCAGCATTACATTGGCCGGTCGCGACAACTCACCCTCGACAATTTCGCGTTTCAACTCAAGTCCAACGAGGAAGAAAAAGACCGCCATCAAGCCATCATTTACCCATAAAAACAGTGGTTTAGCGATCTTGAGCGCGCCAACGCGAACCTCAACCGGCGTCTCCAGAAACAGCCCGTACAAGCTGGCAGCAGGCGAGTTGGCCGCGATCATGGCGAGCACAGCGGCGGCCATCAGGATGATGCCGCCGGACGATTCCAGGCTCAGGAAATTCTTGATAGTCGCTTTCAAATGCCCGGCATCGTCTCGGCGAAGTAACGGTCAAACGCGCGGTGCTTTATTTCGGGCGACACGCCGATGGCCTCCATCGCACGGTTGAACTGCTCCATTTCAGCAACCTCGCGTTTACCGTCGGCAGCAACAATTTTTAGTGCCATCAGAGCAAGATCTTCCTTGCAGGCCTCCGACAGGGTTGGCCCAAGGTCGTACAACAGTGGAACGAGCTCAGGCTCTTCTTCCATTTCCGAGATCGCGCGCGTGAGCAATTCGAGCGTCTCAGCACCGCGCAGTTTGAAGTGCTCTTCGATGAGCTCAATCATACGTGCGGATTCCTCAGGTTCAATTTGTCCAGTAGCGCGCGCAACATAAACCAATACCGCAGCGATAAGAAATTTGGAATCGTACTCCTTGACCTCGTCGCCGGATTCGACGATAAGCTTTCTGCCGTCTAGTCGTGACACGAGTATATCGTCGCTCATTGCTTTTACTTCGTTGGGTACTTGTTGCGCATCATGTTAACGGAATCGGTGATCAATTTTTCAAGTACTTTCTCGTCCACATCGGAAAGTCGATTGATATACAGGCAACTCCTGCCGGTCTTGTGTTTTCCCAGTTTCTTCAACAAACCGCCAAAGTTTTCGAAGCCGGGCAAAATATAGACAGAAAGCGAGCGCTTTCGTGGCGCGAAACCGGTAATCATGAAATCACCTTCCCGGCCGCTCGCATACTTATAGTGGTACTCGCCATACCCCACGATGCCGGGACCCCACATCTTCGCTTTCTTGCGTGTCGCCCTGCGCATCATCGCCGCAATTTTCCTGACGTCAGCGCGCATGTTCTGGTCTTCAATATTGTTGATGAATTCCGTGACGCTTTTCTGAGTGGCCTGGGTTTTGTTTTCCGCCATGTTTAGTCCTTATGCGAAGTGCCGAAGAGTCGGTCTCCTGCATCGCCGAGGCCGGGGACGATGTATTTTTTCTCATTTAATTTATCATCGATTGCCGCGGCAAAAATCGGCACATCCGGATGCCTGGACTCCACCAGCGCAATGCCCTCCGGACAAGTCACAATGCAGATCACAACAATACTCTCAGCACCATTTTCCTTTAACTTGTCGATAGTTGCGACGGTTGAACCACCCGTCGCCAACATTGGATCAATGATAATGCAGGTGCCACCTTTGATTTGCGGTGGAAAACGCTCGTAGTAAGTGACCGGCTTTTTGGTTTCTTCGTCCCGATACAAACCGACAAACCCTACGCGGGCCGTCGGCACCAGTTCAAGAATGCCTTCCAGCATACCCACGCCGGCACGCAGGATCGGCACCACCACGACATCGGTATCGATTTTTCTGCAGACCGCTTCGGCAACTGGCGTCTGTACTTTGACCACTTTCGTTTTGATATTTTTCAAGGCTTCGTAGCAAATAAACTTCGTAATCTCGGTGGCAAGCTCACGAAAACGCTTGTGACCGGTATCGACGTTGCGGATGATCGCGAGTTTGTGCTGAACACAGGGATGGTCAATCATTACAGCCATTATTATTACTCCATTTTCCGGCTAGCTAATCGCCGACCAGATTGCGTACTCGGTCCCCGTCGGGTCGACAAAATGAAATCGCCTTCCTCCGGGGAACGGAAATATTGCTTCAGAAATCTTTGCGCCCAGTTGCTGCACGCGCTCAACATCGCGCTCGAGGTCCTCGCTAAAAAAAATAAGTAGCACGCCGTTTGCCGGCGCCGCTTCGGTCACGCGACGAAAGCCGCCGTCCAGACGTCCGTCGCTGAAACTCATGTAATCTTCGCCATACGAAACGAAGCTCCAGCCAAACAGGGCCTCGAAGAAATCACGGGCCTTGCCAAGGTCGGTTACCGGAATTTCGATGTAGTCGATTTGTTTTTCCTGGCGCATAGCCTCTCCCGCTGTTATTACGGCCCTTTGAGTCTCAGTATCGGGCGCTCTGCGCTAACCAGCACCGTGCCGAACGGCCCGATTATTTCGTAACGTCCATCGTCAAGCCTTCGCAGTCCCTCAATAGTGCCATGCCCGAGTTTCGCCGCAATTTCTGATGACGGGACACCTTCCTTGCCGATGACGCTAAAGCTTTCACAATACGGAAATTCAATGATCGCCGGACGAATACAGATTTTTTCAGCGGGCCGGGGCTTTTCGTAAAACGGATGTTCCTCGGTCAGGAAAAGGTCGATGTCGATGAGCAACAGCTCGGACTCCAGCTTCCAGGACAGAATGAACGATTTGTTGAGATCAACTGCTGTGAACTCCCGCAGCCGGTGCCAGTCCGTCCCTGTCGTCGACTTATTCACTGATCAGCCTTCGCGTCCGGGCGGTCGTTCGCGTTGAAATCGGCATTCATGGCAACGAAATTCGACACGATCTGCAGCGGCTTGGTCACAATCGTCCTCTTCTATTATCGGTGCGAGTATAGCTCAAGCCAGGGTGCGCAAGAATCATGTCCCCCGAGCCATTCATCGAGGAAATTCCATTATCGGATTCTAGCCTTGCAGTGCCACGCTATAGAGGCTGATTTCTTCGTCGTCGCCCGGCATTGTCACTGCGCGCTCAAATCGCAGACCCAGCTTTTCAATCAGACCAATGGATGGCGCGTTGTTGGGCGAAACGATCGCCGTCAACCTGCCAATCCCGAGATTGTCACGGGCATAGCGCACCACCTCGATTGCCGCTTCGCCGGCATAGCCCTGACTACGATAATCGGGCAGCAGTGAAAAACCAATGTCCGGATCATCAAGATGATCGCGGCGGAACAGGCCACAGATTCCGATCAGCTTTCCGTTCGACTTCAGGGACAAGCAATAGGGACCATAGCCATAGTCTGCGAACAACTTTGCCGCGCCAGCGGCAATGGCGTCGCGCGCCTGTTCCGCAGTACGTATGCCACGGTCAGCGACATTTTGAATGAACGCAGGATCGTTCCAGACTGCCAGCATCAAGCCGGCGTCGTCCATCGTCACAGGCCGCAGGCGTAAACGTTCAGTCTCCAACAGCCAATCAGATTCCATTGTCATATCCCTTACTTGCTCTCAAATGCGCCACGGTGGGAAGCGTCGATTTTCACCCGCGTGAAAAATACAGATCTGGTTGCCGGCCGGGTCGGAAAGTCGTGCCTCTTGCCATAGCCAGGGCTCATCAATGGGACCCGAGTCAAATGTCAGGCCTTTGTCGCGAAGCGAAGCAACCGTCTCGTCAATATTTTCGACTTCGAAGTAAATGACGGTTGCTGCGGTGCCCGAATCGACGGCGGCTGCGTGAATCGACAATGTCGAACCGGCCTCTGTTTCGAATCGTGCGTAACGAGGCGGGCTATCGACAATCTGCCGAAGCCCAAGGGTCTTGTAAAACGTGACCGACGCTTCGTAGTCTGTGCAGGGAAGCGTTACCTGGTTCAGGTCCATAACAAATTCCGACCATTCCGGATGCCGTTATCCCAGTTTTCGAATTCCAATCGCATGGCGAATTTGCTCAATGTAGGGGACCGCGACTTCGCGCGCCCGTGTCGCACCCTTCAGTAGCTCGGCTTCGACGTCTGCCGGGTTTGCGATCAGGCGCTCATACTCTTCGCGCGCAGGCCCAATGTGGTCATTAATGTATTCAAACAGAACCTGCTTCATAGCGCCCCAGGCGATGCCGTCCTCATACTGCTTTTCAATCGCCGTCGTTTCTTCAGGGGTAGCGAATGCTTTGAAAATGTCATACAGCGTACTGTCAGCGATGTCTTTCGGCTCGCCGGGTTCCAGGCTATTCGTCTTGATCTTCATGATCAATTTACGCAGCTTCTTCTCGGGTGCGAACAAGGCGATCGTATTGTTGTAGCTCTTCGACATCTTGCGACCATCGAGCCCCGCCAGCACCGCGGTGTCGTCACCGATAACAGGCTCCGGCAAAACCAGGACGTCGCCGAAGTGATGGTTGAAACGCTGCGCAATATCCCTCGCCATTTCAACGTGTTGCTTTTGATCGCGGCCGACCGGAACCTTGGTGGCACGAAACATCAGGATGTCGGCTGCCATCAGGATCGGATAACTGTATAAGGCCATCGTAATGCCCTTGTCAGGGTCCTTGTCACCACCACTGTCCAGATTGGCCTGTACTGCCGCTTTGTAGGAATGCGCTCGATTCATCAATCCCTTCGCGGTCATGCTGGTCAGGATCCATGTCAGCTCGGGAATCTCCGGGATATCTGACTGCCGGTAAAAAACCGAGTTGTCCGTGTCCATGCCCAACGCGAGCCACGCCGCAGCGATTTCCAGCGTTGACTGACTGATCTTGTCCGGATCCTCGTTCTTCGCCAGCGCGTGAAAGTCGGCCAGGAAATAGAAGTTCTTTTTCAGAGCATCCTTACTCGCAGCAACACTCGGCCGGATTGCTCCGACATAGTTGCCGATATGGGGTGTACCGGTCGTGGTAATTCCGGTGAGGTAAATCTCGTCTGTCATTCTTAGGCCCTAATATCCCGCGGCTTGTCCGTCTTTTCGTACTTCGCTGGCGCCATAGTACACGCCCTGTTTCTTGTCCCACATGATCGCCTGGTAGCCGCCGAAGCTGCCGTCACTCGTGCCCAATGTATGACCCATTTTTTCGAGCGCTTTACGCGTCTCGTCTGTAAACCTTGATTCGAGGTTCAGCACACCGCCATCGCTCATCACGGACCCGGTTGGTTGCGATGAACCCGCATGATTGATGCGCGCCGCGTCGCCCGCTTCTTGCAGGTTCATGCCGAAGTCGACCATGTTGACGACGATCTGTACATGTCCCTGCGGCTGCATGGCGCCGCCCATCAAGCCGAAGCTGATCAGTGGTTCGCCGTCTTTCATGACGAAAGCCGGGATGATTGTATGGAAAGGCCGCTTGCCGCCGGCAACAACGTTGGCGTGATCGGGATCGAGCGAAAACAGTTCAGCGCGATCCTGCAACACGAAACCCAGCTCGCCGGGAATCATGCCGGAACCCATACCACGGTAGTTGCTTTGAATAAGCGACACCATGTTGCCGTCGGCATCCGCGACGGTCAGGTAAATCGTGTCGCCCTGCTCAAGTTTTACGTCGCCGGCGGGCAGCGCTTTCGAGGCCTTGTTCGGATCGATCAGTTTGCGACGCGTTTCAGCGTAGCTTTTTGATACCAGGGTTTCGACCGGGACATCGATAAACTCCATGTCGGCGTAGTACCTGGCGCGATCCTCGAATGCCAGCTTCTTCGCCTCGACCAGCGTATGCAGGTACTCGGCGCTGCCGAAACCCATTGACGCAATGTCATAGCCTTCCAGCAGGTTCAGGATCTGCAGCGCCGCTATTCCCTGGCCATTCGGCGGCAATTCGTACACGTCCCAGCCACGATAGTTTGTGGAAACCGGCGTGACCCATTCGGATTCGTGCGCCGCCAGATCGTCGTAACGCAACAAACCGCCCTGCTCAGCCATGAAGGCGTCAATCTGCTGCGCAATGCTGCCTTTGTAAAACTCGTCGCGTCCCTTATCCGCGATGCGTTGCAGCGTATTTGCCAAACGCGGGTTCCTGAACATCTCGCCTTTACGCGGCACGTGCCCATTCGGCATGTAGGTTTCCTTAAACCCCGGGTATTGGCCGATGCGCGCTTCGTTGCTCTTGAAGTAATAGGCGATAACTTCGGAAACCGGAAAACCTTCGCGGGCATACTCGATTGCCGGGGCCAGAATCTCCTTCATGCTGAGTCGGCCGTAGCGGTCGTGCAATTCGAACCAGCCGTCCACTGCGCCCGGCACGCTGACGGGCAAGGGGCCGAAGGGCGGAATGCTGTCAATGCCGTGATTCTGAAAATACTCAAGTGTCATCGCTTTCGGCGCACGGCCAGAGGCGTTCAGACCAACGAGCTCTTTCTTCTCGGCGTCCCAGACAATTGCGAACAGGTCACCGCCGATACCGTTGCCGGTCGGCTCCATCAGCCCCAGGGCTGCATTCGCAGCAATCGCGGCATCCACCGCGCTGCCGCCGGCTTTGAGGACATCAAGTGCAATCTGGGTCGCCAGTGGCTGGCTCGTCGCAGCCATGCCATGAGGCGCGATCACTTCAGACCGCGAAGCATGTGCGAGCCCGGTAACCCGATCGTATCCCGGATCAGATGCCGCCATTGTCGTCGCTCCGATCACCAGAATTACGATGCCGATAGACCATTTTCTTCCCTTCATCCCTTGCTCCGATTCGGATTGGACCCCGGTCAGGTCCGCGCGAGCCGCTTATGATGGCACTCGCCGCCGATGGCGGCAACAAGGTATGATTTGCTCATGTATGCAGACTACTCTGATAAGAATCCGGCGCTTGGCGCATTCTATGCCAGGCACATTGAAACCCTTGCTTCACGCCACGATCAAGCACTGTCTGAAGCGGGTGCCAGTCATGCGGTGATCTATTCGGGCAATCCGAAGCTCGCTTTTCTCGACGACCATCACTCCCCTTTTAAGCCCAATCCGCATTTTGTGAGCTGGGCACCCCTGACGAACCTGCCGTTTTCCTACATTGTCTACACGCCCGGCGAAAAGCCGCGCCTGATTTACTACCAGCCGCACGACTACTGGCATGTTGTGCCGGGTGCACCCGATGGCTACTGGACCGCACACTTCGATATTCGGATAGTGCATTCGATCGACGAAATTGCGGCGCACATGCCGACGGACCGTGAAAAATGCATCATCATCGGTGAGATTGGTGACAAGTCGCTGACCTTCGGTATTGAACGCATCAATCCGACAACGGCGATCAACATTCTGCATTACGCTCGCGGCATAAAAACGCCGTATGAAATTGAAGTACTGCGACTATCGTCCCGTCGTGGCGCGTCCGGACACCGGGCGGCGGAGGCAGCATTTCGTGATGGCGCTTCTGAGTTCGACATCCATCACGCCTATTGCAAGGCCGTCAGCCATACCGACCCAGAGCTGCCCTATAGCAACATCGTCGCACTCAACCAACACGCCGCCATCCTCCACTACACGCACCTGGACCGGCACGCGCCGGACACATTTCGTTCATTCCTGATTGATGCCGGCGCACAGGTTCATGGCTATGCATCCGATATTACGCGAACCTATTCCTATCAGGACGAGCGGTTTAAGGCACTGATTGAACGCATGGACAGCATGCAAATGGCCATCGTCGACAAGGTTCAGGCCGGAGTCGATTACCGCGATCTGCATGTCGATAATCATAGAATGCTCGCCGAAGTTCTCGTCGAATCCGAATTAGCAAGCGGCGACCCCGATACTTTGCTGGAGACCGGCGTCACATCGGCGTTTTTCCCGCATGGCCTCGGCCACTTGCTCGGTATCCAGGTACACGATGTCGGTGGCTTCATGGAAAGCGCAAGCGGCGCTACCATTGATCCACCCAGTGACCATCCTCACCTTCGGCTGACACGAGTCCTGAAAGAAGACATGGTGCTGACCATCGAGCCCGGCTTGTACGTCATCGATATGCTGCTGGAAAATCTGCGTGGCACCGCTGCCGAACAACATGTGAACTGGAAGACGGTCGACTGGTTGCGACCTTTTGGCGGAATTCGAATTGAGGACAATGTCCGCGTGCTGACTAACGATCGGCAGAATCTGACTCGCGACGCATTTGCCTCTGCCACATAACGGGGCAACGAATTATTCAAACGCGCCATCCCGGCGCATTTTTCGATTTTCCAGGCCCGGAAACACTGTGTTTCATGACGATTTCCATGGCATGAATCGTGCAAAACAATGCTTGTATGACCACCTGGAATCGAAATATTTCGATGCGTGCATTACGTGCTTTCTGCGCAGCGGCAGAGCGTGAAAGTTTTCGTCAGGCCGCTGAGGAACTCTACCTCACCGCGTCTGCCGTCAGTCACCAGATCAAGCATCTCGAAACCGAACTCGCTAACGACCTTTTCACCCGTACAGCGCGGGGGCTGACATTGACCAAGTCCGGGCAGGCGCTTTATGACGACCTACGCCCGATTCTCGAATCCCTTGACCTGGTAGTCGAAAACCACTCTGACTTGCCCGCGCGCGGTTCGCTTCGTATTTCAGTCAAACCGTTTTTCGCGAGCGAAATATTGATGCCACGACTGGCGCAGTTCAGCCAGATGCATCCTGGCCTCGACATTAATGTCGATACAACAGGCGAAAGTTTTGAGAGCAGCGATGCCAGCATCCGCTTGCATTCTTCGCCATCGATATCCATAAATTCCGACAAACTGTTCGCAATGTGCCTGATCCCGGTGTCATCGCCAGAATTCTACGATTCGATCAAAGTGCGGGCAGGAAAAATTGTGAGCGACTTCCCGATTATCGTCCACGACTCTCGCCCAGATGCCTGGAGGAAATGGCAACGCAGTTCACGCATCAAAATGCCCACTGATTCAAAGACCATTCGCCTGGATTCAATGATCGCGGTTGCCCGGGCTGCCGAGCAGGGACTGGGTGCCGCATTGATTCCGAGGTATCTGGTTGATCGTTGGCTGGATACTCAGGCTTTGGTACCACTCTTTGAGCATGAACTGCAGACAAACGATGCCTACTATTTTTCCTGCCACCCAAGCAGCAAAGAAAATAAAGCACTGTCTGCGTTTCGCGACTGGGTGTTGAAGGAACTGGTGTTCGAGTGATGATTTTAATTCATCGCACGCCTGATTTTTTGTCGCTTGCTGTCATTTTCGTTGGCACTCAAACTTGACTTGAATTTTCGTAATTCGATTTCTTTTTGAAAAGCTTGAGGCAATGTTATGAAAAACTTTCTTTCACTTATAGTAACGACAGCAGTACTGCTGCCCTTCTCAGCAAGCGCTTTGGCTGACAGTGCACAGGTCCCGCCATATGCCATGACGGTATTGATTGACCAGGCGCACGGGAAAAAAATCGTCAACGGTTCATTCGAACGTGCGATTAGCAAGCTCGCGAGCAATGCGAAAACGCCATCGAGGCATCAGAGTCTTAGCAATTTGTGTGTCGCATACGCCAAGACTAGAGAATTTGATAAGGCACTACGGTCCTGTGATGCGGCGATTGTCCTGTTGCAAACAAGAATCGCGCAAGGCGAAGGTCGACGGTCAAGAAAAGAGGAAAACCGCCGGGTTCTGGAGTCGGACCTTTCAATCGCACTATCGAATCGGGGCGTGATATTCGCCGTCAGAGGTGATCTCGATCGCGCACGAGAATACTTCCAGGCTGCGATCGACCTTCCTGTTGACCACTCACGAGCGGACGACAACTTGAGACGCTTGGCGGCAATCGAATCGTAATTTGATACAGGAAATCCGCTCGTCGACTCCCCCCCCCGGAAGTTCGGTCGGCGATTGGTTTGGCGGCCCACATCCCCCCTGTGGGCCGTTTTTTTATTCGATTTTGTCGCGTTTCCGCTCGGCCTTGAGCTTCGCTTTGACCCGCGCGCCCTTGCGTTCCAACATCGGAACAACCATGGGTCGTAAGCCGGGAAACAGGTACATCAGCGTCGTCAGGTAGCCGCTCAACCTTGGCATTGATTGCTCTGTCTGATTGTTGCCGCACAAATCGAGAATCGCCTGAGCCACCTCCTCCGCGGTACTGATGGGTTGAGAGAATGTCAGGTTTGATGTCGCGTCGATATCCGCCATGATAAATCCGGTGTCTATCGGACCGGGGGACACCACGGCCAGTTTGATACCGGTATCTGCCAGTTCGGCGCCGAGGGAAAGCGTGAACGAACGCAGACCCGCCTTGCTTGCAGCATAGCTCGCGCTGCCCGGAACCGGTGTGCGCCCTGCCAAGGATCCGACATTGACGATGACGCCACCGCCGGCTTGCTGAAGATACGGAATCGCAAGTCGGCTCAATACAATCGGCGCCTTTAGATTGACGTCAATAATGCGGCCGAGATCGTCGGCTGAAACGTCTTTGACGTTGCCCCGTTTGTGATAACCGGCATTGTTTACAAGAATATCGACCTGTCCGAAATCGAACGATGCTTTCTTGAAAAGATCGACACAAGCGTCCGCATCGGTGACGTCCATCGCGAAAATTTCGACGCGGGTTTTCTCGCGCAGATCATCAGCGATGGTATCCAGCTTCTTCTTGTTGCGAGCGACTAACAACAGATTTGCGCCGGCCTCGGCAAACATGCGTGCCGTCGCTGCACCCACGCCCTCGGATCCACCCGTGATGATCACGGTCTTGTTATTGAAAATCATTGTGGGATTTTACAGGCCCTAGACGCTAAAGTAGCTCTTTATTTTCTTCCAGAGGCTGGATTCCCAGCCGTAAACATCCAGCTGGTCAGGGTTGAGCGTGGCGACCGGCATCGTCGTATCGGGCGAGATCACCTCATTCGCAGCAAGGTCTTCGGGCCGCAGCTCAAGGCCACCCTTCCGCGCTTCGTGCGAGGCGGTAAGGCCGTCAACCTCAAGACTCAGGTACGGCAACACATCGTCATCGACGATGTCATCCAGAAATACTGCATCCGGATCGAAGGTTTCCTTACCCAAAATGACGCAGTCGTCAAATGCCTCTTCCTTAGCGATGGCCTTATCCTGTTATTTGTAACAATTGTTACTGTACGATTTTCGACGAACAGGCGCTGTGAGCCGACTCACAAACGGGCAGTCATTCCAGCACGGTCAAATTAATTCAGATGTTTGTCATTTATGGGTAATATCAATAGCTTAGTAAATTTCCGACAAGAATATCGAGCACAAAAAAGCCAGGCGATGCCTGGCTTTTTCTTCGAGCGTTGACTCGCCGATTATTCTTCGACAACCGTCTCGGGTGCCTGATCCGTCAACATGACAATGGCCATGGGCGCGTTATCACCCGGACGCGGCGCCGTCTTCAGGATTCGAAGATAGCCGCCCGGACGCTCCTTGCATCGCGGACCGATCTCAGTGAACAACTTGCCAACAACTGCCTTATCACGCAGGCGATTAAACGCCAGACGGCGATTCGCAACGCTGTCTTCCTTGGCAAGCGTAATCAGTGGCTCTACCACGCGACGCAGTTCCTTGGCTTTTGGCAAGGTCGTCTTGATCGTTTCGTGCATCAACATTGACGTGGCCATGTTGCGAAACATTGCCTTGCGATGTGAGCTGTTACGACCCAGTCGTCGACCGGACTTTCTATGGCGCATTTTTCTATCCTAATTTTCTTCGTGTGTCATCGCGGGCCTAAGCCCCAAGATGATTTACATCACAAGCTCATGCTCGGGACGCAAGGAGGCTGGTGGCCAGTTATCCAGGTGCATACCCAGTCCCAGTCCATGACCTTCCAGAACTTCTTTAATTTCTGTCAGGGACTTCTTACCCAGGTTTGGTGTACGCAGCAATTCAACTTCGGTGCGTTGAACGAGATCACCGATGTACATGATGTTTTCTGCCTTGAGGCAGTTCGCTGAACGAACCGTAAGCTCAAGCTCATCAACCGGGCGCAGCAGAATCGGGTCAACCTGATTCTCAGCCTGCGTTGCGAGGCCGTCTTCCTGGCCCTGCAGATCAACGAATACAGACAACTGGTCCTTCAGAATGCTACCCGCGCGGCGGATGGCCTCTTCCGGATCAATCGTGCCATTCGTCTCAATATCGATCAGCAACTTGTCGAGGTCAGTACGTTGTTCAACACGCGCAGACTCAACACTGTAGGTTACGCGAACCACCGGGCTGAACGAGGCATCCAGTTGCAGACGACCAATCGGACCGCCTTGCTCTTCGAATGACGGACGCTGTGTCGCCGGACGGTAACCACGACCGCGCTCAACTTTCAGAATCATGTTCAGTTCGCCGGCTTTGGTAAGATTGGCGATCACCAGATCCGGATTCATGATTTCAACGTCATGATCGAGCTGGATGTCGCCAGCCGTAACCGGTCCCGGGCCCTTCTTCGAAATGCGCAGCTCGGCCGTGTCACGGGTATTCATCGTCACAGCAACCTGCTTCAGACTCAGCAGAATGTCGACGACGTCTTCCTGCACGCCTTCGATGCTTGTGTACTCATGAAGTACGCCTTCGATCTCCGCTTCAGTAATCGCAGCGCCTGGCATCGATGACAGCAGAATACGACGCAGCGCATTGCCGAGCGTATGCCCAAAACCGCGTTCGAAAGGCTCAATTGTGACCTTCGCTTGCAGGTCGTTTTCCGGCGTTACTTTTACAACGCGCGGCTTCAAAAATTCGTGTACAGATTCTTGCATGGGTAAAAACCCTCCTGACTACTTCGAGTACAGCTCGACGACTAGGTTTTCGTTGATATCGGGGAGAATGTCTTCCCGGTCCGGCAACGACGTCAAAACACCCGCCATCTTCTTTGTGTCGACATTGACCCACTCGGGCAAACCGACTTGTCCTGCGATTTCCAATGCACTCTGGATACGCAGTTGTTTTTTCGCTTTCTCGCGAATCGTGATCGCATCACCGGCCTTAAGCTGAGCGGACGGAATGTTAACAACCTTGCCGTTAACTTCGATGCTCTTATGACTCACGAGCTGGCGCGCTTCGGCGCGCGTTGACGCGAAGCCCATACGATAAACAACGTTATCCAGGCGGCCTTCGAGCAAACGCAGCAAATTCTCACCGGTTGAGCCCTTCAGCTGAGCCGAACGCTTGTAGTAATTGCGGAACTGTCGCTCAAGGACGCCATACATACGACGAAGCTTCTGCTTCTCGCGAAGCTGCACGCCGTATTCCGAAAGACGAGGACGACGTTGAGCCGCACCGCCGGGAGGAACATCCAGCTTGCACTTCGATTCGAGCGGCCGAATGCCGCTCTTAAGAAACAGGTCCGTGCCTTCGCGGCGGGACAGTTTACATTTTGGTCCTAAATATCTTGCCATTATTCAGCCTCTACACGCGACGCTTTTTCGGCGGGCGACAGCCGTTATGAGGAATCGGTGTGACATCCTCAATATTTTGAATACGAAAACCCAGAGCATTCAATGCACGTACTGCAGACTCACGGCCAGGGCCGGGTCCACGAACACGCACATCGACATTCTTCACGCCGAACTCAAGGGCCGCACGGCCCGCTTTGTCCGACGCAACCTGCGCTGCGAACGGGGTGGACTTACGAGAACCACGGAAACCACATCCGCCAGCTGTTGCCCATGAAAGCGCATTTCCCTGGCGATCGGTAATCGTGATGATCGTATTGTTGAAGGAAGCATGTATATGCGCTACCGCATCAACAACATGCTTTTTTACCTTCTTCTTTTTTACTTCTGCCATAGTTTTATTTCGCGGCCATTGGCCGCTCCTACTATCGTTTTATGGGTCGACGCGGGCCCTTTCGGGTGCGCGCATTTGTACGAGTGCGTTGGCCGCGCAGCGGCAGACCGCGTCTGTGACGGATGCCACGGTAAGAACCGAGGTCCATCAAACGCTTGATGTTCATTGATGTCTCACGGCGTAAATCGCCTTCGACCGTGAAGATCGCGACAGCGGTACGCAGCTTCGCCACTTCCGGCTCAGCAAGGTCTTTTACCTTGGTGTCCGGTGCAACGTCGGCCGCTTGGCAAATCTGCTTCGCGCGCGTGTTCCCAATACCGTAGATCGACGTCAATGCAATCACGACGTGCTTCGCCAACGGAATGTTTATGCCTGCTATACGTGCCACTTAACCTATCCTTATCTATAAGACCGGGATTAACCCTGGCGCTGCTTGTGCCGTGCGTCACTCGTGCAAATGACTCTCACGACACCGTTGCGGCGTACAATCTTGCAATTTCTACAGATCTTTTTAACTGATGCTCTCACTTTCATGAGCTTATCTCCCTACGCCGAATCATCAGCGTGCTTGTCCACCCTTGCCATAATTGCGCAAGTTGGCCTTCTGCATCATGCCGTCGTACTGGTGACTCATAGCATGTGCCTGCAACTGCGACATGAAGTCCATCGTGACGACGACCAGGATCAGCAGCGACGTACCACCAAAACTGAACGGCATACTCGGGTAGAACATGCGAACAATCTCGGGCAGCAGGCATACGCCCGCAATGTAAATCGCTCCCCAGAACGTCAGTCGAGTCAGAACTCTGTCAATGTATTCCGCTGTGTGTGCACCCGGCCGAATACCCGGCAGAAATGCACCCCCCTTCTTTAGCTGATCAGCAGTCTCATTCGAGTTGTACTGAAGCGCGGTGTAGAAGAAGCAGAAGAAAATGATCAACGCTGCGTACATCAAGACGTACACAGGCTGCCCCGGGCCCAAATTGGCGCCGATCGTCTGCAGTGCGCGTTGCATCGCAGTTGGATTGGCCGCCTGGCCGAAAAATTGTGCGATCGTCGCCGGGAACATCAGGATGCTCGAGGCAAAGATCGGCGGAATCACGCCCGCCATGTTGATCTTGAATGGCAGGTGCGTACTTTGCGCCTGCATCATTTTCCGGCCCTGCTGGCGCCGCGCATAGTTCACCGTGATTCGGCGTTGCGCACGCTCCATATAGACGACGAAAATAATCGCCGCGATGCCGCCGAGCAGCATCAGGATTGCCGTAATCGACGACATTTCACCGCTGCGAACCAGTTCTGCTGTACCCGCTATCGCGCCCGGCAGGCCGGCCACAATACTGGCGAGGATGATCATCGATATTCCATTACCAATGCCGCGCTCGGTAATCTGTTCACCGAGCCACATCAGGAATACCGTTCCCGTCACCAGCGTAATGCAGGCGGTAATCATGAAGGACGGGCCGGGGTTGATCACAAAACCAGGTTGTCCTTGCAGGAATGACGCCGCTGCGATTGACTGAAAGCTTGCCAGCGCCACGGTGCCGTAACGCGTGTAATTGACAATCTGCCGACGACCTTGCTCGCCCTCTTTTCGAAGCTGCTCAAGGCTTGGCACAATACGGCTGGCCATCTGCATGATGATGGACGCGGAAATGTACGGAATGATGCCGAGTGCAAAGATACCGAATCGAGACAGGGCGCCACCTGAGAACAGGTTAAACGTTGCCAGCAGACCACCCGACTGTGAGTCGAAGTATTCTTTCAACGCAACCGGGTCGACGCCGGGTACCGGAATATAGGTACCCACGCGATAGACAATCAATGCGCCGATGAGGAACATGAAGCGAACTTTGAGTTCACCTACTTTGCTCGCCTGCTTCGCGATATCTGCCGGCTTTTGTTGGGGCTTCTTTGCCATTTATTTACGATTCGCGGCCATTGGCCGCTCCTACAGTACGAGCGGCCAATGGCCGCGATTCATTTACTCTATTGTGCCGCCAGCTTTCTCGATCTCGGCACGCGCACCCTTGGTGACCGCCAGACCCTTCAGCTTGACTGCTTTTTTGATTTCGCCGGACTTGATGACTTTTACTTTGGTCACAAACGCCGGTACCAGATTCGCTGCTTTGAGTACATCCAAATCGATCACATCTGCGGTCGGAATCTCCAATTCGTGCAAACGCAGCTCTGCGCTAAGGCGAGCCATACGCGAACGAAAGCCCACTTTCGGCAAGCGACGTTGTAACGGCATCTGGCCGCCTTCAAAGCCCACCTTGTGGAATCCGCCGGACCGCGACTTCTGGCCTTTCTGGCCGCTGCCACTGGTCTTGCCCTGGCCCGCGGAATGTCCGCGACCCACACGCTTCGCTACTTTTTTCGCACCTTTACCAGGCGACAGTTCGTTCAGACGCATGTCAGACTTCCTCTACCGAAACCATGTACGAAATTTGATCAATCATGCCGCGATTCTCGGGCGTATCGACAACCGTTACCGTCTGACGAATTTTTCTCAAACCGAGGCCAGCAACGCAGGCACGGTGGTTCTTCAATCGCCCGAACTTGCTCTTTAGCAGCGTGACCTTCAATTCTTTGGAATTCGCCATAATCTTTTTTCCTATTCGCGGCCAGTGGCCGCTCCTACCGGTATCCGGCGCTTACGCCAGAATCTCTTTAACTTTCTTGCCGCGCTTCGCTGCAATGAATTGTGGCGAATGAATCTCTGCCAGGCATTTAATCGTTGCACGAACGACGTTGATCGGATTGCGTGAGCCGTAGCTCTTGGCGAGAACGTTTCGTACGCCAGCCGCCTCCAATACAGCGCGCATTGCGCCACCGGCGATTACACCCGTTCCTTCAGATGCCGGTTGCACGTAGACCAGGGTCGCGCCGTGGCGGCCCTTCTTGGCGTACTGCAAGGTACCGTCGTTCAAATTGACGTTGATCATGTCTTTTCGAGCAGCCTGCATCGATTTCTGAATAGCGATCGGCACTTCACGCGCCTTGCCGTATCCAAAGCCAACCTTACCGGCACCGTCACCGACAACAGTCAGTGCGGTAAAGCCAAATTGGCGGCCGCCTTTTACTACCTTGGCGACACGGTTGACGGTGACCAGTTTTTCAACAAAGTCATCGTTCGATTGATTTTGATCGTTTCTAGCCATTATCTAGTCTCTTTTAGAACTTCAGTCCGGCTTCACGAGCCGCATCAGCCAGCGCTTTTACGCGACCGTGGTAACGAAAACCGGAACGGTCAAATGCAACCGTGTCCACGCCCGCCGCTTTGGCTTTCTCGGCGATGCGAGCACCGACGATTGCAGCCGCCTTAATGTTACCGCCATTCTTGATGCCCTTACGGACTTCAACTTCGAGCGTCGACGCCGATGCCAAAATACTCAGGCCATCAGCCGCGATCACCTGCGCATAGATATGCCGCGGTGTTCGGTGAATACTCAGGCGTGTCGCCTCGAGTTCACGAATCTTCGCGCGGCCTCTGCGGGCACGACGTAAACGGTTATCTTTCTTGTTCAGCTTCATGGTGTAACCCTAATTATTTCTTCTTCGCTTCTTTCAGAACGACACGCTCGTTGGCGTATCGAACACCCTTGCCCTTGTACGGCTCAGGCGGACGGAAGCGACGAATCTCTGCGGCAACCTGACCGACTTGCTGTTTGTCGGTTCCCTTGATGACAATCTCGGTCTGCGAAGGTGTCTCGATGTCGATTCCCTCCGGCGACGCGTATACAACCGGGTGCGAGAAACCGAGCTGCAGGTTCAGGTTCTTGCCCTGCGCCTGTGCGCGATAACCAACGCCAACCAGTTCCAGCTTTTTCTCAAAACCTTCCGAAACTCCGTGAGCCATATTGGCCAGCAGCGAACGCATCGTGCCCGTTACTGACATCGCGAATCGCGAGCCCGATCGCGGTGCAACTGAAAGTACGCCATCAGCCTGGCTCAGTTCGACTTCCGCGTTGAGCTCCATTGACAGCTGACCCTTGCTACCTTTGAAGCTAACAACGTTGCCGTCCTGCTTGAACTCAACACCTTTCGGCAGTTCAACCGGGTTTTTTGCAATTCTTGACATAGTCTAAGTCTCTTGTCCGTGGGTTAATGCATCAGGAAACGACGCAAATAACCTCACCACCAATACCTTTTTCACGAGCCTGGCGATCGCTCATTACGCCCGCAGACGTTGAAACAATTGCCACGCCAAGACCGCCCAGTACTTTCGGCAATTCATTCTTGCCGCGATAAATCCTCAAACCCGGTTTGCTGGATCGCTGGATTGTCTCAATTACCGGCGCGCCTTCGAAATACTTCAGCTCCACCGTAAGCTCCGCCTCGGCACCTTCACCTGCAGTCGAAAAACCTGCGATGTAGCCCTCGTCTTTCAATACTTTCGCAACCGCTTCTTTCGCTTTGGAGGCAGGCATCGCCACGCTAATCTTGCGTGCGCCCTGTCCGTTTCGAATACGGGTCAGCATGTCTGCAATGGGGTCGGTCATACTCATTATCTGTCTCCGCCTACCAGCTGGCTTTGGTCAAGCCGGGAATTTCGCCGTTCATGGCGGCTTCACGCAGCTTGTTACGGGCCAGGCCAAATTTTCGATACACGCCATGTGGACGGCCAGTGATCGAACAACGATTGCGCTGACGCGTCGGGCTACCATCACGCGGCAAACTATTGAGCTTCGCCTGCGCCACTGCACGCTCATTATCCGAACTGTGGATATTACGAACGATTGCTTTGAGTGCCTTGCGCTTTACACTTTGCCGCGCAACCAGTTTGGTTCGCTTGGCTTCACGCATGATCATTGATTTCTTGGCCATTCTGTTTGTCCTGTTTTCGCGGCCATTGGCCGCTCCTGCGTTCTGTTTTCGTTTCGTTTTCGCGGCCATTGGCCGCTCCTACTGTACGAGCGGCTTTATGCCCTTTGGGTACAATGGCCGCGATCGTTTATTTCTTAAACGGAAAATTAAACGCTTCCAGGAGCGCCTTGCCTTCCGCGGGGTTCCGCGCTGTCGTGGTAATGATGATGTCCATTCCACGCAGTGCATCAATTTCGTCGTAGTTGATTTCCGGGAAAATAATCTGTTCCTGGACACCCATACTGTAATTACCCTGCTTATCGAACGACTTCGGGTTCAAACCACGAAAGTCACGAATACGCGGAATCGCGATGGTGACGAGACGATCAAGGAATTCATACATGCGTTCGCGCCGCAGCGTGACCTTGCAACCAATTGGCATGCCGTCACGAATCTTGAAGCCAGCGACTGACTTACGCGCGAGTGTTGTAACCGGCTGCTGACCTGCAATCTTCTGCATGTCTTCGCGAGCCTTATCCATGATCTTCTTGTCAGCGACCGCTTCACCCACACCCATGTTAATGGTGATCTTGGTGATCTTCGGTACTTCCATCGGATTCTTCAGGCCGAGCTTTTGCTGCAGCTGTCCTGCAAGCTCTTTCTGATACTGTTCGTATAATCTAGCCATTACCCGTCTCTTAAATATCGACTACGTCGCCGCTCTTGAAGGCGCGAACTTTCTTACCGCCTTCTACGCGGAAACCAACTCGCTCGCCTTTCTTCGTCTTCGGATTGAAAACGAGGACATTCGAAATATCCAAAGGCATCGCGTGATCCTTAATGCCGCCCGGCTCGCCCACATTTGGGTTCGGCTTGACGTGTTTTTTGGCGAGGTTAATACCTTCAACGAGTACTCGCTCGTCGTCAAATACCTGCAGGACAGTGCCACGACGGCCTTTGTCCTTGCCGGTAGTTACGATTACTTCGTCGCCTTTTCTAATCTTATTCATATCGTTCAATCGCGCGCGGGGCGCGCTCCTACTCGAATTTCTGCTATAGCACTTCGGGTGCGAGCGAAATAATCTTCATGAACTTGTTAGTACGCAGCTCGCGCGTAACCGGTCCGAAAATACGTGTACCAATTGGCTCAAGACGTGCATTCAGCAAAACTGCTGCATTGCCGTCGAAGCGAATCAACGATCCGTCTTTGCGGCGCACGCCCTTACGGGTACGAACCACGACGGCGTTGTACACCTCGCCTTTCTTTACCTTGCCACGAGGAATCGCGTCTTTGACGCTTACCTTGATGACATCACCTACACCGGCGTACCGACGCTTTGATCCGCCGAGTACTTTGATGCACTGCACGCGACGGGCACCTGAGTTATCTGCCGCATCCAGGACTGTCTGCATCTGAATCATGACTGCATCCTAAGTGTTGTTACTTGTCTGCCGCACGTTCAACGACGTTTACGACTGACCATGACTTATTCTTCGAAATCGGACGACCCTCTGAGATCGCAACACGATCGCCCGGCTTGCACTGATTTGTTTCGTCGTGCGCCATTACCTTGGATGTACGACGAATGTATTTGCCGTAAACCGGGTGCTTAATCAGGCGTTCGATCGCAACTGACACAGTCTTGTCCATTTTGTCGCTGACAACGCGACCAACAATCGTGCGTTGCCCTTTGGTTTCTTCACTCATTTCGCTTCACCCGCTGCACGTGAAAGTTCATTGATAATCGTCTTTACGCGCGCGATATCTTTTTTGACGCGGCCGTGTTGATGCACTTGTGCCAGCTCGCCGGTTGCCTGCTGCATGCGCAAGTTAAACTGCTCACGACGCAGCGCAACGAGTTCGTCGTTGAGTTCATCGACTGACTTAGCGCGGAGATCTGCTGCATTCATCACATCACCTGCCGTTTAACAAATGTGGTACCGAAAGGCAGCTTCGCAGCGGCCAGACTGAACGCTTCACGGGCGATCTCTTCAGTAACACCTTCCATCTCATAAAGGACGCGGCCCGGCTGAATCTGGCATACCCAATATTCAACGTTGCCCTTGCCCTTACCCTGACGCACTTCAAGCGGCTTTTTGGAGATCGGCTTGTCCGGAAACACCCGAATCCAGATCTTTCCACCACGCTTGATATGACGCGTCATTGCACGACGAGCCGCCTCAATCTGACGTGCCGTCAGACGACCACGGTCGGTCGCTTTGAGTCCGTACTCACCGAACGAAACATTGCTTCCGCGCAGTGCCAGACCGCGATTGCGCCCCTTGAACTGCTTGCGAAATTTTGTGCGTTTTGGCTGTAACATTCTTGTATATCCAGTACTTTAAGAGATCGACCGTTCCTTAAGAACGCGCGCCCGCTTTAGCGGCCATTTTGGCACCCGCTTTAGCTTCTGCCGGCTCTGCCGGAATCACCTCAGGTTTGTCGAAAACTTCACCTTTGAAAATCCATACTTTCACGCCGATCACGCCGTATGTTGTGTGCGCTTCAGCTGTGCCGTAGTCAATGTCCGCACGCAACGTGTGCAACGGGACGCGACCCTCGCGATACCATTCTGAACGCGCAATTTCTGCACCGTTCAGACGACCGCCAACCTTAACCTTGATGCCTTCGGCACCAACTCGCATTGTGTTGGTAACCGCACGCTTCATAGCGCGACGGAACATGACGCGGCGCTCGAGCTGCTGCGCGATGCCTTCCGCGACCAGCGTGGCATCGAGTTCCGGCTTGCGAACCTCATTGATATTGATCCGTACATCCTGGATCGCCATGCCAATCATTTTGGATACTTCGCCGCGAAGCTTCTCAATATCTTCGCCCTTCTTGCCGATCACGATGCCCGGACGAGCCGTATGAATCGTGATGTTGCATTTCTTTGACGGACGCTCAATCGCAATGTGACTAACCGACGCATCTTTCAACTTCTTTTTGATGTAAACGCGAATCTGGTGGTCTGCATTAATGTACTGAGGGAAAGTCTTGGTATCTGCATACCATTTCGAGGCCCAGTCCTTGACGATACCGAGGCGTATTCCTATTGGATGTACTTTCTGGCCCATATTACTTCTCGTCTCCGACCCGGATTGTGATGTGGCTGTTCCGCTTGATAATCCTTGCTCCACGACCTTTGGCACGAGCACGAAAACGTCGGAACGTCGGTGCCTCATTAACTTCAACAGTCGCGACTTTCAATTCGTCGATGTCCGCGCCGTGATTGTGCTCAGCGTTGGCAACCGCCGACTCCAGCACTTTCTTTACGATGCGGGCACTTTTCTTTGGCGAGAACGTCAATGCCCGCAGAGCCTCATCGACAGACTTGCCACGGATAATATCCGCCACCAGCCGACATTTTTGCGGCGAAACTCGTGCGTATCTCAGTGTTGCTGCAACGTCCATCACACGGCTCCTTATTTCGTTTTCCGGTCACCGGAGTGACCGCGGAACGTGCGGGTCATCGAAAACTCACCGAGTTTGTGACCAACCATGTTCTCTGAAATCAATACCGGCACGTGCTGACGGCCGTTATGTACGGCAATCGTCAAGCCAACCATGTTCGGCAACACCATTGAACGACGCGACCAGGTCTTGATCGGACGACGGTCGTTCGCTTTCGCTGCTACAGCTACCTTTTTCGCCAGGTGGTTATCGACGAATGGGCCCTTTCTTACGCTACGTGGCATCTGATATTCCTTAGTTCTTTAGTCGCAAATCGCGGCCGCGGGCCGCTCCTACTTGCGCTTCTTGCGACGGCGAACAATCATGCCGTCGGTACGTTTGTTTGCACGAGTCTTCGCACCCTTGGTCGGTGTGCCCCACGGGCTAACCGGGTGACGTCCGCCAGATGTACGACCCTCACCACCACCGTGCGGATGGTCGACCGGGTTCATCGCAACACCGCGAACTGTCGGGCGAACACCTCTCCAGCGCTTCGCGCCAGCCTTTCCGAGTTTTCGGAGGTTGTGCTCGCCGTGACCGACCTCGCCAATCGTTGCGCGACAATCGATGTGAATTTTGCGAGTCTCACCCGAGCGTAAACGAATCGTGGCGTACGCACCGTCACGAGCCGCGAGCTGCGCGGATCCGCCAGCTGAACGAATCAGTTGACCACCCTTACCAGGCTTCATTTCAATATTGTGTACCGTCGTACCAACCGGAATCGCACGAATCGGCAGGGCATTGCCCGGCTTGATCGGTGCATCTTCACCACTGATAAGCGGCGTGCCGGCACTGACGCCTTTCGGTGCCAGAATATAACGACGCTCACCATCGGTGTACTTGACCAGTGCAATGTGCGCACTACGGTTCGGATCGTATTCAAGTCGTTCAACAACGCCCGCAATACCATCCTTGTCACGTTTGAAATCGATGACACGGTAATGTTGCTTGTGACCACCGCCCTGGTGGCGAACGGTAATTCGCCCGTTGTTATTGCGACCGCCGTTCTTTGCCTTCTTCTCGAGAAGCGCAGCGTGCGGCTTGCCTTTGTGCAAATCGGGCGTCTTTACCGCGACGACAAAACGTCGCCCTGGTGATGTCGGTTTGGCTTTATGCAGTGACACTACCGTTCCCCTATTCTGGACCGAAGAGCTCTTCGATGGAGGTTCCATCGGCGAGCCTTACGTAAGCTTTTTTCCAGTCCGGACGACGACCCTTCGTTTGCTGGAAACGCTTGGTCTTGCCCTTAACATTCACAACCTGAACGTTGTCGACTTTGACTTCGAAGAGCAGCTCGACTGCTTGCGCCACCTCTTTTTTCGTCGCGTCGGTACGGACCTTCAGTACGACCTGGTTTTTCTCCGCCGCAATATGCGCCTTTTCGGACAGGTGCGGGCCTTGAATAACCGTCATTAATCTTTCCTGATGCAGGGCTCGACTCATGACAGGCGCTCCTCAATCAGCTTCAACGCTGGCAATGTCACCAGGACCTTGTCGAAACGAATCAGAACAACCGGGTCCATCGCCGCAACATCGCAAATGCCGACATTCGGCAAATTACGAGCAGCCAGGAACAACTTCTCGTCGAACGCTTCGTTCAGGATCAGTACGTTGTTCAGTTCATATTCTTTAAGCTTGGTCGCCAAGAGCCTGGTCTTCGGTGCATCGATCGCGAGGTCATTGACGATAACCAGGCGGTCCTGACGAATAAGCTCCGACAGCATCGAGCGCAACGCTGCCCGATACATTTTCTTGTTCACTTTTTGATCAAAGTTGCGCGGCTTCGCAGCAAACGTGCGTCCACCACCCACCCAGATCGGGCTACGAATCGTCCCCGCACGAGCACGGCCAGTGCCCTTCTGGTTCCAGGGCTTGGCACCACCACCACGTACTGCGGAACGGTTTTTCTGTGCCTTGGTACCGGCGCGACTGCCCGCCTGGTATGCCGTAACAACCTGGTGGATCAACGCTTCGTTAAATTTTGCGCCGAACGCTGCTTCTGCAACGTCAACGGAACCCTTGTCCTTAAGTTTCAATTTCATCGGCTCGCCCTCTACTTCTTGGACTTAATAGCGGGACGAACAAAAACCTTGCCGCCGCGATGACCCGGGACAGCGCCCTTGATCAAAAGCAGGTTGCGTTCAGCGTCGACACGTACAACTTCAAGATTCTGTACGGTTCGGCGAACATTACCCATATGGCCGGACATTTTCTTACCCTTGAAAACGCGACCCGGCGTCTGGTTCTGACCAATGGAGCCGGGAGCACGATGCGCCAGCGAGTTGCCGTGCGTCGCGTCCTGCATACTGAAGTTCCAGCGCTTAATAGCACCGGCAAAGCCTTTACCAATCGTCGTACCAATGACGTCGACTTTCTGGCCCGCCTCAAAGAGGTCAACCTTGAGCTCGTTACCTGCCTCGAATTCGCCCGTATCGGCGTCTTCCAGTCGCAACTCCATCATTAGGTCGCCAGCTTCAACCTTTGCTTTCGCAAAGTGGCCAGCTTCAGGCTTACTCACATGTGAGGCTTTACGGCTGCCGGCTGCAACTTGCAGCGCACGATAGCCATCGCTCTCCACCGTTTTCACCTGGGTGATTCGGTTTGCTTGTGCCTCAATTACGGTGACTGGAATTGAAACTCCCTCATCCGTAAAGACACGTGTCATACCGCATTTGCGGCCAACAAGACCCATTGTCATTTTCAAAACCTCGCACCGACTTCGTTTGGTCGGTGACAATCTCAAAATTTAAATATTCACTGTGGCCACTTCGATTGGCGACCACTGTTTAATAAGCCAGACATGCGAAAGGGCCAGCCATTGCTACGAGGACTTTGTCCTCTTTGCTCTGGGGCTGACCCAAGCTCCGATCCGGTCATACAGCCGGTTCGGCAGTTCCGGGATTTGCCGTGTCACCCTCGGTTTCCTGGCGACTGGTATTCTGCTGTCCTGCTATTGGCCGACTCCCGGTCCGGCCAATTCAGCGAGCCCGCAATTATACGACTCCTAGGTCTTATTACAAGCGGGATGCTGGGTTTTTTCTAACTATTTTCTGGGGCGCTTCGTGCCATTAGAATCAATGGCTTAGGCTGACAGTCCGTGGTCGGTCTGGAAAGACCTGTCTAGGAATGGCTCCCTTCGGTCCGCTTTATTTCCTGACAGGTCTTTCCAGACCGCCCAATAGCGTCGGAATCCTGCTCAAGATCTTGGCGAACAGTGCGACAAGCTAATTGTCAGGCGCGTGGCCGAGATATGTGTGACGGGAAATAAAGCGGACCGAAGGGAGCCATTCCCAGTCATACATATGTCGGCCGCGGGCCGATCGTGATTAGAACGCCGAACTAGTTAAGCTTAATTTGAACATCCACACCAGCAGGCAGCTCAAGCTTCATCAAAGCATCAACTGTCTTGTCGGTAGGATCCACGATATCCATCAAACGTTTGTGAGTCCGAATCTCGTACTGATCCCGAGCATCCTTGTTCACGTGCGGAGAGATAAGAATCGTGAAGCGTTCTTTTCTCATGGGCAGCGGAATCGGACCCTTGACCGTAGCGCCTGTGCGCTTGGCGGTATCAACGATCTCGCGGGCTGAATTGTCGATCAAACGATGATCGAAGGCCTTCAGGCGGATTCTGATGTTTTGATTACTCATAATTGTTTTCCCATTCGCGGCCTGGTGGCCGCTCCTACGGTTACTCGATAACCTTAGCGACGACACCGGCGCCAACGGTACGACCGCCTTCGCGAATCGCGAAGCGCAGACCGTCTTCCATTGCAATCGGTGCAATCAGTTCGACAAC
>JAJFKS010000031.1 GCA_021773115.1 Woeseiaceae bacterium | reverse complement strand
ATAAGCAGACACCGCACCACCGTGCAGCTCAGCCATGCACTTGGTTAGCGCCGCTGTCAGCGTCGTCTTGCCGTGGTCGACGTGGCCAATCGTGCCAACGTTTACGTGTGGCTTGTTTCTTTCAAATTTTTCTTTAGACATGGACCCTTTCCTGCTTATCTAAAAATAAAAAAAATCGCGCGTAAGTCGCGTTTATGCCCCGCGGGCACTCCTACTGGAGCCCACACCCGGATTTGAACCGGGGACCTCTTCCTTACCAAGGAAGTGCTCTGCCCCTGAGCTATGTGGGCAATTCTCTAGCCGTAATTTCTAAGCTTCGACACTTCCTTCCAATATGGAGCGGGTGATGGGAATCGAACCCACATCATCAGCTTGGAAGGCTGAGGTTCTACCGTTGAACTACACCCGCCTTGCTACTTAACCATGACACCTTATATAAGCATGGCTTAAAACCGTTTGCCTCGCGCGTTCATCAGGCTGCGTTTCCGGCTTTTACCGGCGTACAAAAATCCTGACAGTCTGTAGTTTTAAACCGTCCGGATTGCATTGAGTCCTGTCTGTTTCGTCGCGTTGCTGGCTATAGACCGAGATACCCTCCCAGCCACACCATCGTCTGGTGGAGGGGGTAGGATTCGAACCTACGTAGGCATAAGCCAGCAGATTTACAGTCTGCCCTCGTTGACCGCTTGAGTACCCCTCCGGTACGCAAGCCGGGCATTGTCTAATTCCCCTGCCCGAGTGTCAACAGCTAAACGACTGATTTTCAATATTCGTGTGTAGCCGCCGATATTTGCGGAAAGCCTTGGCCGGAGCCACTCCCAGCCGCTGTTGGGGTCTAGTTTGAGGATTTCGCCCAATGCCAGGGCTCATAAATAAAACCCTGCGGATTTTCGCGCGGATAGCTCATTGAAAAACCGAAGCGCGAGGCGTTCCTGTTAAGCCAGGCGAACGCCGCCGTTTGCTCGAACTCCTCGGTCAGCGGCCGCGAGCCGGGCGTCGCGACATCGATGGCCCTGCCACTGTGATGCTCGCTGAAGCCAGGTGCGGCATTGACGGCCAAAATATCGCTAAGTGACTGTCCTGCATCAAGTTTATTTCGGATCAAGCCGGCCTGGTACGCGACACTACGAAAGCCGGAAACGATCATCAGCGTCACGCCATCGGTACTGGCTGCTCGCAGCATGTCCTGCCAGGCCGCCGCGGTTGCAACGGTCAGGCTTTGCATCCGTCCCACCATGTTCGGGCCAACCTCAACCAGGTCGGTCGCCTCGTCAAAGGCCGGTTTCAAGCCGTCCCGGCCATAGTTATCGGGAATTCCGAGTTCCTGATGAAGTTCGCGTAGCATGTCCGGGATTGTAACCCTGGCAGCCTGCTGAAACAGGCTGCTAGGTTCCGCGTTGCGCCCCCAATATACTTCGCTGATGACCACCGACAAGATTTACGAGCAGCGCTCCGACGACAAGCCTTTTCGATTCAATGAAGCAGTCGCAACAGTATTCCCGGACATGCTGCGACGGTCGATTCCGGGCTATGGAGCCACCCTTGAGGCAATCGGCTCCCTCGCGGCACGTTACGTGCAGCCGAATACGCAGTGCTATGACCTTGGCTGCTCACTGGGCGCGGCCACACTGGCCATTCGGCAGGGAATCAATAAGCAGGGTTGCCGCATTGTCGCTGTCGATGCGGCGGCGGCGATGATCGAGCGGTGTAGAGAGATCATCGTCGAAGACGATCGCCAGTTTCCCCGGACAACGCCGGTCGATGTCCTTGAGGCCGATATTCGCGACGTCGAAATTCAAAATGCGTCGATGGTGGTGCTGAACTACACACTGCAATTCCTGCCCATGGACGATCGCAACTCGCTGATGCGCTCAATCTGCGACGGCATGATCGACGGTGGCTTGCTAGTGCTCTCGGAGAAAGTTGTCGATGAAAATGCGGCTATGGAAGCGTTGCTCATTGACCTGCACCATGAGCACAAGCGCCGCAACAACTACAGCGCTCTCGAAGTTGCCCGCAAACGCGCAGCACTTGAAAACGTGTTGATTCCGGAGACGGTTGCCGCACATCGCAAGCGCCTCGCCGAGGCTGGTTTTGGCCACACGGCAGTCTGGCTGCGATACTTTAATTTCGTCTCAATTATCGCGATCAAGTGATCAATACAGACAAACTGTTTGCCTGCCTCAATGACATAGGGCTGAGCAACTGGCGCAAAGTGCTTGAACCCTTGCTGGCCAGGCGACTGTCCGCCGACGCTCACGGCGACTTCGAACGCTGGATGCAGGTCATCGCGTCGCTCGATGACGCGGCGAACAAACCGAAGGAATTGCGGCAGCTGTTGCTGGACCTTTCACCGTGGAGAAAGGGTCCGTTCGACGTCAACGGCATCCACATTGACAGCGAGTGGCGGAGCGACCTCAAGTGGCAGCGCGTGAAAGATGCGATCACCCCGCTTGACGGGCGCAAGGTACTCGACGTCGGCTGCGGCAATGGGTATTACGCATTGCAGATGCGCAAGGCCGGGGCTCGATGCGTCATCGGCGTGGATCCGACACTTCTCTACGTCATGCAGTTTCTAACCGTCAACAGATTCGAGAAAGACGCGGGGGTTTTTGTACTGCCCATGCGACTGCATGAGCTGCCACTGCCCGCGAAGAAATTCGACAGCACGTTTTCAATGGGCGTGCTTTACCACCAGCGCGCACCGATCGACCATCTGCGCCAGCTAAGGCAAACACTGCGGCCGGACGGGGAGCTGGTTCTGGAAACCCTCTTTGTTCCGGGAAAAGAGTCCTTCGCATGCACGCCAGAGAATCGCTACGCGAGGATGCGCAATGTCTGGTTACTGCCAACCATCGCCGAACTCACGACCTGGCTGACGCGTAGCGGTTACCAGGACATCGAACTTCTTGACCGGTCCCTGACAACGGTGGATGAGCAGCGCTCGACCGACTGGATGAGGTTCGAATCCCTCGCCGAGGCACTGCATCCGGACGATTCATCGGAGACTGTCGAAGGTTGGCCGGCGCCCCGCCGCGTCGTCCTCCGCGCCCGCTCTCCTTAAGTCCGGACGCAATCCAAAGCTTGCATTTGCACCGTTCGCAGAGTAATTTCTGTTTTAACAGAAATAAGAGAAACATCTGATGAAAATGACTCCAGCCGTTGAAAAGTACGTGCTCCACTGGGGCGAAATGGGCACCCGCTGGGGCACCAATCGCACCGTCGCTCAGATCCAGGCACTGCTGTACCTGTCACCGACACCACTACGGGCGGACGAGATCGTGGACCTGCTGTCAGTTGCCCGCTCCAACGTCAGCACCAGCATCCGCGAACTGCAAAGCTACGGGCTGGTGCGTATGACCCATATACTCGGTGATCGCCGCGACTACTTCGAATCCATTTACGAAGTCTGGGAGTTGTTCCGGGTCATTATCGAACAACGCAAGCAGCGCGAACTCAACCCGACGCTCACGATGCTGAAAGCTTGCGCCGCCGAAGTTCAGTCCGAGAAGGAAACGGACCCGGTAACCAAGGAACGTATCCAGAACATGCTTAAGTTCGTCGAATCCACCAGCGACTGGTATGAGCAGATCAGCGCGATATCGACCAATACGCTTACGAAGCTGATGGCACTGGGCACGAAAATCACCAAGCTCGTTAAGAATTAGGAACTCAAGATCAAGAAAGAGATTCAACTCGTTTACGATCGTCAATGCCCGGTTTGCGATTTTTACTGCCAGCGCGTCGACATCGCGGATTCGGAGGGTAAGCTGATTCGCATTGATGCACGCGAGCGTTCCGACATTCTTGACGAGGTAACGGATATTGGACTCGACATTGATGCCGGCATGGTCCTGAAGGTCGACGACACGATTTACTACGGTAGCGACGCGATCCACGCCCTCGCATTGAGAAGCTCGCGTAAGGGTTTCGTCAATCGGATTGCGTACTGGGTATTTCGATCGAAACGAGCAGCGCGCGTCCTTTACCCACTTCTCGCTGGGTGCCGAAATCTGCTGCTGAAAATCCTTGGGCGTACCCGCATTAACAATCTCGGCATCGAAGGCAACGAAAAATTTTAGTTTTCGTCGGCCACTGCCTGCTCAACGCAGCCTGGCCAGGTCCTGACCTCGCCCTTCGTTGTTTCCCGCATGAGCCAGATGGCATCCATCAGTGCGAGGGAGTCCGGGCCGCCACTGATTATATTGGCGGGCCGATAGAAATATCCGCCGGGCGCGTACTGCCAGGTTTCGATCTCGCCATTCACACATTCGGAATACTGCTGGTTTCCCGTGACCAGGTAGCCCTCGCGCAACGCACTGGATGATTGCCACGCTTCTGAAGCACCGGTCGCGACGCGAACCAGCCAGGTTTTCGAACCGTTGCCGGGATCGCTGCGCAGCTCTTTGCTGCTGACACCCAGCTTGGTCGTCTGTTCCCACTCGAGCAGACCACTATCGATAATGATTGGAGAACGGATAACCGACTCGGGATCGGTGTCGTTGACAAAGTACAAAATTCGGGCGCCGTCTTCAGAAACAATATTGAAGCCAAGCGAACCGGCGGGCAGGAACGCGTAGCCGCCGCGACCGAACGAGATATCCGCGATTGTCAGTTGACCGTCAATGACAAACAATTCGATCGACCGTCCAGGCGTGCCGCCGCTCGTGCCCCGCCAGGCGGCTGGCAGGTCGACCCGGTTGCTGGTGCGTCGGGTTTGTGGATCGCCGGACAATTGTTTCGCGCGAACGCCGGGCAAACTTGCCATGAAAATATCGTCCAGCTCGTCGACCTGGACAAATGCCGGGTACGGCAATTTCGGCGGTCCACTGGCGCAGCCGGCAAGGACCAGCAATGCGAAGACCGACCAAATTACTTTGAGACTCATGCTCATATAGGTCTTCCTGACTAAAAAAGCCGCCCAGAAACTGGGCGGCATATTAAGCAGAAGATGTATTCGGCCAGGTCAGATCGCATTCGAATAGATTGAAACCTCAATGTTCGTCAAGTATTCGGCGTACTCCGGTCCTGGTTGGCGATCCGCTTCGTCGTTGGTCACTCGGCTTGCAGGTAAGCCAGGTTCAGGGGACATGCTGAGAGGGTTCACTTGTCACCTGCCTTCGAGTCATGCATCCCGCATGGCGGATCGTCTCCTTGCCTCAGACATCTCATCTCCGTGCGTACCAGATCGGTACCGCCGGAATGCTACTACATCTTGTATGGGAAGGCGAGAAAACCACTAGATTTAGACAATGATCAAAATCCAGTCCGAAAATGACGACGCTGGCGTGAAGAACGGGTAGCCTTGCCCAACTCACAAAAATAAAAAGAGCATGCTTTGAGCGACATGACCAAGATCGAAGGACGTTCACGAAGCCAGGCAGTCGGGCTGTGGCTCGGCCCGTCGCTGTTGTTGCTGATGCTGGTATCCGGTGGACCGGACGACCTGAGTGACAGCGCCTGGGCGACGGCATGTTTAGGCGTCCTGATGGCGGTGTGGTGGGCAACCGAAGCGGTGCCTATCGCGATTACGGCGCTGTTGCCGGTGGCCTTGTTCCCTATTTTTGGCGTAGCCAGTATTGAAGAGTCGACCGCACCGTACGCCAACAAGGTCATCTTTCTGTTTCTCGGCGGATTCGTCGTCGCATTCGCCATGCAACGCTGGAATCTGCACCGGCGCATCGCACTGACTATCCTGCAACACACCGGCGGCAACGGTCGCTCACTGGTCGGCGGATTCATGCTCGCCAGCGCCCTGATTTCCATGTGGGTCATGAACACGTCGACGACGATGATGCTGTTACCCATCGCGATATCGATCATTGGGGTCATTCACAATACCGTGGCCGGTCTCGATGAGAAGGCCAAAGAGGACTTTCAGTTTTCGTTGTTGCTGGGCGTCGCCTACGGCGCAACGATAGGCGGCATTGCCACGCTGGTCGGTACCGCGCCTAACGCAATGTTTGCTGCATTCATGCTCGAAAACTATGAAACCCGGATCGATTTCGCGAACTGGATGCTGGTTGGGCTGCCAATGTCCGCGCTTATGCTGCCGTTGGCGTGGTTCGCTCTCACCCGATGGGTTTTCAGAGTGGATTTCGTAAATTCCAGCGAGGGTCGTGCAACGCTCAGGAAAATGAAACAGGACATGGGGAAAATCACCGTCCCCGAAAAGCGCGTGGCCTACGTTTTCCTCGTCGTGGCCTGTGCATGGATATTCCGCCCACTGCTGGTTCGATTGCCTGGTCTGGGCGCATTGGATGACTCGCTGGTGGCAATCGCCGGTGCCATCATCCTGTTCCTGGTACCCAGCGGCCGCAAAGAAGATCCATTGCTGCTGCGCTGGAAATACGCGGAGCAGCTGCCCTGGGGCGTGCTGTTGCTGTTCGGTGGTGGCCTCTCTCTCGCAGGCGCGGTATCGAAGACGGGCCTCGCGGAATGGCTTGGCGGAAGTCTGCAGGCCGTCGGTGCGCTGCCGTTGATTTTGATCGTTTTGCTTGCGGCTACTCTGATCATTTTTCTGACTGAGCTCACCAGCAATATTGCGACGACGGCGACCTTTCTGCCGGTTGTCGGTGCCATTGCCATCGAAGCCGGATATGACCCGATCGTGCTTGCGGTGCCGGTTACGCTGGCGGCAAGCTGCGCATTCATGCTGCCGGTCGCGACACCGCCTAACGCGATTGTGTTTGGATCCGGGATGTTGACGATTCCACGAATGGCACGTGCTGGCTTGATTTTAAACCTGATTGGTATCGTTATAGTCTCGGCAATTGCCTACAAGCTGGCGCCGATATTCTTGCATTGATCCGGAGACACGAAACTTGAGTAACGACTACGAAATCAGCAAACAAAACAAGGTACGCCAGCTCAATCGCAAGGCAGCGTACGACAAAGAAACCGTGCATGGTATTCTCGACTCCGCGCTGCTCGCGTCTGTCGCTTTCGTGCAGGACGGCCAGCCTGTAGTCGTTCCAATGCTGTACGGCCGCGATGGAGAGACGATTTTTCTTCACGGTGCCCGCAAGGCCCGTGTTATCCGCTTACTGGAACAGACGACGACGGCATGCCTGAATATCACGCACGTCGATGCACTGGTGTACGCGCGGTCTGCATTCAATTCATCGATGAACTATCGATCTGTGACGATTTTCGGCACACCGCGGCTGATCGACGATCACGATGAGAAAATTCGTGCCCTGCGGATTATTACCGAATCAACACTGCCGGGTCGCTGGGATGAACTGCGCGCGCCACACGACAAGGAAGTAAAAATGACGGGTGTCATCGCGCTGACGATCGAGTCCGCGTCCACGAAAATATCCAGCGGCATGCCCGACGATGAAGACGAAGACTACGAGATTCCGGTTTGGGCGGGCATTCTGCCGTTGCAGTCTGCGTTCACGACCATCCAAACCGATGATCGGGTTATCGATGGCGTCAAGGCATCGGCCGCTGTTAAGGCCATGGAAGGCAGGGCTCTATAGCAGCCCGCCGCTGTTCTCCGCCTCGAGTCGCAACAGCTGCGCTTTGGTATCCAGGCCGCCACCAAAACCGGTCAGGGCGCCGCTGCTGCCGATCACTCGGTGGCAGGGTACGACGATCGGAATCGGGTTTCGCCCGTTGGCGGCACCCACTGCGCGTACGGCTTTCGGCCTGCCGACCTGCCTCGCAATGGCACCGTAGGACCTTGTTTCGCCGTAAGGAATTTTCTGCAAGGCCTCCAGCACACTGACCTGGAATTCCGTGCCCGCCAGGGCGAGCGGCAAGTCAAACTGTTTGCGATCACCGGCAAAGTATTCGCTCAACTGACGACGAACTTCGTTGAAAGGTTCTTCTTTGTAAATCCAGTCATCCTCCGGATCGCGGCGCATGCTGCCTTTGGGGAAGCCGATCATCGTCAGTGCATCCGCCTCTCCAGCCAGCAACAATTCACCGATCGGTGTTTCGAAATAACAGTAGTACATTTTCCTAACCTCCAGAGTTCTCGCCGGAACTCCACAACAGTAGTGCCGCATACGCTCGCCATGGGCGCCACGACTCGGCGCGCTCCCGGAGCTCGGCAGGCTTCATGCGCTCGCGACCCGCTGCGTCGAAAGCGCGAAGTAAGCCAAGATCGGTGTGCGGGAAAGCGTCAGGGTCTTTCAACGCACGCATTGCAACATAGGATGCCGTCCATTCGCCGATACCTTTGATCGCGACCAGCGAGCGGCAAAATTCATCGACGCTTTGTGCCGGGTCGAAGCTGATTTCACCGTCAACCACTGCCTTCGCGACGCGTCGAATCGTGCCGGCACGACTTCGGATAACGCCGAGGTCGCCCAGCCGGGCTCGCAGCAGTTTTTCGGGCCGCGGAAAGATCAGCGATGGCCCGTCGTTTTCTCCGAGGCCGGGAACCGCGACTTCAAGCTTTTCGCCATAGCGTTTCACCAGCCTGCCCGCAAACGTCGTTGCCGCAGCAACCGAAACCTGCTGTCCGAGGATGGCCCGCACCGTCAGCTCGAAACCGTCCCAGGCACCCGGGACACGGATACCAGGTTTGCGTTTGAGCAATGGCTTGAGATGTTTGTCCTGTAACAGCACACGCGACACATCATCGGGTGACGCATCCAGATCAAAGATGCCGCGAACTCGCTGGATGATTGGCAGCAGCGAACGCGTCCGGGCGCCGTGAACCGTCAGCATTACCTGGTCGCCATCGTCACGCAGATCGATAACGCCCTGTTCGCCGTCAAAAACAATACTACGCAGGTAGCGGCCGCCCAACACAAGCTCGACACCCGGGATCGCACGGACGGAAAAAAACTCCAGCAGGTTTTGTAAGTCAAAAGGTGCGCGATACGGCAACTGCACGGTCAATCCGGCTGATGGCTTCATGATGGCGCGTCGGTCCCGCAATTCTCGCGGCGTACGTCCGTAGGTGTTTCGAAACGCGTCATTGAACCGTCGCGTACTGCCAAAACCGGACGCAATGGCGATTTCGGTCATCGGCAATGTGGTCTGGTCGATAAGCCGTTTCGCAAAGTGCAGCCTTTGGGTATGCGCGACGGCAAGTGGGCTTGCACCGAGGTGCTTGGTGAACAAGCGACGAAGATGCCGGCTGGTAACGCCGAGTCGTTCGGCGAGTCTTTCGATATCGCCATCGTCCAGCGCGCCGTCTGCGATCAGGCGAAGTCCGCGCTGCACCGTTGTCGACGTCCCGGCCCAGGCTGGCGTTCCCGGCGCGCACTCCGGCCGGCAGCGCAGACACGGCCGATAGCCTGCCTCTCCCGCGGCCGCGGCGGTTGGGTAGAAGCTAATATTTTCGCTTTTCGGCGAATTCGCCGGACAGACTGGCCGGCAATAGATGCCGGTTGTCTTTACTCCGATGAAAAACCGTCCATCAAAGCGAGCGTCGCGTGACAGTCTCGCTTGTTCGTAGATCTTGCTGTCTGTGTCTGGGTTCCGGAGCATGCGCAAAGTATACGCTTTACCGGAACCCAGACTAGCCAGATTCGGACCTCTATCCTGTTTGCCTCAGGCGGCGTTGCGCGCGCCCTGCGTAGCTCGCTGCTGCAGCCATGTGGCGAGATCGTCCGAGCCGCCGATGAGCTTGCCATCGACAAATACCTGCGGGTAGGTGATCTGTGCCGAAACGGCGCGTAGCGTCTGATCTGTGTAGTCACGATTCAGCACAAGCTCTTCGAACTCGATGCCGGCGTCGTTGAGCAGTCCCTTTGCGCGGACGCAGTACGCACATCCTTCGCGAGTGAATACAGCGACGTCGTGTGGCTTTTCGCCTTCGGGCGCGAGGTAATTCAGCATCGTATCTGCGTCGGAAACGCCGTACGGATCGCCGTCTTCTTCGGGCTCGATAAACATCTTCTCGATAACACCGTCACGAACCAGCATTGAATAGCGCCAGGAACGTTTACCAAAGCCCAAATCGTCCTTATCGACCAACAGGCCCATCTTGTCCGAAAACTCGCCATTGCCATCCGGCAGGAAGGTCACGCGATCTGCGTGCTGGCTGCGCTTCCATTCGTTCATGACGAAAGCGTCATTAACCGAGACACAGATGACGTCATCGACGCCGTTCTTGTCGAACAGCGGCGCGAGCTGGTTATAGCGCGGCACATGCGACGATGAGCAGGTCGGTGTGAATGCACCCGGCAGTGAGAACAACACGACGGTCTTGCCATTGAAAATATCGGCGGTCGTCACATCGACCCATTCATGTCCACGGCGGGTACGAAAGGTAACGTTGGGTACGCGTTGTCCTTCAAGATTCTTCAACATTGAGTTTCTCCTTGGTTTCAATCAGGCCGGCATGCTTCGATGCATCCGGGCATTTAGTGTGTCAACAGGCACTATAATAGAGACCGCTAATTAATTAATAAAATGGTTTATTTAGCATATTCTATGCTATTTTATCGATCAATGAGATCGCCGACCTTCAAACAGCTCCGCTATTTCCTTGCGCTCACGCAAGAGCAACACTTTGGGCGTGCGGCCGAGGCTTGCTTCGTTTCGCAATCGGCGTTCAGCAGCGCGATCCGCGAACTTGAAGCCACGCTTGAGGCTGATCTCGTGGACAGGACGAATCGCAACGTGACCATTACCGCAACGGGTCAGGACGTTGCAACCCAGGCACGACTGGTGCTGCGCGACATGGAAAGCCTCGTTGACCTTGCACGAGGCGACACCGAACCGCTCTGTGGTGAGCTGCGGCTCGGGGTCATCCCGACCATCGCACCGTTTCTGCTGCCCGGCATTTTGCCGAAACTTCGCAAGGACTATCCGAGCCTCAAATTATTGTTGATCGAAGATCAGACGCAGAGAATTTACGATCGCTTGATGGACGGTGACCTGGATGTTCTGTTGCTCGCCTTGCCATGGGAAATGCAGGGCGTCGATACGATGACGCTATTTCGCGATGAGTTTCAGCTCGCTTACAGACAGGGAACTGGTCGCGTCGACCCGGACAATTATCGCTTCAATCGACTGGATGCCGAAAGTGTACTGCTGCTCGAAGACGGACACTGCCTCAGGGACCACGCGCTCGCTGCCTGCAAGATTCGAAACACACAAAAGGTGAGTCGCTTTGGCGCCAGCAGCCTGTTAACGCTGATCGAGATGGTTGATGCGGATCTCGGCATCACTTTTTTGCCGGAAATGGCGCGCGACTCTTCACTGTTGCGGCATACAAGAGTCCGGCTACAGAAAATGAAAGAAGACAGCTATCGCACCATCGGCCTCGCCTGGCGAAAAGGCAGCCGCCGTGCTCAGGAATTCGAAATGCTGGGTAATTACTTCTGCGATAACCGCTGACGTCGCGACGTCAGCGAAATCGGGATCGCTTTCGCCTTCGGTACCTTGGTGGGTCGACCGACAAAAAAGCCCTGCACCATATCGACACCGAGATCAGTCAGAAGCTGCAGCGTTTCGACGTTGCGCACATATTCGGCGATCGTTCGCATACCGGCTTCCCTGCCAACCTCGGCAATCAGGCGGATCATTTTCTGGTCGACGCGATTATTGGGCAGGTCTTGCACGAACGAGCCGTCAATCTTGATGTAGTCGAACTGCAGCTTCTGCAGGTAGCTGAAAGAACTGTAGCCAGTGCCAAAGTCATCCAGTGCAAACTGACACCCTAAATCTCGCAAGGTAGTGATCTGCCGATCGACCTGGAGTGGCCGCCGCACTGCGAGGCTTTCGGTGATTTCAAAAACAATATCGCTGGTCACGACGCCGTGCTCTTTAAAGGTTTCCTCAACATAGCCAGTCAGGTCGTCGTTCTCGAACGCGTTGGCCGACAGATTAATTGAAAATTTCAGGCAGTTTTCAGGTGTTGAGTACTTTGCGTAGGCCATGGCAGCGTGGCGAATCATCCAGAAGTCAATTTCCGTCATCAAGCCGAAGCGGACGGCCGATGGCAGAAAAGCGTCCGGTGAAATGAGCTTGCCGTCCTCCCCCATGACACGAATGAGCAGTTCGTGGTGCGTCGTATCGCCACTCGCAATGTCGTTGATCGGCTGAAAACGTATTTCAAATTTGTCTTCGTCCAGCGCTTCGCGCAGACAGTTCATCCAGCTGACATCGGTAGCCGCGGACTTGGCACCATCTTTCGACAGCCGGTAAATGCTCAGTCGATTGCGCCCCGCGGACTTCGCTTCACGGCAAGCGATATCGGCCTGATTAATCAGCTCGTCATGATGCAGGTTGTCGCCGGCCATGATCGTAATACCGATACTGCAATGTACGTGAAAGAGCTGCTCGTCTTCAATGTGTGCCATACGCCGCATGTTTTTCAGAATGGTTTCCGCAGCCGCCCGAGCCCCGGCCACGTCAACCGAGCGAACCAGAACGGCAAACTCATCGCCACCGAAACGCGCAATAACGTCGTCACGCCCTATACTGCGTTGCAACTCATCTGCAACTTTGCGGATCAGGCGATCACCGGCAGGATGGCCGCAGGCATCATTGATGTATTTGAACTGGTCGAGGTCAATGAAGAACAATGCGCTGGATCGGTTCTTGCGCATGACGTCCAGAACTTCCTCTCGCAAGACTTCGACAAAGCGACGCCGATTGTATAAGCCGGTGAGGCTATCGTGATTGGCAAGCTCACGCAGCTGGGCATCGCGCTCGCTCAGCGCGGAGGCGGTAGTTTCCAGTGCTTCAACGATGTCAGAAATTTCGCGATGCTGGGACGGCTCGAACTTGACGTTCAGGTTGCCTTTAGCGAGCTCCTGAATCGGCAGTTGCAGATCGGAAAAAGATGCCAGGGCTTTACGTAAGGCGAATCGACCGTAAATGGCAAACAACAGCAACAGGCCAAGCAGGACAAAAACAGCCGTTCGAATATTCGACAGCAGGCGATCATGAAACATCACAAAGTCGAGCTTCATATTGACGAAGCCCAAGAGCTCAGTGGTGGTTGAATTATCAGTGCTGGTCGCGTCGAATCCAAACAGGCCATCGGCGGGTATGGATTCAACCCAAACCGGGGCCAGAATATTGAATTGCCGGGGGTCGAGCAAACCGCTAGTCATCAGATACGGCTCATCCGCGCCAACCACCGCGATCGCGTGACTCAATTGATCTTCGGACAGGGCATTTACCGGATCGCGGTCGTCTTCGATATCAACAGCATGCAAAACACTACCGTCGGCTGCGTAGTACACAACCTGGTCAATCTCGGGGTAGCGAGCGACAAAACTATCCAGCCTGATTCGGATTTCCTGATCGTCGGCAAGATACAGCGGAGATCCCAGCTCATTGAGCTGATCCGTCCATTGCAAGGCCCAGCGACTGTAGTTGTCCTGCAATATCCATTGGCCGCCCCAGTAAAGACTCGCGATCGCCAGGAAACCAACCAGCGTGGCGCTGAAGACCTGAATGGAAAGAATCTCGTGCACAAGCGCACGTTTGCCGCTGCTGGAGTCCGAGTACAGGCCCGCGAATCGCTTCGCGATATTTGCAAAGAACGTACCGATCTGGGACCTCATCGATTGACAACTTTGGCGTCGTCACGAGTCACAACACGAACGGCTGATAACGGACTCATGGGAGGAATACTTTGCAGACCGTCTGCATGAATTTGCCTCACGATCCGCGCGATGGTCGCCGCGATATCTTCCGCCTGCGTTTCGATACTAATTGTCGCACCCAATGACAGCATGGACTCATTGGGAACGGCAACGGCAATCCGGCTGCGCTTCGCAATATCCAGAATTTCCCGCAACGACCGCGCACTGAGAATTCGATTGTCAGGAATTAGCCAGAAGCTATCGATATTCTGTGCCAGGCGTCGGAACATATAGAGCATCTCCTGATCCGAACGGGCGGTACGCACCGTCAGCTTCACCTTATGTTTCTCGGCTGCCAGCGCTGCCTCGGCGAGCAGGTCTTCGTGACCATCACCCACAATGATGCCAACGCGCTCGATGCCCGGATCAAACTCGATCCAGGCCTTGAGCTGCGCCTCGAGAGGTGCCAGTGGTGAAACGCCACGACTGTTTTCAGTTAGCAACCCGTGATCGCGATAATTGAACACCTGGCTGAAGATGACGGGGGATTCGGCCATCGCGACGGACGATTGTGCGGCGCGCAGGCCGATCGCGACGACGGTGCCGGAGTCTGAATCATTGATGCCACGAAGTACCGACACCGGCGGCCGGCTGTTATCGCTGAGATCGAATATCTGAAAATCGTCAAGCTGCCTGCCCAACGCCCTGGCCACATCGAGAAACGCCGGCTGACTACTGCTAATGACGATTGCCACTGGCAGCAGTTTGGGTGGTGGTGCGACGAAGACCGGCTCGGGCGATGCGACCGGTTCGGGCGCTGCGACCACCTCCGGCGTCACGACAAGCGGCTCAGCAACACGCTCGGGTTCTGGCACGGGTTCGGGTGGCGGCAACAGAATTGAACAGCCGCCGAGCAGAAGCGTTGCGGTCGCGGCTATGAGGCGGCGAATAGCCCGCCCTGTCCTGCCATCCTTTAGCATGCAAAAATTCCCATATATGGCTGTTACGCGCAAAGCAATGCGCGCATTACCGCTAAGCATCTGTTTTAGCCGAAAAGGGCGAAATTTACTGTGCTACAGGTCCCCAATCGGCGGCTTTCAATGCCGCCACAACCGGGCTATTGATATTGCAAACCGGCGCACAGGGCGTCTGCACAGGATCCGCTCAACGATGCGGTGGCATTGACCGACGCCGAACGCATCGTGGTCAGGGCTGTCATAATGAGCAGGTCTTAAGAAGCTGAGAGTTCGAGTGAATCCGATGCGCAAAACAATCGCCGCCTTCGGCCCTGTCCTGTTGCTGTTTGCGACAATATTGCATGCCGAGGACTGGGCCCGGCAAAGCTTTGATGTCAAAGGCGTCAAGAAAGCCACTATGAGCTTTGAATTTCCGTTGGCCTGGGGCAAGAAACCTAAATACAGGACCTTCGACAATGTCACTGACATTTCTTTTGGTCCTTATGGACCGAAATCGAAACCGGTCTTTCTCGTTAACCTGCAATCGGTGCCAACGACCCAAGTGATAAGCGCCGATCAGCTCAAGCAGATTGCAGAGACGGAGGTCAGGTTGTTATCCGAAGATGCCTTTGAATCGGAAATTCCGATCAATGAGTTGCAAGGCCCGGATAATTTTATCCTGTACTTTTCCATCACCGACAAGGACAGAAGCTGGGGTGAGTTTGACTACCTGACCAAGGCGGTCGTCGCCTCGGGTGCATTGCTCACGAAGGTGTATTTTTTCTCGAGTGATGGCGCACCTGACTTTGGCGCAGACGCGTTGCGAATGCTGGAAAGTATTCAATACACACCGCCGCCCGTTGAAGAGAAGGACAAATAAGGAACCGGCACGACGCCCGGCTGCTAGTATTCCCAAATGGACCGATTAGCCATTCGAAAACCTCATGGCGAACCTGCGATTATCGTTCCCGGCTTTTTGATCGCGCCTTTCGCCGAAAGCACATGAAGAATTGCAATTCATGCGGCAGGTGTTGTGAAACAGCGGGCAACGGCGGGCTATCGGCGTCGCCGGAAGAAATCGACTATTGGGAGACCTATCGACCTGATATCGCGCGCTTTGTCGACGGTAAGAGAATCTGGGTCGACCCGGAAACCGGTGAGTATTTTGCTCGATGCCCATTCCTGCAGAGGTCGCCAGATGGCAAGAAAACGACCTGCGAAATCTATGAGGACCGTCCTGAGGACTGCAGACACTATCCGGTAGACATTGAGCAAATGCTGCTCGACAACTGTGAAATGCTCGAACCTCGTGATCTTAAAAACTTGAGACACGCGCAAAGGAAGCTGGACTCCATCATGATCGACAGCCGTCCGCCCGCTGGCTCGGGCGACTAATTTCCGCCACCGTAAGCTGAAAATACGAGGAACCAGAAAATGCCTAGAACACTTTTGTTGGTGCTACTACTGGGAATGGGTGCGTGCGTTATGGCTGAAGATCAGCCAAGGACAATAACGGTAAACGGAAGCGGCTTTGCCGAGGTCGCCCCGGACCGGGCAACGCTGCAAATGTCGATCGTTGCAAGAGAGCCTACGCTGGCGGCGGCGCAGAAAGCCGCAGCCGATGTCACCAATAATGTTCTCAAGATGCTGGACCGCATGGACATCGATCGCAACAAGGTCGACACGACCGGCGCATCGGTACGCCCCGATTATCGATGGAACCGCGACAAAGAAGAGCAGGAGTTGCATGGCTACATTTCTGAACGCCAGATCTCGGTTCAGATTGAAGACCTTGAGAAGCTGGGTGCCATCGTTGAGGGTGGTGTCGGCGCCGGAGTCAACCAGGTTTCACCGCCGCAGCTCGACAGCAGAGATCGCAAAGACACCTATCGAAAAGCCTTGCGTATCGCCGCTCAGGACGCACGCGATAACGCCTCTGAACTGGCCGACGCTCTGGGCGCAAAGCTTGGCAAGGTGATCAGCATTAACTCCGGATCGAACCAGCCCCGACCGCCGGTGCCCTATGCGGCCAACATGCGATCAATGTCCGCAGAGTCGGACGCCGTTGAAAGTTACAACGCAGCAAATTTGAGCTTTAATGCGGCGGTTACGGTCGTTTTCGAAGTTAACGAGTAGTCTGTGTCATTCGTCTGGACGCTGACCCCAAACCGGTCAGCATTGAGCCTGCTCCGGAGGCACCCGTCGTAGAAGCGGCACCCATCGTGAGCCCTGATGTCGTGCCCCCTGAGGCTGCCGCGACCCCGGACGCTGTGGCCCCACGGCCGAATCGGTGATCAACCAAATGCTCAATGTAAGTGGTGAATAATAGCGCTATGCAGTACGCACAAACTTCGATGACCTATACTTTCACAAGCAACAAAAAACCGCTGCAAACTTTCTGATACCTTTCCTTCTGCTCTCGTAATTCACACCCTTTGCAGTAAGGAAACAGTATGAAAGATGAAACGCTCGCGATTCACGCAGGCTTCAAATCGGATCCAACAACGAAGGCCGTAGCGGTCCCTATCTACCAGACGATCGCCTTCGAGTTTGACGATGCGGCACACGGTGCGGCGTTATTTAACCTCGAAGTCGAGGGCAACATCTATTCGCGCATCATGAACCCAACGCTGGACGTTTTGGAAAAGCGTTCGGCGGAACTTGAGAGCGGCATCGCTGGTTTATGCGTCAGCTCAGGCATGGCGGCCGTTAACTATGCAATCCTGAACATCGCAGAAAGTGGCAACAACATTGTCACCGTGCCGCAGCTATACGGCGGCACTTACACGCTATTCAAACACATGCTGCCAAAACTCGGCATTGATGTTCGTTTCGCCGCGGACGATAGCGCCACTACCGTTGAAAGCCTCATCGACGACAAGACGACCGCCGTATTTTGTGAGTCCATTGGCAACCCGGCCGGCAATATCGTCGATATCGAAGTGCTGGCAACTGCAGCGCACAATCATGGCGTTCCCCTCATTGTCGACAACACGGTGGCGACACCCGCACTGATTAAGCCAATCAAATGGGGTGCCGATATTGTGGTCAATGCGCTCACCAAGTACATGGGCGGACACGGCAATTCAATGGGCGGCGTCATCGTCGATAGCGGCAATTTCCCGTGGACGGAACACGCCGAAAAGTTTCACATGCTGACAACGCCCGAGTCGTCCTACCATGGTGTCGTCTACACGGAAGCACTCGGTCCGGCCGCCTACATCGGCCGGGCGCGTACGGTTCCCCTGCGAAACACCGGCTCGGCGATGAGCCCGATGAACGCATTCAATATTCTGCAGGGGCTATCGACCTTGCCACTTCGCATGGAGCGGCACTGTGACAACGCCCTGGCGGTTGCCAGGCATCTGGACAAGCACCCGCGAGTTGACTGGGTGAGCTTCGCAGGCCTGCCGAGCTCGCCATATTACGAACTCGCACAGAAATACACCGGTGGAAAACCGTCCGCATTGCTGACCTTCGGTATCAAGGGCGGATTTGATGCCGCGGTAAAATTCTACGATGCCCTGCAGATGTTCGTTCGACTGGTGAACATTGGCGACGTCAAATCGCTCGTCGCGCATCCCGCATCAACGACACACCGACAATTAACCGACGAAGAGCTGGTGGCGGCCGGCGTAACACCTGACATGGTTCGATTGTGTGTCGGGATCGAACACATTGACGACATCATCGAAGACCTCGATCAGGCCTTGGCTGCTGCGAGCTGAAGTAATTCGGCTGCAATAAACAAAAGAGAATGCCAATGGATTGCAAAGAATTGGTCGACCGATATTTTTTGGCCTGGAATGAGACAAGTCTGCCGGATATGCTCAGGTTGTTGCACCCGCAAGCCTCGTACTACGACGCATTCTGGGGCGAAACCTGTTCCGGGGGCGACTTGGCGAAGTATCTGGGTGCAAACCTTGAGCTGGAATTGCGCTGGTACAAACAAGACGACGATATTGTTGTCACGCCAAATGGCATGGCTGTTCGTTATGTCGTATTTAGCAACGACGACACAGACGGACTCAAACCACTTTTCAATGGTGCAGAAATTTTTACGCTATCCGACGACATCATCATGACGGTCAGCGATTTTTACTGCGACCCGAGCACCGCTGATCTGATCGCAGTTGCGGCGCTTGCCGAAGGACAACATGGCCGAGCCAACGCAGTACAACGCGGCCTCGGAGCGAAATCCACCAACCGCATCGAGCAGCGACTCGCAACACTGGCCAGGGGATTCACGGTGTTTCTCGATCCGTCGCTGACGGTTACAAAATTAGCGGACGCAGTGGATTGTACGGTGATGCACCTGTTTCATGTCCTGGAAGAACGAAAACAGACAACCTTTCTCGATTTCGTGAATGAATGTCGGGCGCGGTATGCGTCCACGCTTCTGGTTGAGTCCCCAGGTGGAGCAGTCCGATTCGACGATATTGCAAAGCGATCCGGATTCGAATCTGTTGAGGATTTCAGAAGCGCATTTCAGACTACCTTCGGCGTCGGTCCCGATGAGTACATGGAGAAGTTCGCTTCGTCGTCGATTCACTAATCGCGCGCTGCGTTGAGCGAACAACGGCACCAGGCTGGAACCAACACTTAATCCTGTCGCAAAACACCGGTGAGTGTCAGCACGACGACAGCCGACAAAGCCGCACCCATCACCACGTAGAGGCTGTGCAATAGCAACCAAAGCCATCGAGCAGAACCTTCCGGCGTAAAGCGACAGCGCAGATCCTGGCTGAGGTCGATCACCGGCATCGCGGCGTCGAGTGCAAAGTGCATGACATCCAGTCCCGGGCAGCCGCGTTGCGTCGTAAGCTCGGCGAGACCGAAGGCTAATTCGTAGGTGACCGGCTCGGGCGAATTTTCGACGGGCAGGAATGGCTGTTGGAAAATGAACAGGGCCGTTGCATACATAGCCGTCCCAAGCAGCACAAAAATCAGAAATGATGCGACCGCGCGACGGGTCGAGTAGCCGAAGTGGCTGATCAACATCAGCACCCTTGGAAATATCCGCGTCCACCGTCCATCAACGCGGGCCGCAAGTCGCATGCGTATTTTCTCGACGGCGATGGCATTGGCCTCGTGGGCCAGGCCGTGCTGACGAAGTACGCGACTCAGTTGTTCATAAGGTTGTGGTCTGAAACTGGCTACCGTTGGCGTACGATTGGGAAACTGTCCGCGCAACCATGCGATGCGTTTATCGATTACTGCGCCCGCACCAACGTGACGTATGCGTTCGTAAATCGCGCCTTCGAGATCAATGAAGCCGGCAGCCGGCCAACCGGTTTCGACGCTGTCCAATATGGAGTTGACCTGTGTGCCCGTCAGCAGGAACCAGCCTCGAACAGGCTCCGATGGGCCGTCCAGTGACTGCCCTTGTACGTGCTCATTGAGCGCGCGAACATTGTTCAGCGCGATGACATTCGAAATTCGCGCCTGCTGCAGATTGAGTGCGACCGGCCCACCGGTACGCAATACGCCACTGTAATCCGGGCCGGGTGCCAGTCGCGCATTGGTCATGAAAAAGCTGCCGCCGATGATGGCCGTCAGAAAATTCAGTCTGCCGCGAGCCTCGAACGGCAGCTTGAGCTCATCGTTTCTCGTTAAGAATACTGACTCCACCTTCAAGTCTTCGCAGTGCATCGCTCGGCCGCCAGGATTCGAAAGCCGGGCACCGTCGCAAGCGAGGTCGCCGGTTATGTGTGCCGCAGCGAAGATGACTTCCCCGTCGGCCTCAAAGCGGTGGCCAGCGGATGGTACGAGATAAACATTGCTGCCAACCGTGAGCGAACGGGCGCTCAAAGCGGATGCGCCGCGGCCGTCGAGCTTGGCGCCGGCGAGGCTTACATGTCCTTCAACTCGAGCCCCGTCGAGACGAACAACACCGATACTGTTGAAGCGTGACCGATTAGTGGATGAAAGATCCAGCTTCCCGCCAATTCGGGCATTGTTGAGATGAATCGCACAACTGCCGATCTGGCTAATCTCCGACTCGTATTCGCAGACGCCTGCGAACTCTGAGCCCGACAGATCGAGATCCGCCGTGACTCTGATGCTGGCGCCAATGAATGCGGGCAAGGTGCAGTCGACAAAACGCAGGACCAGGAATTCAGCACCGCTCATATCGACCGGCGAATCAAAATTGCACGCCCAGAATTGCAGCGCAGCACGCCCACCATGGATGTTCCCCGAAGGCGGTAGCAATGGCCCGACGACGTTTGCGCCGCGAATTCGAAGTGGGCAACAAAGTTCGACCTGAGCGCCGCCGGAACCGGAAATCAGGCGTTGCATGAACGCGGCGGAAATGCGTCGTTGCGGTTCCGGTAACGAAGAGAAATCCGCTACCTGCCGGGCATTGATCGCATCAAGGACTCGCTGCTGCGAGGCCTTCTCGATTTGTGACGTATCGTCCACCGACTCAGACATAGCGGACTAGTCTACAGCACCTCCAACGGCCAGGTGCGAGCGCAAAGCCTGCAGTGCCCGCCTGACCGTCGACGCATGTTCATTACCCATCCTCAACAGCATTTTTTGCCCGCTCGACAAGCCCTCGAGCTCGGGATCGGCAAACTGGTAAAGCACATGGGGTCGAGTGAGCCGGATCGGCTCCAATGGCTCCGGAGTCTGCAACAGGTGATCAATGACTTCGATAACGCGGTCGTTAAAGTAAGCATTGGGATAGCCGAGTCGCTCGTAAGACTCCTGAAATAGCGGGTAGTAATGGCGATACACCGCAACCACTGCATCGGGATCGGCAGCGGCCAGTAATCCGACCAGCGCGTCGTAGCGCGCGAAGTTTTCCGGGCCGAGAATGAATGACGCGTCATCCGGCGTGCCTGCGGCATTGAACGGCGTCGCCAGCCGGCCTATGGGGCGGATCTTTTCGGACACCTGCTTGCGTGGCAGGTTGTCGATACTCGCGACGAAGCGGTCGACAAGCGCATCGTTAACCAGCAGGCCGTCGATACCGGGTCCGAGCACATCAACCAGAGCGACGAGAAAGCTTACGTCACTGTCATCGAGCGGTGGCAGCTGTTCCATTTCGACGGCTTGCAGAGAAGTATCAGGCACAACAGGGTGTAATGGCTCCGTCCGGTCTATAACCGGCTCTGCAACCGGCTCGGGTATCACGACGACGGCCGCCACTTCGCGTGGCAATATATCGTCACGAAAATGCCAAAATGTGAACGCCAGGCCCGCCAGTGCAACGACGACCACCAATATTCTTAATTCAGAATTACTCACGATTCAATCCTGCCCTGCCTGTCCGACGCCTATTGTAAGCTGTTCGACTGCAGAACAACGAGTCCAGATTAATCTATGGCAAAGAAGACACGCAGCCCATCGAAAAAACGCAAGTCGAAGCGTTCACGCAGGCTATTTAATTGGGCGGCAATCCTGCTGGGTGCGCCAGTCGTACTCAGTTTCCTCTTGATCCTTCCGTTGCGATGGTTCGATCCAGCGACGTCTGCGTTCATGCTGCAGGATGACAGGCGCCCGCTACTGCATGAGTGGACCAACTGGGTGGAAATGAGCAGCGCAATGCCATTGGCCGTCGTGGCATCTGAGGACCAGCGATTTGCCGACCATTTCGGTGTGGATCTGGAGTCGATTCGAAAATCGATTGACACGGCCGGGGCTGGCGGCCGCCTGCGAGGCGCGTCGACGATCACACAGCAACTCGCGAAGAACCTGTTCTTATCTGCGAGTCGTAACTTTTTTCGCAAAGGCGTGGAGGCCTATTTCTCGATCGTAATTGAAATATGTTTGCCCAAACGGCGCATCCTGGAGATCTACGTCAACATCGTCGAGCTCGGGCCAGGTGTTTACGGTGTCGGTGCCGCCAGCCGTCGTTATTTTGGAAAGACGCCTGCAATGCTTTCCGACTACGACGCAGCTTTACTGGCTGCAGTGTTGCCGAATCCGATTCGGCTGCGTGTGGAAACACCATCACCGTACGTTCGAAAACGACAGGAATGGATCGTCGGACAGATGCAACGCCTACGTCGTGAGAGTTGGTTGTCGCGTATCGAGTAACAGGGCGAAGAACGTGGTTTTTTGAGAATCGACAAAAGACGTTGCAACGTTTTATGTTTTTTCTGCATCTAAGAAATACATCACGCAAACAGCAACGCAATTTGGCGATGCGGTTTTGCGACGATTGATATTTGATGATGGAGAAAATTATGAGATACGATTTTCGCACTCTTTTAATCAAGGTCGCCACGATTCTAGTGCTGTTCGGATTTTCAACCTCAGCGCTTGCCGCAGTCGGATCGTTCGAAAAACGCATTGCTATTGGTGAGGGTGCGATTGTCGATGTCACCAATCCAAAAGGTGATGTCGTTGTGCGCGGTGCGGATGTTGACGAAGTGACAATTCGCGCGCGAATAAGTATTAATAAGCGCTACGAGCGAACAGACCCACAGAAGGCTGGAAAAATTATCGGCGAGATCAAACGATCGCCGCCTATTGAGTTGGTCGGTAAGCGTGTGGTGATTACTAAACTCACGAAGCACACGCATCAACGATACGCATCGATCAACTACGAGATTCTGGTACCGCGTAAATCAACGGTCATTGTCCATTCCGAGTCAGGTGATGTTCGCGTATCAGGCGTTTCCGGTGAGGTTAAGGCATCGTCTGATACTGGAGAGGTTACAGTCGCGAATTCGGGCAGCACTAAGGAGTCCGGTCCTCTGAAACGTATCCGCGCCGTTGAAGAATCCATTGGCTGAGGGAATTATACCAAATTCATTTTTAGGATGACTTTTCGAGACCACGCAAGTGATTAAGCAAACCATCCAGACACCCGATCCAGCCATGTTGATGCTGCTCGCTTAATGCCTTGGTCGCGATTCGTTCGTGGGTGATAATGACGTTCGTTCCAATGTCGTGTTTATTGAATTGAACTTCGACACGTTCTTTTGTCGGCTTTTCATTTTCCACGATCCAGGTGTAGATCAACCGATGTGGTTTCTCAATTTCCTCAAATTCGCCGGAAATCCAAAGAACGGATTTATCAGGAAGTTCGTTGGCAATTCTGTACTCGCCACCGACGCGAAGATCAATTTCAACGGCGAGGCAATTGACGCCTTGCGGCCCCCACCATTTCTGCATTTCGTCTGCAACAGTCCATGCGTTAAAGACGCGTTCGGGCGACGCCGGAATGAACCGGCTCACGCTCAGCGTTTCCATTGACTCTTCACCCGTCGTGGTCAATGTCGTTCTCGAAGTACTCACTCAATGAGTCGAGCGTTGTGTCCCAGAATTTCTGATAGTGACCCAGCCATCCGCCGGCATCTTTTAGCGGCAATGGGTTGAGCGAGCACCAATGCACTCGCCCGGTAATCGCACGTTTGACCAGACCAGCCTTTTCCAGCACTCGAAGATGCTTACCGACCGCCGGCAGCGACATATTGAACGGTTCCGCGAGCTCAGTGACCATCGCAGGTCCATCACTAAGGCGGGCGATCAGTTCGCGACGGGTTTGATCGCCGAGGGCCTTGAAGACGAGATCGAGATTCGGTCCGTCTGAGACGTGATCGGCATGGATAGTTGACAGCATGGCTTTAATAGTAAACCATATGGTTTACTATTACAATTCCCAACGCAAGGTGAAAAGTCATGTCTATCAGGCAATCAATAAGCTTCAACACCAGTCCGGAAAAGCTCTACCAGGCACTGACGTCCGCAAGTGTGTTCGGCAAATTCACCGGGGCACCGGCCGAAATCGCTGCCGACGAAGGCGGCGCGTTTTCCACCTTCGGCGGGCAGATTACTGGTCGGCACATCGTACTTTCCCCCAGCAAGCAGATTATCCAGGCGTGGCGCGCGAGCCCCTGGCCAAAAGGCGTTTACTCCATTGTGAAGTTTGACATTAGCGGCTCGGACTCGTCGTCGACGGTCGAACTGGAACACACGGCTTATCCCGATGGCGCCGAAGAACATCTTGAGGGTGGATGGCACAAAATGTACTGGGAGCCGTTGAAAACGCATTTCAGCTAACAGGCTGGCGATTGACCTGAGCTAGTCGCAGGCAAGCTTGTCGAACGAGGTCGGGTTCTCCCCTCCAGGCAAGGAAATGTTTGCATAAAGCTGATTCCCTTCCCACTCATACCGTATTTCCTGCGGTTAGTCGTGATCGGGGTTGGTGAACACCACGCTGGTATCGCCCTGGTCGGTCACGATAAATGAGGCCGATGCCTGGCCGGACGGGTGCGCGGCCCTGTTCGAACGGTCAAGCAACTGCAGGTTGCCGATCGCCTTCAAAAGCCCTTGAATATGTCCGTAACGCCGACGAGTTCCAGAATAATCAGGACCAGGAATACGGTACCGATTACACCAACCGCTCCGCCACCCGCAACCTGCTGGTCGAGCCTACCTTCCAGCACCAGCAGTTCGGCGTCTGTCATGTTGTCAACTCGCGATTGAACCGTCAGCGGATCAACACCGTACGCAACCAGCTGCTCAGCAACATCGGCTCGCGCGAGAATCCTCTCCACACGTGTGATACGAGCATCCCGGGCCTCGCTTTGCACAAGCTGTTGAACGCCAATCATGGCGGCGCCGGACGTCTGTGCGAGGCCAAGACTCAATAGCGAGAGGGAAACAAGCCTGACGACGATATTTCGTAATTTTTCTGTGCGCATTGAAATGTTCCTTGTGGTATTGCCTCCTGTTGAAGAAACAGGTGACAGAATCATGAGTCGAGGTCATCCGAAAAAATATGACATCGCTTCCATCTTGTCAAAACGAAAAAGGCCCGGCATGAGCCGGGCCTCGCATTCTGCAAACCACTAAGCACTAACGATTGCCGTTCGCTTTTACTTCCCAAATGTAATCGTCGTGTGAGTCGCAAATATCGGTAAACGTGTCGCTAAGCGGATTGTCGAACAATACCTCGTTGATCTCCGCACGGGCCATCAAAAGTGCCGTCATATCCGTCGCAGTCATCGTTGCAAGGCGTCGAAAGCGGCCGCCAACAATGTGCTCCAGGTATCCCCAGGATGTCAGCTTGCCGTCCGTGACCATCTTGTTGTAGGTCGGTGCGAAAACCTGCGTAACGATAGCATCGGCCTGAACTTCGCGGCTGTCGCAGACGAAGTAGGTAGAGAAGGCAGCCTTGCCGGGTGATTTTGTGCCCACATTGCCGGCTACGCTTCTCCAGATGTAGTCATCATGCGCATTGCAGATCTTACTGGTCTCGGTGCTCAGTTTCTTGTTCTTCGCATCAATCTGGTCGCCGACCTTTTTCTGTGAGGTCAGTAATGCCTTGATCGTTGGTGCAACCGTGAACATGCCACGACGCCATTTGCCACCGGTTTGATGCGCATAGTAGCTGTAAGCCGAGAGGCTGCCGTCGGCAACAGCTGCGTCGTAAAACGGCTTGTCGAGCGATGTGAAGATTTCGTCTGCCCGGTCCTGTTGGCTGATGTCACAGACCATATAGCTTCCATAAACGTAGGATTCGGCAGGCTCGTCCGCAGCCTGAGCTGCGCCAACAAAGCCCAGCAACAGAGAACTCTGAAGCAATAATGCTCCCTTAAGCGGTATTTTCATTATTATTTCCCCAATTCCGGGCAGCTAACTGGCCCGGCGACAGTGCCCGAACTATAGGCTCTTTCGAGCGCAAGCCGAGAAATCATTTTTCATCAGGGAAATGACTATGAAGACAATAAGGTCGGATTTTTCGCAACGCGACGCTATCTCAAGCGACGTCGTCCTTGCCTTCGATTAGAAAGTGATGACTCACTGAGCCTTCCGTCCGGGCTTTGAAATGCGGCGCGTATCCGGGGTCACTCAGGAACGCCATGGCGGCCTCCTTTGAAGGCCACTCGAGAATGATGCGCAATGCCGCGTCTTCGCCTTCACCCTCTAATCGTTCGTGGCTGGCCGTTCGGGCGAGATATTTTCCGCCGTGTTTAGCGACAAGCGCATTCACGGGCGCCGTGTAGTCCGGAATCCAGTCTCGGTTCGTGGGCGTGACGGATAGGACAGAGTAGTAGGTCATGATGGAGCTCCGACATTTTGTTTTTTGGTTAAGAACAAGTTCTCAGAATGACCGACCGGCGTCATGTCTGTAAATCTGACGCCTTTTCGCCGGGTCACTGCACTACTTCGCTGCCTTGATTTTTTGCACGGCTTCTGCGGTCGTCCAAAGATCGTTGGCTACGTAACGAAAGTTTGTAATTGCGGCGAGGTAACCGTCACCTTCGGGCAGTTTTGCTGCCGCTGTCGCATCTCTTACAACCACGACTTCGAAGCCCTGCTCCAGTAACTCATAAAGATGAGCTTGCGTGCACAGGTTCGCAGACATGCCACCGAGAATTACTTTTTTCACGCCGCGCTTTCGCAGTTGCAACACGAGGTCGTTGGTTTCCGGGCCGTAGATTTTGTGGGGACTTGTTACTACTGTCTTGCCATCAAGAATCTGGTCCTTGTATTGCGGCATGAAGTCCGAACCGGAGCCGCTGAATCCGTCAACGACGTACGGTCCCTTGCGGTCGAACATACCAATAGCGTGCATTAGTTTTTCGAGCGGGCCCTCAAAGTGCCAGCCGTGGTCCGATGGGTAGTAGTGATGGGGAGAGACGAAAACCGGCAGTCCTTCTGCCTTCGATGTATCGAGCAGCTTACCAATATTCTCGACGGTACCGAGTTCGGTTACGCTCTCGCCAACGACACCCCAGGTCACGCCTTCAGGACTCAAGAAGTCGATCTGTGGATCCGTAATAACCAGGGCCGTGTCACCCAGGGATATGTCGACCGAGGTTTCGGGCAACGCAGGCTCGGCGGGGTCCGCATACTTCGCAAGCGCGTCCTCTTCGGCCATGGCCGTGAAAGACAGCCCAAGAACGGCCGCTAGTGCAATGCCATGAACACGGAACAGTGGATGTTGTAAAGATCTCATGATTGTCTCCAAACAGTTGTAGCGATGAAAGTTATGCAGCGCTCGACGACTCGCTCCGATGAAGCAGTTTGTCGAGCTCACCGGATTGATCGAGGGCTGCGAGGTCGTCGAAGCCACCTACGTGGCGGCCATCGATAAAAATTTGCGGCACGCTTCTGCGACCACTTCGCGTGCGCATTTCCTGCTCAAGTGAACCTGTGTCATACGTCAGGTCGATGACTTTGAACTCCACGCCCTTGCTATTGATGAGCCCCAGAGCAAGGCGACTCCAGGGACACCAGGTCTTGATATAAATTTCCGTAAAAGCCATGGATCAGTCTCCGGCGGTGTTTGAACTACGGCTATGATGCAACCGATAGCTGTTCTTTTCTATGCCTGATATAGTCGCTTTTTGGTATCGATCGTCTACTATGGAAGTCTTATCTGACATTCTTCGAGGCATCAGGGCCAGCGGCAGTGTCTACTTTTGCGACCTGCTCTCGCCGCCCTGGGAACTGGCCTACCAGGACGAGAACAGGGCCATGTTCCACTTGTTGCGTAGCGGGCTCTGCCGCCTGGAAATAGCCGGGGAGACACTCGATCTCGAGACCGGAGACTTTGTTTTTATCGCACCTCAAGTCGACCACCGCGTGATTTCACACACCGCTGAGACGTCGCCGTCGCTGCTGCTTTGCGGGTATTGCAGATTCGACCAGAGAGAGAACGATGTGTTTTTGCGAGCGCTGCCCGACTATGTGTTGATGCGGCGCAGCGAGCTCAACCAGTGGCCATGGTTGAAGCGTACGCTCGAGCACCTCAGTGCGGAATACCTGTCTCAGGCGCCGGGCAGCGAGCTGACGGTAAACAAACTCACTGAAATATTGCTGGTACAGCTGCTACGCGCAGATTTTGGACACGATTCCGGGGTCGGCCTGGTCGCCGCGCTCAATGACAAAAGGCTCGCGCGTGTGTTGGCCGCTATCCACGAGAACCCCGGCCAGCAATGGACCATCGCGAGCGCGGCGAAGGTGGCGTCGATGTCCCGCTCAGGCTTTGCCCGGCGCTTCAAGAATCTGCTCGAGGTGAGTTTTTTTGACTACCTCACTCGGCTTCGCATGCGCAATGCACGCGAACTGCTGTCGACGTCAACACTGCGCGTACAAAAGATCGCCGAGCGCGTCGGCTATCAATCAGACCTGTCATTCGTGAAGGCATTCAAGAGAATGCATGGCGAGACGCCGAGAGTTTATCGGGATCGTGTGTAGTTTTTGCTATCCTTACGATGCCAAGCTCGTGGCCAACCGAGTGATTCGACAGGCTTGTTGACGAATACGCACTGCTCATGCAAGAGCGATGACACATTTGGAGAGAAACATGAAAGCAACCTTCACCCTTTTCATTTTGTTGTTCGCAGGTTTAGTCAACGCTGCTGATGTTGACATCAACTACAAGAAATTCGTATTGGATAACGGCCTGACGCTGGTGGTGCACGAAGACCACAAGGCGCCGATTGTGGCGGTGAATGTCTGGTACCACGTTGGCTCAAAGAACGAAAAGGATGGTAAGACCGGATTTGCGCATTTGTTCGAACACCTGATGTTCAACGGCAGCGAAAACTACAACGACGACTGGTTCAAACCGTTTGATCGCGTCGGTGCCACGGGTATGAACGGAACGACGAATTTCGACCGCACCAACTATTTCGAAGTGGTGCCAACGAACGCCCTGGACTTCGCGCTGTGGATGGAGTCGGATCGCATGGGGCACTTGCTGGGCGTCATTAATCAGGAAAGGCTCGACGAACAGCGCGGCGTGGTGCAGAACGAAAAGCGGCAAGGTGAAAATCAGCCCTATGGCAAGGTTTTCATCACTGCGTTCAAGAATATTTTCCCCAAGGGTCATCCTTATTCGTGGTCCGTCATTGGTTATATGGAAGACCTCGAGGCCGCGAGCCTCGTCGATGTTCACGAGTGGTTCAACCAGTACTACGGCGCCGCCAATGCGGTGCTGGTCATAGCGGGCGATGTCGATGCCGAAGATGTCAAGGCGCGCGTAGAGCACTATTTTGGCGCCATTCCGGCAGGCCCACCGCTCACCCGGCAAGACACCTGGATACCCGACCTCGTCGGAACCCACCGCCAGGTCATGCAGGATCGAGTGCCCCAGGCACGCGTCTACAAAATCTGGATGATGCCGGAAGTCGGCAATATCGAAGCGGACCATCTTGACCTGGTGGCCGGCATCTTGTCAGAGGGTAAAAGCTCCAGGCTGTACAAACGACTCGTCCATGACGACCGCATCGCGAGCGATGTGACTGCGTTTGCTTTTCCGTTGGAGATCGCGGGCCTGTTCGGTGTTGTCGCAACGGCAATGCCCGACCAGGATCTTGCCGCCGTCGAGGCGGCGATTGACGAGGAAGTCGCACGGTTTCTCGACAATGGGCCGACGCGTGATGAGCTGTCGCGGATAACAACCACGCGCAAAGCGGCATTCGTGCGTGGCGCCGAACGGATTGGTGGATTTGGTGGCAAATCCGACATTCTTGCGACCAACGAAATTTATCTCGACAATCCGGGCGCCTACCGGGACACGCTGCGCGTGTGGGACACGGTGCGAGCAGATCAACTAACCGCGGCTGCCAACAAATGGATAGCGCGCGGCCAGTACGTCCTGGAAGTGCAGCCATATAAGGAGCGCTCTGTTGCCGCGAGCACGGTCGACCGTTCCAAACTTCCTGACGTCGGCGACCCGCCGCAGGTGAGCTTCGACAAATTCGAGCGCGCCGAGCTATCCAACGGCCTTAAGGTAATACTGGCCAAGCGCAGTGCGATACCTGTTGTCAACATGAGCCTGATGGTCGATGCCGGCTTTGCGTCAGACCAGTTCGGGCTCGCGGGCACCGCGGCGCTTGCAATGAACATGCTTGATGAGGGCACACGAAGTCGGACCGCCATTGAGATCAGCGACGAACTTGCGTCCCTCGGTGCAACGCTGGGTGCCGGGTCCGACCTTGATGTATCAACCGTGAGCATGTCCGCACTCAAGGACAAGCTTGCTGGTTCACTGGACTTGTTCGCGGACGTCATATTGAATCCGATTTTTCCGCAGGACGACTTCGTACGATTGCGAGACTTGCAGCTCGCCGGTATCCAGCAGGAAAAAGTGCAGCCGATCGGCATGGCGATCCGTGTCTTTCCCAAGCTCCTCTATGGCGAAGGTCACGCCTACAGCCTGCCGATGTCAGGGTCTGGTACCGAGGCATCCGTGAAGTCCCTGGATACGGACGCACTCAAGCGCTTTCATACAAATTGGTTCAAGCCGAATAATGCGACTTTGGTGGTCGTAGGCGACATCACCCTGGACACACTGTTGCCGCAGCTCGAAAAGCGATTCGCGGGATGGAAAGCAGGCGCAACGCCGCAGAAGAACATTGGTGAAGTCGCACATCGTCCCGTATCCACGGTCTACCTTGTCGACCGTCCCGATTCGGAGCAATCAATTATTTTCGCCGGCCACATCGCGCCACCGAAAAGCGTCGACAACGACATCGCTATAGAGGCCATGAACGAAGTACTCGGCGGCAGTTTTGCGGCTCGTATGAACATGAACCTGCGAGAGGACAAGCACTGGTCTTATGGTGCTCGAAGCCTGATCCTCGATGCGCGCGGGCAACGGCCGTTTGTCATCTATGCACCGGTGCAGACCGACAAAACAGCGCAGTCGATGACGGAGATTTTGAACGAGGCGCGACACATCCGTGGCGAGAGGCCGCCAACCGCCAATGAAGTAGCCAGAGCGAAAGACAAAAATACTTTGACGTTAGCCGGGCGTTGGGAGACCGCCAGTTCGGTCGCCAGTTCCCTGGCCGAGATAGTGCGCTTCGACCTCCCGGAAAATTATTGGGACGAGTATCCGGATATGGTTAGATCGTTGTCCGATGAACAAATTCTGGATGCAGCCGTCGACGTCGTTCGGCCGGACAACATGGTTTGGGTGGTTGTGGGCGATCGCGCGAAGATCGAAGCGGAGATCAAGGACCTCGATTTGGGCGAGATCGTTCTAATGGATGCGGATGGCAACGTGCTTAACTAAATCGACGCAGGGTGGCCGCTCATTGGCACAGGCAAAGGACTCTGTGCTCAGCGGCAACAACACCCCGTACGCGGCTTGGTCGTAATCGATAGCTCTGTCCCCAAAGCGGACCAATTGACGCGAGAACTGCCGGATTCCGCCGTGCTGGCGGTTGACCGAAGCGGCGACCCGCTGTCACAGATTGCTGATGCGCTCGAACAGTTCGACAATCTCCGCTCACTCGTTGTGATTTCGCACGGCGTTGACGGCGGATTGACTCTTGGCGGCCAGTGGATAGACCAGCCGGCGCTGCACGCCGGCAGCGACGCACTGCAAAGGATCCGCGATAATCTCGCTGAAAACGCAGATACTTTGTCGACCCGGATAGTGCAATGATGGTTTTGACGACGGCTGTGTCGGGAGCTGGAAGCGAGTTATATTGATGCTGGCGATGCAAGTATTGCAAGCGCGAACCCCGCGATCGGAGATATCGGCGATGTGTCCTACAATATCCTGGCCGCGGGTGCCGTCTACCGCTTCCTGCAATTTGACTACCTGGACCTTGTGTCTCTCTATGTGAAAATGGGATTGGCACACACTCAAAATTCCGTCAGCGATTCGCGGATTAACTACGAACGAGCGCACGACTTCGGGTTGTACTTCGGCCTTGGCGCGGCCCGGTGTTGCACTCGCGATAGATCTGATGGAGGAAATCGAATCACTGCGAAATCGCCTGGAACGACTTGAATCGGATATCGCTACTTGAATTCGTGACGCGTTATCCCAAATCGGGCATCAGCGCTGCCGCCGTGTTCGTTACCGCACACAGCTAACAACAAATGGCGTACAATAGCCGCCAACCAGCCCGTTAAGCCCAATCCGGCAGACGGAAAATGATTCTTAGGCCTGTCGTAAGCGCATGACTGCACCGCACGACCCAAAGCAAAACCATCTGCTTGCAGCACTGCCTGCAAGCGAGTTTGAGCGCCTTGCCCCCCATCTGGAGCTAACCCCACTGGCGCTCGGTGAAGTCCTCTACGAGTCTGGCGGCGTCCTGCAACGCGTCTTCTTTCCGACGGATTCGATCGTGTCGCTGTTGTATGTCATGGAAGATGGTTCTTCAGCTGAAATCGCCGTGGTCGGCAACGAAGGCATTCTCGGCATTTCCCTGTTCATGGGCGGTGAGACCACGCCGAATCGCGCCGTCGTGCAGAGCGAAGGTTCTTGCTACAGCTTACCGGCAAGCCATTTAAAACTGGAGTTCGGTCGCGCGGGACCGATGATGCATCTGTTGCTGCGCTACACCCAGGCGCTTATCACACAGATGTCCCAGACTGCTGTGTGCAACCGGCATCATTCCATCGATCAGCAACTGTGTCGCTGGTTGCTGCTAAGTCTCGACCGACTCTCCTCTGATGAGTTGAAAATGACGCAGGAGTTGATCGCCAATATGCTCGGCGTGCGGCGCGAAGGGGTCACGGAAGCGGCCGGAAAATTGCGGGACGCCGGCATCATTCAATACAGGCGCGGACATATCAAAGTACTGGACCGCCCTAAACTCGAGCACTATGTCTGCGAGTGCTACGCCGTGGTCAAGACGGAAGATGATCGCCTGCTTTCGGATATCCCGCCGGGACGAGCCTTCAGCTCACTCCTTTAGTTTCATCGCTGAATTGGCGCACCCGGACGATGCAAGAACCACGGTGGCTCAGCGCGATTGGCGATATGTTCGTTGCTGCACAGACTGATCGTTCGAAATACGGATAATCGGCATGATGCAAAGCAATCGTCTGCTGTCCGCGCTTAGTCGCAAAGATCACCGGCACCTGGTCGCAGCCTGTGACGAGGTGGATCTAGGCGTCGGCGACAGTCTTTGGGAGCCGAACGAGCGCATCCGGCACGTCTATTTTCCATTGGATTGCACGATTTCGCAGCTGCTGCCTGTTGATTCCCATCGAATTCTTGAAATGGCATTGATCGGCAACGAGGGCATGTTGGGCGTACCGCTGTTGCTCGGTGTCAACACCTCGATGTTACAAGCGCTGATTCAACAATCCGGCACCGCGCTGCGAATGAAAACGACATCGTTTCGCCGCGAACTCGAGCATCTTCCAGCACTCCGACAACTATTGCACCAGTACGCCCACGTGCTGCAGGAACAGCTCGCACAGTCGATGGCCTGTATCAGCCGCCACACGCTGGACCTGCGCCTTGCCCGCCTGTTGCTAATGACTCATGACCGGGTGGCCGGCCTGGGCAGCTTTCATGTCACCCACGAGGCGCTCGCGCAAACGCTGTGTGTTCGTCGGGTCGGCGTGACAATCGCCGCGGGACTGCTGCAGAAGCGAAAACTCCTGAGCTATAGCCGGGGTGACATCACAATACTGAACCGCGCCGGTCTGGAGAAAGCGTCTTGCAGGTGCTACCAGGCTTCGAATGACATCTACGAGAGAGTGCTCGCCTAGCTTTCAGAATTACGCTACGCAAGCCGCAATCACCTTGCAGCGTCGTACAATGGCATCACCGTTGGCAACAGGTTCTGAATCTGCTTAACACGGCTGGCATCCGCGGGGTGCGAACTTAAGAATTCCGGTGGCTTGCCGCCCTTGTCGGCACTCATCATCTTCTGCCACAACGTGATTCCGGCTCGCGGGTCGTAGGCCGCACGCGCTGCGAGTTCCAGACCGATACGATCGGCCTCGCTTTCGTCGGTACGGCTGAACCGCGTCGCCAGTAAAGCCTGGTAACCCGCACCGGCAGCGTTGGTCGATGCATCGCCAAGCCCGAACACCGCTGCACCGACACCGATCACGCCTTGTGCAACCATCGCCTGCGAAATCTGTTCACGGACATGTTCGCGCAGGGCATGTGCGATTTCGTGCCCCAGCACGTTGGCAAGTTCCGCGTCCGTCATATCCAGTTGAGTTATGAGCCCGGAGTACACCATGATCTTGCCGCCAGGCATGCAGAATGCGTTGAGCTCATCGCTCGTTATGACGTTGACTTCCCATTTCCAGGCGGGTGCATCCGCGCGAAAAACCTTGGTCTGTGCCTGCAGGCGAACAGCAATGTTGCGCACACGATTAAGCATGGCGGGATCTTTGTTCAGTACGCCCTTGGCGGTCGCATCGGACAGTAGCTTCGCATACGCTTCTGCGGCTATCTGATCGAGTTCCTCCGACGAAATCAGCAGCAACTGCGAGCGATCCGCGCCAACAGCGCCACCGGCGGTCGTTGTCGCGCAGGCGCCGAGCATTAGCAGCGACAGACCGAGCAACGCAATTTTTAAAATCGAATGAGCACGGCTCACTTTGGAATCCTCTGACAATATCTCTCTAAAAAAGCCCCCGGCGCGTACTGCCCGGGGGTTGAAAATCCCAAGCGCTTATTGGAAAGGGACGCAGGTGAGCGGCAGTTTCCTTTACGGTACCTTTCGCTTCCTTAATGCGGCCCTTGATCTGATCTTTGTTCATTGTTCGCTCCCGGTGTAACTTGAGAACCTGCTCGCGACCGAGACGAGTCCCGCTTCAGCCTGTGCGCAAACATCAGGCCGACGGACGCTCAGTCCGGATCGACTTCGTCAACCGCATCCTCGACGTCCTTGCGTGCCTCGTCGATCGCGTCATCGACCTTGTTGGCGGTCGTTTCGCCGCCTGCCTTGATATCTTCGAGTGCCTCATCTACCTCTTCGCCGGCTCGTTCCATCGGGCCCTGTTTTTCACAGGCCAGCAGCAGGAACGCCATGGATATCAACATTAGCCATTTCATATTATCTGTCCTTTTTTTAACCATCTCCGACACAATCATGGGCGAATGTCCGATAGTTCTAGCCACCTTCAGGTCCTGCCGCGCAAGAGTTTTAGCGCCGCTATCAGAATGATTGCGCCCACCAGCGAAACCATGATTCCGCTAAGGCTCAAGTTGCCTTCGTTGATTGTCGACGTTGAGAACGCGCCGCCAAAAAGCCAGCCGCCCAGAAAAGCTCCGACGATACCGACAACGATATTCAGAAATACGCCTTGCCGACCGTCCGTTCCCATGAGCATGCTCGCGACCCAACCGATCAGACCGCCGACCACTAACCAGATTATGATATTCATGAATTTTTACCTCGCTCTTTCAACAGCGTGTAGTGTGCACACTGCACAGCAGCAACGTCTGTACGCTGCCGTACAAAGACAGGCCAAGACGACCTGCGCTTACAGCCAGTATTCCCAGGCTCGCGCGTACAACTCCTTGATGCGAAACAGCCATGGACGGTGTTGCCACTCGTCCAGCAGGATGGCGTCAGACTCCGCCAGGTCTTCTTCGAACATTTCCCGCACCTGGTCGCCAAACTCCTGACCGAGCACGACAGCGTTCAACTCCTGGTTGTGGAGGAAGCTTCGCCAATCGAGGTTGGTTGACCCGACCGTTGCCCAGACGCCGTCGACCAGTGCTGTCTTGGAATGTAGCAGTGCGCCATGTCGCTCGTAAATTTTTACCCCGGCTCGCAACAAGCGATCGTAATTTCGACGGCCCGCGTGAAACACCAGCCAGGAATCGGTGGCACTCGGCAAAATCAGTGTTACATCGACGCCGCGTCCGGCGGATGCCTCGAGCACAGCGAGCAGCTGCGGGTCAGGAACAAAGTAAGCATTGGTGATGTACACACTGGTCTCGGCGCTTTCGATGGCTGAAAGCAGCGTCGCGTAGATTTGACTGAACGATTCGTCCGGCGTGCTGCCAATTGCCCGCACGACCTCGCGGCCGGCTTTCTTAAGTTTCGGGAAATAGTTTTTGTCAGTTAGCGGCGGTCCTTCCTGCCCCTCCCAGGTCTCGATAAACAATTTCTGGAAGTCGGCCACAACCGGGCCGGTCACCTGCAGGTCGGTGTCACGCCATACCGGGTTGTCATCGGATCGGCGAGCTGAACCCCTGCTCGATGATCCACCGGAGTAGACCGCGCTGATGTTGATCCCGCCAAGAAACGCGGTGCGCCCATCGATAATCAGCAGTTTGCGGTGATCCCGCTGATTCACCTCCCATCCCTTGCGTGCCTCCAGCGGGTTTACGGGATTGAACTCGAGTACGTGGATGCCGCTGTCGGTGAGCTGCGTAAAAAAGGCGTCAGGCGTGCCCAGAGTACCGACACTGTCGCGTATGAGATTCACCTGCACACCTTGCTTTTGTTTGTCGATCAACGCCTGGGCAAAACGCTGACCGACATCATCATCTTCAAGGATATAGGTTTCCATGTTGATGTGGTCACGTGCCTCGAGAATTGCAGCGAACATTGCCTGGTAGGTATCCGGGCCGTCTTTTAACAACAGTACTTTGTTGCCGGTGGTTAGCGGACTGCCAACAATCGCTTCTTCGAGCGCCAGGTGTCGGTCGAAGATGCCGGTGTCCTCGCCGCGCTCTTGCAGCTTGTCGATGATCGCCTTACTGCGCTTGGCTGACAACGGCCCCCTGTCCCCCTCCAATTGAACAGCAGGCCCGGCGCGGCGGGTGAGATCAGGCACAATAGTCGGCAACCTGCTACAGGAAAACACACCTGCAAGGATGAGAATGAGGAAGACGCCGAACAGCGACAGCAAAAGCTTTTTTTTCGTGGTCACTTACTCATCCTCGATCCCGCGCTAATTAACCGCAGACAGGATGATCCTCTGCGTATCCAACAACTCTTCCCGCAGCGGCGAGTCGGCCGCAAGATTTAGCGCTGCATCGATCTGCTCAAGCGCCTCACGATTTCGACCCTGTGCTGCGAATGTCATCGCCAGGTTATTGCGCGCGATGAGCGATGCGTCGTCGTTTCGTAGCATGACAAGATAACGTTGCTCTGCCGCCGAGAAATTGCCGAGCGCGTATTCTGCGTTCGCCAAACCAAAAAGAAGCACGGAGTCTTCCGGCCACTCCGACAGCCCGGCTTGCCAGGCGTCTCGCGCCGCCAGAGAATGTCCGGTCTGTTCAAGTCCTGCGACGGCTTCGACGTAGCGGCTGCGGTCGGGTTTGGCGGGTAACTCCCCGGGCCTGAGCGTCGACATGGCCCAAAAATTACTGCGTTTCCAGGTGCGCAGAAACACGGGTGTACGCATAACGCGCCGTTCGTCCGTGCCGGAACGAAGAATAATTTGATCGCTGTCCGCATCTGCGCCAACGACCACCGCGTAGTGCCAGCGAGGCGCCCAACTCACGCCCAGGTTAAGCAACACCAACACCGGTCGCCCCGTCGCGAGCTCGGCTGTTATCGACGAGAGCTCGGGTGAAAGCAGGTACGGGACTCTTTCCGCCGCACGAGAGGCCGCGAGAATTTCACTTTGTAAGCTCCCCTGGCGCGCTGGAAGAAAGACCTGGCTGGAAACGGTGTCCAGCGTGGTTGCGACGCCGCTCACTGTCAACACCGTCATCAGGGCCGCGGGACCACACTGGAACTTCTCCTGCGGATAAAACGGCGTATCGGTAAGTTCGAGCGGCGTGGGTGCCGGCCCATAGTTGCTGACTGACAGCGGCATCGTGCTGCACCCTGCCAGCATCCAGAAAACGAAAAGGGCCGACGCATTCGCGGCCCTTTTCGAACGGCTAAGCAACTGCAAGGTGCTGATTACCTTCAAAAGCTCTTAAATATATCCGTAATACCGACAAGCTCCAGAATAAGCAGTACCAGGAATACGGCACCGATGACACCAACCGCACCGCTACCTGCAATCTGCTGGTCGAGCCGACCTTCCAGCGCGAACAATTCAGCATCTGTCATGTTGCCGACTCGTGATTGAACAGCCAGCGGATCAACACCGAGTGCGACCATCTGACTGGCAACATCTGCTCGCGTAAGAATTGTTTGAATGCGCATGACGCTCGCATCCCGGGCCTCGCTTTGCACAACCTGCTGAGTGCCGATCATGGCGGCGCCGGACGTTTGCGCAAGACCAAGGCTTAATAGCGAGAGCGAAACGAGCCTGACGACGATATTCCGTAATTTTTCTGAGCGCATTGAAATATTCTCTGATTAAGTTTGCCAATGAAATGGCCAACGGGCGGCCCCTTAACACAGGCTTATTTTCCTCGCTGCCAACCCGAGTCGTCTGTACGCTTCCGTACAGACAGATCATCTGCCGAATTTTTTTCCCGTTCTCTCTCTGGCGGAATGAGCCACAACACGCGCCAAAATCGGATCGGTAGTTCCTGGTATTACTCGATTACGGGCTCGCCGTCTTCGATTCGGATTCGTCTGCCCGGATCGTCATTCATGCGAACCGTCTTCTCCTGCCCATCTAGCCGATAGGTTACGTCGTAGCCATCCTGCTCCTGCCTGCTGTCCTGAGTCGTCTCGCAAACACGTTGGTTGACCTGATCGACATTCCGATCCTGCATGCCTTCCTGGATCTTCTTCCCGGCGTAACCACCGGCTACCGCGCCACCGACTGTCGCGACCTTCTTGCCGTCTCCATCGCCGACCTGACTACCGGCCAGCCCACCGATTACCGCACCGGCCACAGTCCCCGTTATCTGATTGGGATCCTGGGTTGGCTGCTTGACGGATACGAGCTGATCGCGACATTCCTCTCGCGGTACAGAGATCGTCTTGGTTACCGGCGATACGGCCAGAACCTCGGCGTAGTTATCCGAATTCAACATTCGGTACCCGGCTGTCGCGCTAACTGCGGTGACCGCTACGGCGCCAAGGATGCCGCCGATTACAAGCTGTTTACTTATCATTGTTTACACCGTGAGCCTTGCTGATTAGTTTGTTGACGCCGCCGGAATTGCTGATGGCGGGTTCTTGATAATGACTTCGACACGGCGGTTCTGTTGCCGGCCACTCTCGGACGAATTTTCTGCGATCGGTCGGGTCTCACCCATTCCTGATGCAGCAAGCCGCACGGACTGGATGCCCTTCTGCATTAGATAGGACCTCACCGAATCTGCACGGTGCTGTGACAGGATCTGGTTCATATCGAGGCTGCCCACATCATCGGTATGGCCTTCGATGGCAACGGTTCGACCGGGATATTCGTTGAGAAATACGACCAGCTTGTCGAGGGTATTGGTTCCGCCTGATTTCAGGTCGGATCGACCGGTTGCGAACAGCACATCTCCCAGCGTGAGCACCAGACCTCGGTCCGTGGCTTCGGCCTGCAGCACATCGATCTGTCGCTGCATTTCCTTTGCATTTGCTGCCGCTTCGGCAGCGTTGCTCGACGCCTTGGCCGCTGCAGCTACTGCCAAAGCGCGCTCTGCTTCAGTCTTGCTTTGCGCCAATTCGGTCGCGCGATGCGCTTTGTCTGCCTCGCGTGTGCGGGCTGCCAGGCGAGCCTCATCACGCTTCTGGCTAAGCATCGCGCGTTGATCTTCAGCGTTGCGCGTTGCTGCCTTGGCCGTCGCAATTTCAACCAGGTGATCGGCCATATAGACACGGTGTTCACCGAGCGCAACGTCCTTTCCGACCGTTGCTTCTGCGATCACGACAGCCGCCTCGGCCTCTCTGATTTCGACTGGCACTTTCTTGGCCAGAGTCGAATTGGACTGCAATGCACTGAGCTTGCTGCGTACGTCAGCAGAACCGTCTGGACTCTGCGGCGCTGTCGCACAGCCTGCGACTGCAAAAGTCACTGCCGACGCAAGCGCCAACATTCGGGGAGCACGGACATGATTGATATTTAGTGTATTCATTGTTGGTCTCCAGCGCGCTTCATCTCTTCGGCCAGCGCATCGGCGCTCCGAATCATGTCCTGGTTAATCGCCACCGCTTTGGTCGCCTCTGTCCTCGCCGCAGCCAGTTTCGCCGTCACGGTGGACTCGTCTGCGAAGCGCTGTGCCAAGAGCATGTTTTCCGCTACGACGGCTTTATCCGCCAAAATGAGTTTCTGACGCGCTTCGTCCAGTTCGGCGGCGGCATGTTGACTCGCGCCGTCTTTTTCAGCGACCTGAATCGCAACTTTCGCTTCGTTAAGCGACGCTATCGGAGCCATCGGAGCACTTGCGCAGCCCGCAATGAGCAACATGCCTCCGGCCAGACTTGCGACGATAAATAGTCGATACATTCGGATTATTCGGTTCAGTACGGGCATATCAGTTCTCTTGAGGGGAACACGATTCTTCAGCGCAATATTGTCCGCGTCCACTCAGTATACGTCTGTGCGCCAGCGAACTAAGCCGCAACAGTTGCCGGACCAACACGAAAAAAGCCCGGCGTGAGCCGGGCCTCGAATATCCGCAAACCGCAAGGTTCCGGCCGCCTTCAAAAGCTCTTGAATATGTCTGTAATACCGACGAGCTCCAGAATAAGCAGTACCAGGAATACGGCACCGATGATACCAACCGCGTCGCCACCCGCAATCTGCTGGCCGAGCCGACCTTCCAGTGCGAACAATTCAGCATCTGTCATGTTGCCAACTCGCGCTTGAACAGCCAGCGGATCAACACCGAATGCGACCAACTGACTGGCAACATCAGCTCGCGTAAGAATTGTTTGCACGCGCATGACGCTCGCATCCCGGGCCTCGCTTTGCACAACCTGCTGAGTGCCGATCATGGCGGCGCCGGACGTTTGCGCAAGACCAAGGCTTAATAGCGAGAGCGAAACGAGCCTGACGACGATATTTCGTAATTTTTCTGAGCGCATTGAAATGTTCCTTGTTGTTTTGCTTTCCAAAGTTTTGCTTTCTAAGTTTGAGAAGCCGGTGCACGGCTGATCGTATAGACGCATCTTGCATCCCCTAAAACGTTCGGTCTGTTCGCTGCCGTACAGACGGCCGTCTCGGCGAACTGAAATACTTGCGCCGATCAAATTCAACGTGAACGCGGTTGTCCTATACGTCAGCGACCACCGACTGTTCACGTGACACCATGAAGAGGCAACCGCAAATGAACAAGTTCAAGAGCAATTCACGATGCACCATTTGGTGCATGACACTTCTGCTGAGCGTTCTGGTAACGGGCTGCGATCGCGACGAGATTCTCGGCCAGAGCGCTATTCAGTCGGACGCGACACGCCCTCGGGTGACGGTCACCGATCCAGCGGATGGCGCTACCGGCGTCGCAATCAATACAGCGACGATCACCGCGACATTTTCCGAAGACATGGATCCGGCAACGATTTCCGGAACATCCTTTACGGTAACAGGGCCTGGCACAACGACCGTGACCGGTACCGTGAGCTACGCGTTTGATGCGATGACCGCAAGCTTTGCGCCGGCATCAGCGCTGCCGGCCAGCACGCTGTTCACCGCAACGATCACCATGGCCGCCACGGATCTGGCCGGCAACGCTCTGGCGGGCAATCAAGCCGCCCTGCCGGCAGCCAGCGACTATGTGTGGACATTTACGACCGGCGCCGCGCCGGATACCACGCCGCCCACGGTGACGCTTGAGAACCCGGTCGATCTATCAACGGGTGTTTGCCTGCAGAGTGACGTGAACGCCGCCTTCAGCGAAGCGATGGACCCGGCGACGATCGACATTGCCAACTTTACGTTGCAAGTCACGGGCCCACCGCTGGGTCCCGTATTGGCAGGGTTCGTCACCTATGATGTGCCGAGCCAAGTGGCCGCCCTCGATCTGACCGACGATCTCCTTGCCGACACCGATTACACTGCTACGGTCACTACCGGCGTCACGGACCTGGCCGGCAATGCCCTGGCGGCCGACAACGTATGGACCTTTACGACGGGCACAGGACCGTGTGCACCGACGCCCGCGGCCAATCTTGCTACGGCGGAACCGTTCGGAGTATTTGGCGGAAGCGCCGGGATGACCAACACCGGCATCCAGACCCAGATCAACGGCGACATCGGCACCATCTCCACAACCACGTCGACGGTAACCGGATTTCACGATGCGCAGGATATTTATACGGAAACGCCAGCCAACATCGGGACGGTGAACGGAACCATTTACACCTGCACGAATTCCACCACGGGTCCGACATCTTCAGCGCCGAATCCCGCCTCGTGCACCATCGCCACCGATGCCCGTCTCGACGCGGAAGCCGCGTATCTGGCCTTGCAGGGACTGCCACCGGGTGCAAATCCGGGCCAGAACCTTGCCAACCTTACCCTTGCGCCTGGCGTCTACACGGCGCCCGGAGGGGATTTCCTGATCGAGGGCGGGGATCTGACACTTGACGCGCAGGGCGACTCAAATGCGTCCTGGGTGTTCCAGATTGCGACAACGCTCACCGTGGGCGGGCCAGGCGCCGCTGCTCCTCAAAGCATCGTGCTGGCGGGCGGGGCCCAGTCCAAGAATATCTTCTGGGCAGTTGGCAGCTTCGCGACGATCAACGCCGCCGGTGGCGGGACCATGGAGGGAACCATCATCACCCAGGCTGGAGCCTCATTCTCCACCGCTGGCAACACGACGATCGTGACGCTGAATGGCAGAGTCCTGTCGCTCGGTGCCTCGGTGACACTCGTCGATACAATCATTAACGTTCCCGCGCCTTAAGGCCGGGCATCAACGGTGGAAATTATTATGAATCTTATCAAATTGGCAAACGCCTCCGGGACTCTGGTCCTGGTTGCACTTACAGCGATCGCAAGCCCGCTCGCGTTGGCGGACGAGTCCGGCTGGTACGCCGGTGGCAACATCGGACAGTCGCAGGCCGACATCGACGACCAGCGGATCACCAGTGCGCTGCTGGCCTCGGGCGTGACCAGCGTTTCGATCAACGACGACGACAGCGATACGGGCTTCAAGCTTTTCGGTGGCTATCAGTTCAATCGTAATTTTGCCCTGGAGGGCGGATATTTCGATCTTGGAGAATTCGGATTTGACGCAGCCACAACGCCGACCGGCACGCTGAATGGCAACACCACGAAAGTTCAGGGACTGAATTTCGACCTCGTCGGAACTCTGCACTTCACTGAAAACCTGTCGGCGTTTGGTCGGGGTGGACTTACGTTCGTAGAGACCGAGAGTTCCTATAGCGCGACCGGGGCTGTGTTCGCACCCGTCGGTGGCGACGAGAGCGCAGCCAGCTACAAGGTCGGCCTGGGGCTTCAATACGATTTCACTGATCGATTCAGCCTGCGCGGCGAGGCGGAGCGCTATCGCATAGACGACGCGGTCGGCAACGATGGCGACATCGACCTTTTCTCGCTGGGCTTCGTCTATCGGTTCTTCGGTAGCTCACCAGCCCCCGTCCAGCAGGCATATACGCCTCCGCCAGCCGCAGCGCCTGCGCCCGTGCCGGTCCCGGTGAAAGAGGTGAGTTACTGCAGCGTCCTCGACATTGAGTTCGAGATCAGCCGTGACGCGATACAGCAAGAAGAGAAAGAGAAGCTCGCGGTCGTGGGCACCTTCATGCACAAATACCCAAACACGACGGCCGTGATCGAAGGCCACACCGACAATATCGGAACGCCCGAAGACAACATGAAGCTCTCCCAAAGGCGCGCTGACAGCGTGGTGAACTACCTGGTCAATGAACTCCACGTTGGGTCTTCCCGACTGAAAGCCGTCGGCTACGGAGAAACTCGGCCTATCGCCAGAGACAGCGCCACGGAAGGCAGTCGTACCAATCGGCGCATTAATGCCATCATCTCGTGTGCGGATGATATCGAGGGACTCACGGTTGAGCCCGCCAGGGTCACCATGGCCTTGGACATGGGCTTTGACCGGGATAGTGCCCGGATTTTACCGGAATATCGGCAAGGTCTCGCCAGGGTGGCGAGATTCTTGAAAGCGAATCCCGAGGTCACTGCGATCGTAGAAGGGCATTCCGCAGATTTCGCCGGCGTAGAGTCCAACCAGACGGATATAAGCCGCCAAGATGCGATGGCCGTCTCAAAGCTTCGCGCCCAGAACGTGGTGAATTACCTGGTCGAAAAGTTTGGCATCGAACGCTCGCGGCTTTCCGCGGAAGGTTTCGGTCAGACTCGGCGCGTGTCATACGGCCACACATTGAAAGGGCAGCAGGAAAACCGCAGGGTCCTGATCATCATCATCTATCCAAAGCGCTAACAGCAGCAGCGGGCCTATTCGATTAATAGGCTCGCTCGGCTTCAACAAAGGTGACCAAAATGAACAGCAAGAAACTTTTAGCGATTGCCGCGTTTTCATTATTTGGGCTGATGCCCGCGCTAAGTTCGGCGCAGGCCGATCAGGCCAGGGGAAAGTCCGATGAGATGCGGACCCAGGCAGAAGATGCCGCAAATGAACAAAGCACTCGTCGCGAGGGTATGAGTGAAGAGGAACGGGCTGAGATCTTCAACGATGCGCACACGAAAGCGCATGCCGCCGATGACAAAGGCAATGACAAGGCGCAGGAAATGCGCGATCGTCGCGACCAGCGCAAAGAAATAATGGATGCCGAAAAATCAGACGGCAACGATAGTCATAATGACGACGACGATAACGATCATGCGGACAATGACGATGGTGAGGGCGAAGGAAAAGCGAAAGAAAAGAAGCCGTGGTGGAAGTTCTGGGGCGATTAAAATCGTCATTCAATAAGTCGCATCGATTCGGCAATACGATACAGGGAGAAAATGCATGGGAAATCTGGGAATCTGGCCGCTGGTTCATCTGGCACTGTTGATTTACGCCGCAGTGCAAATATTGGGTAGCTCTGCAGATAACACCCGGAAGCTCATTTGGGTCCTGGTAGTGGCATTGCTTCCCATTATCGGATTGATCGTATGGTTCTTTATCGGCCCGGGGACTCCGAAGAAAAAGTGAAAATGGGGTCAGGTTTATTTTTTTATTCGCCAGCCGTTCGAGCCTTGAAGTGCGCCACGGCGGCCTCCTTTGAAGGCTACTCAAGAATGATACGCAATGACGCGTCTTCGCATTCCAGGCGTTCGTGGCTGGCTGTTCGGGCGAGATATTTTCCGCCGTGATTAGTGACGAGTGCATTCACGGGGGCGATGTAGTTCGGAATCCAGTCCGAGTTCGTGGGGGATGACTGCCAGAAGTGGCGACCCAGCAACCTTAGGTTGGCGCAAGTCAGTTATCCCGCAAAGCATCGTCAATCATTGTGAGTTGTTCTGGCGTCACTGGTTGAAATTCGCCCAGCGTGCAGGTCGGGCCGGTGCGTTTGAAAGACAAAAACAAGCGATCGGCAGCGCTGACTTGATCAAGTGCACAGGCCTGATTGGTGTGTAGCTCGAAAACCAGCGTGTCGCGCAAGCGCAATCCAGGGCATCGATGGCGCAGCTCGTTCACCCACGCGCGGTCACCGATGCCACGGAAGAGTAATCTGCGGTCATCAAGTACATCGACATTGTTATAGACGGACGTCGACAGGCAACGTCGAGACGTTGCCTCTGTGGAGTTGTCCGCCATTGCCCTTAGAATTTCGTCCAGTCTTTGTGATGTCTGTGTCGATGGTGTGGTCGAGGCACAGCCTGCCAGAAAAACTAACGTAATCACGGCGCCACCCAAAAAGGTGCCTCTGGAAATCTGCATTGTTGTTCCTCCTTTTGGGGTCGGGGTACTGAATTTATAGGTATGAACGGTAGCGTTTCAAGTCAAAGTCGAAGGGCATCTGACGCCCACCTGGAACCTACACGTGGGTGGCGTCACGCGAGTGTGCTTAGGTAATGTTTGCCTGAGCCCAGAGCCAGCGTACGAATAGACGCAGACTGGTCGAGGCGTGGTCCGTCAACTGAACGGTACAGTGATAATCATCCTCGCCATCGCCTTCGACCATTACCCATTCGTCTTCCTGTATTTCGTTGCGAAGTTGCCCCAGGTGCTTAAGCAGTGCTTCCTCCGTGCGGGCCAGGTGCACAATCGCTCCGTAGTTCTTGACCTCTACATCTGAAAGCCGGCCGACAGACGAGTCGACGAAAAACCCGGCGCCCTCAAAAAGCCGTACCATGGGATCGACAGTTGATTCGTCCCAGCGAAGCAACAGGATGTTGCCGCCCACCTCGCGCCTCGCGCTGTTATTGTCGCTTTCCATGTCACCTCCGACACATTAGACAGCGATGAGACTTCGACTTCTTGGCAACCCGACTTCGCATTGATCAACGCCAAGCTGCGGCACCATCAACTCTTTCAGCCTCCGAATGGCCGCATTCTCAAGCTGTCTTATGCGCTCGGCGCTGACTTGGTAGCGATCCCCCAGGGCCTGCAGTGTCAGTTTGTTGTCATCCTCGGCGAGCCAGCGAGACTCAATAATGTCTCGACTGCGTGCATCCAGCGCCTCGAGCGCATCCGTCAGAGCCTCTGAGGCCGAACTCAGAAACTCGCGCTCGCTCACCTGGATATCGGGCGAGGCATCCTGGCCCTCCAGATAGGCTTCGGGTGTCCGGTACTCGTCATCGGATGCGGATACGGGTGTGTCGAAAGGTTCGTCTTTGAGATACAACTGACCTTCCATGTCGACTACATCAGCCGAGCTTACATCCAGCGCGTCGGCGATTTCCTCGGCTTCCGCACAGTTCAACCAGTCCAGGCGTTGTTTTTCACTGCGGAGCTTATAGAAGAGTTTGCGTTTTGCTTTGGTCGTCACGACTTTCACAATGCGCCAGTTTTTCAGGATGAAGTCATGAATGTGGGCACGAATCCAATAGCCCGCGTAGGCGACCAGGCGCACGCCGCGTGAGGGATCAAAGCGCTGGACCGCTTTCATCAACCCGATGTTGCCCTCTTGCACCAGGTCCTCGGCCGGCAGGCCATAGCCACTATAGCCACGAGCGATGTAAACAACGTAGCGAAGATGAGACAGAATCAGTTGTCTCGCCGCATCCAGGTCGTTGTCACGGTGCAGGCGCTCGGCGAGCGAGCGTTCTTCGTCTTCGTCAAGCCGCGGAAACGATTCGACGAGTTGTGAATATTGTCTATAGTTGGAGACTGGCGTCGGTAGCGCGATCAAATCAGTAGCAGACATCGTCATTTCCCCTTTCAATATTTTTTCAGCGAATTAGATCCTCTTGAGTTCGTGGGCCGAGCGAATATGACCAGCCCCATATCCATAATTTTTAGCAATCAAGAAGAGGAATTTCAAGGGGGTTTTAGCAAAAATGTGGCTCCATATTCTGGGAAACGAATTGCGCTGGCCAGGGACCGGTGGCCGCGGACTTACGATCTTTCATGCACACAATTTGCTGCTACGAAGCCGTAAAAAATATTTCTGTATTTGGCTTGAAACACAGACCCGATGCCTTATTTAGTATCCAGGCGAGCAGTGACTCGCCGAGATAGCAAACCGAAAAAGTAGGAGGTGAATGATCATGCAAATGGTTCGATACAATCCGTGGGGTGTTGGTGAACTCCAGAACCAGATTAACCGCCTGTTCAGCGATTGGGATGACACGGACAGCAGCGGCGCTACCGCTGGCTGGGTGCCAACGGTCGATATTCAGGAATTCGACTCGCGCTTCCGTCTTTATGTCGATGTGCCGGGCGTGAATCCCGATGACGTCGAGATCACGCTCGACAGCGGTGTGTTGACGATCAGCGGTGAACGCGACCGACCGCCGGTCCCGGAGGGCGAACAGATGGTGAACCGCCGCAGCGAACGCGGCCACGGACAATTCCATCGACGTTTTATCCTGCCGGATACCGTCGATGCGGACAATGTCAAAGCCAGCGATCGCAACGGTGTTCTGGAAATATCGATCCCCAAACAGGCGAAAGCACAGCCACGCCGTATTAAAGTCGCGGCGTAACGAACGACATAGTTCGTCAGCGGGTGCTCCCCCTCACCCGCCCCCCGAGGGGGCCAGATGTCTCTGGTCCCCTCTTTTCGTTCGCTAACGCCTTGAAGGCAGCGCTCGCATCCCTATGCACCCACTATCCGAAACCAACCAGAGGTGAATAAGCATGAGCACAATGAATCAATTGCGCCAAGGACTTTCCAAGGCGTGGGACACAGTAGCTGACGGCTGGCGCGAGCTTCGTGAACTGGCTGGCGACGCACTGACACGATTTCAACCGAAAACCTCACGCGGCGAAGTGGAGACTGCCGAAGACCGCATCGTCACACGTGCGTCACGCTGGGGTCTGCTGGCAGCCGAAGTTGCTGACAACGACGATCGCGTCCAGGTGATGCTGGAAGTTCCCGGGCTTGAGGCCGACGATATCGATATTGAAGTGCGTGACGACGTGTTGGTCGTTCGCGGTGAAAAGAAGCTGGCCCGCGAGGAGACCAAAGGGCAGTACCATGTCATGGAGCGTGCCTACGGGCGGTTCGAGCGCGCCATTCGACTGCCGGTACCCGTCGAGGATGACGGCGCGAAGGCGAAGTACCGAAACGGCGTACTGACCGTCTCGCTGCCAAAATCACGTTCGGCGCGCGCGCGTCGTATCAGCGTCGAATCATAGCGGAATTCGGACGATGCACTGCGGCGCCATTATCGGTCAGGACTTGAATGGATCGAAAACCTCCCTATGCAATAAGCAAGCCGGTTGGAGTTCTGCCAATGCTCCAACTACACACAGACGAAGATTCTGGAGGTCTAAACTATGATTAAGACAATGGGAAAGAAATGGCTGTCATTATGGTGTGTGCTCCTGATCGCGTTCGTGAACCCTGTGTTCGCGCAGGAGGCGATCGATGAACGAGGCGTTGCCGAAGCCACCGACAGCGTCGAGCAGGACGTGCAGTCTGAAACGGATAAACAGGCTGCTGAACGCCGTAAGAAGATCATGCAAGAGGCTGTTGATGCCCTGGCGCAAACCAAGGATGCACTCACGGCACTTGAGGAGGAGCGTGTAGACGACGCCCTGGAAGCACTGGCCGTCACGACCGGAAAGCTCGAACTCATCATTGCTCGGGAGCCGAGTCTTGCGCTTGCACCGACGGACGTTTCGATCGTAACCCACGATCTGTACGGGACGAAAAAGGCGGTTGAAGCCGCGATTGATCGTGCCGAGGAAGCCATCGAAGACGGGAAAGTACAAACGGCTCGCCAAATTCTCGATGGACTGGGCAGTGAAATGCTTATTACGGTCGCTAATCTTCCGTTGGCCACCTACCCGGATGCGATTAAGGCCATTACGCCATTAATTGATGCCGGAAAAATCGAGGAAGCGAAGAGTGGTTTGCAAGCCGCGCTCAACACATTGGTGTTGACCAACCATATTGTGCCGCTGCCTGTCTTACGCTCCGAAGCACTGCTGGAACGCGCTGAGGAGTTGGCAGAAAACAGCGAGCGCACGGACGCTGAGAACGAAGAGTTATCGAATCACCTGGCGGCCGTTCGCAACCAACTCGAGATGGCGCAACTGCTCGGCTATGGGGACAAGGATGAATACAAACCCCTGTACGCACAGTTAAAAGAGATTCAACAAAAAATAGAAGATGGAAAATCAGGCAAAGGATTTTTCGACAAGATGAGAACTTCTATGGCCGATTTGTGGGAGTCGATATCCAGCTAGTATCGAGTTCAGTGGCGCCCGCACTCGCTGCGGGCGCTTCCTTCTTAGGCTTGCAATACTTTTTTGGCCACCCGATATTGCGCTGCTTCACGCTTATCCAGTGGCCTCAGAGCTTTTTTTCAATAAGATCCTTCAGCGCGTAATTCTCGTGGGCAGGTTCCGCGTACATTTTCTTGTACTGCGACAACTCAGCCTCCGCCTCCTTCAGGCGCCTGAAATCAGTTGGTAGCGGTAAGTAAGCAAGCGACACCGAGGCGGAAAGTAAATAAATCCAACGATTTATGGTAGAAATTGGGGTATGGACGCGAGAATCGACAGCCGTAGCGAAGAAGAAGCCGTGGCGATTCGAGCGCAACTGGAGCGAGTTCTCGCGAGCGATAACTTCGCCAGTGGGGACAGGCAGTGCCGATTCTTGCGGTATGTCGTTGAATCAACCGTAGATGGCAATGCATCACAGCTCAATCAATTTGCCGTCGGCATAGAAGTTTTCGACAGAGACGAGACTTTCGATCCGTCAACGGATGCCGTCGTTCGAGTGGAAGCAGGTCGTCTCCGCGCCAAGCTGGCCGAGTACTATTCCAGCGCCGGGGTCAATGATCGGGTGCTGATCGGCCTACCCAAAGGCGGATACGTAGCGTCGATTGAATTTCGCCCAGACTCTAGTTCTCAAAATGCTGAAACGAGCTCCACGAGATCAGTAAATAACAGGTTGGCCATCGCGGCGTTGATTGCGTCCGTAATCTTCGCCAGCGTGTATTTCGGGTTTTTCTACAACCCCGCAAGTCGCTCCCAGTTGAACGAAACGAATGCGTCGGCCACGTTTTTGAACAGCGGTCAACCACAGACCGCAAACTCTGGCACAGCGGTGCCGCCGGCGATTGCCATATTGCCATTCGAGAATATGAGTGACGACTCTGAACAAGAGTATTTCAGCGACGGAATTACGGAAGACATCATCACAGATCTTTCCATTGTATCCGGCATGACCGTGATCGCGAGGCATTCGACGTTTGTCTACAAGGGCCGCCCGGTCGCAATACGGGACGTCGGAAAGGACCTTGGTGTTCGGTATGTACTTGAAGGGAGTGTTCGTCGATCCGGTAATCACATTCGAATTACCGCACAATTAATTGATGCAGAAACGGAATCCCATATCTGGGCCGAACGTTACGACAGAGAGCTTGAGGATGTATTTACCGTTCAAGATGACGTTACTCGAAAAATTGTCGAGTCGTTGCAGGTTTCGCTCACTGAATTCGAGAACCGGAATCTTGGGCACAGGAGGACCGAAAATCTTCAGGCCTATGACTATCTGATGCGAGCGCAGGAACAATTCTATACCTTTACACCTGCTGGTGTCGCGGCTTCAATCAAACTACTGCAGCAATCAATCGAACTGGATCCGACGTATGCTGACGCGATGGCATGGAAGTCAAGGGCGCTCGTGTATGCGTTCGTTTCTGGTCTGGAAAACTCAGAGGTCGATACGATTGAGCCGGCGCTTGATCTCGCAAGACAGGCAATAGAGCTGGATCAAAGTCTGGCGATGGCACACGCCAGTTTGGCCTGGGCACTTCGATGGGATAGTAGAAATGACGATGCGTCATCGGCTATAGAAGTTGCGATCGGCCTCAACCCTAATTTTGCTGATGCCTACCTTTGGAAGTCGATGATTCTGTCGACGGATGTTCGTGGCGACGAATCAATAGCTGCTGTGCGACGTGGTATGTATCTAAATCCAAACTATGGCGTTACTTATATTTTTGCTCTCGGACGCGCTCATTTCGTGGCCGGCGACTACGAAATTGCGTTGCAGCAATTTGAACGTGGAATTATCCGTAATCCTGGATTCTTGCCCAATCACATCTACAAACTATTCGCCCTTGAGCGCCTCGGCCACGCAGCAGAACTCGAATCTGCAAGAGTATCGCTGAAATTGACGAATCCCGCGTATCAGGATAGTGCGTCCTACCGCTTCTACGTAAGCGAGCTTGACTCTCACCCACCCAGGTAAACGGTCTGCCCATAGAGTGCTCCACGGCGCGCCCGCAGCGCCGAAATACAGGTTACCAACCGTTACAGACTTAAATCGCGCCAGCGATAAGTCAATAGTCCTTCCATCGTTGCGCACTTACGACCTGGCCATCCCTGCGTAACTCTGAAATCTGGAGAGATTAAAATGGATATTACGACAATTTTCGTCACTCAGTTCCTGATGAGCGTCTTCGTATTCGCAGTTATTGGCCGTTGGTACCTGACGCCGTGGCTAGGCCAAAAGAGTCATCGAGCGGCGCTGATGATACTGGTATTGCCGCACGCTTTTCGTCACATCGGTCTGCTCTTTGTCGTTCCGGATTTTGTCACTAGCGAGTTGGACGCATCATTCGCTAACATGGCTGCATACGGCGACCTGGCAAGTGCAATTCTCGCAATCGCGGCGCTTTTCCTGCTCAAGTCGAATTCTCGAATTGCGATTCCGGCTGTGTGGGTTTTCAACACTGTCGGATCCGTAGATCTGATCAATGCGCTTCGCCAAACTGACACCGTTCCAGATCTCGGAATTGTGTGGGTTATCCCCACCTTTATCGTCCCTGCATTGCTTGTCACGCATGCGTTGATATTCGTTCGCCTGCTCAAACGAAGGTACTCCAATGACGAATCGTGGACGCACCGTCCATCTCAAAGCACACCACGCCGCCGCATCCAACGAAAATCTCGCGGGTCAACATCATGATTCTTTTTCCAGGGATCTCGAAACGATTGATCGCGCTGGTCGTTTTGACGTTACTGCTCGGCGCGGCCATAGCGCTGTTGCTTCCGCGCCTGATTTTTCCGCAGCAACCAAGGCTGACCGATGCGGTCATGGCCGAGATGTTTCCATTCCAGAGCCGCTACGTGGAACTGGACAACGGAGCAATCATTCACTACATCGATGAGGGCAAGGGCCCGGCCTTACTACTACTGCATGGAAACCCTACTTCGGCATTTCTCTATCGCCACCTGATCGCTGACCTTCGAGCAGACTTTCGCGTTATCGCACTGGATTACCCCGGGTTTGGCCAGAGCACCGCGCCCTACGGGTATACATTCACGGCAGAGGAACAGGCGGCAAGTGTTGTGCGCTTTTTCGACACGCTTGATTTGCAGGACACCACAGTCATGGTGCAAGACTGGGGTGGTCCGATCGGCTTCTACCTGGCTCAATCGCGAACAGACAAAGTCCGAGGCTTGGTCATCGGCAACACCTGGGCCTGGCCACTTGACGCTGAGTTTCGATACCGTGCGTTTAGTTGGATTATGGGCGGCCCGATTGGGCGAGCAATCACGAAGAGTCGCCTGGGTGTCGTGCACATCTTCTTGAAACGTGGCGTTTTACGGCAAATGCCGGACGACGAATACGAGGCTTACTTTCAAGCTTTCTTGCAAGGCGATAGCACTGGTGTCACCACGTTTCCACGGGAGCTGATCTCAGCAACGCCATTTCTTAAGTTGATTGAAGAAAAGATGCATTCATTGAAGGACCTGAAGACATTGATCGTCTGGGGAGAGGCTGACTTTGCATTTGGTCCGGCTTTTAGGGAGCGATTCGAAAGCAACTTTGCCAAGCACCGTACGGTATCGCTGCCCAATGCGGGTCACTTTATTCAGGAGGATGCACCGCACGAGATTGCGCGTGGCATACGCGAGGTATTCGGTGAATCGACATGGAAATAACGGTTCGTGCACATTTCGGCATGTTGATCTGGGCCGCAATCGTCGGCCTTTCGTTTCCAGCCGTCGGTCAGATGACTCAGGGCTTACCACCTATGCTACTCACGTCAATACGATTCGCGGTGGCCGCTCTGGCCATCTCGCCGCTAATTTTGCGCGGCAAGGATCGGATTCCGGATGTTCGTGGTCTCGTACTTTATTGCGCGATGGGTTTAAGTCTTGCTGGCTTCTTTGGCGCCATGTTCTGGGCCTCACATCGGACAACCGCACTTTCAATGTCAACGCTATACGTTTCCGTCCCAAGCATTGCTTATTTGCTAGGTAGATTGGCTGGAGTCGAAAAACGCGCGGGCGCACTGCTTAGTATTTTGGTAATCGGAGCCATCGGTGCCATTGGACTCGCATGGGCGGGTTCAGCCGGCCAAATCGACCAATTTCAGATTGGCAGCGGAGAAGTTGTCTTCTTCCTTGGCTGTGCTTGCTCTGCTTTGTATCCCGTTCTCAGTAAATGGGGGCTCGATCACGGCTGGTTGTCCACAAACGCGGCATTGAGGACCTTCTGGAGTCTGATCATCGGTAGCGCACTGATCGGTTTCCTGGGTTTGACTTTGGAGCCAACTTCGAAACTTTCCGCTATTACCCTGACCGACGCGCTATTGGTCTCGTATCTCGGAATATTCTCGAGCGGAGTCACCTTTTGGCTTACGCAGAACGCGACCGCAGTACTGACACCTGCGACGGTGACTTCTTACAGTTACTTGGTGCCATTCGCATCTATGTTGCTGTTGTTCTACACCTCCCCAGACCAGTTCGGCTGGCAATGGTTACCGGGAAGCGTGCTGGTCATCGCATCAATCATGCTTCTTCTATTGCACGACTCGAAGCTCAGGCTATCGAGCATCGGCGCACCCCAAAGAAGTACACATTTAGAATTGCTAAGGAGACCTTGATCATGAAAATTGTCGTATTTGGTGCCACCGGAAAAGTTGGAAGTCGCACGGTGAAAGAAGCGTTGTCACGTAATCATGAAGTTACCGCTGTCGTCCGCAACGCAATTCAAATTCATAATATTCCCGACGGGGCGAAAGTTGAGCTCGGCGACGCGAAGAATGCGGACGACGTTGAAAGAATTAGCCGTGGTCACGATCTTGCTATTAACGCAACACGACCGCCAACAGGTCAGGAAGAAGAAGTGACCGCCGTTACTCAGGGCTTGCTCGATGGCTTGGCCCGTACCGGTGTTCGACTACTGGTCGTCGGTGGGGCCGCAACACTCAAGGTTCCTGGGACAGATGGGCGGACCGTACTTGACGACACCCGCTTCCTGCCAGCTTCCGCACGTCACATTGGCCTGGCAAGCGCCCGGCAATTCAAGGTCTGCAGTGTGGAACAGCGAATTGACTGGGCATACCTCAGCCCGCCGGCCGATCTTGCGCCCGGTGATCGAACGGGCCAATACCGATTAGGTTGCGACGAGCTGCTCATCGACGAATCCGGTAGCTCATCACTTTCAATGGAAGACCTCGCAGTGGTACTCCTCGACGAGGCGGAAAAGCCTCGACACCACCAGACCCGATTTACGGCAGCGTACTAAGCAGCGAAAACGAAAAAAGCGGTCAAACCTGTTTATCGAGCTCATCCAAACAAATCCGACACCTCAGAATACTGTGCTTGGCAGGGGCCGTTTGCTGCGCACCGGAACTTTATCAGGGGCACACAGGACTAAATTAACAGCTGAGCATTCAATGGAGATGACGAGATATGAAGTACTCCATCGTAAGCCAACGTTTGTTAGGCCCGATATTGGCTTTGGTTTTTCTGTGCTCTGCGCAGGTCGCGCAAGCATGCAGTTGTGCGGCCTATCCAGACGATATCGAGAAGGCCGTGACGATGGCCTACACGCAGGGCAACGGTAACTTTGAGGTCGACGTTATCTTTCTTGGCGATGTAACGGCGATGCGACACCGGACCAATGGTCCTGTGTCGCAATACGACGTCACATTTTCAGTTCGAGATCGGTGGAAAGGTTCGATTCCGGACATTGTATCGGTGCGAACTAACGCTGGTGAAATCGCTTGCGGTTACACGTTCAAGAAGGGCAGCAGCTACCTGGTGTTTGCTCATTGGGATAAGCAACGACAGCAATTGACGACACTTTTGTGTGACCTCACTCGCAGTGAAGCCAAAGCGAAGGATGCGATTCGCGTGCTTGATCACCTGACGAATAGACAGCGGAATAGTCGATGACCGCCTTGCCAACACAGTGCCTACATGCGAAAAAGCGCCTCACGATGGAGGCGCTAAGTCGTTGATTATTTGGTGCCGGCACCATGAATCGAATTGGATAGACCTTGAACTTAATTGAAGCGATCAATTACCGACAAATTTCGCCAACTCTTGCGAAAGAACATCCGGCTCCTCCACCATCAAAGCGTGACCGCTGTTCTCGAACCAGGTCAGGCGGCTTTCTGGAATCCGGGGGTTCATGTACTCCGACCATCCCGGTGGCGCTACCTGATCGTGCCGACCGTGGCAAATGAGCGTCGGCACATTAACATTGTCCAGCTTGTCTCGAAGATCTTCCTTGAGCAGCGTACTGAAACACTTGTAGCCGACATAGGCCGGCATCTTGAGCCACAGGGACAGGAACCAGTCGACAGTTGCCTGCATGTCTGTACGGTGAAAGTTGACTCCGGCAAACGCGGCCAATGTCTCCGGCAGGGCGAGTCGCATCCCCTCCAGCGTTGCCTGTGCCATTTCGGTATTCATTCCAAAAGGCTCGGTATCTGTTGCCAACAGACGCGGTGTTGCCGGCCCAAGCATTGCTAATTTCGCGACACGGCCATCCCCGTTGAAGTCAGCGACATACTTTAGTCCAACACCGGCACCCATGGACCAGCCGACAAGCGTGACGTCGCGCAGATCAAGAGCAACCAGCAACGCGCGGACGTCGCGGCACATCTCGTCATAGTCATAGTCAGAACACGGCTTGTCCGAGTCGCCGTGACCGCGTAAATCTACACAGATGCAGCGAAAGCGATCGTGCAATTCCAGCACTTGATAATTCCAACTGTCCACGGTTGCCGCAAGACCGGGAATGAAAAGCAAGGGTTTACCGTTTCCATCGTCCCGATAATGCATGCGGATCCCGGTGTCCAGATCTATGAATGGCATTCGAGTCGTCCTTTTAGCATCAGCACTATTTGGTCTAGGGCTGTCGCGGCCGCGTCTACAGCCCCAGTCAGATTGATAAACCCGTGAATCAGACTATCGAAACAACGATATTCAACTTCGACGTCGGCATCCCGAAGTTTCAATGCGTACGCCGCGCCCTCGTCTCTCAATGGATCGAATCCAGCGGTGATAATAATTGCCGGTGGTAATCCGGAATGGTTCTCGGCGTACAAAGGAGACGCTCTACAGTCCAATATGTCGGGGCCGTCCCGCAAATAATTCGTGCTCGACCAGATCATCAGCGGTCGTGTCAGTCGATAGCCATCGCCAAATGATGTATGTGACGGGTAGGACATCGACAGGTCTGTAGCAGGGTAGATCAGTAGCTGACAGAAAATATCAGGTTGGCCCGCGTCTCGCGCTGTCAGTGCCGCGACCGCGGCCAGATTGGCACCCGCACTGTCACCGGCAAGGACAATTCGTCTTGGATCGGCACCGAGTGTCTCTGCGCTATTGCACGCCCAGTTGCTGGCCGCGATGGCATCTCGAACGGCCTGCGGAAACTTGTACTCGGGTGCCAGACTATACTCGACCGACGCAACAATACTCGACGCACCAGAGCAAATGGTTCGACAGACAGAATCGTGCGTCTCAATGCTGCCAAAACTCCAACCGCCGCCGTGAAAGTAAACAACAAGCGGCAACGGTGAAACCTGTGCACCTTCAGGACTGTAGATTCGTACTGCGAGATGCCCCTCTCCGGTATTTATTTTCGTATCGACAACCTGGCCAACTTGTATTCCCCGGCGGGCCAATAAATCAACACCCTTTGAGTAGACATCACGCGCATCTGCGGGGCTTAATGTTTGCAATTGCGGGGATCCTGCTTTTTGCAACTCTTGCAGAAAATCAGCAAGCTGTGGATCGAGTTCCATTGTCAGGTGTCATCAAAAAGAATGATTTGTCGCATTGACTCGCCCGCTGCAAGGCGATCGAACGCCGTATTTATTTCCGACAAAGAGAGCCTCTCCCCCATCAATTTATCAACCGGCAACAACCCCTGTCGGTACAACTTTATGTAGGTGGGTATGTCCCTTACAGGTACACAGCTTCCGAGGTAGCTGCCACGAAGTGTTCGCTCCTCGCCGACGATCTGCAAAGCCGGCAATGATAATCTGGCATCCGGATGTGGCAGTCCGGCCGTAACGGTTTGCCCGCCACGCCGAGTGATAGTCCAGGCTAACTCAAGTGCCGCTGTGGAGCCGGCCATTTCGAACGCATAATCGACACCACCGTCACTGATTCGCCGTGCGATTGCCGCACAATTCACATCGTCCGCTCTGATAACGTCCGTGGCGCCAAGCTCTTTGCTCAAAGACAGTTTCGTGTCTTTCAGATCGATGGCAATAATCTGCCTGGCACCAGCGAGCCTGGCACCCAGGACAGAGTTGAGACCGACGCCACCAAGTCCCACTACAGCGACCGTCGACCCTGCCTTCACCTTCGCCGTATTCAAAACAGCTCCAGCCCCGGTAATAACGGCACAGCCGAACAGTGCTGCCTCGTCAAATGGCAAATCGTGATCGATCTTGACGACCGAATTCTTGCTAACCACGGCGTATTCTGCGAATGCCGAGACACCGAGGTGATGATTAACAGGAATACCGTTTTTGTACAAACGGCGTTCTCCGGAGATCAGGGCACCATTATTATTGGCGACTGCAGCTGGTTCGCAGAGGGCCGGCCGGCCCTCTGCGCAGGGAACGCAATGTCCGCAACTTGGTACAAACACGAGCACAACGTGATCGCCTGGCGTGAACTCGACAACACCGGCGCCGGTTGCGGCGACAACTCCTGCGGCTTCATGGCCCAGAACCATCGGCGTCGGACGCACGCGAGATCCATTGATAACCGACAGGTCAGAATGGCAGAGTCCCGCGGCACGAATCTTGACCAGCACTTCGTTGCGCCCAGGCGGCGACAACTCGAAGGACTCGATCTTGAGTGGCTTGCTGGTTTCGTACGGCTGAGCTGCCCCCACACTGTCCAGAACGGCCGCCTTGATAGTTCTCACATTAATCCCCGACGTCAGAGACTGATCTAGAAGTTATAGCTCACCTGTATGCCGTAGGTTCTTGGCGCCGCCAGGAACCCCTCCGGCTTGCCTGTTTCAACGCCGGACTCCAGAATATTGAGGAAATAATCCTCGTCAAGCGCGTTTCTTACAAAAGCCGCAACTGTCCAGGATCCGTCGTTCTTCGCGTAGCTGACACGAGCGTTAAGCAAGCTGAATGCATCCTGCGCCGAGAGTTGGCGGTTGAAGGTCGTGAAGAAACTTTCGTCCTGATACTGATAGTCCACTCGAAAGCTCAGGTCACCCTCCGCACCAACTGGAACGGTGTAATCGGTACCAACGTTCACCGAAAATTCCGGCGATCTCGGCAGATTGTTACCATCAAGGTCTATCGTACCGAGTTGCGGATTGCTGGGATCCTCGGTCAGGAATTCGTCGAATTCCGCACTTAGAAATGACAAACCGGAATTGAAACGCCAGCGATCCGTGACTTGTGCGAGTAACTCGATCTCTGCTCCAAATATTGTCGCATCAGCCGCATTCGTAATTACGCCGGCGTTGTTTTCGAGCTTAGAGACCTGAAGATCAGTGTAGTCGTAGAAAAACGCCGATCCGTTAAGAATGACCGACCCATCCGCGAGCATGGACTTGAAGCCCGTCTCATAGGCCCAGACGAATTCTGGTTTGAAATCGGGCTGAATCCCGTTGAACGTGAAGCCGCCGCTCTTGAAGCCGCGCGTCGCCGTCGCGTACCACAGCACATCGTCACTAATTTCGTACTCGATGCCGAACTTGGGTGTGAATTCGTCCGAATCCGTGCTCAACAGAGCTGCTGGGAATGGGGGAAACAGGCCGATAAACTCCGACAGCTGCGTTGCCTCTTTTTCCTCCGAGTTGTATCTCAATCCGGCAGTAAGCGAGAGACGGTCAGACACGCTGTAGGTTGCTTGTCCGAATACTGCATATGCATCGGTCGACATCGTAGCCTGATGCAAAATATCGAATCCAAAACCGGGAATCGGAATGAAAATTTCGGTATTTCCATCGTCGTTGAAATAGAAGGCACCGATGATCCAGTTCCATCTGTCGGAGGCGTCTGATGCCAGGCGAAATTCCTGCGAAAACTGCTGTGTGTCGTCGTGATTTTCGAAATTCTGAAACGTAATGTCGACTGCATCGCCATCGAACACTGCTTTGAACTCAGTATCGCGGTACGAGGTTACGGATGTAAATGTGGAGTTTCCGGTGTCCCAGTTGACGACGGCGGTGATGCCGAACTGATCTTGCATCTCCGTTACAGGCGACTCCTGTGAAACTGCCCGCAGTCCCGGCGGGTCGTTCGCTCCCAGCCCGCCTTCGAACAGGTCTGAAAACTCGAGTTGTTTAAAGGGAGCCGGGCTGCCATCGTCTTGCGAAAAGTCAGCGATCAAATCAATCGTGAGGCTGTCGCTTGGCAGAATGCGAAGGCGAAGGCGACCCATTAGCAGGTCTTCGTCGAACAGGTCCTCGCCGGTGAACAAATTGGGCGTGAATCCGTCGCGATCGCTTTTCACGATGGCCGCTCGCGCCAGGACCTTGCCTTCCGCGAGTGGACCGCTAACGACAGCACCCAGGCGAACGTAATCGAAGTCACCAAATTCAGCCGACACGTTGCCTTCAAATTCTTCGGTCGGGGCCTTTGACACAATGTTGACAATTCCGCCAGTAGCGTTGCGGCCGTACAGTGTGCCTTGCGGGCCACGCAACACTTCAACACGCTCGACGTCGTACAGGTCAAACATCGCCGCCGACGTGCGTGCGATATAGGCGCCGTCAGCGTGTACCGCTACGCCGGGATCACCGCCGATCGTAAGGTTTTCAGCACCGATGCCGCGGATGTAGATTTTGCCGACGATCTCCTTGTTAACGATCATTCCCGGCGTCTGGAGCCCAACGTCATAGATGTCCTGGATGATCGACTTCTCGAGTTGCTCGGAGGTGAACGCCGCAATTGATATGGGCACTGACTGCAGGCTTTCCTGACGTTTCTGCGCGGTTACGATGATCTCTTCGAGTCTCGCTTCCGCCACGTCGGCGTTTTCACTTGTTGTAGTTTCCTGTGCATTGGCGCCACCTGTAAATACGCCTGCGAGCACGGCCAGCAGTCCTGCTTTCTTCTTCACGTTCATGGTTTCCCCCTCATTCGCCGACCGTTCATCGGTCGAAATACTCAGCACGATTTTATTGCTGAACTTCGGGGTTAACCCTGTACCGGCAAGGAGAATATCAATACCCTCCTGTCGCGCGTACCTACCGATCAGCGCGTTGGCGGACTTGCCACGAACCAATTCGTCCGGGAACACCAGCGTCAGATCGGCCTGCTCAGCAAACTCGACGAGCGCGGTATTCGCCGGTTGCTGAGAAATGTTGAAGTCGAACTCGCGTTCGATTGTCACCTCTTCTGCCGATACCGTTGAGCCAAAGCCCAACAACATCAATGACAGATAGAGACCATGCACACCATCAGCAACGCGTTTACTACCCGCTCGCATTGATGACGATCCAAATTAACTTTTCCATGAATGCCCGGTGCGATTTCACAGACTGCTGAGTAGCACTCGATTCTCGCCATCGAATTTGTGAGTGATATTGAAGTTTGCCCTTAGCGACACTAACAACGTCTCTACATCGCCAGTTTGAAAAATCCCGCTCACAACTTCGGACTTGAGACCCTCATCCAACAGCACGAATTCAACGGTCGTATAACGCTCTACTTCTTGCAGCGCTTTTTCCAGCGGCTCCGAACGGAAGATCAGACGCCCTTCCTTCCAGGACAGCTTGACTTCGATTTCGTCAGCCGTGACGGCCTTCTTGACAGTATCGGGGGCACCCAGTGTTAGCTCCTCACCGGCCGACAGTGTGTTGTCCGCCAGCTGGGCAAGCACCGGTGGTAAGGCAAAGGAGTCGGCGTCAGTATTTACAGTATCAGGCAGCCCGGGAGACGACGGCTGAATCCCGACAACCACTCTGCCCTCAGTCACCAACACTTCGACATATTGATCTTCGGTGATTTCAACTGTGAATTCGGTGCCTTTTGCTTGCACGATCCGATCGCCCGCGACGACAGACAGAGGGCGGGACTCATCTTTGGCGACTCGAACGAGAATTTCACCTCGCGCAAGACGCAGCACACGCGCGGATGGCGTGAAGGTGACAGAGAGCTGGCTGTTGGTATTCAACACGACTTCACTGCCGTCGGGCAATAGCACGGTTTTTTGCTCGCCGATTGCAGTCTCGTACGCGGCGGACTGCGTCAGGAGAAGTCGATCGCTATGGGAAATCGTCTCCAGGCGAGGCAGCAGCAATATAGCAGTTACCGCCAATACGATCAGGCTGGCCGCGATGGCAACTCCTTGCGCCCATGGCCGATGCCAGGGGGCAGTCGGTTTCAGATCGGGCGTCGCTTCATGAGGAAAAAAATCGGCCAGGCGCGCCAGAGCATCTGTTTTGTCCCACACGGCCGCGACTTCCAGCAGCACATCGCGATGCTCGGGATTTTCGTCCAACCACACACCAAGAGCTGCCTTGTCGCTTGCGCTCAATGCACCCTCGTCAATTTTCAGTACCCAGCGACTTGCGGACTCAAGCCGCTCATCATCCCGGGAGATCGGTACCACGGTGTTCATACTCCACCTCCTCGTCGTCCTTTCGACGATCGAGCACTGCTATTCCTTGAAGACGACGCCCCACCCGAGGGCCGTCGTTGCTCTTGCCTGTCCCGTAGATACTGCACGCACTTCTTGGTGCCGTTCACGATGTGGGTCTCGACTGTGGGTTGACCGACGCCCATCTCGGCCATGATCTCTTTCAACGTATAGCCATAGACTTTCTTCAAGATGAAGGCGCGCCGACACTGTTTGGGAAGTTCACGCACAGCTTCGCAAAACAGCACAAATTCTTCGTCAGATACAACCTGCGCGTAGGTCGAATCGACCTCCGACGACGACATGAAATTCGCCGCCGGCACTTCATCGATTGCATCGGTTCCTGCTGTCAAGCGTGACTCCGCTCGCTTCACATGGTCGAGTGCCAGGTTCCGCGCCGTGCGAAATAAAAAGGAACGTGGTTCGCGAACCGCGTCCTTGTTCTCGATCTGACACACGCGCACGTAGGTTTCCTGGACAATGTCCTCGACCTCCTTCGGCGGCACGATACCCATCACCAGCCGCGCAAGTCGCCCGCGCAAAGCGATGAACGTTTCCGAAAACCGATCCGATTCAGCCATAGATTCCTCAAGTCAGGGCGCTGCCAAGTCTCGCCAAAAAAGCCGACTATCTGAGTACGACGATCCATCTTCGCATTTCCATGAACCCAGCCGACCTTTCCTTTCATTGCATCACAGAATCAAACACTTATGAGCGACTAAATTGGGGCACTCAATTGCCCTGATCTGGAGTCGGGCGGTCGGGGGCCAATTTGCTTACTAATCAGGTCGTCGAAGACTCACGAACAGTTTGCAAAAAGAAAAGGCTCACACAAGGTGAGCCTTAGAAAACCTGGTGCCGGCACCATGAATCGAACGCGGGACATAATGATTACAAATCAACTCTGCAATCGAGGAGTCATGGTGTCCAGCCCGATTTTCTTAGAACTTTGCCGAGGTATGACCTCGTCGCTATGGGGTAGGCACGTGCATTCTTAGAAAGAAATGGCCCGGTTTGTAGTCAGGCCAGCAATCAATGCTTTTTTATTTGGAAACTCGTTCACGTGGAAGCACGCTGCATCAATTGCGCTGCTTCAGGCAACAATGTGGGTAGCACTTCGGTCGAGAAAAATATCGAGGCATTCCTGGACCTTGATCGCCATGACAACAAGGCCATCATTGGCGTTGGGCCCGATCGAGAACGACTGATTGCCGCACATCCCGATCGCCACTTCCTCGGCTAAAAATTTGGCGCGGAACTCGCCGGCCAGCTCGCCGCTGCGGTGCAAAACAACGGTGAAGACAAAGGGGCCACCTCTTTCGAGATGACCCCTCGGTTTTCAGACGGCCTCGGACCAGGCCCTCTCGATCGATGGAAAGTCGGTCAATACCAACTACTGTAATCGATAAGTAAACGACAGGTACCAGGCGCGGCCGATGGGATCGTACGCTTCCGCTGCAATGTTGGTTCCTGTGTTGCCGTATTGACTGATTTGAGTCAACAACGGCGGTTGCTTGTCAAATACGTTGTTTATCCCTGCTCGAATCGAGTAGCGATCACCGCCGAACCCCACCGATGCATCATGGTAGATGTAGGTCGGAATCTCGTTTTTCGACGGATGCACCGGGTTACCGAAAACATCGCTGTTCTCGTTCGTCAATTCAGGGGTATTGGAGTCCTTAACACGGTCCCAAAGCCGGGCTCGCCACGAGAACTGCCAGTCGTTCAGCGCGTAGCCCAAGTTAACAACGGCCCGATTCCTGGGAAAAAGAACCTCGCCGACATCTTCGTCGAGGTCGCCGTCCACTATTCCGATCGTGTCGAATTCAATCAGGCGATTGTAGAAGAGACCCGCGCTGAGTTCGCCCGGGCCGAGAGACCTCGCATAGCGGACCTGCACGTCGATACCCGACGTTTTGAACCGGTTTTCGTTGGAGCTGGCCGAATCGACTTCGATCAGAGCACCAGCATTCGGAGTCGGATCACGCCTCGCACGGCCATCGCAGCTCGGATCGAACTGCGATGGATCGACGTTGAAGCAGCGTCGCAGTACAACGGTGCGTCCCGTTACCGCGATTCCGTCATCGATCTCAATGTCATACCAGTCAACCGATGCCGACAAGCCGCTGACAAAGTTCGGCTGCCAGACGATACCGGCTGTCAGTGAGTCCGCAGTTTCTTTGTCAACCATCGGATTACCTGCGATGAAGCCGCCGGTGGACTGACGCTCAACCTGAGTCAATACGAAAGCACCCTGGTTGGCGATCCTGTCGGCTATGACAGGAATGGAGCGGCAGTTCTCGGCGATGTCGCCGGTTGTCGATGCATCAACACCGTCACAGGGATCCTGCACCACCGCAAACGTCTGACTCGAACCGCTGAACAGGTCGGAAACATTCGGTGCGCGCACCGCTGTGGCAGCGGTCGCCCTCACGCGCAACCCCTCCATGATTGTAATATCCGTACCGATCTTCCATGTCGACTGATTGCCCACGCTCGAGTAGTCGCCCACTCGCACCGCCGCATCGAGCGAAACCCGGTCGTGGACAGGAACTCGCACCTCGCCGAAAAATTCGAGGACGTCGAAACTGCCGTCGGTCGGCGCGGACGCGTTGCCGGCAGTGATGCCCCGTTGAACGCTTTCGCCCGGTATATCGGCACCACGTTCTTCCCTGAACTCGGAACCCACTGCAAAAGCGACCGAACCACCCGCAAGATCCCACCCCGTATCGCCTGAGACAGTGACATTGACCACTTCCTGCTCAACGATACCCTGGCGATTGATCGGCAGACTCAAGTAAGCCACCTGGCCCGCGTCGATGGTTCCGGCGCCGAAGGGATTGAAAGGAACGCAACCCTGCAGTCGAGCCTGATCGCTGCGGCATTGGACGGTGCCATCGCCCAGCACCTCGACATCGAGTGCCTGAGCTGCGCGCTCTACGTTGATCTGCCCGTTACTTTGCTGATCCTGATCCGTCTTGCCATAGGTGTAATACGCTGAGAACGTCCACTCGTTGGGAAGGTCGTATTCAAGCCCGACCACGCCGCGTAGTGTCGTGCGCTGTATTTCGGTCCGGCGCGGCCCAAACTCGACCAGGCGCCTTGCTGTACCGTTGACACCTAGCTGGTTCAGATTGCTGACGCCGGCGGCAAGCAAGTTATCGCGCAGCAACTGCGGCACAAGCGGGTGACTGGCGACATCCAATCCGCCGGTTCCACCGCGTTGCGTCAGCCAGATATTGCTATTGAGATCCAGTGCGAACGGTTCAAGCTCACTCTCCGATTCAACGATCGAGTAATTGAGCTCACCAAAAACCTCGGCGCGATCACTGATAGGGTAACGTGCCGTACCGTAAGCAAAGCGGCGATCGACTGGCGAAAAGATGGTCCTGAAGTCAGCACGATTGAATCGATCTGAGTTGTCGCGGTCCGCAAGCCCGCTCCTGAACGGAGTGCCATCCCCAAGGAAGCCGCCAAAACGTCCGGCCGGTGGAAAACTCGATCCGAGCCACGCGTCGGCTTCGCCGAGCCCGTCGCCATCCAGATCAAAGACAGCGAGATCGGTATTGGAATATGCGCGATCCCTGGCGAACAACGGATCATCGCTCGACCAGCCGACTGACAGCCAGGCGTTGCCGCCATCTCCGAGTTCGCCACCGAATGTTACATAGATATCTTCCTTGTTCTTGTCCGACTCCGCCGAGGCACCAATCTGGCCGTCAATCATCACGCCTTCAAAATCCGATCGAGTTACGATGTTCACGGCACCGGCTACCGCGTCGGAACCGTACACCGCTGACGCGCCTCCGGTTAACACCTCGATACGCTCAATCATGGACACCGGTATTGCATTCAGGTCAACGCCATACCCGACACTGGGACTCACACCGGAGACAAAACGGCGACCGTTAATCAGGACGAGCGTTCTTGACGTGCCAAGATTACGCAAACTTGTGAGATTCAGTCCCGATGACTGCACCGTGAAAGCCGCGTTGGCGTTGTTCAGCGCCTGCACGTTCTGCGGCAGTGTTTGCAGTAGGTCGCCGAGATTCGTGGTTCCTGTCTGATCGAGTACTGCAGCGTCAATGATCTCGACCGGCGACGAAAAATCGAATCCTTCGCGTTTTATGTGACTGCCAACGACGACGATTTCCTCGATCGAAGCAGAACCTGCCTCATCATCCTGTTGTGCGATTGCGGCATGCGCAACCAGCAGGCACAACGCCCCGACAAACGAAGCGGCCGGTCTGCGTGTTTTTCTGGAATTCATGTTAGGTGCTCCCCTCTGTGTTTTAGAACGCCTGAAGGTTAGCGTTCAGAAGGGGCACTGGCGATTGCGCCGGGATCAATTTTCGCCCGCGGCACGCACAATTTGAGCCGATTTTCCTGTGCGGACGAACAGGTTGCTTTTTAGCGCTACGACCGATGTTTGCCTGTGGGTGCAGGCACAAGGCGAGGGTCGATATCCGATCGCGCCCGCTCGATCATATCAATGCGATCCCGAAACGCGATCTTCGATCCGTATTGTTGGAGAATGACCTTCGTCTCGCTGTAACCGCGATCATGGATCCAGGTCAGAAATTGATGCAGGTGTTTTGTGTCGACAGCAATGACCTCTGTAATAATCAGATTCTCACCGAGCACAACCGACAAGTTCAACACTTCCGGTTTTTCCAGGAGTTCGTCGCGTATCTTGAAAGAGTCGCGCTCTGGGGCCGAAATCTCTACGAATGCACGAATTGAAAAACCCAGCTTGTCGTACTGAACGCGGACGACGGCGCGACCGATAACGCCCCGGTCACGCAGGTTGGTTACTCGTCGGGCGACCGCCGTTCGAGAAAGGTGCACGAGTTTTGCTAACTCTATGGAAGAAAGCTCCGCGTTATCGCATAACGCCGACAGTATTGCCGTGTCATAAGCATCAATATCAACGGCGCTCCCAACGTTGAGGCCTTTGTTTCGCATACCCTGACTCCACAGATTCAGCTGTGATTCGTAATGTGCCTTGAGAAAACAATGACCTAAATTGGTTTCTCTGCCGATACTTCACACGCAATGCTACAAAATAAGCTTGCCACAGTCATCAAATTGGCCTTCAGAGTTTCCCGCGCCCATTGTGTTCGAAAACGGTAGGAGACTCGCCCAAGTTGCAGCACACACGACATTAATCGCCGCGTATCATTGTCGTGACCTGTTCGCCAGCGTTGCTCGTGGTCACTCGAACGATGCCGCAGAGCCGGTACGCACTATGGAGATCTGCGTGTTGAAAAATCTTGAATTAGCCCTGAGCTTCTCACTTGCCCTTGCCCTGACTGGGCCTGCCGTGGCCCAGGAGGATTCTCCCACACCGTATTGCGAGAATAATCCAGGCTTTGACCAATTCGATTTTTGGGTTGGTGAATGGGACGTTTACGTCCCCGGTGACCCTAATAGACTGGTCGGACACAATTCCATTACCAGGCGTTCTAACGGCTGCTTGATCCTGGAGATCTGGAAGAATTCCGCGGGCACGGACGGCTACAGCCTTCGACATTTCAACCCGGCATCCGAGTCGTGGCAAATGTTCTGGGTTTCCGACGGCTATACGGTCAAAACTGAAGGGCATCAGTTGGAACCGGGGGTTATGGTGCTTGAAGGTGATATCCATTACTTCGTCACCGATCTAATCACTGGGTATCGGGCCCGTTTTACCGCGAATGAAGATGGCACCGTGCAGCAATTTGCCGAGCAATTTAATCCGGAAACCGAACTCTGGGATCTTTGGTTTGATGGGCTTTACAAGAAAAAAACTACCGACGAAGGTGACAAATGAGGCTGTTGGCGATGGTTACGGCCGTAACCCAAACCCGCCGGTCGCGGAGTTAGCTGGACGAGGGCCACGGCAACCACTATGAGAAAATCAGTCCTATACGCATTTCTTCTGTTAGCCGGTTCGATGGCCAACGCTGCTGTGAACACAGAGTTTCTACAAGGGCTGGGAAACACTCGTTATCACCATGTTCCGTCAGACATCGTCGGACGTGCCTACCACATCTACGTAATGTTGCCGGATGCATACGATGAGTCCGTCGATGAGAGTTATCCGACGATTTATCTCTTGGACGGCGGTGCGCTGTTTCCACTATTGTCGGCGTACTACCGATACTTGAATTTTGGAGAAGAAATTCCAAATGCAATTATTGTTGGCATCTCTTACGGAAGTGAAAATTTCGATGACGGAAATTTTCGCAGTACCGACTATACGGCGAAGTCTCCAGAACGGGATTTCTGGGGAGGAGCCGGCCAGTTTCAAAAGTTTTTGAGCGATGAGCTGTTGCCATTTATTGAAAGTAATTACCGATCTCGTTCCGATCGTCGTGTCATATTCGGGCAATCAATCGGTGGACAGTTTGTACTATATACGGCACTGACTGAACCGAATCTGTTTTGGGGGCACATAGCCAGTAATCCGGCGTTGCATCGAAACTTGCCTTTTTTCCTGAAAGAGCATGCAGAGCCTGCGCCTATCAGTGAGCGATCAAGGTTATTTGTGGCCAGCGGAGTCAATGATGACCAAAGATTTCGTGAGCCAGCTCAGAAGTGGTTTGAACACTGGTCTGGCATTAGCAATACTCCCTGGCAACTAAAATTCGCGAATCTTGATGGACATAGCCATATGTCCGCGCCACCTGCCTCGTTTCGCCAGGGCATGCAATGGTTGTTCTCTACAAACTGACAGGCAAGCGAATCACTAAGACAATGCCAGCATCCTAGCCCACTATCACCGGTCTTCCTGGTCGTCGATTTGCACTCGAGTTTGGGCCGATGTTGACAAGGATTTTCACAACGAAGAAGCGCCCCCGAATGGGAGCGCTAAGTCGTTGATATATTTGGTGCCGGCACCATGAATCGAACACGGGACCTACTGATTACAAATCAATTCTGCAATCTAGGAATCATGCGGTCTCCCGCTCGATTTCTTTAGAAATTCGTCGGGATATGACCTCGTAGCTATGCGGTAGGCTGGTGCATTCTTAGAAGGGAATCGCCGGGTTCTTAGACTCAAAGGCGACGCTCCCTAAAACGCTTTGCTCGGGTCTTGATGCTTCAGAATGCGCATTATCTCCACCCCTTGCGCGTCGATGCGGTAGTAGATGGAATGCACGCCACACACGCTGCGGTGATAGCCCGGTCGAATATGGTCAACCGTGGGATATAGCTGCGGTTGCTCGGCTAATACTGAAAATCGTTTTTTGAGCTGGTCGCGATATCGGTTGGACTGCGCAACCCCGAAATGTTCATCGCCGTATCGTGCGATAGCGATCAAGTCGTCTTCGGCGCTTTGAGAAAGCCGATACTCATCCATGCTTCGCCCTGTGCCGCTGCCGGGCGTCTTCCCATATCTCGTCGACGGTGCGATCGCTAAAACCGCTCTCCTCGCCTTCAATCAATGCGGCACGAATAGCTTCAATTTCGGCGGGGCTTTCCTGGTCCCGAAGTTGCCGTTCACGGATCAGCTCGCGAACCACCTCACTTTCGTTACCGTAATGTCCCGTTTTTATCTGCGCCTTGATCCAGCTATCTTGCTGATCGGTGACCGATATACTTTTCTTGACCATTGGCATGGGTTGCCCTCCAAAGGAGTAGGTGCAATTAACCTACTAAGTAGTATACTTTACTACCTTCTTACTGCAAACCCTGTGCTTCGCCCGATTTAAGATCAGAGTCGCCTTATTGTGTGTGAACCGGCGAGCAAATTTGACCCGGTTTCGGCGCCGGTTCGTAGCACAAGCCATTGATTCCTATTGCCGAAATGGATCAAGATTCGATGCCTATTTGCACCCGATCCGACACCGCGACGTACGCCTGGATTTCGTTAGTCTGGCAGACAAACACTAACGCTAAATTGCATACTAACATTATGAGTGTTAGTATGCATGACCATGTTAGAAGCAACCCGAAAACGGCCTGGCAACGGCCATTTTGCGGCCGAACTCCGCGCCTATGTTGCGGCCACCCTGCACCGGCCGATCGAGCTAGCCCGCTGGAATGGTGCGGCCGGTTTGCCGTCGTTCTTGTCGCACCGCTACGACTTTTTCGCTGCCCTTATCGGTCACCAGCCCTGCCTATTCGCGGCCGACCGAGGCACTGCAGACGCCACACCTGCAGACGTCGCCAAACATCTTGCCCGCATCGAACAGGCATTTGATGGCGTTGTCATCTACGCTTCGCAACACTTAGCCGCCGATCGCCGCTCACGCCTCGTCGCGAACGGCGTCTCTTTCGTGGTGCCTGGCAATCAGCTTTACATCCCGCCGCTTGCGTTAGATCTACGGGAACATTTTCATGCCCGGCCGAAGCGAGGGCTCGACCAACTGTCTCCAGCGGCACAGGCAGTATTGTTTTACGGCATCTTGTTCAATCATGAATTGCGTGCCAATCCGGCCAATCGTACGCCATCGCAAATGGCCAGGGCACTCTACTACTCAGCCATGTCGGTCGGTCGCGCGTTTGAGGAACTGGCCAGTACCGATCTTGCCCAGGTGTCAAAACACGGCCGCAAAAAAGAAATCCATTTTGCCGAAGACGGCCGTGGGCTGATTGAACTCGCCCGCCCGCTATTGCGCCGGCCGGCGCGCGCCCAAAAGTTTATGCTGGGACGTCTGATCGTACCGCCAATGAAAGTGGCCGGTGAAAGTGCGCTGGCGAACACCACCAGCATGTCGCAGCCACCGTTACCCGTCTATGCCATACACGCAGATGCGTGGGATGCGACGGCCGCAGCCAATAACCTCTCTATCGTCGACAACGCCGATCAAGCGGAGGCAATGATCGAGCTTTGGCATTACCGGCCGGAAGTGCTGACCGAAGACGCAGTTGTTGATCCGCTGTCGCTGTATGCGCAGTTTTGGGACGATCCCCATGAACGCATCGCCCAGGCTGCCGAAGACGTATTGGATCATGTCTCATGGTAGCGGGCATCGACAAATTCCGAGAGCATTTTGCCGGCCATGAAGAACAATACGCGTTGATTGGCGGCACGGCGTGCGACCTGCTGTTTGCCAATGCCGGTATCGATTTTCGCGCAACCAAAGATTTCGACATGGTGCTTTGCGTCGAAGTCGTCGACGAGGCTTTTGCGGCAGCGTTCGCAGCGTTCCTTGAGGGCGGCGGTTATGAAGCCCGGCAAAAAAGTGACGGACACAAAGAGTATTTCCGCTTTCACAAGCCCGCAGACAAAACCTACCCCTACATGATTGAGCTTTTTTCTCGCAAACCAGGCGGCATCGAGATCCCCGACGGGCACCGGTATACAAAAGTCCCCGTGGATGAAGATGACTTAAGCCTGTCGGCGATCCTGCTCGACGAACACTACTACGCAGCCCTACAAAACTCCCGAATTGTCATCGACGGAATCTCGCTGTTGACCGAGGATTTGCTCATCCCATTCAAGGCCAAAGCGTATCTCGATCTCGCCAAGAGAAAAGACGACGGCGATCAGATCAGTGACAAACAGATCAAAAAGCATCGCAATGACGTGTTTCGCCTCGCACAGTTATTGCCTGCAGATCTTAAGGTCGATCTTGCCGATTCAATTCGAGAGGACCTTCGCGCATTCTTGGGTGTGGTTAGCGGTGATGAATCGTTCGACCCAAAGGCTTTTGGCGTCGATTTCACTCGCGACGACGGAGTGGCCCTGTTGCAGAATGCGTACGGTATCGTGAAATAAAGTGGGGCAGAAACTCTGCCCCTGTTTCCGCTAGCCTATTAGCTGGACGAGCTATAAAGTGATCTTCCCCCACGATACCGGACACCGAGTTAAGAATCATATAATGACAATGATTCAAAACGAGGTGTTAGATGAAAAGGGAACGAAGAACCCACAGTCGGGAGTTCAAGCAAGAAGCGGTGGCACTGGTGGTTGATCAGAATTACAGCTGTGCAGAAGCAGGCCGCCGTCTGAGAGCGGTGAAATAGGATCTTCTTGGAAAGTCCTGAAGAAATCCTTAGAAAAATTGGTGCCGGCACCACGAATCGAACGCGGGACCTACTGATTACAAATCAATTCTGCAATCTAGGAATGATGCGGTCTCCAGCTCGATTTCTTTAGAAATTTGGCGAGATCTGGCCATCTATTTATGCAGTACACAGGCAAATTCTTAGAAAAAGGTCGACGTCCCCCCGTCTTCAGTAGCACTTAGATTTGGAGTCCGGCGGTTAGTGTAATCGTCTTTTCAGCCAGTCGTTTTGCGTATTGAGCAGGCTTAAGCCCGCCCAGCCCTTTCTTCGGTCGTTCATCGTTGTATTCCTTGCGCCAGGTCTCGATCAGTTCGCGAGCGTGATGGATATTTCTGAACCAATGCTCGTTCAGACATTCGTCACGCAAACGGCCATTGAACGATTCAATGTAGGCATTCTGGTTTGGCTTGCCCGGCTCGATCAGGCGCAGCGTCACACCGTGGTCGTGCGCCCAGTTGAGCATTGCTCTGCCGGTAAATTCCTTGCCGTTGTCGGTGCGGATGATTTTCGGATAGCCGCGCCGTTGGCAGATCCGGCCGAGAATGCGAACCAGATGATCGCCACCAAGGGCATGTTCCGGATGGACGGTGACCGCTTCGTGAGTGCCATCATCGACGATCCCCAAGCATTTCATCGAGCGTCCGCTGGCTACCCGATCAAACACAAAGTCCATGGACCATACTTCGTTGGCCGCCGTTGGACGAACGAGTG